>JAEPON010000021.1:2500-61403 GCA_017642895.1 Roseitalea sp.
AACCGTATGCGAGGGTCGCTAAAGCGGCTCTCTGTGAATACCATGAGAGCGAAGCAAGTTGCCGCCAGCGGCGGCGCCGCCCTCGTTGGTGAGCGGTATATAGTCGTCGGACCCTTTGAGTGTCAACGACGAAATCCGCTTTTTTTGCATTTTTTTGACAGTCCCGGCGGCGCCCCTGTCCGACAGGCTTTCCGCCTTGTTGTTGTGGCTCAGTTCGGCGCGCCAGACACCTCGATTCCACGCATAACGAGAGCGGTCCGCGGCCGGGTCATCGCATTGACACATTTACCCCCACAAGGCATTCACCGGACGGGATTTAATCAATGCAACGGTGCCGATGAGCGCGAAGCCGGACAGACAGGCCGAACTGGTGGGCAACGAACCCGCCATAGCCAGCACCGGCCGCCGCGCGCCTGACCGGCGTGAGATATCACTGCGCTGGCTGACCGGCACGTTTCTGACCGGGCTGACCTCGACCACTTTGATGGGCGTGGCTTTGTTCGCCGCGCTCGACGGCAAGCAGTTTCTCGCCACACCGCCGGAGATCGCCTCGCAGAGCGGCTCTGATCGCCGCGATGATGAGGATGCCGTCAAGACCGCACGCCTCGTCGGCAACTCCGTCCAGGTTGCCACCCCGCCGTCCGACCGGCGCCGGATGAGCGTTTCGACCGTCACCCGGATCAGCGATGCCGACGTGGTGCGCACCAAGCCGTTCGAACACCTGTCGATCGCGCTTGCGGCGGCAAGACCGGTCGATTCGGACTATCCCCCCTTCAATCCGCTGACGATCTTCACCGAACCGGGACAGGCCGAGACCGAACCGGACGACCAGCCCGCCAGCAGTTTCATCTACGGCGCCAGCATCGAAACCGGGGCATCCATCCGGGTGACCGATTTTGTCTTCGACGACAGCGATGTCTATGACACCGCGTTCGAGATCAACGAGTGGGAGGCAGAGGAGGCGGTGCGCGCCAACGCCGATGTTTTGACCGAGGGCGCCATCGAAGTAGCCTCGCTGCATTATGTCGATCCGCGCCGCTTTGGCCTCGACAATCCGCTTCTGGAAGGAATCGCCACGACCGGTTCGCAGGCCCGCATCGTTCAGCAGAACGTTTCGGTCGCCGAACCCGACGATGATGGCGACCGGACGGTCTATGCCGAGGATCTGATCACAATCGACGCGGCCGGCGAACTGGTCGCCCTGATGGAAGCGTCCGGGCACCGCGGCAGCCTTGCAATGGCCGATGCCCTGTCCACGCTTTTGAACGCCAGCACTGTCAAGGCCGGTCATGCGATCCGGCTTGGCCTGGTCAAGGACCAAGGCATCGATGCCCGCCGCATCGTCCGGGCAACGCTTTATTCCGGCCGCAACCATGTGCTGACGATCGCGCTCAACGACCAGGACCAGTTCGTCCCGGCGCCCGAGCCGGTCGATACGGGCATCATGCGGCATATCAATGCGCGTGACCGCGCGCCCGAACTGCCGCCCGCGCAGGATCTGCCCAGCGTCTATGATGCGATCTATCGCGGCGTTCTTGCCTATGAGCTTCCCCAGCCCATTGCGTCGAAGATCGTCCGGATGGTCGCTGCCGATGTCGATTTCCGCTCGGCAATCAATCCGGGCGATTCGCTCGAACTGTTCTATTCGGTGCCAGAGGAGGGCGGCGAGGATGTACGCGAAGTGCTGTTTGTGCGCGCCACCTTCGGCGATCAGGCGCGCAAATATTACAAGTTCCGCAGCGCCGACGGCACGTATGACTATTATGACGAGGAAGGCCGGAGCGCCCGCCAGTTCCTGCTGCGCAACCCGGTGCCCACCGGCACGTTCCGCTCGGGCTTCGGCATGCGCCGCCACCCGATCCTGGGTTATTCGCGCATGCATTGGGGTGCCGACTGGGCGGCCCCGCGTGGCACGCCCATCATCGCGCCCGGCCATGGCACGGTGATCGAGGCGGGGTGGAACAGCGGCTACGGCAAGCAGACCGTGATCCGCCATGCCAACGGCTATGAAACCTCCTATTCACACCAGAGCCGCTTCGCCAAGGGTATCCAGCCGGGCGCCAAGGTCCGCCAGGGCCAGGTGGTCGGCTATATCGGATCGACAGGCCTTTCGACCGGCCCGCACCTGCACTATGAGATGAGCGTCAACGGCAAGCGCGTCGATCCGATGCGGGTCCGCCTGCCCGATGGCAAGACGTTGGCCGGCGAGGAACTCGCGGCCTTCATGCGCGAACGCGACCGCATCAACGCGCTTCTGGAAATCGAACTGGACGAGACGACGGAAGTGGCGCGCGCCGAAGGCTGACCGATCGCCTTTCCGCCCTTATGCGCGGCCCGGCTTTCCGCTGCGCGGCAGTGTCATCCATGCGATCGCCGCCGAGATTGCCGACAGCACGGCCGTGACCCCGGCAATGACGGCAAAGGTCAGCGTCGTGGCCTCGGCATGGGCGCCGGCCACCGCTGGCCCGGCGCTTTCGACGATCTCGCCGAAACTCGTTTCACCCCCGCCCATCAGCGCAGGATAGAGCGCAGCGGCCAAAAGCCCCATCGCCGCCACCGCGACCAGCCCCGCCATCCGCGACACCGCATTGTTGACACCCGATGCGGTGCCCGTGTCGTCATCATCGACCGATGTCATCACCGCCGTCGACAGCGGCGAGACCAGAAGCGCCATGCCGAAGGCCGACAGCACCATCAGCGGCATCACGCCGAACCAGTAGTTCTGCGTCTGCACCGTGAGCGCCAACGTCCCATAGGCCACCGCCACGATCAGCGACCCGGCCGTCACCGGCAATGCCGGGCCATGCCTGTCCGCATAATCGCCCGCCTTGCCGGAAAAGAGCCCGACCATCACCGTGATCGGCACGAACATCAGCGCCGCTGCCGCTTCGGTGATGCCCCAGCCGCCGATCACGGTCATCGGCAGGTAGAAGAGCATCGCCGACAGGCCGAAATAGAGTGTGAAGGTCAGCATGTTGGCGCCCGAAAACGCGCGGTTCGCGAACAGGGCGAGCGGCACCATCGGCGCCGCATAGCGCCGCTCCCACCAGATGAAGGCGGCAACGAGCACCGCGCACAGGCCGATGGCGATGGTCACCGCACCAGCGCCGGGCACGCTTCCCTCGCCGCCGCCACCGGTCAGCCCGAACGCCAGCACGAACAGCGCCAACGTGATCAGCCCGCCGCCGACCAGATCAAGACGCCGCCGCTCCGTTGCCGCGTCCGGCGGCACCAGAAACCACAGCATGCCCAGCGCGATCATCCCCAACGGCAGGTTGATCGCAAACAGCAGCCGCCAGGCCGTGTCGCCAAGCTGATCGAGCGCCAGCCCGCCCAGAACGGGACCGGCAGCCGTGGTGAGCGCGGACGCCGCCGCCCAGATACCGATCGCCTTGCCGCGCTCATCGGCCGGATAGGCCTTGGCGATGATGGCAAGGCTTCCCGGAACCATGATTGCGGCGCCGATGCCTTGCGCCGCACGCGCCACGATCAGCGTTTCGGCGTTGGGTGCCGCCGCGCAGAACAGCGAAGCGGCGGTGAAGACGCAGATGCCGATCATGAAGACGCGCCGCAGACCGTACCGGTCGCCGGCCGCCCCGCCGATCAGGATCAGGGAAGACAGGAACAGCATATAGGCATTGTTGATCCACAGCGCTTCGGCGAGGGTCGCCGGCAGCGTGGCGCGGATCGCGGGCGTGGCAATCGACACGACCGAGCCGTCGATGAAGCCCATGGAAGACGCGAGGATGGCCGCGACCAGCACGAAGCGCCGCCGCTGGCGTGGGCAGAAAGTCCGGCTTGGTGCCGCAATGTCGCTTGCCGCCTCGGCCATGGCGCGCCCCGTTCAACCCGGACGCTAGGCGATCGGCGGGGCGCAGGCAAAGAAAAAGACCGGGCTGCATGCAGCCCGGTCTGGACGATCCGTTTGAATTCCGAGTTGCGTCTAGAGCGCCTTTTCAAGTTCCGGCAGCACGTCGAACAGGTCTGCCACCAGGCCGTAATCGGCAACCTGGAAGATCGGCGCATCCTCATCCTTGTTGATGGCGACGATGACCTTGGAGTCCTTCATGCCAGCCAGATGCTGGATGGCGCCGGAGATGCCGGCGGCGATATAGAGGTCGGGCGCGACAACCTTGCCCGTCTGGCCCACCTGCCAGTCGTTCGGCGCATAGCCCGCATCGACGGCGGCGCGCGATGCGCCAACGGCGGCGCCCAGCTTGTCGGCGACCGGCAGGATGACGTCCTCGAACTTTTCCGACGAACCCAGCGCCCGGCCGCCCGAAATGATGATCTTGGCCGAGGTCAGCTCCGGACGGTCGCCGCCCGACAGTTCGGTCGACACATAGGACGAAAGGCCCGGGTCGGCGGCGGCACCGATGGTCTCGACGCTGGCGCTTCCGCCCTCTCCCGCCGCGTTGAAGGACGCGGTGCGCACCGTGATCACCTTCTTGGCGTCCGATGACTGGACGGTCTGGATCGCGTTGCCCGCATAGATCGGCCGCTTGAACGTGTCGGCGGACACCACTTCGGTGATCTCGGAGATCTGCATCACATCGAGCAGCGCTGCAACGCGCGGCATGATGTTCTTGCCATTGGTGGTCGCCGCCGCGATCAGCACGTCGTAACCGTCCGCAAGGCCGGTGATCAGCGCGGCCATCGGTTCGGCCAGTTGGTGTTCGAGCGAGGCGTCCTCGGCGAGCAGCACCTTGGCCACGCCATCGAGCTTGGCCGCCGCATCGGCGGCGGCCTGCGCCCCCTGGCCGGCGACCAGCACATGCACGTCGCCGCCGATCTGGCTCGCCGCGCTCAACGCCTTGGCGGTCTGGTCGGAAAGGGTTGCATTGTCATGTTCGGCAATCAGCAAAATGGCCATATTCGTTGTCCTTGCCTTCCTTGTTCCGCTTGCTGTGGCCCGAATTCGGATCAGGCCGTTGCGGAAGCGGTTGGGTTCGAGAACCGGCGCGGAGCGTACTTGGGTACGTGAGCACCGGAAGCGCAGAGACCGGCCGCTTGCAGGCCGGCCTCATTCGAATTCGTCAGAGCACGCCCGCTTCGTTCTTGAGCTTGTCAACAAGTTCGTTGACATCGGCTACCTTCACGCCGGCCTTGCGGCCCTCCGGCTCCTCGGTCTTCAGGACCGAAAGGCGCGGCGCACCGTCGACGCCATAATCGCCGGGCGTCTTCTCGTCGATCGGCTTCTTCTTGGCCTTCATGATGTTGGGCAGCGAGGCATAGCGCGGCTCGTTCAGGCGCAGATCGGTCGTCACGATCGCCGGCATGGCGATCTCAACGGTCTGAAGACCGCCATCGACTTCGCGCGTCACCGACGCCTTGTCGCCATTGATCTCGACCTTGGATGCAAACGTGCCCTGGCTCCAACCAAGCAATGCTGCCAGCATCTGGCCCGTCTGGTTGGCATCATCGTCGATGGCCTGCTTGCCCAGGATCACCAGGCCCGGCTGTTCCTCATCGACAATGCCCTTCAAAATCTTGGCCACCGCAAGCGGTTCGACGATGTCGTCATGCTTGACCAGAATGCCGCGATCGGCGCCCATCGCCAGCGCGGTGCGCAGCGTTTCGGTCGCCTTGTCCGGCCCGATCGAGACGACGACGATCTCGTCAGCCTGGCCCGCTTCCTTCATGCGGATCGCCTGCTCGACGGAAATCTCGTCGAACGGGTTCATGGACATCTTCACATTGGCCAGTTCGACGCCCGACCCGTCAGCCTTGACCCGGATCTTTACATTGTAATCGACAACCCGCTTGACGGGGACAAGGACCTTCATTGCAGCTTCTCTCCTCTTTGCCGAGCCGGCATGCGCCGGCTCCGCCCGATAAATCTTCGCTGGCGTCGGCGCTTGCGCATTGCCGACATGGCGCGTCGGCCTGTGGATGCATGGATTGGCGCCTCCGCGCAAGCCCGGTCGGCGCCGAACCGCACATTTGCGGCCTCTATCGAAAATTGACGTTTACGTCAACGTAAAGAAGCTGTTCCCGCAAACGCATACGATTATCCACGGCCCCAGGGTCCGTGTGTCGGGGCTGGCGGACGGGCTGAGGCAACCTCCACCGCCTGCGGCGTGCGGATTTCCCGGTCGAACAACGGCACGCCCCGGCGCCGCAGGACGAGCACCAGCACCATGCCCGCGACGATGCCGCCAATATGGGCGGCCCAGGACACCTGATCGTCGGCCATCAGGGCGATCATCGCGAACTGGAACGCGATCCAGAGCCCGAGAGGAATCCAGGCCGGCAACGGTAAAGGAACGCGGCCCAAAACAAGCACCCAGACGCGGACGCGCGGATGCAGCAGCAGATAAGCGCCGACAATGCCTGCAACCGCGCCCGATGCGCCGATCAGCGGCGCTGCCGACGACGGGTCCATCAGCCCGTGCGCCAGCGCCCCGGCCACCGCGCAAAGAATGTAGAAGATCAGGAACCGGACATGGCCCATCGCGTCCTCGACATTGTCGCCAAAGACCCACAGGAACAGCATGTTGCCGCCCAGATGCCAGAAATCGCCATGCAGGAACGAATAGCTGACAAGCGACATTTCTTCGGGAATCCAGACCAGTTCCGGCGGCAGTTCGGCAAAGTCGTTCACCACGGCGGGCGTATAACCAAGCGAGGTAACGGTGGCAAAAAGGGTGGCATCGCTCGCCGCCAGATTGACGCCGAGAAAGACCAGCATGTTGGCGGCGATCAGCGCCAGCGTCACATATTGCAGCCTGATATGCTTGAGCCGGTTGGCATCGTGCAGCGGCACAAACATCGATATCGGGCTCCGGGGATTGTTTGCGCCATTAGAGCCGAGCGTGCCGGCCAATTCAATCGGCAAATGCGGCGTAAAGCAGGCCGGCATTGACCTCCATATTTATCTGACTAAAGTCAGATATAATGGAACATGACTCGATTTCCCGCTATCGCCGGTTCAGCCGCGCCGTCACGCGCCAGGTGGGTGCGCTCGACCAGTCTTTTCTGGGCCGCGGCCGTCCGCTCGGCTCGGCCCGGGTCCTGAACGCCATCGGTCAGGGCCGGTGCGACATCGCCGATATCCGCGCCTATCTCGGGCTCGATTCGGGCCTGACCAGCCGCCTGCTGCGCGGTCTCGAAGATGAAGGGCTCATCGAAACCCGCACCCATCCCGACGACGGGCGCAGACGCGTCGCCGAACTGACGCCGGCCGGCCGCGCCGAATTCGACGCCTATGAAGAGCTGTCGGACACCGCTGCCGACCGGTTCCTGTCCGCCCACCCGGACCCGGACGCGATTCTGGCGGCGATGGATTTCATCGCGACCGCGATGAACCGTCACGCCGTCACCATCGACCGTGTCGATCCGACCAGCACCGCTGCCCGTTACTGCCTTGCGCGCTACTATGACGAACTCGCCCGCAGGTTCGAGGAAGGCTTTGATGTCGCGCTGTCCTGCGATCCGGACGCCTCGGACATGGTTCCGCCGCGCGGCGCCTTCCTCGTGGCCCTGTCCGACGGCCTACCCGTCGGGTGCGTTGGACTGAAAGGAAATGGCGGCAAACTCGGCGAGGTCAAGCGGCTCTGGGTCGCGCCCGACGCGCGCGGCACCGGCCTCGGCAAGCGCCTGATGGCCGCCATCGAAGACGAAGCCCGGGCCCTGTCAATGGACACGCTGCGCCTGGACACCAACCGTGCGCTGCCCGAAGCCTATGAGCTCTACAACCGCAATGGCTGGACGGAGATCGACCGCTTCAACGACGATCCATATCCGGACTTCTTCTTTGAAAAGCGCCTTGTCTGACCGCTGACGCCGTCAGCGGTTCTTGCCCGGCACCCACAGCACGTCGCCCGCACCATTGTCGTTGACGACGCGCGCGGCGACGAACAGGAAATCGGAGACACGGTTCATGTAGCGCACCGCCACCGGGTTCACGTGCTCACCGGGCTGCTCGGCCAGTTCGACCATGTCCCGCTCGGCCCGGCGCGCCACAGTGCGCGCAAGGTGCAATGCCGCCGCCGCCTCGCTGCCCCCGGGCAACACGAACGAGCGCAGCGGTTGAAGCCCGGCATTGAGCGCATCGATATCCGCTTCGATCCGCGTCACTTGAGCGTCGGTGACGCGCAGCGGCTCATAGTCGAGCTTTTCTTCGGTCTCCGGTGTTGCAAGGTCCGCGCCAAGATCGAACATGTCGTTCTGGATGCGCGACAGCATTCGGTCGAGATCGGCGTCGGCACCGGTGTGCAGCCGCGCAAGGCCGATGCAGGCATTGGCCTCGTCCACCGTGCCATAGGCGCTCACCCGAAGGTCATATTTCAGACGCCGCTCGCCGGTGCCGAGCGCGGTCGTGCCGTCATCGCCGGTCTTGGTGTAGATCTTGTTCAGAACGACCATCGACCCTTATCCCGCTCCGCTGCCCTGACGGGCAAGATAGACAACCAGCACGATGATCACCACCGCTACGAACTGCAAAAACACGCGCAACTGCATCAGCTTGTTGGAGACGTTGGCGTCGCCCTGCTTCATCATGTTGCGCAGGCCGGCCAGAAGCACAGCGAACACGGCAAGCATGGCGAGGATCGCCAGATAGAACAATGGACCTGACATGGGCTTTCCCGTTTGGAGAGGTTCGGATTGAAGTTAGGCGCCCCGCGCCAGGAGTCGATAGAGAAGATCGGCCGGCGCGATACGCCTGCCCAATGCGGCAAACCGCGTCTGCGGCGTCACATGATAATGCGGACGCGGACGGGCATCGGTCAAGGCCGACGACAGCGCCCGGTAGCACCAGTCAAGCGCCCTGCCGCCATCGTCTCGCGTCCCGCCGGCGCGCAACTGCTCAAGGCGCGCGCGATAGGCTTCGGCGTGCACCGAACTGTTAACGTCGATGAACCGCTCGATCCAGGGCAGCGTGTTGGCGGCAAAGCGTGAAGGCACCGGCCCCGGCTCGATCAAACTGACATGAATGCCCGATCCGGAGAGTTCCTGGCGCATGGTCAGCATCAGCCCTTCGAGCGCATGCTTGGAGGCCGTGTAGGCACCACGCAGCGGCACCGGCACGAAGCCGAGCACCGACGAATTGTGCACGATCCGCCCCGCTCCCTGTCGCCGCATGACAGGCACAGCGAGCCGGCTCAGATGATGCCAGCCGAAAAGATTGGCCTCGAACTGGGCGCGCAGCGCGTCCACCGGCACGTCCTCGACCGCGCCCGGCTGCGCATAGGCGCCATTGTTGAATAAGGCATCGAGCCGGCCATCGGTCGCTTCCATCGCAAAGGCGAAACAGGCATCGATCGAATCCGGCTCGCAATAGTCGAGATAGACTGCCTCGAAACCCTCGCCTTGCAACCGATCGAGGTCGGCCGGCTTGCGTGCGGTGGCGATGACATGCCAGCCATCGGCGCGCAGCCGGTGGGCGCAGTGCGCGCCGATACCCGACGAGCATCCGGAGACAATAATGGCGGGTTTGCGTGTCATGATTCCAGTGCTTAGTTTAACCTCGCGCCTTTGCACAATCGGCGGGCGCGGGCAATTCAAACCGGCAAGGCGATGCTGCGACAGTTTCTGATCACGCGCCGCGTCCTGCGCGATGCCATCGGCCACTTCAACGAGACTGATGGCTGGGCGCTGGCCAGCCA
This sequence comes from Roseitalea sp., assembly GCA_017642895.1. Classification (GTDB taxonomy): domain Bacteria; phylum Pseudomonadota; class Alphaproteobacteria; order Rhizobiales; family Rhizobiaceae; genus Roseitalea. The sequence goes on from JAEPON010000021.1 coordinate 12,109, forward strand.
TGTCGCCCTATCGACGCTGCTTGCGATCTTCCCGTTTCTCATCTTCGCAACGACGCTCGCCACCTTTCTGGGCGCCGACCGGTTCGCCGAGGTGGCGGTGCATCTTGTGTTTGACACATGGCCCGAGCGGATCGCCGCGCCCATCGCCCGCGAGGTCGAGAACGTTCTGACAGTGCAGCGCGGCGGCCTTCTGACCATTTCGGTCATCGTCGCGGCGGTCTTTGCGTCGAACGGCATCGAGGCGCTGCGGGTCGCGCTCAACCGTGCCTATCGGGTGACCGAGACACGGTCCTTCACCTTCATGCGCCTTCAGAGTTTCCTGTTCGTCGTGATCGCCACCATTGGCTTCATGGCGATCAGCTTCCTCCTCGTTCTCGCACCGCTCGCTTACCGGCTGGCCGAACAATGGCTGCCTGGCATCGAGACCGTGTCCTTTTCGATCGGTTTCTGGCGCTATGTGGTGGCGCTGTCGGTCCTGGTCACGGGCCTGTTCGTCGTCCACAAATGGCTGCCCGACGGCAAGCGCAGCCTTGCTTCGCTGGTCCCCGGCATTGCGCTGACCATTTTGGCCTGGCTGATCGGCGCCGGTGCGTTCGCCGCTTATCTGGAAAGCTTTGCCACCTATGTGACGACCTATGCGGGCCTGGCCTCGATCATGATCGCGCTGGTCTTCCTCTACATCATTTCGGCGATCTTCATTCTGGGTGCGGAGATCAACGCGGCTATCCTGCGATATCGCGCCGCGCGCGCCATTGTCATGCCCGCCAGAAGCAACACCGCCAGCCAGCCGGCCCGATGAGTTTGGTAAGCGCGGTCTGAATCGCGCCGGCGGTATTTGCGCCGCGCAATTGACGAAGCGTCAATTTCTGTCGGTCACGCTTGCATCGCCACAGGAGTGGGGTGCGGTCATGCTGACGGACCTTGATACAACAACATTGATGATTGCCGCGCTGGCCGTCGGTGCAGCCGGCTTTTTTGGCGGACTGGCCATGGACGGTGTCCTGCAGGAGGACGGCTTCGGCGTTTTCGGCAACATGCTCGTGCTGATCGCCGGTTCGCTGATCGGGGTTTATCTTGGCGCGGCCGTCCGTCTGCCGCTCGACACCATGACCGCTGATGCGGTTCGCGGTGTATGCGGCGCATTCATCAGTCTGACGGCGTTGGCTGTGGTCAAAAGCCTGCTCCGCCGCTTCGGCTTTTGACGTCTGGCAACCGGAACACTCACCCGTCCCGTGGCAATCCGACCATCCTGCGAATATCCGCCGGTGTTGCGCCAGCCGAGCGCAGGGCCGCGAGTGCCGTATCGCCACGGCTTTTCGACAGCTTGCGTCCGCCATCTTCGTCCATCACCAGATCATGGTGGTGGTAGGCCGGGCGCAGCAGCCCCAAAAGTTCCTGCAGCAAGACATGCGCCGATGTGGCCGCGAACAGATCGCGCCCGCGCACCACATGGGTGATGCCTTGCTGTGCATCATCGATGACCACGGACAGGTGATAGCTGGTCGGCGTGTCCCGGCGCGCCAGAACGAAATCGCCCCAGGCAGACGGGTCGGCGGCCTGCCAACCGGTCTCGCCGTCCGGACCCGCACCCTGTTCCATCCAGCCAAGATCGGCTGTGTTGCGCAAGTGATCGAGCGCAGCGGCCACATCGAGGCGCCAGGCGCTGCGCGCGTCCGGACCATCCTCATGGTCGCGCCCCGGGAACAGCGGCGCGCCGTCGGGGTCATGCGGCCAAATGGCGCCTTCGGCCTCGCGCGCCTCGACGAAACGGCGAATGTCGCCCCGGCTCATCGCCGATCGGTAGGCAAGGCCCGCATCGGCAAGCGCATCCAGCGCTCTCCGGTAATCGTCAAAATGCTCTGACTGGCGCCGCACCGGCTCCTCCCATTCCAGCCCCAGCCATCGGAGATCCTCGAGCATCCGCGCTTCAAGCGCGGGCATACAGCGGGCTGTGTCGATGTCCTCGATGCGCAGCAGGAAGCGACCGCCCGCAGCGCGGGCCATGTCGAAGTTCAAAAGCGCCGAATAGGCATGGCCCAGATGCAAAAGGCCATTGGGGCTCGGCGCAAAGCGGAAGACCGGCGTCACGATCGCTCCCGGCATGCTCTGGGGTGCCAACGGTCCGCATCTGTGGCACACCTTCGGGCCGAACGAAACCAGCGGACCCTGCCGGCACGATGAGCGTGCGCCAAACGATAGAGACCCATGACGACATCGCTGCCGGGCTAACCCATCTGGCGCGCACCGACACCGCGCTCGCGCGGCTCGTTGACGACGTCGATCATGTACCCTTGCGGCGCACCACACCGGGTTTTTCCAGCCTTGCGGGGATCATCGTCTCGCAGCAGGTCTCCAGGCAGAGCGCCGATGCGATCACCGGCAGAATGGTCCGGCTGGTCGACCCGCTGACACCGGACAATTTCATGGCGGCCGGCGAATCAGCGTGGAAAGAGATCGGCCTGTCGCGGCCCAAGCAACGGGCAATGTCTGCCATATGCGAGGCGATCGGCGCGGGCACGCTCGATCTCGACGGCCTTTGCATGATCGAAGCCGAAGCCGCGATCGCCGCGATGACCGAAATCAAGGGTATCGGCCCCTGGACAGCCGAGGTCTACCTCCTGTTCGCGGCCGGACATCGCGACATCTTTCCGGCCGGTGATCTGGCCCTGCAAGTGGCGGCGGCGGCAGTCTACGGGCTGGACGACCGGCCGGACGACAAGACGTTGCGTGCCATGGCCGAATCATGGAGCCCCTGGCGCGGCGTCGCCGCTCGCCTTTTGTGGGCCTGGTATGGCCAGACGACGGGCCGGGCCGTCTTGCCATGACGCCGCAGGCATACCAAGCCTTTGAAATTTTTTCGCTTTCGTATAGACAGAGGGAATTGTTCGCGGCTTCACAAGCCTGTCACAGGGCGGCTAGTATAAGGCGCGCAATGGACAGAACTGAAAGGGGTCAGTTTTGACAGTAGCGGTTTCACCGGAGGCCCTGCCCTCCCTGGTGCTGAATGCAGACTACCGTCCGCTGAGTTACTACCCGCTTTCAATCTGGTCGTGGCAGGACGCGATCAAGGCCGTCTTTCTGGACCGCGTCAACATCGTCGCCGAATATGACCATGAGGTCCATTCGCCGTCCGCCGCCATGCGCCTGCCGAGCGTCGTGTCGCTCAAGCAGTACGTCAAGCCGGCGCTCTATCCCGCCTTCACCCGCTTCAACGTCTTTCTGCGCGACCGGTTCGAGTGCCAATATTGCGGCTCGCTCGAGGATCTGACCTTCGATCACCTGATCCCGCGACGCTTCGGCGGACAGACGACCTGGGAAAATATCGTCACCGCCTGCTCGTCCTGCAATCTGCGCAAGGGCGGCCGGATGCCGCACAACACCGACATGAAGCCGCACCAGATGCCGTTTCAGCCGACCGTGCATGATTTGCACAACAATGGCCGCAGCTTTCCACCCAACTATCTGCACGAAAGCTGGATGGATTATCTTTACTGGGACGTCGAGCTGGAACCGTAGGCCCGACCGGGTGTCAGCGCGCCGGGCGTGTCGCCAGGAAAAACGCCGCAGCCGCCAGACCAAGGCTGGCGATCACGTTCCATCCCGCAAAGGACAGGCCCAGAAACCGGCCGGCCGCCGCGTCGCAGGCCGGCGGCGTCACCGCATCCAGATCCGCCAGAAGGCTGCCGGCATCGGTCGCAAGGCCCGATGTCGCCGAGGTCGCGCAATCGGCCGGCCCCGGCCAGAAGGCCCATTCGACGCCGGCATGATAGACGCCCAGATAAAGCCCGTAGAGCATCAAGAGGCCGGCCAGGACCAAAGCACCGCGCGTCAGGAGCGATGGCCAGTTGAGCACCGCCGCCAGTGCGCCAAACAGTGCCACCGGAACGCCGGCATAGTAGGGCGTGCGCTGCTCGAGACACAAAGCACAGGGGATGAAGCCGCCAAGATGCTCGAAGGCAAGCGCGGTCCCGACGACAAGTGCCATTGCAACGGCCAGCGCCAGCGCGCCGAGGAACAAAGAGCGTCCGGGTGAAGCGATATCCATGAAGCGTGTGTCCGGTCCGATTATGGCGGCGGCGTGGTATCAGGCGAAGAAACGCTCGACCAGGAAATAGATGAGCGCCGGGCCGCCGATCGCCAGCAGCAACACCCAGGCCAGCCCGACCAGGAGACCGGCGATGACGAACAGCCCGTCACGTTCGATCAGCCCGACCGCAACCAGCGAAACGCCGAAACCGGGCACCGTGTTGGTCAGCGGCAGCGGCACCAGGATCGACAGGCACGGCACGACCAGCAGCGCCCCGATCACACGCGTTCCGCGATCGCCCGTCAAGCCGACAAGACGCGGATGGGCCAGCCGTTCGACGAAGCCGCCGCCATAGCGCCGCGTCCGGTCGACGACGTCGAGCAGCCCGTCGATCGGAAGGCGTCGCTTGCGCAGGGTTTCCGGCAACCAGGGCGCGCGCCGCCCCATTGCCATCTGCCATGCCAGGACCACCATCGGCAGCGCCACGAGCTGCGGCAGGAGATAGACGAACGGCAGGCAGCAGGGCAGCGCCAGGATGAGGATCAAAAGGCCGAACGCGCGCTCCTCCATCGCGTCGCTCAGATCGCCCAGCGTGATCTCGGCGGACGCATCGTCGCCCTTCTGCGCGCGCAGGATATGCTCGATCTTGGCCAGCGCGCCGCGCGGCGTTGCGGCGTCTGCCGTCAGTGTCTGGGTCATGGCTGTGCGTGTCCGATGCGGTTGCGCGCTCTTAGCAGAGATCGGATAGCGACAAACCCCAAAGATTGCCTAAATGCCCACGGCCTGGCCGGCTTGACGGATCGGGGCAGCGCCAATAGAGGTTCTGTCGACCTGACGGTCAGCCCCTTTGGCGGAATTGGTAGACGCGCCGGATTCAAAATCCGGTTCCTTCGGGAGTTCCGGTTCGACCCCGGAAGGGGGCACCATCGAATTCCTGAAAGGCGGCCATGCTTCCCGCCAATCCGAAAAACCTCGGTGATCTGCGCGCCCGCTTTGCCTGGGACCTGCCGGCGCGGTTCAACATCGGCACCGCCTGTTCGGACGCGGTCGCGCGCATGCAACCCGCCAAACCGGCCATCATCGAATTCATCAACGGGCAACGGACCGACACCGGTTTCGGCGATCTGGCGCAGCGCTCGACACGTCTCGCATCGGCGCTCGCCGCACGCGGGATCGGGCGCGGCGACCGGATTGCGATCATGGTGCCGCAATCGGCTGATGCCGCAATCGCCCATCTGGCCACCTACAAGCTGGGCGCCATTGCGGTGCCGCTGGCAACCCAGTTCGGCCCCGACGCCATCGCCTATCGATTGAAGGCATCGGGCGCTCGCGCGTTCATCGCATTCGGAAAGGGCATCGCCCGGGCTAGCAAAGCCGGCGCGCTCGATGATCTGGCGCTCGTCGCCGAAGCCGGCGCGCCACTGGCCGATGCTTCAAGCCTTGAGGCGCTGATCGCGTTGGGCGGTCGGGATTTTGAACCGGTCGAGACCGCGCCCGACGACCCGGCGATGATGCTGTTCACGTCGGGCACGACCGGTCAGCCCAAGGGCACGCTGCACGGCCACCGCGTTCTGCTCGGCCATTTGCCGGGCATCGAAATGGCGCAGAACTTCATGCCGCAGCCGGGCGACATCTTCTGGACGCCGTCCGACTGGGCCTGGGCGGGCGGATTGCTCAACGCGCTTCTGCCCGCCCTCTATCACGGCGTCCCCGTCGTCGCGGCCCGCGCGCCGAAATTCGAGCCGGGCTGGGCGCTGGACGTGATGGCTCGATGCGCGGTGACCAATGTCTTTCTGCCGCCGACGGCATTGCGTATGATGCTGGCCGGCGGCGATGCCCCGACTGAAGGGCTGTCCCTGCGGGTCATCGGCACCGCCGGCGAAGCGCTCGGCCGCCAGACCCATCAGCGTGCAAGGGACGTGTTCGGCGTGCCGGTCAACGAGTTTTACGGCCAGACCGAATGCAATGCGATGCTGGCCAATTGCGCGACACTCGGCATCGACCGGCCCGGCGCCATGGGCAAGCCGGTCCCCGGCCATGAAGTCGCGATCCTGCGCCCCGACGGCGGCCTCGCTGACGCGGGCGAGGCCGGCGAAGTCGCCGTCCGCGCGCCCGATCCCGTCCAGTTCCTCGGCTATTGGAACGATGAAGAGGCGACACGGGCCAAATACCAAGACGGTTGGCTTCTGACCGGCGATTCAGGCCGAATGGATGAGGATGGCTATTTCCACTTCATCGGCCGGATGGATGATGTGATCACATCGTCCGGCTACAGGATCGGCCCGTCGGAGATCGAGGATTGCCTCGCCGCCCATCCCGATGTCGAAATGGCCGCGGTCATCGGCAAGCCCGATCCCGTGCGCACCGAGATTGTCGCCGCCTTCATCAAGCTCCGCGCGGGTGTGACCGGGGACGAAACGCGCAAGCAGGCGATCGCCGCCTTCGTCAAGACCCGGCTGTCGGCGCACGAATATCCGCGAGAGATCACGTTCGTCGATGACATACCGCTCACCGAATCCGGCAAGGTGATCCGTCGACATTTTCGCGGCCGGTGAACGCCGTTAGCGGCGCGCCAGAAGCGCGTTAAGCCGCTGGCGCACATGCCGCGCGGTCGTGCGCGTGGACTTGTAGAGTTCGATTTGCGCGGCCGCCTGGCGCACTTCGCGATCGCGCCCCTGCTCCAATCCGATCACCAGCGTCACAAGCTCGCGTCTTTCCTGCCAGAGGCGGCTCATCACCGGGTGGTCGGGCGGTGCGCAACTGTCGGCGCTCACAATGTTGGGATCATCGAGAAGCGCTTCGGTGGCCCGCCACATCAGCAGCATGCCGGGCGATGATGCCGACAGCGTCTCATCGAACGTCGTCTTCCAGGTCCACGCCCGGCCGGCATCGACGAAGACGATCAGCGAGGCGATGATCCGCTCGCCAAGCCGCAACTCGTGGATACGGCACTTGTCGCGCGAGGCCAGCGCATTGACCGCCTCGCGCGCGAACGCGGCACGGTAGCGGTCGGCCGCCAGCGAAGACCGGTGCCGGCCCTTCCAGCCGGCATTTTCAAGCAACAGGAACTCTTCCATGGCGATGCGCACCGCTTCCGGCGCGCGCGCGATCTGGTAGCTCAGACCGCCCTGCCGGTCGAGCCGCCGCCACAGTCGGCCCAGATTGCGCCGGTGATGACTGCTGATGGAATTGGCCAGATAGGTGTCGGCATCCTGCGTGGCATCGAGCACGGGGCGGCGCAACGGCGTCGTGGTCGCCACCGGCAGGCCGTAGGACAGCGCGATTGACCGGAACAGCGAGACGACGGGGCTGTCCGCGAACACATCCGGAAGGGCCAGAACCTTGGGCAGCGGCAGGGAAGGCAGCGCCAGCGTTTGCAGAAGATCGTCGATGATCTGGCCGCTTTCGCGCCGCTCGACCAAAGGCACGCCATAGGGGCCGAACGGATTGGCCCAGGCGCGGATCAGGTCGGGGCCGATCCGGAAGCCCGGCTTTTCGATCGTGTAGGGCATCAAAAGGCGCGTGTTCGCAGCCGCCTCGTCGCGGTCCTGCAGAACCATCATGAAGACCTTGCGGTCATCCAGGCGCGGCATCGCCGGTACGCAAAAGCGCGGCGAAAAGAAGATGTTGGGCTCGACCGTATAGTTGGTCACCGGGTCGATATCGTCGAAAATGTCAAAGCCGGCACCGGCCGGATAAACGGCGAACTTGCGGTTTCCCTTGGTCAGCCGGCTTTCCGGCAACGGAGGGCTGCCATCGGGCGGCACAACCGAGCCCGGCATGATCGGCGGGGCGCCCTCGGCGACATCTTCTTCGATCACCGGCAGTGCGGACATGGCCTAACGATCCGTTTTCGCGTGTGGCATGAACACGAACATGCGCACGCCAATACGCCACCGAACCAGTTGATAAAGGGCAAACGTCTCGGCGATTGTGGCGATCATCGTGGCAAGCGCGGCGCCATAGAGCCCGTAGACGGGGATCAGCAGTGCGTTGAGCGTCACGTTGAGCGCGAGCACGGCACCGAAAACGCCGGCGCATGCATTCTGGTTGCCCGACATGGTCAAAAGGCTCTCGGCCGGGCCAATCGCCGCGCGCAGCACGACACCGGCCGACAGGATGAACAAAAGCGGATAGCCGCGGCCGAAATCCGAACCGAAGAGCGCCAGCAGAAGCGGGCCGATGAGCAGGATCACACCGGCCATGGCAAGCGACGGCCAGAAGGTCCAGCTCACCGAACGGCGGGCGAGGTCATGCAGGGCCGACTTGTCGCTGTCGTCAATGCGTGCCGCGAACCGGTGCGCGACACCGGCCTTGACCGCAAAATAGACGAAGTGGACGAGCGCCAGCGTTTTGACCGTCGCAAAATAGACGGCCACATCATCCGGGCGCATCAGGGCGCCGACCATCAGCACATCGGCATTGACCAGCAGGAAGAAAAATCCCTCGACAAGGAAGATCGGCAGGGCCACGGCGATCCACATCGGCAGTTGCGTGCGACGCGGGCCGGCGGGGAAATGGCGGTCGAGCGAGACTGTCACCAGGACCAGTTGGCCAACAGTCGTCAGATAGGCGGCCAGCACGGCACAGATCAGCGCCGTCACGCCGTTGATCGCATAGCCGAGCGCCCATGCCCCAACGAGAAGCGCCAGGATCAAGAGCGGGCGCAATATGTAGGTCGGCGCCAGTGCCCGGATCGGCCAGCCATTGGCACGCGCGGTGCCATCGAGCGTGTCGCCGAGCGCGATCATCGGCAACGCCAGCGCGCCGATCATGAACGGCACGACATAGTAGGACTGGAACAAGGCCGCCCCGAAATGCGCCGCGGCGACCGCAAGTGCGGCCATCACCGTCGATGTTGCGAGCACGAACAACCGGCCGGACAGCAAAAGGCCGCGCAGATGGTCCAGATCGCCGCGCTCGCGATATTGCGGCAGGAAACGCACGATCGCCGTGTGGAAGCCGAAACAAGACAGGTTCCCGATGATGATCATCGACACCCAGACCATGACGAAGACGCCATATTCGAAGACGCCCATCAGACGGGCCAGGGCCACCTGGGACAAAAAGGCGATGGCCGCGCTTGCCACGCGGATTGCGAATGCGACCAGCGTCATGCGCTGGGCCTGGCTGGCTTCATCGGCGCCTGCGACGATGCGATCGACGATATCGGCAAACGGCCGCGCCCGGCGGCTCAGGGCCTCGGGGAACACCTGCTCGATGGTGTGGGCGGCGGAAAAACGCAAAATCCGGTGGCTCCGCTCATTCGTCTGCGGTGATGGTTAGCCGACCGGGCTTAAGAATTGGTTCGCCGGTTCGTTGCTTCACCTTCCGCGACGGAAGGCAAATTCGGCGCCTGCAAGACGGCGCATTGGGTCAGTCGTGCGCCGGAAACGGCGCAACGATCAAACGAACGCGCCGTGGCAGTGCTTGAACTTTTTGCCCGAGCCGCAAGGGCAGGCCTCGTTGCGGCCGACCTTGCCCCAAGTGCTGGGATCGTCGGGATTGCGCTGTTCGGGAGCGACCTGGCCGGTTGCCGCCGCGATAATGCCCGCGGCGGTGCGGGCCGCGCCACTGTCCGCCATCTCGTTCTCACCGGTGACAGGGTCGGCATGCTGCGCCTGCATGGGCGGGGCTTCCGGCTCGGGCGCCTGTGCCGCTTCCTGGACGATCTCGACGCGCATTAATTGTGCGGTAACGACCTTGCGCAGATTGGCCAGCATCGACTGGAACAGCTCGAACGCCTCTGACTTGTACTCCTGCAGCGGATCGCGCTGGCCATAGCCGCGGAAGCCGATGACCGAACGCAGATGATCGAGATTGACCAGATGCTCGCGCCAAAGATGGTCGAGCGTCTGCAGGATGATCGACTTTTCGACATAGGCCGTGACATCCGGGCCGAACCGCGCCGCCCGCTCCGCCGCCGCCGTGTCGCCCGCTTCACGCAGCCGCTCGAGAATATCGTCCTCGGCGATACCCTCTTCGGCCGCCCACTCGCCAACCGGAAGCTCGAGATTGAGCGACTTGGTCACCTCTTCCTTCAAGCCCGCCACATCCCACTGTTCGGCATAGGCCTTCTCGGGAATATGATCGGCCACCATGGTCTCGATGACCTCATGGCGCATTTCGGTGACCGTTTCGGCAACATTGACGCCGTCCATCAGTTCGAGCCTCTGCTCGAAGACGACGGTCCGCTGGTCGTTCATCACATCGTCGAACTTCAGAAGGTTCTTGCGGATGTCGAAATTGCGCGCCTCGACCTTCTTCTGCGCCTTTTCCAGCGCCTTGTTGATCCACGGATGGACGATCGCCTCGCCTTCCTTCAGGCCCAGCTTCTGCAGCATGCCGTCCATCCGATCCGATCCGAAGATGCGCATCAGATCGTCGGCCAGCGACAAATAGAATTTCGAGCGGCCCGGATCGCCCTGACGGCCGGATCGGCCGCGCAACTGGTTGTCAATGCGCCGGCTTTCGTGGCGCTCGGTCGCCAGAACGTAAAGACCGCCGGCGTCCAGCGCCTCCTGTTTCAGCTTTTCGACCTCGGCCTCGATCGCCTTTTCCTTGGTGTCCCGCTCGGCACCTTCGGCCATGTCGCCCAGCTCCTGGGCGATGCGCATCTCGGCATTGCCGCCCAGCTTGATGTCGGTGCCGCGGCCGGCCATGTTGGTGGCGATCGTGACCGCGCCGGGCACACCGGCCTGGGCGACGATGAACGCCTCGCGCTCATGCTGGCGCGCATTGAGCACTTCGTGCGTTACACCGCCATCCTTGACCGCCCGGTCGACATGCGCCAGCCCTTCTTCGAGCCATTGGCGCAGTTCGGGTTCCTTGCCTTCCTTGAGCGCGTCGAGCCGTCCCTGCAGCCGCTCGCGCAGCGCCTTGAGGAACTTCTTGTCGCCCAGCATGCGGGCCAGCATTTCCGACTTCTCGATCGAAGTGGTGCCGACGAGCACCGGCTGCTTGCGCTGCTGCGCATCGATGATGTCGATCACCACCGCGTCATATTTTTCCTCGACCGTGCGGTAGACCTCGTCATCCTCGTCGACGCGCTTGACCGGCAGATTGGTCGGGATCTCGACCACGCCGAGACCATAAATGTTGCCGAACTCCTCGGCTTCCGTCGCCGCCGTACCCGTCATGCCGGCCAGCTTGTCATACATGCGGAAATAGTTCTGGAACGTCACCGAGGCGAGCGTCTGGTTCTCGGGCTGGATGGTCACCTTTTCCTTGGCTTCCAGCGCCTGGTGCAGACCCTCGGAGAAGCGCCGGCCCGGCATCTGGCGACCGGTGAACTCATCGATGATCACAAGATCATCGCCCTTGATGATGTAATCCTTGTCGCGCTGGAACAGCTTATGGGCCTTCAGCGCATTGTTGAGATGGTGGACGATCGAGACGTTCTCGACATCGTAGAGGTTCTCGCCCTTCAAAAGGCCGGCTTCGGCGAGCATGCGCTCCACCCTTTCGGTGCCTTCCTCGGTGAAGGTCGCCGAGCGCTGCTTCTCGTCGATCTCGTAATCCTCGGCGACAAGGCCGGGAATGAACTGGTCGATCTGGACATAGAGTTCTGAGCGGTCTTCGAGCGGACCGGAAATGATCAGCGGCGTGCGCGCCTCGTCGATCAGGATCGAATCCACTTCATCGACAATCGCGAAATTGTGACTGCGCTGCACCATCTGCGCGCGCTCATATTTCATGTTGTCGCGCAGATAGTCGAAGCCCAGCTCGTTGTTGGTGCCGTAGGTGACATCGCACTTGTATGCCGCCTGGCGCTGGGCATCGTCCATGCCATGGACGATCACGCCCACTGTCAGCCCCAGGAACTGGTAGAGCCGGCCCATCCATTCGGCATCGCGCCCGGCCAGATAGTCGTTCACCGTGACGACATGCACGCCCTTGCCCGACAGCGCGTTGAGGTAAACCGGCAGCGTGGCGACCAGCGTCTTGCCCTCGCCGGTGCGCATCTCGGCGATCGAGCCTTCATGCAGGACCATGCCACCGATGAGCTGAACGTCGAACGGGCGCATGCCGAGCGCCCGCTTGGACCCTTCGCGCACGACGGCAAAGGCTTCCACCAGAAGATCATCGAGGCTTTCACCGCCCTTGACGCGTTCCCGGAAGGCTTCCGTCTTGCCGCGCAATTCCTCGTCGCTCAGCGCTTCCATCTGTGCTTCGAGCGCGTTGATGGCGGCGACACGCGGCCGCTCGGACTTGATGCGCCGGTCATTGGCGGATCCGAAGAGTGTGCGGGCAATGCCCCCGAGACTGACCATGAATGGCGGCCCTTTCGTAAGAACGGTTCAGCGGCCCTGAAATTCTGTTGCCCGCGTCCGCGCGGGCCGCGGCACCCCCCAACCCGAAAAACAGGGCAACTGCATGGTGGACGCCGGTTGGGTGGACAGATAAGAGTGGCACAAATGCTTGTCAACGCCGCCGCCGGACACGCTTCCGTTCACCGTTCGGCCACCCGGCAGGTCCTCGATCCGAACGGCACAACCGCCCTCGCAACAAGGTGTTTCATGATGTCTTACCGTGTCAAACGCGTTCGTCCCCTTCTTGCCACAGGCATGGCCACCTTGCTGTCGGCGGTGTTGGTTGGTAGCGCACTGTCGCAGGAGGCGCAGGCGCCCGATCCCGATGCGGTGATCGGCACGATCGACGGCCGCGAAGTCACCAATCGCGACATCGAATTCGCCATCGGCGATCTTGAAGACCAGCTCGGTCAGGTCCCGCCGGACCAGCAACGCTTCGCTGCCATGATGGCGCTGATCGACATCGAGCTTCTGGCCGGCAAGGCCGAGAGCGAAGGGGTCGCAGATACCGAAGCCTTCACCCAGAGGCTCGATTTCTTGCGGTCACGGGCGCTGCACAACAGCTATTTCCGCGATCAGGTCGTCGAGACGATCAGCGAGGCCGACGTTCGCAGCCGCTATGACGCCGAGATCGCCGCCACACCGCCGGAAAACGAGGTGCGTGCCCGCCACATACTCGTGGAGACCGAGGAAGAGGCGCGCGCCGTGATCGCCGACCTGGACGGCGGAGCTGATTTTGCCGAACTGGCCGCGGAAAAGTCGACCGGTCCGTCAGGCCCCAGCGGCGGCGATCTGGGCTATTTCACGCGCGGGCGCATGGTGCCGGCCTTCGAGGAAGCCGCGTTTGCCCTCGAACCGGGCGGCGTCACCGCCGAACCGGTCGAAACGCAGTTCGGCTGGCATGTCATCAAGCTGGAAGACCGCCGGCCGGTCCAGCCGCCGCCCTTCGAGCAGGTCGAGGCGCAGGTCCGCTCGGTCCTGCTGCGGGAGCGCTATTTCGAGCTTTTGACTGCCTTGCGCGCCGAGGCAGCCATCGAGATCACCGATCCCGAGCTGAAAACCGCCTACGACGCGGCGATCAGCGCCGGCGTGAACGCCGGCGAACAGCCCGCCGAATAACCGCTGGGCGCAGCACACATGCAAATGAAGACATCGCCGCTCGCGCCCAAGGCGCTGGCCGTTTTGCCGCCGATCGACGGCGTGCGGATCGGGGCGGCGGCGGCCGGCATCAAATATGCCGGTCGAACCGATCTGATGGCGATGATGTTCGACCGGCCGGCAGCCATTGCCGGCGTTCTGACCCGCTCGCACTGTCCGTCCGCGCCGGTGGACTGGTGCCGCGCCAATCTGCTGGGCGGCAAGGCGCGCATCCTTGTCGTCAATTCGGGCAACGCCAATGCCTTTACCGGCAAGAGAGGCGCTGACGCCACGGCCCTGACCGCGCACATGGCTGCGACCGCTGCCCAATGTCCGGTGTCGGAGGTCTTCCTGTCATCGACCGGCGTGATCGGCGAACCGCTCGCGGCGGAACGGTTTGACGGTGTGTTGCAACAACTGGTGCACGACGCCGGCCCGGATCGGTGGGAAGATGCCGCGCGGGCGATCATGACGACCGACACGTTTCCCAAGCTCGCCACGCGAACGGTGGAGATCGATGGCGTCACCATCACGCTGAACGGCATCGCCAAAGGGTCGGGCATGATTGCGCCGGACATGGCGACGATGCTCGCCTATGTCGTCACCGACGCGCCCGTCTCCGCCGTGGTCTTGCAGACGCTTCTGGGCCGGCATGTCGATGCGACCTTCAATGCGATCACGGTCGACAGCGACACATCGACATCGGACACCGTTCTGGCATTTGCCGCCGGCGCGGCCGATATCGCCCCCATCGAGACAGCCGACGATCCCCGCCTTGCGGCATTCGAGATCGCATTCAAAGACCTGATGGAGGACCTGGCGCTCCAGATCGTCCGTGACGGCGAGGGGGCGAGCCGGCTGATGCGGGTCGAGGTCACGGGCGCGCAATCGGATGGTTCGGCCCGGACGATCGCGCTCGCCATCGCCAACTCGCCGCTCGTCAAGACGGCGCTGGCCGGCGGCGACGCGAACTGGGGACGCATTGTCATGGCCGTGGGCAAGGCGGGCGAACCGGCCGACCGCGACCGGCTGGATATCCGGTTCGGAGACCTGTTTGCCGCACGCGACGGCGAACGTGCGCCCGGCTATGATGAGGATGCCATGAGCCGCTATATGCAGCGTGACGAAATCACCATCGGTGTCGATATCGGCCTGGGCGAAGGTCGCTTCACCGCCTGGGGCTGCGATCTGACCAAGGATTATGTCGCCATCAATGGCGACTACAGAAGCTAGGATTGAACGACCGATGCCGAAATTGTCGATGGTCAGGCGGATGGAAGCGGTCGGGTTCCGCGCATGGCCCGCAGCATCGGTCCACTATGACGGCAGTTGGGCGGTCCGTCTGACGGCAAGCCATCCTTCGCGACGCCTCAACTCCGTCAATCCGCTCGATCCGGCCGACAATCGCGAGATCGAACGGCGCATCGCCCGCATCGAACAGCGCTTCAGGGCCTATGAACGGCCCATTGTCTTCCGCATGTCGCCGCTGGCGCCCGCCGAACTGCAAGAGCATTTGAATGCGATCGGCTGGACACGAGCTGACGAGACACGTGTTCTTGCCGCGCAACTCGCCCAGATGGACCTTGAAGGCGGCTACGAACTGCTGCCGGTGCGCGACATCGGCCGTTTCGTCGACGCGGCGATCACGCTGAACGCCGACGAACGGGTCAACAAGCCGGGCCTGACGGAACTGCTCGAGAGCATCCGCCCGCCGTTCGGCATGTTCCTTGTCGAAGATGACGCGGGTCCGGCTGCAACGGCCCTTTGTGTCCACGACAACGAAATGGCCGGACTGTTCGAGATCAGCGTGCGTCAAGGGTTGCGCAACAGGGGTTATGGCCGTTCGATCGTTCGCGCCGCCCTGCGCTGGGCGGCCGCCCAGGGCGCGACAACCGGCTGGCTCCAGGTCGAAGCCGCCAACACCTCCGCCAACGGGCTCTATGGCAGGCTCGGCTTCGAGGAGGTTTACCGATATGTCTACCGCATGCGGGGCGACTGACCGGTGAACGCTCCCAGGCCATTGGTCCTTGTCGCCGCCTGCGCGCTTGTTGATCGCGAAAACCGCATCCTTCTGGCGCAGCGCCCGGCCGGCAAGGCGATGGCCGGTCTGTGGGAGTTTCCCGGCGGCAAGTTCGAGCCCGGAGAAACGCCGGAACAGGCGCTCATCCGCGAGCTTGAGGAGGAACTGGCCGTGCGGACGGAGGCCGCTTGTCTGGCACCGCTGACATTTGCCAGCCACGCCTATGCCGATTTTCATCTGCTGATGCCGCTCTACATCTGCCGCAAGTTTGACGGCATACCGGCATCGCGCGAAGGCCAGACGTTGAAATGGGTGCGCGCCCGCGAGTTGCGCAACTATCCGATGCCCGACGCTGACGCTCCGCTCGTTCCCGTGCTGCAGGACCTTCTTTGAGGCCAAAGCCCGGGCGCGGCCCGCACCGGGGCGATTCAGCGTTAATCAATCGTTTATGGGATCGTGCGAATTTGACCCGTGCGCGGCGGAAAAAGGGACATTGTTCGTCCGGCCGCCAGTCAGGGTTTGGTCATGCACGACGACAATCAATGGTATGCGCCGATCGAGCCGAAACAGTCGGCCACCCTTGATTGGGGCAACAACCTGTTGCGGGCGACACTGCTGTTCGGCGTACTGGCGGTCGCGGTCGGCATGTTCGCGGCCCCCTACCTGCAAAACTCAAGTGCCCGCCTGGCGGCGGACCGCTCACAACCGGGCATCGATTTCATGACGACCGCCTCGACCCGGCAACAGCGCTCGACCTACACGATGCGCCGCAGCGTCCTGCAGAATTCGCCAAACGCCGTCTGCATCATCCATGCCAATGGAATCCGGTCCGGCGACTGCTCGCGGTAATTTGCAGCACCTTCGTCAATCCCCGTTTAACCACGCCTCGTAAACACTCGGCCTCAGCGCTGCCGCCAAACGGCGCGTTAACCTTGGCGCGCTAGTCTGCCGGCGTGAGAGGTGATTGTCATGTTCAGTAGGTTCCTCAAAGACGAGCGCGGCTCGACCGCCATCGAATATGGGCTCATCGCCGCGCTGATCGCCGTCGGCGTGATCGTCGGCATGACCGCGACCGGCACCAGCCTCGACAATCTCTACGACACCAACAATGGCCGGATCGGCGCGGCACTCAACTAGATCGCTTGGGCCGGAGCGCCTCGGCCAGTGAACGGGTCGCACTTCCCGGCTTGAGCGGTTGCGGCTGGCTTGCATCTGGCGCCCAGCCGGACATCCAAACAAACGAAAACGTTGCGCGGACGCGACCATCGGAATCGGCATGCCGCTCCGCATAAAGGCGCGCTGTTTCGAGGAGCAACGCCCGCCGCGTGAAATGCCTGGGGCGGGCGATCAGCGAATTGGTCGCCCCCATAGCCCGCAGATCGCGCATCAGGTCGAATGCGGTATCATACCGCACCGTGACCGAGTCATGGTCGGCGACCGGCATCGCAAACCCCGCCCTTTGCAGCAACCCCCCGGCATCGCGCACATCCATGAACGGCAGGATGCGCGGCGCCGCGCCGCCGGCGACCATCATCTCCGCCCCGGTCAAGCTGTCACGCAACTCGGCCAGTGTCCCGCTCGACGGCACACAGGCGAGCATAAGGCCGTCCGGGCGCAAGGCCCGCCGGATTTGCACCAGCGCGCCCGGCACGTCGTTCACCTCGTGAAGATCGAGCATGGAGATGGCCAGATCCGCGCTCGTCTCCGGTGCATTCAGCGTGTCACCGGCATCGAATGCAACCGCGTCGACAAGCCCGGTTTTATCGATCGCGGACAAGGCATGGGCCACCCGCGCCGCATGCGGCCCGATCGCCAACACCCGGTCGAACGTCCGCGCCGTCATCGCAATCCGGTCGACAAGGTCTTCAAGGGCGTGCACCAAGAGGAAATCGGCACCAGCGACATCGAGCCGGGCCGCGCGCATGCGGTTGGCGGTACGTTGCTTTTCGTCGATAATGGCGCGCATGGGCGACCGATACCTTTCACCAACGGGCGATGCGATGGGCCGGTTCCGTCAATGGGCGATAAAGGCCGGACGCGCAACCGGGGCCGTGCTGTTCCCCGACGCCTGCCTTTCTTGCGGCCGGCATGTCGCACGGCACGGAACATTGTGCGCCGATTGCTGGTCCGGTATCGCCTTTATCGAACAGCCGCTTTGTGCCGTCAGCGGTGCCCCGTTCACACATGATTTCGGGGGCCGGATGGTCAGCGCGGATGTGCTGGCCAACCCACCCCTTTATGACAAAGCGAGGGCAGCCTGCGTGCATTCGGGTGTCGCCCGGCAGTTGGTCACGCGCCTCAAATATGGCGACCGGACCGACTTGGCACCATGGATGGCCCGCTTCATGGCGCGCGCCGGCGCTGAGTTGATCGCCGAGGCCGAGGTGATCGTCCCGGTGCCGCTGCATCGCGTCCGCTTCTGGCGCCGCCGCTTCAACCAGGCCGCCGAACTGGCGCGCGCCCTGGCTGCCGGCAGCGATCTGCCCATGGCCGCCGGCGCACTCACGCGCAAAAAGCGCACACGACCGCAGGTCGGCCTGACGGCCAACCAGCGCCAGGTCAATGTGCGCGGCGTGTTTTCGGTGCCGGCAAGCCAGGAGATCGCGGTGGCCGGCCGGCGCGTATTGCTGATCGACGATGTTCTGACAACCGGCGCGACCATCGATTCGGCGGCAAAAACACTGAAAAAGGCGGGCGCAACGGCGGTGACGGTGCTGACATTTTCACGGGTCGTCCCGGGCCGGCGCGATCCGGCCACAAGCCGCCACTGAGCCGCAAGGCTTTCACTTGAGGGCCGCGCGGCCTATATGGCCGCCAGACCCAAGTCCGCTTCGGAAATGACATCATGGCGAACGTGACCATCTACACACGGCAATTGTGCGGCTTTTGCACCGCGGCCAAGCGGCTGCTCGACAAAAAGGGCGTTGCCTATGTCGAGCATGACGCCAGCTTCAATCCCGGGCTGAAACGCGAAATGGTGCAGAAGGCCAATGGCCGCGCAACCTTCCCGCAGATTTTCGTCGGCGACACCCATGTGGGTGGTTGCGACGACCTGATGGCCATGGAGCGCGCCGGCAAGCTCGACGCGCTTCTGGCCGCCTGACAGCCATGCGCGTCGCCTGCATCCAGATGCGGTCGGGCACCGATCCGGACCGCAACGCCGAAGATTTCCAAAGGCTGGTCGCCGAAGCGGCCGGCGCCAATGCGCGCTATGTCCAGACGCCAGAAATGACCGGCCTCGTCCAGAAGGACCGGGCAGCGTTGATGCGGGCGGTCCGGCCCGAAAGCGATGATCGGGTGTTCGCGGCCGCGGCCCGGCAGGCAAAGGAACACGATATCTGGCTGCATGTGGGCTCGACGCCGATCCTGCGCGAGGACGGCAAGGTGGCCAATCGCGCGGCGCTCTTCGCGCCGGACGGCACGCGCGCGGCGACCTACGACAAGATCCACATGTTCGACGTCGATCTCGAAAATGGCGAAAGCTGGCGTGAATCGGCGATCTACGCGCCGGGCGACATGCTCGTTACACGCAAGATGGATGACACGACGCTTGGCCTGGCGATCTGCTACGATCTGCGCTTCCCCCATCTCTTCCGCGATCAGGCGCTGGCCGGCGGTGCCATCCTGACGGCACCGGCCGCCTTCACCCGCCAGACCGGCCAAGCCCATTGGCATGTCCTGCTGCGCTCCCGCGCGATCGAGAACGGCGCTTTCGTGATCGCTGCGGCGCAGGGCGGGCTTCATGAAGACGGACGCGAGACCTACGGCCATTCACTGGTTGTTGACCCATGGGGCGCGATCATCGCCGAAAAGGACGATGACGAGCCGGGCATCATCGTCGCCGACATCGACCTGTCCGCCCCGGCTGCGGCGCGCGCCAGGATACCGAACCTGCAAAATGCGCGGTCCTATGTGCACGAGAACAAGATCAACGAGGCTGCACAATGAAGTTCACTCTGCATTGCGACAAGGGCCACGATTTCGAGGCTTGGTTCCGCTCCAACGAGGACTATGAAACACAGGTCAAAAGGGGCTTTGTCGAATGTCCGTCATGCGGATCGATCAAGGTCTCGAAGGCCCTGATGGCGCCGCAGGTCGCAACCGGGCGCACAAAGGATGCGCGCAAGGAGGCCGTCATGGTCGCCGCCGGCCAGGCGATGCGGCGCGAGATGGTCGAAAAGATGCGCGAAGTGACGCGGCAGGTGAAGGCGCAGGCGGACGATGTCGGCGACAAGTTCCCCGAGCAGGCCCGGCAGATGCACTATGGCGAGACCGATGCCAAGCCGATCTACGGCAAGGCATCGCTCGACGATGTCGAAAGCCTTGTCGACGAGGGCATCGACATCATGCCGCTGCCTGACCTGCCCGAGGATCTGAACTGACCGCCGGGCTTACCCGCAGTCGACCCCGCGTCGCGCGACCACCATGTAGTTGACATCCATGTCGCGCGACAGCCGCCATTCATCGGCCAGCACATTGTAGAAAACACCCGACCGGTCGAACACCTCAACGCCCGTACCGGACAGCGCGGCATCGATCTCGGACGGCTTGACGAGCTTTTCGTACTGGTGCGTGCCCTTGGGCAGCCAGCCCAGCACATATTCGGCGCCGAAGATCGCCAGTCCCCAGGCCTTGGCGGTCCGGTTGATGGTGGCGACGAACATCAGCCCGCCGGGACGCACCATCGCGGCACAGCTCTTCATGAAAAGATCGACATCGGCAACGTGCTCTACCACCTCCATGTTGAGCACGATATCGAACATCTCGCCCGCCGCCTCGAGCGCCTCGGATGTCGTGGCGCGATAGTCGACCGTGACACCGGATTGCTCGGCATGGATTTTCGCCACTTCGATGTTGGTCTCCGACGCATCCGCGCCGACGACATCGGCGCCCAGCCGCGCCATCGGCTCGCTCAAAAGCCCGCCGCCGCACCCGATGTCGAGCAGCCGTAGCCCGTCAAACGGCTTCGGCGCATGCGGGTCGCGGCCGAAATGGGCGCACACCGTGTCGCGGATATAGGTGAGGCGCACCGGGTTGAACTTGTGCAGCGGCTTGAACTTGCCTTTCGGGTTCCACCATTCCGCCGCCAGCTTGGAGAACCGGTCCACTTCGGCCTGGTCGATGGTGGTCGCGCTGTCGCTCATTTCATGCTCCGCATTCTCGTCCGCCGAAGCAAGTCGGGCGGAAGCATGGCCAAGTCAACCCATGGGCTTGCTTGCGGGGTGCGGCATAGTCCGCTATGGACCGCGCGTTTCGTGAGCACCCACCCGCCGGACCCCCGCAAATGGCCCGCATCGTGATGAAATTTGGCGGCACGTCCGTCGCCGATCTGGACCGCATCTGCAATGTGGCGCGGCACGTCAAGCGCGAGGCGGACGCAGGCCACCAGGTGGCTGTTGTCGTCTCCGCCATGGCCGGAAAGACCAACGAACTGGTCGAATGGGTGCGGCAAATGCCGCTCACCGCAGGCGCCAACGCTTCGTTCTACGATGCCCGCGAATATGACACGATCGTCTCGTCGGGCGAACAGGTCACCAGCGGGCTTCTGGCCATCGCGCTGCAATCGATGGGCGTCGATGCCCGTTCCTGGCAGGGTTGGCAGATTCCGGTCAGAACCGACAATGCCCATGGCGCCGCCCGTATTGCGAACATCGAGGCGGACACGCTGAACGAGCGGCTTTCGATGGATCAGGTCGCGGTCGTCGCCGGCTTTCAGGGCATCGGGCCCGACAATCGCATCGCAACGCTCGGGCGCGGCGGCTCGGACACCTCGGCCGTCGCGCTGGCCGCCGCCATCGGCGCCGACCGCTGCGACATCTATACCGACGTGGACGGAGTCTATACGACCGATCCCCGCATCGAACCGGCCGCCCGCCGCCTGGCCAGGGTCTCCTTCGAGGAGATGCTGGAAATGGCGTCGCTCGGCGCCAAGGTGCTTCAAGTGCGTTCGGTCGAGATGGCCATGGTGCACAATGTGCGCACCTTCGTGCGGTCCAGCTTCGACGCCCCCGACGCGCCGGGCATGGATGATTTTGACAACCCGCCCGGAACGCTGATCTGCAGTGAGGACGAGATCGTGGAACAGGAAACCGTCACCGGCATCGCCTATGCCAAGGATGAGGCACAGATTTCGCTGCGCCGCGTCGCCGACCGGCCGGGCATTTCGGCCGCCATCTTCGGTCCGCTCGCCGAAGCAGGCATCAATGTCGACATGATCGTCCAGAACGTGTCCGCCGACGGTGATTATACCGACATGACCTTCACGGTGCCCTCCGGCGATGTCGACAAGGCCTTGAGCGCGCTCGAACAGCACAAGCAGGCGATCGGCTATGACACGGTGCAATCGGAGATCGGCCTCGCCAAGGTCTCGGTGATCGGCATCGGCATGCGCAGCCATGCCGGCGTGGCCGCCACCGCCTTCAAGGCGCTGGCCGACAAGGCGATCAACATCCGCGCCATCACCACCTCGGAAATCAAGATTTCGATCCTGATCGATGGCGATTATGCCGAACTGGCCGTGCGCACACTGCATGGCGTCTATGGGCTCGACAAGGCCTGACCCGCCGGTCCAGATTGGCGCCATGAGCGCCAACCGATTTTCGGGTCCAGACGGCCCGCCGCCGGCCCGTGACAAGGATGCCGGCTCGCGTGTGCTTCTCAAGCGCATCCGCGAGATCATGGCCGAGCCGATGGCGCCGCAGCAGCGCCTCGACCGGATTGTCGGCCAGATCGCCCAGTCGATGGTCGCCGAAGTCTGCTCCGTCTACGCGCTACGCGCCGACGGCGTGCTCGAACTCTATGCCACCGTCGGCCTCAACCCGAAGGCCGTTCACCAGTCGCAATTGCGGCTCGGCCAGGGCCTTGTCGGCACGATCGCGGCCTCCTCTCGGCCTTTGAACCTCGCCGAAGCGCAGAACCACCCGGCGTTCGAATACCTGCCCGAGACCGGCGAGGAACTCTACAATTCCTTCCTCGGCGTGCCGATCCTGCGCGCCGGCCGTACGCTGGGCGTGCTGGTGGTGCAGAACGAGGCCCACCGCGCCTATGGCGACGATGAGGGCGAGGCGATGGAAACCGTCGCCATGGTGATCGGCGAGATGATCGCCACGGGCGATCTGAGAAGCCTGTCATCGACGGGCGTCGAACTTGATCTGGCAAAGCCGGTGACCCGACACGGCCAGCCCCTGTCGGAGGGCATAGGGCTTGGTCATGTTGTCCTGCATGAACCGCGCGTGGTCGTCACCGACATGTTCAACGACGACACGCAGGCCGAACTGGGACGGCTCGGCGCCGCCCTCTCCAGCCTGCGGCTGACCATCGACGACATGCTGTCGCGCGGCGATGTCGCCTTCGAGGGTGAGCACCGCGATGTTCTGGAGACCTATCGCATGTTCGCCCATGACAAGGGTTGGGTCAAACGGATGGACGAGGCGATCCGCAACGGTCTGACCGCCGAGGCTGGCGTCGAGAAGGTGCAAAGCGACATGCGTGCGCGGCTCGCCAGCGTCACCGACCCTTATCTGCGCGAGCGCATGAGCGATTTCGACGATCTGGCGAACCGCTTGCTGCGGCAGTTGATCAGCGGCGAGCCGTCCCATGGCGCCAAGACCTTGCCTGACGATGCGATCATCGTCGCGCGCAACATGGGAGCTGCCGAACTGCTTGATTATCCACGCGAACGGCTGCGCGGCCTCGTGCTGGAAGAGGGTGCGCCGACCAGCCATGTGGTGATCGTCGCCCGCGCCATGAACATCCCCGTCACCGGTGGCGCCAAGGGCATTGTGGCCATGTCCGATTCGGGCGATGCCATCATCACCGACGGCCTGTCAGGCCATGTGCATCTGCGTCCGCAGCCCGATGTCGAGGCGGCCTATGCGGAAAAGGTCCGCTTTCGCGCGCGCCGGCAGGAGGAATACCGCACGCTGCGCGACCGGCCCTCGGTCACCGCCGACGGCCAGGCCGTCACGCTGATGATGAATGCCGGCCTTCTGGTCGATCTGCCCCAGGTCGAGCAATCGGGGGCCGCCGGCATCGGCCTTTTCCGAACCGAACTGCAATTCATGATCGCCGCCACCTTTCCGCGCGCCGAGGCGCAGGAACGGCTTTATCGCTCGGTGCTGGATGCGGCCGCCGGCCGGCCGGTGACCTTCCGCACGCTCGATATTGGCGGCGACAAGGTGCTGCCCTACTTCCGAAACGCGCCCGACGAGGAAAACCCGGCGCTCGGCTGGCGTGCCATGCGGCTGGCGCTCGATCGCCCCGGCCTTTTGCGCACCCAGATACGGGCGCTTCTCAAGGCCGCATCGGGCCGCGAGTTGCGGCTGATGCTGCCCATGGTCACCGAACTTCACGAAATCGATCAGGCGCGCGCGCTGATCATGCGCGAGGTCAAGCACCTGTCGCGCTTCGGCCACGGTCTGCCGCTGACGCTGCGCATCGGCGCCATGCTGGAAGTGCCCTCGCTCCTGTTCGATCTGGACGGGCTGATGAAAAAGGTCGACTTCGTCTCGATCGGCTCGAACGACCTGTTCCAGTTCATGCATGCCGCCGACCGCAGCAACAGCCGCATCGCCGACCGGTTCGAGACGCTTTCGCCCACATTCCTGCGCGCGTTGAAATCGATTGCCGGTGCTGCGGGCCGGCACGGCACGCCGCTGACGCTGTGCGGCGAGATGGCCGGCCGGCCATTGGAAGCGCTGGCGCTCACGGCGCTCGGCATCACGACCTTGTCCATGTCGCCAGCGGCCATCGGGCCGGTCAAGGCGGCGATTGTGAAGACCGATTTGGCCGCGTTGCGCGCAACGATCGCCGATCCGCTTGAAAATGGCGGCACCGGCGCCGATATCCGCGAAACGATCCGCGAATTTGCCGACGCGCACGCCATTCCCCTTTGACAGACGATGACGGGCCGTTATCAAGCCGTCATGCTCGATCTGCCAGCCGACAAGATGGACCAGATGGTCAAGCGCTTCGACATGCTCGAGGCGCAGATGGCCGAGGGCCCCGACAGCGAGACCTATGTCCGCCTCGCCGCCGAGTATGCCGAGCTTGAGGAAATTGCCGGCAAGATTCGCGAGTACCGCCAGGTCGAGGCCGAACGCGATGATCTCGACGCGCTGCTTGCCGATGCGGACATCGACGCCGAGATGCGCGCGCTGGCAGAGGAGGAACGGCCCCAACTCGAAGGGCGGCTCGAAGCGCTGGGGCAGGACATAAGGCTTCTTCTGCTGCCCCGCGACGCCGCCGACCAGCGCAGCGCGATCCTGGAAATCCGTGCCGGCACCGGCGGGCTGGAAGCCGCTCTTTTCGCCGGGGACCTGTTCCGCATGTATGAGCGCTATGCGTCAGCCCGTGGCTGGAAGATGGAGATCGTCTCTGCGTCGGACGGCGATGCCGGCGGCTACAAGGAGATCATCGCACAGGTCGAGGGCAAGGGCGTTTTCTCGAAGCTGAAATTCGAGTCCGGCGTTCACCGCGTCCAGCGTGTGCCCGAGACCGAGGCCGGCGGCCGCATCCATACATCGGCTGCCACCGTTGCCGTCCTGCCCAAGGCCGAGGAGGTCGATGTCGACATCCGCAACGAGGATATCCGCATCGACACGATGCGGGCATCGGGCGCCGGCGGTCAGCATGTCAACACGACCGACTCGGCGGTGCGCATCACCCATGTCCCGTCCGGCATCGTCGTCGTACAGGCGGAGAAGTCGCAGCACCAGAACCGCGCCCGCGCCATGGAAATCCTGCGCGCCCGCCTTTACGACGAGGAACGGCGCAAGGCCGCTGAGGAGCGTTCGGAAGCGCGGCGCCTCCAGGTCGGCTCCGGCGACCGGTCTGAGCGCATCCGCACCTACAATTTCCCGCAGGGGCGCGTCACCGACCACCGCATCAACCTGACGCTCTACAAGCTCGACCGGGTGATGGAGGGCGATCTCGGCGCAATCGTCGACGCGCTGACAGCCGATCATCAGGCCAGATTGCTCACCGAAGAGGCGGCGGCATGAGATGACCGGTTCGGCAAGCCTTCAGGACGCCTATGACGATGCCGTCGCCCATCTGTCCCGCGCCGGCTCGCCGACGCCCGATCTCGATGCGACGCTGCTCGTCGAACACACCACCGGCATGACCGCGCTGGACCGGCTGACCCAGCCCGACAAGCCGCTTAATCCCCGCCAGCATCAGGCACTCAGAACGGCGATTGCAAGACGCATGAGCCACGAGCCGGTGCACCGGATCATCGGCTGGCGCGAGTTTTACGGTCTGCCCCTGTCGTTGAACGCGCACACGCTGGTGCCGCGCCCCGACACCGAAACACTGGTCGATCTGGTGCTGCCGTTCGCGCACCACCGCGCCGAGGAAACCGGCATCTGCCGGGTGCTCGATCTGGGCACGGGCAGCGGCGCCATCGCGCTCGCCATCCTCAACGAGGTGCGCCAGGCGGAGGCGACCGGCACGGACGTTTCGATAGAGGCGTTGGAGATGGCGACCCGCAACGCGCAGGGGCTCGGCCTGTCGGACCGCTTCACCGCGCTGCGCTCGGACTGGTTCTCCGCGCTTTCGGGACAATTCGACCTGATCGTCTCCAACCCGCCCTATATCCCGACGGCGGTCATCCCCACGCTCGATCCCGACGTGCGCGATCATGATCCGCTGGCCGCCCTCGATGGCGGTTCGGACGGGCTCAACGCCTATGGCCTGATCGCGGGCCGGGGGCTGCCGCACCTGGCCGACAAGGGTCGAATCGCCGTCGAGATCGGCAAGGGCCAAAGGTCGGCTGTCGCGAGCCTTTTTGCGGCCGCCGGCCTGCAGGTCGCGGCCAGCGCGCAGGATCTCAATGGCCTTGAAAGGGCGATAATGTTCAGTTGCTGACACGAATTGGTGTCAAAAACGAAAAAATGCTTGGCAATCTGTCCCGCGCTCGCTACCACTAGACAAGCAAGCCGACACAAGAACTGGTCGGCGGTCAGGCAACCGACAGCACCAAGACTTTTCCCGCATGGCTCAAAGGCCGGCGGAGCACGGTTCCGACATGTTTAGTCGCAGGGGCGATCTGACACGATGATGACCAATCGCAAGCCGAGAGCTTGCCATGACGGTAACACCATTGGACCCGCGCGCTGAAACGTTCCCACACCCATCCATTTGCAAAATGCAAGCCGAATAACCCGATTACGAGAGATTGATGAGACCACAGCAACAAGGACGCCGTTCGCGCAATCGTGGCAGCGGCCGGCGCAATCAGAACCCGCTCCAGCGCAGTTATGAGAGCAACGGGCCTGACGTGAAGATCAGGGGCAACGCCCAGGTGATCGCCGACAAATACGCCACACTCGCACGCGACGCCCTGTCGTCCGGCGATACGGTGATGGCCGAAAACTATCTGCAGCACGCCGAACACTATAACCGCATCATTCTGGCCGCTCAGCCGCAGCCGCGCGAGGATGATGACGAACAGGGCGACAATCAGCAGCAGGCCTCGGGCGATGACCGGCAGGGACGCGACGAGGGCCAGCAGCAACAGGGCCGCCGCAACCGCAACCGCCGCGATCGTGACGAGCGGAACCAGGACGCCGATGACGTGCAGCCCGCGGCGGCGACCGGCGAATCCGGCGACAGCCCGGCCGATGTGGCGGCACAGCCCCAGCCCGTGATCGACGGAACGCCCGCCGAAGTGCGCGAGGAAGAGGCCCAGCAGGCTACCGGCACCGAAGAGCCGGCCAAGCCCAAACGTGCGCGCAAACCGCGCAAGAAGCCGGCCGATGCCGAGACGGACGCCGCGCCCCAGGGCGATGGCAGCGCCGATGACACCGAAGCGCCGGTGGCCGCCGAGTAGAACGGCACCATCAGCCGATTGACTGTGCAAGCCGGCGCGCCGCAGGGCCCGCCGGTTTGTTTTTGCGCGCGTTTCCCCTTTATTCGCCCGCAACCCGTCACCATATCGTGATCGTATCAAGGGTCCGCCGCCTGGCGGGGGCCCGTCATCGATTGAAGCCGCACATTGCCCTTGAGGGATGTGGGGAAGATTGGAGACATCAAGACCATGAATCTGGAAAACTATTCCGAACGCGTGCGCGGCTTCATCCAGTCCGCGCAGACGCTTGCCCTGGGGTCCAGCCATCAGCAGTTCACGCCCGAGCACGTTCTCAAGGTGCTGGTCGATGATTCCGAAGGCATGGCCGCCTCGCTGATCGAACGCGCCGGCGGCAATGCCAAGGATGTGCGCATGGGCGTCGAGACCGCGCTCAACGCGCTGCCCAAGGTCGAGGGCGGCAACGGCCAGCTCTATCTCGCACAGCCGCTGGCGAAAGTGTTCACCACCGCCGAGGAGATCGCCAAGAAGGCCGGCGACACCTATGTCACCGTTGAGCGCCTTTTGCTCGCGCTTGCGATGGAAAAATCGGCCAAGAGCGCCGACATTCTTGCCAAGGCGGGCGTCACGCCGACCGCGCTCAACCAGGTCATCAACGATATCCGCAAGGGTCGCACCGCCGATACGGCCAGCGCCGAGGAAGGCTATGACGCGCTGAAGAAATATGCGCGCGACCTGACCGCCGATGCCCGCGAAGGCAAGCTCGATCCGGTGATCGGCCGCGACGACGAAATCCGCAGGACGATCCAGGTCCTGTCGCGCCGCACCAAGAACAATCCCGTGCTGATCGGCGAGCCCGGCGTCGGCAAAACCGCCATCGCCGAGGGGCTCGCCCTGCGCATCGTCAACGGCGATGTGCCCGAAAGCCTGCGCGACAAGCAGTTGATGGCGCTCGACATGGGCGCGCTGATCGCAGGCGCCAAATATCGCGGCGAGTTCGAGGAGCGGCTGAAGGCCGTGCTGTCCGAAGTGCAGAGCGCCGACGGCAACATCATCCTGTTTATCGACGAAATGCACACGCTGGTCGGCGCGGGCAAGGCCGATGGTGCCATGGATGCCTCCAACCTGCTCAAGCCGGCGCTCGCCCGTGGCGAGCTGCACTGCGTCGGGGCGACCACGCTCGACGAATACCGCAAGCATGTCGAAAAGGACGCCGCCCTTGCCCGTCGGTTCCAGCCGGTCTTCGTCGGCGAACCGACCGTCGAGGACACGGTGTCGATCCTGCGCGGCCTGAAGGAAAAGTACGAACAGCACCACAAGGTGCGCGTCTCGGATTCAGCCCTTGTTGCGGCGGCGACCCTGTCCAACCGTTACATCACGGATCGGTTCTTGCCCGACAAGGCGATCGATCTGGTCGACGAGGCCGCTTCGCGCCTGCGTATGCAGGTGGATTCCAAGCCCGAGGCGCTCGATGAACTCGACCGCAAAATCATCCAGCTCAAGATCGAACGCGAGGCGCTAAAGGTCGAGACCGATCAGGCGTCAAAGGACCGGCTGGCCTCGCTTGAAAAGGATCTCGCCGGCCTTGAGGAAGAGTCCGCGCGGCTGACCGCCGCCTGGCAGGCCGAAAAGGAAAAGCTCGGCACCGCCGCCGATTTGAAGCGCGAACTGGATGAGGCCCGCAACGAACTGGCCATCGCCCAGCGTTCCGGCGAGTTCCAGCGCGCGGGCGAGTTGGCCTATGGCAGCATCCCGGAACTGGAGCGCAAGCTCGAGGAAGCCGAAAAAGGCGGCGACGATGATGCCTCCTCCATGGTCGAGGAGACCGTCACGCCCGATCATGTGGCGCACATCGTCTCGCGCTGGACCGGCATTCCGGTCGACAAGATGCTTGAGGGCGAGCGTGAAAAACTGCTGCGGATGGAAGACGAGATCGCCGAGCGGGTTGTCGGTCAGGGCGAAGCCGTGCAGGCCGTCTCGAAAGCCGTGCGGCGCGCGCGTGCCGGGCTTCAGGATCCCAACCGGCCGATCGGCTCGTTCATTTTCCTCGGCCCCACCGGCGTCGGCAAGACCGAGCTGACCAAGGCCCTGGCGGAGTTCCTGTTCGATGATGACCAGGCCATGGTGCGCGTCGACATGAGCGAGTTCATGGAAAAGCACGCAGTCGCCCGTTTGATCGGCGCACCGCCCGGCTATGTCGGCTATGAGGAAGGTGGCGTTCTGACCGAAGCCGTGCGCCGCCGGCCGTATCAGGTCATTTTGTTCGATGAGATCGAAAAGGCCCACCCGGATGTCTTCAACGTGTTGCTTCAAGTGCTCGACGATGGCCGTCTCACCGACGGTCAGGGCCGCACGGTCGATTTCCGCAACACTGTCATCATCATGACCTCGAACCTCGGCGCCGAATTCCTGGTCAATCTGGGCGAAGGCCAGGAGGTGGACGCGGTGCGCGACGATGTGATGAACGTCGTCCGGGCTTCGTTCCGCCCCGAATTCCTCAACCGGGTGGACGAGGTGATCCTGTTCCAGCGGCTGCAAAAGGCCGATATGGGCGCGATCGTCGGCATTCAGCTTGGCCGGCTCGAACGGTTGCTCGCCGAGCGCAAGATCACTTTGCAACTGGACGAGGACGCCCGCCAGTGGCTCGCCGACAAGGGCTATGACCCCGCCTATGGCGCGCGCCCTCTCAAGCGCGTGATCCAGAAGAACGTGCAGGATCCGCTCGCCGAGCGCATCCTTGCCGGCGAGATCGCCGACGGCGCGCTCGTCAAGGTTCTGGAAGGGTCTGACCGACTCAACTTCAAGCCGGTCTCGGCAGCCAACGAGGATCAGGCCGAAGAAGCCGCCTGAACGGGCAGAAAGCTCGATTTCGCGATAATGGCGCGGGCCTTTCGGCCCGCGCTTTTCATTGCAAGCAATGCCGGGCGATGCGATACAACACGCCTCGCCCCGGAGCCTTCGCTTGCCGAAACGCCTGTCATTGCTGATCGCCGCCCTTTTCGTGGCGGGCGCCATTGCTTCGGCCGGCGCCATGCCGCCGACGAGCGACGAGTTCGACCGCCGTGTCATCGGTGGCAGCCAACTCTACGATCCGGCGCCGCCGGCCGTTGCGCCGATCGCCGGCACCAGCCGGACGATCGCGGCCTTGCAGGTTCTGATGGACCGGCTCGGCATTTCGCCCGGCGTCATCGACGGACGCGACACGCCGCGCCTGCGCGCAGCGTTCGCCGTTCTGCGAGAGACGGCGATCGGCAATCGCATCGCCGGTACCCGCGACGCGGTGGCGATTGCGGACGCACTCGCGGCAACGGGCGGCGATGCGTTTCGGGATTACGCGATCACCGAAGCCGACATTGCCGGTCCGTTCACGCCGGACATCCCGCATCTTTACGTGCATCAGGCAAGCCTTGCCGAAATCGGCTTCCGCAACCCGCGCGAAATGCTGGCCGAGCGGTTTCACATGGATGAAGCCTATCTGGCCGCGCTGAATCCGGACGCCGATTTTAACGCAGCAGGCACCATCATCACCGTTGCGGATCCGGGGCGCGACCTGCAACGGCGCGTTGCCCGCATCGAAGCCAGCAAAAGCACACGTCAGGTCCGCGCCTTCGATGCAAAGGGCGCTCTGGTCGCGGTCTATCCCGCCTCGATCGGGTCTGCCGCGACACCGTCGCCGACAGGCACCTTCACAGTGCGCAACAAAGCACAGGATCCGCGCTATACCTATGATCCACGCGGATCGGCCCAACCCGGCCTGGCCGATGGTCTGGTGCTGCTGCCACCGGGTCCGAACGGACCGGTGGGCAATGCCTGGATCGGGCTTTCAAAGCGCACCTACGGCATTCATGGCACGCCCGAGCCTGCGCGCATCGGCCGCGCCGAAAGCGTCGGCTGCATCCGGCTGACCAACTGGGACGCGCTGGAACTGGCCCGCCTCGTGCGGCGTGGCGTGAAAGTCACAATCGGTGACTGAAACGCCGGTCGGCACTGATTTGGTGCGGCGCACAGATTTACATTGCGTCGCAACAAACGCAGACTTTGCCAAAAACATGACACATGCGGGATGAGAGCGATGATCGAACAGTTGAAGACGATCGGTGTGATCGGCGCGGGCCAGATGGGGATTGGCATCGCCCAAGTCTCGGCCGCCGCCGGCTATGATGTGGTGATCGCCGACATCACGCAGGAGACGGCGCAGGCGGGCCTCGACAAGCTTGCCGCCCAGACACAAAAGGCCGTCGATGCGGGCCGCATGCAGGCCGACGCACGCGACGCCATCATGGCGCATGTCTCCGTCACCGGCGGCATGGACGGGCTCTCCGACTGTGATCTGGTCATCGAGGCGGCCAGCGAGAACGAGGCCGTCAAGCGCAAGATCTTTGCCGATCTGTGTCCGGTCCTGAAGCCCGAAGCGCTGATTGCGTCCAACACCTCGTCCATCTCGATCACCCGGCTGGCGGCGGCCACCGACCGGCCAGAGCGCTTCATGGGCATCCATTTCATGAATCCGGTGCCGCGCATGAAGCTGGTCGAACTTGTGCGCGGTATCGCGACCGCGGACGAAGTGTTCGACGTCGCCCGTGCCTATGTCGACAGGCTGGACAAGACATCGACGGTATCCGAGGATTTTCCCGCCTTCATCGTCAACCGCATCCTGCTGCCGATGATCAACGAGGCGATCTACACGCTCTATGAGGGCGTTGGCTCGGTCGAGGCGATCGATACGGCCATGAAGCTCGGCGCCAACCACCCGATGGGGCCGCTCGAACTGGCCGATTTCATCGGTCTCGACACCTGTCTGGCGATCATGCAGGTGCTGCATGACGGGCTCGCCGATTCCAAATATCGCCCCTGTCCTCTTCTGGTAAAATATGTCGAGGCCGGATGGCTGGGCCGCAAGAGCGGTCGCGGCTTTTACGACTATCGCGGCGAGACGCCGGTGCCGACCCGCTGATCGGCCCGGCACCGTTAACCAGTTTCAATAGAGCGGCGAAACGCTTCCGTCCGGCATGTCCGGGCGCTGCGGCAGCCCCGCATCGCGCAGCGATGACAGCCGGGCGAGGCGCCCGGTGAGCGCACCCCGCAAGCCACCCTGGCGAATGGGTCCGGCGGTTCGCGCAGCAGGCGCCCGAAAGCGCGCCTGCCCGGGAAAGGTGATGACATTGGATGATGCGGGTCCGGCCGTCATGACAGTCTCCGTTGCATGTGCCCTCCCGGATAAGCGCAAGGCTACGCAACTCGATGGCCAAATCAAGGAGATTTTGTGCATCGCACAAAATTGTCGCGCCGCAGAAGCCGTCGCAGGACACCGCCCCGCCCTGGGGCATTAAAGGCGGAGCGGTGCGCCCACACCGGGGAGACAGCCCGCCATGGTCCAGACGAACTACCGGCTGCATCTTTGTGACACGGGCATGTCTCGGCCGATGTGACCGATTGCACAGCGCGCGGCGCAATTGACGCTCACCGCCAACGGGTCTAGGAAAGGCCCCCGTGGTGATTTGGCCGGTCGGCTTGCAGCCACGTTAAACAAGTCGCTAAAGGGCCGAGTTGATTGGACCGGTAGCGATGTTTCGCCGCCGGTTTTTTTGTGAGTTGATGCCATGCCGATACGCATTCCCGACACCCTGCCCGCCCGCGAAACGCTGCTGCGCGAGGGCGTGATGGTCATGGACGAAAAGACGGCGACCCGGCAGGACATTCGTCCCCTGCACATTGGCCTTCTCAACCTGATGCCCAACAAGATCAAAACCGAAACGCAGATCGCGCGGCTCGTCGGTTCGACGCCGCTGCAGGTCGATCTGACGCTGGTGCGCATCGGCAATCACAAGTCGAAGAACACGTCCGAGGATCATCTGATCTCGTTCTACGAGACCTGGGACGAGGTGCGGCACCGCAAGTTCGACGGCTTCATCATCACCGGCGCGCCGATCGAGACGCTGCCCTTCGAACACGTCACCTACTGGGACGAGCTGCGGCAAATCCTCGACTGGACGACGACCAACGTCCATTCGTCCTTCTTCATCTGCTGGGGTGCGATGGCCGCGGCCTGGCACTTCCACCAGGTGCCCAAGCACACGCTTGCGCAAAAAGCGTTCGGCGTCTACCGGCACGGGAATTTGAGCCCGGCCTCGCCCTACCTCGCCGGCTTTTCCGACGATTTCCAGATTTCGGTGTCCCGCTGGACGGAAGTTCGCCGGAACGAACTGCCGGCCGACGGGTCGCTCGAGGTGCTGATGGAATCGGCCGAAACGGGCCTGTGCCTGCTGCACGAGGCGTTCGCCAACCGGCTCTACATCTTCAACCACATCGAATATGATTCAACGACGCTCGCCGAGGAGTATGAACGCGATGTCGCCGGCGGTACGCCGATTTCGGTGCCGCACAATTACTATCCCGGCGACGACCCGACATGCACACCGCTGAACCGGTGGCGCAGCCATGCATTCCTGTTGTTCGGCAACTGGATCAACCAGGTCTACCAGACCACACCCTATGATCTCGCCGAGATCGGACACGACCGGGAGGCGGCATGATGAGCCTGACCATTCGCGCGCTTGAGGCCAGCGACCACGAGGCGTGGCGCAGGCTCTGGACCGCCTATCTGGAGTTCTACCAATCCTCAATCTCCGAAGAGGTTTACGCGACCACCTGGGCACGCCTTCTGGGCAATGAGACCTATGATCCGAACGGCCTGATTGCGCTGTCGGACGGAAAGGCGGTCGGCCTGGTCCACTTTCTCTATCAGCGCCATTGCTGGCGCACGGACAATGTCTGCTATCTGCAGGACCTTTACGCGGATCCGGACGTGCGCGGCACCGGTGTCGGCCGGGCGCTGATCGAGGCGGTTTATGAGAAGGCCGATGCCGCCGGTTGTCCGTCGGTCTACTGGATGACACAGGATTTCAACGCCACCGCGCGCCAGCTTTACGACCGGATCGCGACGCTGACGCCATTCATCAAGTACCAGCGCTAGGTCAAGTCACGTCCGCGATCGGACCGGGATGAGCAGCAAAAGCCCCAAAACGAACAGGATCAGGATCGGCGTGATGCCGATGCGCTGGCTGCCCGACAGTTCGGTGAAAATGTAGATGCCCAGCGGCGCCAGGAACGCGGTTGCCTTGCCTGACAGCGCGTAAAGCCCGAACGCTTCACCCATCCGCTCGGGGTGCTCCACCTGATCGACCAGAAGCGGTCGCGAGGCGGCCTGCAACGCGCCACCGGCCGCGCCGATCAGCGCACCGGCGCAATAGAACATGATATCGGGCGCGCTCGACCCCGCACCGACTGCGATGAACAGCACATGGGTCTCGGTGGTCGAGATCACCAGCGCGCTAGCCGCAATCAGCGCCACGATGGTCAGCGTGACGACCCGCTTGGTCCCGAGCCGCGTATCCAGCCAGCCGCCCGCAATGCAGCCGAAAATGCCGGTGATCGAGGCGAGTATGCCGAAGACGCCAAGCTGGATCGTCGACCAGCCCAGAACACCGACCGCATAGATGCCGCCGAACGTGTAAAGCCCGTTCAGCGCATCGCGGTAGAACATGGACGAGCCGAGAAACGCAAAAAGGCTCGGATGTCTGGGCAGCGTGCGGATCGTGTCGATCAGTTCGCGCAGACCCTTGGCGACAGCGTTCGTCACACCAGTCCGACGTGCGGAATCGGGGGTGAAGAGAAACAGCGGAATGATGAAGATGACGAACCAGATCGCGGTCAACGGTCCGGACGCGCGATCGCCTTCAAGCTGCGCCGGATCGAGCCCGAGGATCGGATCAAGGCCGACCAGCGTTGTGCCGCTCTCGGGATTGGCGACCATGAGCACCAGCATGGCGATCAGGCAGATCAGCCCGCCCGCATAGCCCAGCGCCCAGGCATTGCCCGAAAGGCTGCCCAGCTTCTCCCGCCCGACAAGGCCCGGCATCATCGCATTGTTGAAGATGGCAGCAAACTCAAAGCCGATCAGCGCGACGACGAAGGCGACGAGCGCCAGCGTGACGTTCGCCGGATCAGGGTCGGGCGTGACGAACCAGAGCGAGAAGACGGCGACAGCCGCGATCGCGGAAAACCCGAAGATCCACGGTTTGCGCGGACCGGTCGCATCCGACAGCGCGCCAAGGACTGGCGCCAGAAACGCAATCAAGAGCCCGCCGACCGTCGCTGCAAACGCCCAGTCCGATTGGCCGTCAACGGGATTGGCAGCCACTTGGCCGGCGAAATAGGGCGCAAAGACGAAGGTGATGACCAGTGTGTGGAACGGCTGCGCCGCCCAGTCGAACAGCATCCAGCTCCAGATGCCGCGCCGGCTTGCCGCCGGCGCCGGGGTGCGATCATCGGTCACTGCGCTCATGCCGTTACCCCATATCGTGCTTTCATGACAGGTCTGCGCCGCCGGCCTCAATCGACCAGATCGCCCAGAAGGCCCGCTGCCACGGTCAGGCGCGAGACCGTCAGGTCGCCATGATCGGTCAGTTCGACGATCCGGTCCTGCACACGGCTGATCCGCACCTTGTTGGCACCGACCCAGCTCTCGACCGCCGACGACGGATCGGCGCCGTTGCCCTTGAGCGCTGCGGTCGTGATCGCCAGCCGCGCCGAATGGATCGTATCGAGCGCACGCTGCTGCGCGAGCCCATCAAAATAGTCGTGCGCCGGCAATTGATGGGCAAGATGTTCGAGCCGGCCGATACGGAAGCTTTTCGTCACGTCGAAATAGCCCCTGGCGGTCTCTGCGATAGTCCGGCCGGTCGCCGCGGACGCGGCCATGATGTCGGGGGTCACGGCCGCGACGGGCAGCAGCGCCAGCCGCCGCGCGGCCGCGTCGGGCATGCCGGCCTGCTTGAAGCGCTCGCGGCGCTGACGAACCCAGTTGGCCAGATAGTCCGGCACGATTCGGATCAGGTCCGGTTCCAGTTCGGTGCGCGCCTCCGTCAGCGCGGCGACCGCCGCACCCAGATCGCCCGCCATGTCGCCGGACTTCAGATATTGGCCGATCGCGCCGCGAAGCGCCTCGGCCAGTTCGTCATAGATCGCCATCTGCACATCGCCCGGCACCTTGTTGTCGAGCGCATCGATCGCCGCATGCAGCGTTTCGATGTCATAGGCGTCGCGGCAGATCACATGGGCGCGGGCAATGCCCGACGGCAGCATGCCGGTCGCGTCCTCGAACCGGCTGATCACCGAAGGGCCGCCGCGATTGACGATCTGGTTGGCCAAAATCGTCGCGATGATCTCGCGGCGCAGCCGGTGGTTCCTGATCCGGTCGGCGAAATCGCCATGCATGCGCGGTGGAAAATAGCCGAACAGATCGGCTTCCAGATAAGGTTCGTCCGGCAGTTGCGACCGCACCAGATCGTCGAACAGGACGATTTTCGCATAGGACAGGAGCACACCGATCTCTGCCCGCGCCAGCCCCTGACCGGCCTGACGGCGTTCGGCAAGGGCTTCGTCATCGGGCAGCAGTTCCACCGCGCGGTCCAGAAGCCCGCGCTCCTCCAGCGACGTCATCAACCGTTCCTGAAGCGCCAGATTGGCGTCCTTTCTGCGTTCGGCGCGGGTGATGGTCAGCGTCTGCTCGTAATTGTTGCGCAGCACCAGATCGGCGACGCTGTCGGTCATCGCGGCAAGAAGCTTGTCGCGTCGTTTGCGTTCGAGGCTGCCGTCGGCAAGCGCACCGGCAAAGGCGATCTTGATGTTGACCTCAAGGTCCGACGAATTGACGCCGGCAGAATTGTCGATCGCATCGGAATTGCACCGTCCGCCGGCCAGGCCATATTCGATGCGGGCACGCTGGGTCAGGCCCAGATTGGCGCCTTCGCCGATCACCTTGACGCGCAATTGCTTGGCCGTGATACGGATCGCGTCATTGGCGCGGTCGCCGGCTTCCGCATTGCTTTCGCCCGAGCCGCGCACATAGGTGCCAATGCCGCCGAACCACATCAGTTCGGCCTCGGCTGTCAGGATCGCCGTCAGAACCTCGCCCGGCGTCGCCTTGACCTTGTCCAGCCCGATCGCTTCGGCAGCCGCCCTGGACAGGGTGATCTGCTTCTGGTTGCGCGGGAAGATGCCGCCGCCGCGCGACAGTTTGGACGTATCGTAATCCTGCCAGGACGACCGGCCCATCTCGAAAAGCCGCTTGCGCTCGGCGAAGCTGACGGCGGGGTCCGGATCGGGATCGATGAAGATGTCGCGATGATCGAACGCGGCGATCAGCCGGATTTGTTCGGACAGCAGCATGCCGTTGCCGAAGACATCGCCCGACATGTCGCCGACGCCGACCACGGTGAACGGCTCGGTCTGGATGTCCTTGTCCATCTCGCGGAAATGGCGCTTGACCGCTTCCCACGCGCCGCGCGCGGTGATGCCCATCTTCTTATGATCGTAACCGGCCGACCCACCCGAGGCGAAGGCGTCGTCCAGCCAGAAGCCGTGCGCCTGAGAAATCGCATTGGCGGTGTCGGAAAAGGTCGCCGTCCCCTTGTCGGCCGCGACCACCAGATAGGGGTCCTCGCCATCGCGCCGGACCGTCATGGGCGGCGGCACGACGGTCTCGCCGTCGAGATTGTCGGTCACCGACAGGAGCGACGACACGAAGGTGACATAGGCGTTCCGGCCGGCCTCGATGACCGCTTCGCGCGCGCCGCCGCGCGGCAGGCGCTTGGGCAAGAAGCCGCCCTTGGCGCCGACCGGCACGATCACCGCGTTCTTGACCTGCTGCGCCTTGACCAGCCCCAAAACCTCGGTGCGGTAGTCTTCCGAGCGGTCGGACCAGCGCAGACCGCCACGGGCGATCGGCCCGAAGCGCAGATGCACGCCTTCGACATCGGGCCCGAAGACGAAGATCTCCCGATGCGGTCGGGGTTCGGGAAGATTGTCGATCGCCTTGGGATCGAGCTTGAAGGCCAAGGTGTGGCGCGCCTGCCCGTCCGCCTCGGGATGATGGAAATTGGTCCTCAGCGTTGCCGT
Organism: Roseitalea sp.; assembly: GCA_017642895.1. Lineage (GTDB taxonomy): Bacteria > Pseudomonadota > Alphaproteobacteria > Rhizobiales > Rhizobiaceae > Roseitalea. Next base: position 50,370 of record JAEPON010000021.1, read on the forward strand.
GATCACATTGCAGAACCGCCGCAGGATACGGTCCTCGTCGATGGAGGGTACGTCCGTCAGCGCATCGCGGAAAGCCGCAAGCAGATGCTTCTCGGTGACCGCCGTGTCTTCGTCCGGATCGGCCTGGCGGGCGGGGTTGAAACGCGCGTCGAACAGCTCGTAAAGCTGCCGCGCCAGTTGGGCGTGACGCTCGAGCGTTGCGGCCATATAGGTGTGGCTGTAGGCCGAGCCAGCCTGCCGCAGATAGTGGCCATAGGCGCGCAAAACACGAATGGTGCGCGCGTTCATGCCCGCCGCCAGCATCAGCGCATTGTATCGGTCGTCCCCGATCTCCTTGGCCCAGGCCGACCGAAACCCGTCCTCGAAGAGCACGCCCTCATCATCAAGGTTCACCGGCGCACCCGATGCGCTTTCGATCTGCATGTTGTGCAACCAGATGCAGGACGGCCGGTCGCCCTCGCCCGGTGCGCAGCCGACCCGGTAGGTCAGCTCCGAAATCACCCGGAAGCCCATATTCTCAAGCAGCGGCACGCGCTCGGACAGCGCCACCGGCTCCTCGGCATGGAAGACGCGCAACAGCGCCTGATGGTCGGCGGCCTCCTCATCGCGCAGGAAATCCAAGGCGATCGGATTGTCGGCGCTGATCGTGTCGATGAAACCGATATCGGATACCGCCTGTTCGGGGGAGACGGTGTCACGATAGGATTCGGGAAAGGCAAACCGGTCGCTGTCGATCGCGGCGCCCTTGGCCGCAAGCGCATCGCGCAGCGCGTCTTCCCAGGTCCGGATAATCGCCGCGACCCCACGTTCGAGCGATGCCTGGGTCGGTGTCGGCGTTTTGCCCGACCGGCGGCCGATGATGATGTGCACCCGCGCCAGCGTGCCCTCGGGAAAAGCGGGATAGAATGCGGACACATGGCCTTCATAGACCTCGGCCATATGCGCGCTGATGCGTTCGCGAATGTCCGAATCGTAGCGGTCGCGCGGCACGAACACGATGACGGAGACGAAACGGTCGAACGCATCGATGCGGCTGAGCACCCGCACCCGTGGCCGGTCGGCAAGCGCGATGATCGCCTCGGCATGGCGGGTGAGAACCGGCACCTCGATCTGAAACAGTTCATCGCGCGGATAGGATTCAAGGACGTTCAGGAGCGCCTTGCCGGAATGGCTGTCGGGATCGTGATGCGAGCGCTTCAGGACGGCCTTGATCTTGGAGCGAATGTAGGGAATGCGCTGCACCGAGCGCGTATAGGCCGTCGAGGTGAAAAGGCCGACGAGCCGCAACTCGCCCGACAGTTTGCCTTTATCGTCGTACCGCTTGATGCCGACATAATCCATGTAGGTGCGGCGGTGAACGACCGATTTCAGATTGGCCTTGGTGACGATCAGAATGTCGCGGCTGTTCAGGAACGCGCGGATCTCCGGCGTGGTGGTCACCGCATCGTCGCCGCGCCGCAAAACCCGGACATCGGGGTCGCTCAGAATGCCAAGCGACGGCCGGTCGGCGCGTTGGAGCTTGCCGCGCTTTTCGCCACCGACATAGTCGTATTCGCGAATGCCCAGGAAGGTGAAATTGTCGTCACGCAGCCAGTGAAGGAATTCAAGCGCCTCGGCGATGTCGGTCTTGCGCGCCGGAAGGATGCCATCCTGCAGTTCGGCAACGATCGCATCGAGCCGGCCCAGCATGGCCGGCCAGTCGCGCACGGCGGCCGCCACCTGGCCGAGCGTGGCAACGATACCGGCCTCCAGATCCGCGGCGTCCTTGGCGTCGAGCCCGGAAACGACAACGGAGATGACGCTGGTGCGCACCGTGGATTCGAGCGCCATGCCCGGCCGGGACTTGTCGATGACGTCAAAGCCGCTCTTGTTGTGCTGGATTTCCAGAACCGGGTGGACAACGAATTCGACCGTCGATGCCGACGCATTGATCTCGCCGAGCACGGAATCGAAGAGAAACGGCATGTTGTCATTGATGATCGCCATCACCGTACAGTGACGGCGGGGACTGTCGGGCAGCGATTGCGTCCGGACGATCGATTTGCCCTTGCCATGATCGGCCACCGCCGCAGCCGCCAGGTTCAACGCGCCGGCGAGCACGTCTTCGGACAAGACGGCCATGTCCTCGCCATGGGCATCGACCAGAATGTGCTCGGCCAACATCTTTGCCCGGCCGTCGAGCCGCTCTTCGATGCGTGCCAGTTTTCGCCGCGAACCCGCGTTCAGTGCTTTTGCCATGTCCCCATCCCGTTCGCGATTTTCGTTTACTCGCGTTCACTTGGCGTTTAGGTCATCACCATAACAGCGCGATTGCAGTTTGCAGCACAAATTGCGCGCCGCATGGGCAACGCCACGCGACAGACGGGTCGATGAGCCACAAGCCGCCACACGACGAACGGGAAGATGAGGCGCGCAAGGTGATCGAGCGCGTCGAACGTGATTCGGAAATCGTCGGCCGCTCATCCTTCGTGCGCGCTGCGGGCAAGGCGCGTGATCATTTGACCGCCGCCGAAGCCGACGCCGACGATCCGGTCGAAGTGTGGGGCCGGCGGGTCGGACGCATCCTCTCGGTGATTGCCTTTATCGTTCTGGCGCTGTGGCTGTTTGCGTATCTGACCCGATGAGCGGCCCGACGCACAATTCGGACATGCGATCCGGCGGGCAACCCGGTTCTGTCGCCGTCATTTCCAGCCATGTGGCGCGCGGCGCAGTCGGCAACCGCGCGGCGGTGTTCGCCATCGAAACGCTCGGCCATCCGGTCATCGCGGTGCCGACCGTCCTTTTGCCCTGGCATCCGGGCCACGGACCGGCAACCCGGATCGTCCAAGAAGACAAATTGTTTGCCGGCTTCATGGCCGATCTTGCCCATGGACCGTTCGCCGGCGAGATCGATGCGGTTCTTTCGGGTTATCTGGGGGATGCCGGCCAGGCCGAAGCCATCGCCGCATCGGTTGCCGCGCTGCGAGCCGCCCGGCCCGATCTGGTCTATGCCTGCGATCCGGTTATCGGCGACGAGAGCGGGCTTTACGTCCCCGAGACGACGGCCCGTGCGATCGCCGGCACGCTCGTCCCTAAGGCCGATCTGGCAACGCCGAACCGGTTCGAACTCGCCTGGCTTTCCGGGCGCCTCCTTGACGACAATGATGCGCTGATCGATGCGGCACGGGCACTCGGCACGCCCGTCGTGCTCGTGACGAGCGCGTTTGCGACACGCCCCGGCATGACCGGCAATCTGCTGGTACTCCCCCAAACCGCGCACCTTGCCGAACATGCCGCCATCGACCGCGCGCCCAATGGCACCGGCGACCTGACCGCGGCCCTGTTTCTGGCCCATCTCGTCAATGGTTGCACCTATCCGGACGCCCTGCGCCGGGCGACCGCGTCCGTGCACGATGTGCTGACCCGGACACGGGCACGCGGCGCCGATGAGTTGACGCTGGCTGCCGATGCCGCGCTTTTGTCCGAGCCGGTATCCGACATCCCCGTGCGGCAGGTCGGGCGGCAATCTGAAGATACCACCACGGGAGGACGGGCAACATGAGACGATGGCGATCGGGGTTTCTTGCCGGTGTGGCGATGGTGCCGGCCGTCGGCATGTCCGTCGTGCATGCCGACGCGGTGGACGCGGTTGCCACGGTCAATGGCTGGTATGCGAGCCTTTTGCCCGGGCAGGGCGCCGAGGCGATGGCGAAGCGGGCCGGCGCGCTCCTGGCCGATGATGCGGTGGTTGATCTGCGCGATCTGGGCATTGTCCAGACGCGCCAGGAATATCTCGAAAGCCTTGACGTCTGGGCCGATGCGGTCGCTGGCGGCGCCATCGCCCACCGCATTGAGCCGGGCCATGACGAAACCAGCGTGGCGGCGATCGTCTGTTTCCGATTTTCGGGCAATGAGGTGCTCAACCGCGAGACATTCACGCTCGCGAACGGGCTGATCGTCAACGCCGTTTTTGTTCAGATCGGCGACGACTGCGCCGACTTCTGAGCCGGACTGCCCCCGCCCGGTCAGCCCATCTCGTCGAGCTTGCGCTGCATTTCGGCGATCTGGTCCCGCATGGATTGCAGATCGTCCTGCGCGTCGGCGCCCTTGTCGGCCGCTGCCGGCGCGCCGTTCTTGGGCTGTATGTCGGCCACCGCCGCGAACGGATTGAACATCTTCATGGCCTCCTGGAAGATCGCCATGTTGCGTTGCGCCTGCTCGCCGAACATCTGCTGGCCCGAGGCCATCACGTCCATCGGCGACTTGCCGATCATCGATGTCATCTGCTCGCGGATGCGTTCCTGTTCCTTGGCGAAGGCAGCCATTGAGTGTTCAAGATAGCTCGGCACCACCATCTGCATCTGGTCGCCGTAAAAGGAGATGAGCTGCCGCAGCACCGACACAGGCAGCATGGTCTGGCCCGATTTCGCCTCTTGCTCGAAGATGATCTGCGTCAGGACGGAGTGGGTGATGTCCTCGCCGGACTTGGCGTCCTGGACGGTGAAATCCTCATCTTCCTTGACCATCGTCGCCAGGTCATCGAGCGTCACATAGGTGCTTGTACCGGTGTTGTAGAGCCGCCGGTTCGCATATTTCTTGATGATTGTCGCGCCATCGGTTTTGCCCATGGACATCTCCTTGATCGACCTTGCGGGGTCTTGCCAGCGCCCCTGACAATCTTGTCCGTGGGCAAAACAGTAAACCTTGATCTGGTCAATTTCAAAACGTTTCTCGCATTGCACCAAACGCAGGCCGTCCGAGACGGGACCATAGCCCTTTAACCAATAGTCAATGGCTCATATCTGTGGCACACGGTGGCCGAACCATACGTTTTGCCGCTTGTTCTTTTGCAGTTTGTCGAGGAGACACATCATGGAGCCGATCGTCATCGCCAGCGCCGCCCGCACGCCCGTGGGCTCGTTCAACGGGTCGTTTGCCAATGTGCCGGCGCACCAGTTGGGCGCGACCGCCATCAAGGGGGCGCTTGAGCGCGCCGGCGTCGATCCGGCCGACGTTGATGAAGTGATCATGGGGCAGATCCTGGCGGCCGGCGAAGGCCAGAACCCGGCCCGGCAGGCGGCCATGGCCGCGGGTTGCCCGAAGGAAACCACCGCATGGGGCATCAACCAGCTTTGCGGGTCCGGCCTGCGTGCGGTTGCGCTCGGCATGCAGCAGATCGCCGCGGGCGACGCATCGATCATCGTGGCCGGCGGCCAGGAATCGATGTCCATGGCGCCCCACTGCGCGCATCTTCGCGGCGGCGTGAAGATGGGCGACTTCAAGATGCTCGACACGATGATGAAGGACGCGCTGACCGACGCTTTCTACGGCTATCCGATGGGCAACACGGCCGAGAATGTCGCCAAGCAGTGGCAATTGACGCGCGAACAGCAGGACGAATTCGCCGTCGCATCGCAGAACAAGGCCGAGGCCGCGCAGAAGGCCGGCAAGTTCAAGGACGAGATCGTCGCCCACACGATCAAGACCCGAAAGGGTGAGGTGGTCGTCGAGGAGGACGAATATATCAAGCACGGCGTGACGGTGGATTCGATCGCCAAGCTGCGCCCTGTCTTTGACAAGGAAGGCACCGTGACCGCCGCCAACGCGTCGGGCATCAATGATGGCGGCGCCGCGACCGTGTTGATGAGCGTGGCCGAAGCCGAAAAGCGCGGCGTGACGCCGATGGCGCGGATCGTCTCTTGGGCGACGGCCGGCGTCGATCCTCAGATCATGGGCACCGGACCGATCCCCGCATCGCGCAAGGCGCTGGAAAAGGCCGGCTGGAAGGTCGATGATCTCGATCTGGTCGAAGCGAACGAAGCATTCGCCGCTCAGGCCTGCGCGGTCAACAAGGACATGGGCTGGAGCCCGGACATCGTCAACGTCAATGGCGGTGCGATCGCGATCGGCCATCCGGTCGGCGCGTCCGGCGCGCGGGTTCTCAACACGCTTTTGTTCGAGATGCAGCGCCGCGACGCCAACAAGGGCCTTGCAACGCTGTGCATCGGCGGCGGCATGGGCGTTGCCCTGTGCGTCGAACGCGACTGATCCAAGGCAAATGAAGGATAGCGAATAGCGAGTGGGGTTGCGGAGGGCACCAGCCCATTCACCATTCGCTCTTCGCTCAACACGGGAGGAGACACCATGAGCAGAGTGGCGCTTGTCACCGGGGGAACGCGCGGCATCGGGGAGGCGATCTCGAAAGCATTGAAGGCCGCCGGCTATCAGGTCGCGGCGACCTATGCGGGCAATGACGAAAAGGCCAAGGCCTTCACCGATGCGACCGGCATCAAGACCTACAAGTGGAATGTCGCCGACTATGACGAATCCAAGGCCGGCATCGAGAAGGTCGAAGCCGACCTCGGCCCGGTCGAGATCGTCGTCGCCAATGCCGGCATCACGCGCGATGCGCCCTTCCACAAGATGACGCCCGACCAGTGGAAGGATGTGATCGACACCAACCTGACCGGTGTCTTCAACACCGTCCATCCGGTCTGGCCCGGCATGCGCGAACGCAAGTTCGGCCGCGTCATCGTCATCTCGTCGGTCAACGGCCAGAAGGGCCAGTTCGCCCAGACCAACTATGCCGCCACCAAGGCCGGCGACATCGGCATCGTTCGCAGCCTCGCCCAGGAAGGCGCGCGCAACAACATCACCGCCAACGCAGTCTGTCCGGGATATATCGCAACCGAGATGGTGATGGCCGTGCCCGAAAAGGTGCGCGAATCCATCATCGCCCAGATCCCGGCGGGCCGGCTCGGCGAACCCGAGGAGATCGCCCGTTGCGTGGCCTTCCTTGCCTCCGACGATGCCGGCTTCATCAACGGCTCGACCATCTCGGCCAACGGCGCGCAGTTCTTCGGCTGACCTGCGGTCAGATGATGTAAAGAAAGGGCAGCCCGTCGGCTGCCCTTTTTTGTTGTCCGTCGTTTTTGGCTACGGCGTTTCGCCGGTTGCCGGTCCAGAGACTTCGTCCCTAAACAGGGCCTTGTACACGATGCCGGCGATGACAGCGCCCGCAATCGGCGCGATCCAGAACAGCCACAATTGCCCAAGCGCCCAGCTTCCATCGGCGAAAAAAGCAACACCCGTCGAGCGTGCAGGATTGACCGACGTGTTGGTCACCGGGATCGACACCAGATGGATCAGCGTCAGGCCCAGCCCGATGGCGATCGGCGCAAGACCGGCTGGAGCGTGGGATGATGTTGCGCCAAGGATGATGATCAGGAAGAAGAAGGTCAGGACCAGTTCGGCGGTGAAGGCGGCCGTCAACGAATAGCCGCCCGGCGAGTGTTCGCCATAGCCGTTCGATGCGAACCCGCCCGCTTCAAAGCCTGCCTGCCCGCTTGCGATCAGGTAAAGAACCGCCGCGGCGGCAATCGCGCCGGCAAGCTGCGCCAAGATGTAAGGCAAAAGCCGCCCCGCCTCGAACCGGCCGGCGGCGAAGAGACCGAGCGACACAGCCGGGTTGAAATGGCCGCCGGAGATGCCGCCGACGGCATAGGCCATGGTCAGCACTGTCAGCCCAAAGGCGAACGACACGCCCAGAAGACCGATGCCGACATCGGGAAAAGCGGCCGCCAGGACCGCGCTGCCGCATCCCCCGAAGACGAGCCAGAACGTGCCGAGAAACTCGGCGGCAACAGGTTTTGCCAGCGACATGAAAGAACCCCCCTTGTTGCGCGGGCAGCGGATTCGCATCCGGCCGCGCATGCCCCATCAGATGCGCGGATCGGCATCACCGTCCGTTAGCACAAGCGCGGCGGACCATGATGGCGCCAATCTGAACGGCAGATGAACGGACGCAGCGTCAATTCCGCGATTGCATCACGCTGGCGGGTCTCGGCTTTCCTCGATCTCCTCACGCATCAGTTCGAGTTCCAGCCACTCCTCTTCCATCGCCGCATGGCGTGACCGGGCGGTTTCGAGCCGCTTGGCGGCCTCCGAAAAACCGGACGGATCGCGCGAAAAGAAATCCGGATCGGCCATTTGCGTTTCAAGACCGGCGATCTCTTCAGACAGCCGTTCCATTTCGCCCGGCAGCGTCTCCAGCGCGTGCTTCTGCTTGAAGGAGAGTTTCCGTTGGCCGGGCGCCGGCTTTTTGTCCGGCCGTGCAGGTCCTTCGGCGGTTTTGGCGGGCTTTGTCCTGCTCGGTGACGGCACGGCCCGCCTCGCAAATTCCCGCCGCTGGGCAACCATGTCCGAATAGCCGCCCGCATAGGTGAGCCAATGGCCAGGGCGCGACGGATCGGGCGCGATCACAGCGCCGACGGTGCGGTCGAGAAAGTCGCGGTCATGGCTGACCAAGAGAACCGTGCCGTCGAACCCGGCGACCAGTTCCTGCAGCAGATCGAGCGTTTCCATGTCCAGATCGTTGGTCGGCTCGTCCAGAACCAGAAGGTTGGCCGGCCGTGCCAGAAGACGGGCCAGCACCAGCCGTGCCTTCTCACCGCCCGACAGGTCCCGCACGGGCGTGCGCGCCTGCTCGGGTTTGAACAGGAAATCCTTCATGTAGGAGGCGACGTGCTTCTGTCTGCCATTGACGACGAGCGACTGGCCGCACCCGTCGGTGAGGAAGTGTTCCAGCGTCTCGTCGGGATCGAGCGCGGCGCGGCGCTGATCGAGAACGGCAATGTCGAGATTGGCGCCCAGGCGCACATGACCCGCATCGGGTTCGGCGGCGCCCGTCAGCAGGTTCACAAGGGTTGTCTTGCCGGCGCCGTTCGGCCCGACCAGCCCGATCCGGTCGCCACGATGGATACGAAGGGAGAAATCGCGCACCAGCGGCTTTCCACCGAGCGTCTTGGAGACGTTTTCGGCCTCGATCACCAGCTTGCCGGAGGCGCGGGCGTCGCTCGCCTCCATTGTCGCCGCGCCCGGCGCCCTCTCATGGTCGCGAAACCGCTGGCGCAGCGATGTCAGTTCGGAAAGGCGGCGCTGGTTGCGCTTGCGCCGCGCCGTCACGCCATAGGTCAGCCAATGCTCCTCGCGCACGATCTTGCGCTTGAGCTTGTGCAGATCCCGCTCTTCTTCTTCGAAGATCCGGTCGCGCCATTCTTCGAAACCGGCAAACCCCTTTGCGTTCTCGCGCACGGTGCCCCGGTCGAGCCACACCGTCTTCCGTGTCAGCGTTTCGAGAAACCGCCGGTCGTGCGAGATGATGACCATTGCCGACCCCGACCGCGCCAGTTCACCTTCCAGCCATTCGATCGCCGGAAGGTCTAGATGGTTGGTCGGCTCGTCGAGCAGCAGCAGGTCCGGTTGCGGCGCCAGCGTCCGCGCCAGCGCGGCCCGCCGTGCCTCACCGCCCGAAAGACTGTTCGGCGAACGCGCTGGATCGAGGCCGAGTTCGGTCAGAAGACGGTCGGCGCGGTGCGGGTCGTCAAGCGGTCCGAGACCGGCGGCGGCATAGGCGTGAAGATCGCCATATCCCTCCAGATCGGGCGCCTGCGGCAGATAGCGGACCGTCGTTCCGCGCTCGGCGGTGACCGTGCCGGCGCCCGGTTCGACCAAGCCGGCCGCGATCTTGAGCAGCGTCGACTTGCCCGATCCGTTGCGCCCGACCAGCGCGAACCGGTCTGCCTGATGCACGGAAAAGGAGACGGCATCCAGAAGCGGCGTGCCGCCAAAGGTCAGCGTGACGTCTTCAAGACGCATCAGGGGAGCGGCGATGGCCATGGCGGTTCCGTTCGGGTGAGGGACCGGATGTGCCGTCTTGGCCTCTGGAAATCAAGGGCGATGCCCGGCGGACCGGGCCGCCACAAAAAAGCCCGCCGTGAGGCGGGCTTTTCCGGTGATCGCGTGCGCGCCGATCAGGGGCAGCGGGCGATATAGGTCGAGCCGTCGGGATTGCGGTAACGGCAATTGCCATTGGCGAGCGTGCCGACCAGAAGGCCCGCGCCCGCGCCGACAGCGGTGCCGGCGATGATCTGGCCGGTGTTGCCGCCTGCAACGGCTGCCGCGCCGCCGCCGATCAGCGCACCGGCCGCCGTGGTCTGTTCGGTGGTCGTGCAGCCGGCAGCAAGCATGCCTGCCGTCGCCACCGCCGCAATGGTCAATCCAAGTTTCATGGGCTCAGTCTCCTATTTTGCCTGCGCCGATCTAAACACCCCATCAGGGCTTGCATTGTGTTGGTTATCACACATCAAACGATGCAACCAGCGCCGCGGTTCCACTGCCCAAAAGAATGCGCAGGCCCTCGGCCGACACGTTCGAAAGGGTCAGCGAGCTGCCCATCGCCACCTCCACGGCGTCCAGCGGCCAGTCCGCGCCTTCAATCGTCAATCGCGAAAGGGGCGAAAACGGGATGACCGAAAAAAGCGTGCCGGCCGGCCAGTCGGGCATGGCGGGCTCGCCGGGCAGCAACGGCATTGCCTCCTCCGTCCCGCTCGTCAGCAGCACCTTGATGTCCCGCTCGCCCGTCAGGCGCAGCGCCATCATGATGTGAAACAGCATGTGATCGCTGCGCGGCCCGCCCATCGCGCCGCACAGGACAAGCGACCGAGCGCCGGCGTCGAGCGCGCGCATCACCGCCAGTTCTCCGTCGGAAACCGCCTTGCGCGCCGGATGGTCCTGCCGGGGGACATGGCCATTGCGGCCAAGCAGGTCATCGGGCGTTGAATCGAAATCGCCGACCCAGACTTCAGGTTCGAGATCAAGCGCAGCGGCATGCCGCATGCCGCCATCGGCGGCGATCACACGGGCACCGGCAACCTGTGACCGCAGCCGGTCCGTCGGCGTCAGATCGCCGTCCATGAGAATTGCGAACCGCGCATCGCGGTCCTGTGTTGGCGCTGCCATCATGACCTTGCTTAGCCCGGTTTTCACCGGCAGGCCAAGGGCTTGGCGTGTGCCGCGGGCGGAATTCGCGTGTCGGGCGCTTGAACCGGACCGACAGCGATGCTACGTCGAGATTGCTCTAACGGGGTGCCGGAAACGGCTGAGAGGCGTCATGCCAACCCGAAGAACCTGATCCGGTTAGCACCGGCGTAGGGATTAGACGCGATCGACGCGGTCGGACCCGCAGGCGCCTTTTCCCGTTCAACTCGAACCAAA
>JAEPON010000018.1 GCA_017642895.1 Roseitalea sp.
GTCGCGCAGCGCTTCAAGCCGCCGCAATGCGGCATGGCCACCCCTGCCGTCAAGCACGGCTGCATGTATTACATTACCGCCCCCGAATGCCAAACCCATTTGTTCGTCATCAAGGAGCATGAAAACCGGCACGTCCGGGCCACCCAGATGCACGGTGGCGCGGCGTGCCTGATCGAGCTTGCGGATACCGTCGGGCGCCGCATGCATGGCGTGAAGCAGGGCCGTGGCACGGCCCGCGCGTACCGCCTTGTCGACCTGCATGGCACCCGAAACGAGCGCGCCCGCCTTGCGCGCCATCGACAGCGCGCCGGTCGCCTGCCTGACCAGCAAACGATCGACCAGCGCGCCCAGATCGTCCGGTACATCGACCTTGCGGCGCAGCGCGCGGGCGAACTGCTTTTTCGCAACTGCCCTGTCGACCATCTCCCGCCGCGCGGTCACCCAGCAGCCACGGCCAGGAAGCGTCCGCTTCAGGTCCGGCACAACCGAGCCGTCGGGCCCGGCGACGAAGCGGATCAGCCCGTCAGCATCGGCGCTTTGGCCGGTCACGATGCAACGGCGCTCGTTCATCGCGATATCCGCTTCGTTCAAGGTCATGCCGGGGTGCCATCCTCGTCACGCCGGCGTTACGCCGGAGCTCCCGCAGCGGCGTCTGCGGCGGCGGGCGCCTCGGCACCTTCGGCGAGGTCTTCTCCGTCTTCCTCAAACTCGGCGGCAAGGTCCTCTTCGGTGATCCAGCCGACGGCGAGACGCGCCGACAGAACCATCTCTTCGGCCTCGGCGCGTGTTGTGCCAAAGGGCGTGAAGATGCCGTCATAGATCTTGGTTTCGCCTTCGACGCGCTCACGCCAGCCGACCAGATCGTCGACCGCACAGCCGGCGAAATCTTCCATGGTCTTCACATCGTCCTTGCCGAGCGCGACCATCATCGCCGTGGTCACACCGGGGATTTCGCGGATCTCGTCAACGACGCCCAGTTCGGTGCGCTTGGCATCGTTTTCCGCCTCGATGCGCTCGAGATATTCGCGCGCGCGGGTCTGGATCTCGGCGGCGGTGTCCTCGTCAAAACCCTCGATCGACGAGACTTCCTCGGCATCCACATAGGCCACTTCCTCGATCGACGAGAAGCCTTCGGATGCCAGCACCTGGCCGACCATCTCGTCGACATCGAGCGCTTCCATGAAGAGCTGGGTGCGCTCGGTGAACTCCTTCTGGCGGCGCGCCGATTCCTCGTCCTCGGTCAGGATGTCGATGTCCCAGCCGGTGAGCTGCGAGGCAAGGCGGACATTCTGCCCACGGCGGCCGATGGCAAGCGACAATTGCTCGTCGGGCACGACCACCTCGATGCGCTCGGCATCCTCGTCCAGCACCACCTTGGCAACTTCGGCCGGCTGCAGCGCATTGACGATGAAGGAGGCTGCATCGGGCTGCCAGGGAATGATGTCGATCTTTTCGCCCTGCAACTCGCCGACGACGGCCTGGACGCGGCTGCCGCGCATGCCGACGCAGGCGCCAACCGGATCAATGGCGCTGTCGCGCGAGATCACGGCGATCTTGGCGCGCGAACCGGGATCGCGGGCGACCGATTTGATCTCGATGATGCCGTCATAGATTTCCGGCACTTCCATCTGGAAGAGCTTGGCCATGAATTGCGGGTGGGTGCGCGACAGGAAGATCTGGGGCCCGCGCTGTTCGCGGCGCACATCATAGATGAAGGCGCGGACGCGGTCGCCATACCGGTACATTTCGCGCGGGATCAGTTCGTCGCGGCGGATGATGCCTTCGCCGCGGCCCAGATCGACGACCACATTGCCATATTCGACGCGCTTGACGGTGCCATTGACGATCTCGCCGACGCGATCCTTGAACTCCTCGAACTGCTTGTCGCGCTCGGCCTCGCGCACCTTCTGTACTATCACCTGCTTGGCCGACTGGGCTGCGATGCGGCCGAAATCGAGCGGCGGCAGCGGCTCGGCGATGAAGTCGCCGATCTGCGCGTCGGGGTTCTTGGCGCGCGCATCCTCGAAGGCGATCTGGTTGTCGGTGTTTTCGAGTTCCTCGACCACTTCCATCAGGCGCTGCAGCTTGATCTCGCCGGTCTTGGCGTTGATGTCGGCGCGCACATTGGTCTCCTGACCGTAGCGCGACTTGGCCGCCTTCTGGATCGCATCGGCCATCGCGCCGATCACGATTTCCTTGTCGATCAGCTTCTCGCGCGCGACCGCATCGGCGATCTGCAGGAGTTCGAGCTTGTTTGCACTGACTGCCATTTTGGTCTCCCTCAGGGCGTTTCGGCATCCGGCGCATCGCCGGAAAAATCATCATGGTCTGTTTCAGGTCCGCGGGCGGCGCGGGCGGCCTTGTCGGCGGTCAGCGAAGCGCGGATCAAATCGTCGGTCAGGATCAGCCGTGCATCGGCGATCGCCGAAAACGGGACGACATTGGTGTTCTCATCGCCCATGGACGGCTGGTCGCGGAACAGCGTGACCGCCTCGGCGTCCACATCGGTGATCGTGCCGCGAAAGCGCTTGCGGCCGTTCACCAGCACGGATGTCTCGACCTTGGCGATGTGGCCGCGCCATTTGGCGAAATCGGTCTTGCGCACCAGCGGCCGATCAATGCCCGGCGACGACACTTCCAGATGATAGGCACGGTCGATCGGGTCTTCAACATCGAGGATCGGCGAGACCATGCGGCTGAGCGTCTCGCAATCCTCGACCGTCATCGTGCCGTCGGCACGCTCTGCCATCACCTGCAATGTCGCGCCGTTCTGGCCCGACAGGCGCACGCGCACCAGCCGGAAGCCTTCCGAATTGAGCACCGGCTCGATCAGCGTGGCGACACGGGCATCGATCCCGGTCTCGGTGACCAGGCGCGGCTCGTCTTCGGCAATCGGCGCAAATGCGCGTTCGTTCGCGGTCAATTCCGTCTCGAATATAAAAAAGAGCGGGTCCGGCGGGCCCACTCTTCGTCTACGACCAAGATGTAACGGTCATATACGCCCCCGCCCCGCCGGTTGCAAGAGGCGCCCGCGCAAGCCGTTCGGGGCACTCGCACTTCGTTAACCATCGCCGTTTACCATGTCGGACAGATGCTCCTTGTACCGCGTGGTGTCTCCGATGGCCGTTTCCGCCTGCCGCCATATCCTGTCGTCCCTTTGCCTCCTGATCGCCGCTGCCGCCCTTGGCGGATGCGCCGCGCTTGCGCCGAACCGCGACCGGGTTCCGGACGCCGAGCCGCAAGCGGCGGCCTTCGCGCCGGCGACGGCCGACCCGTCGAGCCTGCGCGAAACCGCCGACACGCTGCGGCACACGCCGCTGACCGGACGCGTCATGCGGGTCGAGACCATCGAGGACATCCGGCTCGGGCCAAAGGAGGTGATCCTGACCTTCGATGACGGTCCGGCCGGCCAGAACACGCGGCGCATCCTCGATGCGCTTGATGCCAAGGGCATCAAGGCAACCTTCTTCATGGTCGGCGAGATGGCGCGCAACAATCCCGCCCTTGCCCGAAACGTGGTCGCGCGCGGCCATACGGTCGGCAGCCATACCTATGGTCATCCCAATCTTGCGGCGATGAGCCATGCCGACGCAGTCGCCGAAATCGCGCGCGGCGAAAGGGCGCTGCGCGAGGCCGGCATCCCCGACCTGCCCTTCTTCCGCTTCCCCTATCTTGCGGACACGACGGCGCTTCGCGGCCATCTTGCCGCGCGCGGCATCGTCGTCGTCGATGTCGACATCGATTCCAAGGATTATTTCCGCATCAGCCCGGTGCGCGTCGCGACCCGCACGATGCGCGACCTGCGCCGGCGCGGCTCCGGCATCATCTTGTTCCATGACCTGCATGCGCGCACGGCGGCGATGCTGCCGACATTCCTCAACATGCTTGAGCGCGAAGGCTACAAGGTCGTCGCCCTGCAGCCGGCGCGCGGCAATCCCGCGCTGGTCGCCGCAGCACGATGACAAGGGTCGATATACCCCTCAAAGCCTGACGAACGTCAGATAGGCCGGTGTGCGGTTCTCGCGCAGGGCCTTGGCCTCGTAGCGCGTGCCCGGCCAGTCCGGATAGGGCTCGCGCCAGTCAGCCGCCCGGCGGGCGGTCCATGCGAAATCCGGATGCCGGTCGATGTGCTGCAGGGTCCAGTTGACGTAGCTGTCAATGTCGGAGGCGAAGCGGACCATGGCGCCCGGTTTCAAAACCCGGGCGAAGCGGTCCAGATTGCGGTCGCTGACGAAGCGGCGTTTGAAATGCTTCGGTTTCGGCCAGGGATCGGGATAAAGGAGATCGATCTGGTCGATCGACCCGTCGGGCAGCCAGTCCAGCAATTGCGTGGCATCATCGTCGTAGAGCCGGATGCTGTCCGCCGGCTCCTGATCGAGCGCGGTCACCAGCTTGGCCATGGAATTGACGAAGGGCTCGACGCCGACGAAGCCGGCTTCGGAGCGCCGGCGCGCGTGGGACAACAGATGCTCGCCGCCGCCAAAGCCGATTTCCAGGACGATGGTCTCAGGCCTATGCGGAAACAGCGTTGCCAAGTCTGCCGGCGCCGGCTTTGCAAGGTCGATCAGCAGATCGGGCAGCCGGCGCTGCATCGCGTCGGCCTGCCGGCCGCGCAACGTCTTGCCGCGTCGCCGGCCGAAAAAGGCCTCCGTGGCGCGGGTCGGACGGTTACCAGCCATGGCAGGCGCGGTGTCAGGCGGCCTGCTTGACGGCCTGCTTGAGCGCTTTGACCAGATCGACCTTTTCCCATGAGAAGGAGCCGTCGCGGCCCGGCTTGCGGCCGAAATGGCCGTAGGCGGCGGTCTTGGCATAGATCGGCCGGTTGAGATTGAGATGCTTGCGGATGCCCGACGGCGAAAGGTCGATGACCTCGCGGATGGCATCCTCGATCGCCGCATCGGGCACCGAACCCGTGCCGTGCGTATCGACATAGACCGACAAGGGCTGGGCCACGCCGATCGCATAGGAAAGCTGGATTGTGCAGCGGTCGGCCAGCTTGGCGGCCACAACGTTCTTGGCCAGATAGCGCGACACATAGGCCGCCGAACGGTCGACCTTCGTCGTGTCCTTGCCGGAGAAAGCGCCGCCACCATGGGGCGAGGCGCCGCCATAAGTGTCGACGATGATCTTGCGGCCGGTCAGACCGGCGTCACCGTCCGGCCCGCCAATGACGAACTTGCCGGTGGGGTTGATATACCAGTCGCAATCGTCGGCGATCGGCAGGTCGCCGAGCGCCTCGCGAATGTATGGCTCGACCACTGAACGGACCTTTTTGGAATCCCAGCTCCCGTCAAGATGCTGGGTCGACAGGACGATGCTGGTCACTTCCGACGGCTTGCCGTCGCGATAGCGGACGGTGACCTGGGACTTGGCATCCGGGCCGAGCCGGGCGGCATCGCCCCCGCCATTCTTGCGCGCATCGGCGAGAAGCTCCAGAATCTTGTGCGAATAGTAGATCGGCGCCGGCATCAGTTCCGGCGTCTCCCGGCAGGCATAACCGAACATGATGCCCTGGTCGCCGGCGCCTTCGGCGCCCTGCGCGTCGGCGGCACTGTCCACGCCCTGCGCGATATGCGCCGACTGGGCGTGCAGCAGAACGTCGATCCGGCACGTCTTCCAGTGAAACCCGTCCTGCTCATAGCCGATGTCGCGAATGGCGCGCCGCGCCGCAGAGCGAAACCGGCCCGGCGCGATCACCGGTTCGCCGGCCGCATCGGTCACGACATTGCCGCCCTTGTCCTTCTTGAAGAAGGTGTCCGGGACGCGCACTTCGCCAGCAATGACCACACGGTTGGTGGTCGTCAGCGTTTCGCAGGCAACGCGAACCTTCCAGAGCGCGTCGTCGCCCTGCTTGCGTGCCTCGCGATAGATCATGTCGACGATCTCGTCCGAGATGCGATCGCAGACCTTGTCGGGATGGCCTTCGGAAACCGACTCGCTGGTGAAGAGGTAGTTCTGCCGTGCCATGATCTCGTCCTGCTGCCTTGGTAACCCGTCCGGCCGCCATTCGGCCTTTGGAAACGCGCCGTCGTTACGGGACACGGCCGGCAACGTCAAGCAAAGACACATCAATAGAAAGATATAAGCATAAGTGCATGTCTTTCCGGGAGACGTTTCGGGCCCTGCGCGCCAAGACGGGACGCGGGACGTGGATCACCGGTCCGTGTCGTCCGGATAATCCACCCGCAGCAGATAGAGCCCGTGCGGCGGCGCCAGGGCACCGCATTTTTGGTGGTCGCGCGCATCGAGGGCGGTCTGCACATCGTCCGCGGTCCAGCGCCCCTCGCCGACCAGCTTGAGCGTGCCGACCAGCGAGCGCACCTGGTTGTGCAGGAAGGAACGCGCCGAGACACGCACCTCGATCCGCTCGCCATCGCGGGCAAAGGTGATTTCGTCGAGCGTCTTGACCGGCGATTTCGACTGGCACTGGGCGGCGCGGAACGTGGTGAAATCATGCGTGCCGACCAGCACCTTGGCCGCCGCGTTCATCGCATCGACATCAAGATGCCGCTTGCACCACCAGGCCCTTCGGTGATCAAGCGTCAGCGGCGCAGGCCGGTTGTGGATGCGGTAAAGATAGTGCCGGGCCCGCGCTGAAAAGCGGGCATGGAAGGTCTCGGGCACCTTGCGCGCCTCAACGACGCATATACGCTCCTCATCAAGCACCAGATAGGCGTTGATCGCCTCGCGCACACGCACCGGGTCCCAGTCCCGATCCAGATCGACATGGGCGGTCTGGGCGATGGCATGAACACCCGTGTCGGTGCGGCCGGCCACCTGCAGCGTGACTTCCTGCTTGGAGAACCCAAGAACCGCCTTTTCCACAGCTTCCTGGACGGCGTGACCGTTGGTCTGCCGCTGCCAGCCGACATAGGGCGTGCCGTCATATTCGATTGTCAGGCGGTAGCGAGGCATGATCGTCCGGTGCCGGGAACGGCCGGTTGCATAGGACCGTCACGCATCCGTGTCCAGCCGGGGTGGCGCCGGACAATTGACGCTGGAGGCGAAAACCCCGAAGAGGCGGTGCCATGACCGCTGTTGCCCCGCCATCGCCTGAACGCCATTCGACGGAGGCCGATGCGCCGCTTGCCTTGTGGGCGCGGCCGACGGTCGTTGCCGGCTTCGTCTGCGCGGTCATCGCGGTCAAGCTGATCATGGCCGGCACGACCGCCCTGATACGGGACGAGGCCTACTATTCGCTGTGGGCGCTGCATCCGCTGCAAGCGAGCTATTTCGACCATCCGCCGGCGGTCGCCTGGTTCATCAAGGCCGGTTACTGGCTTGTCGGACCGGGCGAGTTTGCCGCCAGGCTGTTTGCGGTTCTGTCGGTCGGCATGGTGTCGCTGGCCATTTTCCGGACGGCGGCGATCATCTTTGCCGACCGCCGCATCGCCGCCTGTTCGGTCTACATCTTCAACCTGACGCCCGGCGCCATGCTCGGCCTTCTGGTGATCACGCCCGATGTGCCGTCCATGTTGTTCTGGATATTGTCGATCTGGTCGGCCGCGGAACTTCTGCGTTCGGGCGACGGGCGATGGTGGATCGTCTTCGGCCTTTTTGCGGGCCTTGGCCTTGCGGCCAAATATACCGGCCTGTTTTTGGGCGCCGGCATCGTTTTCTGGCTGATTTTCGACCGGCGAAACCGGCACTGGTTCACCTCGCCATGGCTTTATGCCGGCGGCGCGCTGGCATTGGCGATCTTCGTGCCGGTCATCGCCTGGAACCTTGACAATGGATTGTCGTCCTTTGCATTCCAGTTCGGGCGCTCGACCCGCGGTCTCGACGTCTTCGACTGGACAGACGTCCGGCATCTGCCGGAATTCCTGGCGAGCCAGATCGTGCTGCTGCTGCCGGGGCTTTTCATTCTCGCCGCCGCCGCCCATTGGCGATTTGCGCGACAGCGCGCCGAACGCGACAATCGCGGTCTTGCGCTTCTGATCTGGACCGGTGTGCCCGCGCTTGGCTATTTCATCTTGTTCAGCCTGCACTCTGCGCCGCAGGGCAACTGGACGTGGCCGCTATATGCACAATGGTCGATCATCGGCGCCTGGGCGATCTTTGCCTGGACACCCGACCGGCAATGGCTGCGAACCATTCAGCTCTGGACATGGCGCGCGCAGGCCCCGGTCGGTGCGTTGGTCGCGCTGGTGATCTTCGCACAGGCGCAGTTCCAGCTTGTCCGGCTGCCCTTCTCCGACCAGACACTGGCCATGTATGGCTGGACGGAAGCCGCCGCCGCGCTCGAGACCGAACGGCGGCGGGCCGGCATCGATACGGTTCTGGCAAGGGGGTACGGACTTTACGGATATCTTGAGACCTATGGTCGTTTTGCAGATCATGGCTATCGCGTTCTGCCCGTTGACGAGTTCCATCGTTACGGGTTCATCGACCTGCCGGAAAATGACGACGCGGTCGACTGGCCCGTGCTCGTCGCCGTTCATCTAGACAGCACGGATCCGCCCGGCGGGCCGCCGCCGTCGATTGCCAGTGCCAACCCGCCGCCGCAATGGTTTACCCGGGTCCTTCGGCCGGCCGCTGATGGTGCGCCGGCAAGCGCCATCGATCTTTACCGGCTTGAACGGCCGGAAACACCACTGTTCGGCTCGGACTAACGCACGTCGCCCGCGCCCAGCGGATTGCCGCGCAAGAACGTGTCGGCGTCGAGCGGCTTGCCGCCCGCCTTTTGAAGCCGCGTCAAACGGACGGCCCCGGCGCCGCATGCGACGGTGATCGGCGAACCGGTGATCACCGCACCCGGCGCTCCCGTACCCGGCGCGGAGGTTGATGCCAACAGCTTCACCCGATCCCATGTGCCGCCCAGACGCATTTCGCACCATGCGCCGGGAAAGGGAGACAGGCCGCGTATGTGGTTGTGAACATCGGCGCCGTCACGGGACCAATCGACCCGCGTCTCTTCCTTGGTGATTTTTTGCGCATAGGTCGCGCCATCATCGGGTTGCGGCGCCAGTTCGAGCAAACCGTTCTGAAGCGCATCCATGGCGCGCACCATCAGCTTGGCGCCGGTCGCCGAAAGGGTGTCGTGCAACTGACCGGCTGTCATCTCGGGACCGATTGCGACCGTCTCGGTCATCGCCACCGGGCCGGTGTCGAGGCCCTCATCCATCTTCATGATCATCATGCCCGTTTCAGTGTCGCCGGCCATGATGGCGCGCTGAATGGGCGCGGCGCCGCGCCAGCGCGGCAGCAACGAGGCATGGCCGTTGAAACAGCCAAGGCGCGTTCCGTTCAGGATGGGCTTGGGCAGCAGAAGCCCGTAGGCGACGACCACCGCCACATCGGCCTCCAGCGCGGCAAACGCCGCCTGCTCCTCGGCACTCTTCAGCGACTTGGGCGTTCGAGCTTCGATGCCAAGCGCTTCGGCCGCTTCGTGGACGGGCGATTTTTTGAGGCTCAATCCGCGTCTGCCCGCCGGCCGGGGCGGTTGGGTGTAGCAAGCGGCAATCTCATGGCCGGCCGCCTGCAGCGCGCGGAGCGTCGGCACGGAAAAGTCCGGCGTGCCCATGAAGATGATGCGCATGGCGTCCGGCTCCGTCGCCGCTAGGCCAGCACCCGACCGTCACCACGCTGTTTGGCGAGCTTGCGGAACTTCTTGAAGACCATGTCGCGCTTGAGCTTGGAGATGTGGTCGATGAACAGGACGCCGTCGAGGTGATCGATCTCATGCTGCAAGCAGGTGGCCATCAGCCCGTCGGCCTCGAGCGTCTGTTCGGCGCCGTCGCGGTCAAGATAGGTCACGGTGATCGTCGCGGGCCGCTCGACATCGGCGTAATAGTCGGGAATCGACAGGCAGCCCTCCTCATAGACACTGCTGTCGTCCGACCGAGCCACGATCGTCGGGTTGATCAGGACATGCGGGTCCCGGCCCTCTTCCTCCTTGGCGACATCGGCGACCAGCATGCGGATCGGCTCGCCAACCTGGATCGCCGCAAGCCCGATGCCCGGCGCGTCATACATGGTTTCCAGCATGTCGTCGGCGAATGCGCGCACGGCATCATCGACGCGCTCGACCGGTTTGGATGTCTCGCGCAGGATCGGGTCGGGAATGAGAACGATCGGTTTGATGGCCATGACGGCTTCCAGTTAAGAAAGACCGCGCGGCGCGTCAATCGGCACGATGACCGCGAATCGTCTATGCTGGCTTCATGGAAAACGCGTTCAGCCTCGATCAAACCGCCTTCACGCTTGCCGGGCGCGCCGTTTCGGTGGGCGAAAGCCTGATGGCCGGCGCGCTGATGCTGGCAGCGCTTGTGTTGTTCACCTTGTTTCTGGTCTGGCGCAACGGCGTCGCCGGCCGGGACGTTCTGCAGCGGGCGCAGGAGCGGGCCGAACGCGCCGAAGCGCGGGTGGATGACATTTTGAAGGCCCAGGCCGACATGCAGGGGCGGCTGGCCGCGATGACGGACATGTTTGGCGCGCGGCATTCGGAGATAAGCACCACACTGTCGCAGCGGCTCGATGCGATGAGTTCGCGCATCGGCCAGTCGATCAACGAGCAGCAGAAGTCGGCACACGCCAATCTGAGCAAGCTGCATGAGCGGCTGGCGGTGATCGACACGGCGCAGAACAACATCCAGCAGCTCGCCGGCCAGGTGGTGGAACTGCAATCGATCCTGTCGAACAAGCAAACGCGCGGCGCCTTCGGCCAGAGCCGGATGGAGGCGATCATCGAGGACGGTCTGCCGATGGGCGCCTTTGCGTTCCAGACAACGCTGTCGAACGGATCGCGGCCCGATTGCATGATCGCCATGCCCAACGGGGCGCCCGGCCTCGTCATCGATGCCAAGTTTCCGCTGGAAGCCTGGAACGCGGTGCGCAAGGCCAAGAGCGAAGCGGACGGCACCGCCGCTGCCAGGCGGTTCCGCGCGGATATGGATGTGCACATCAGGGCGATTGCAGAGAAATATCTGATCGCCGGCGAGACGCAGGACACAGCGTTCCTGTTCGTGCCGTCCGAGAGCATCTTCGCCGACATTCACGAGCACCATGAGACGATCGTGCAGAAGGCGCACCGGGCGCGGATCGTCATCGTCTCGCCATCGCTGCTGATGCTGTCCATCCAGGTGATCCAGGCGCTCCTGAAGGATGCCCGCATGCGCGAACAGGCGCATCTGATCCAGGGCGAAGTGATGCGGCTGATGGAAGATCTGGGGCGGCTCGACGAACGGGTGCGCAAGCTGCAAGGCCATTTCGGTCAGACAGCCAAGGATATCGACGACATTCTGATCACGACCGGAAAGCTGACCAAGCGCGGTCAGAAGATCGAGGGGCTCGAATTCGACGAGCAGCCGACCAAGGAGGATGCACCGGAGCCGGGCGCAGAAAGCAAGACCGGCCATCTGCGCCTGCGGGTGGTCGATGGCGAGCCCGACTGATCAGCGCTCGGTCGGCCGATCGAGCACCGTAACGGGCATCGCGGCGGCCACCGCGCGCCGCAAACGGACGATATCGGCATCGGTCATTTTGGTGTTGGTGACCAGCGGCAAGCCGGGCCGCTCCGCCGTCCAGCCAACGACATGCACCCTGTCGGCCGCCGGCTCATGGGCCCTGGCAATCTGCCAGGTCACGCAATCGACAGCGGCAAGGCGCGCCGCCCCTTCCGCGACGGCCGTGATCGATGCGCGGTGCGAACCGGTCCAAATGACGGGCTCGGGAAATGGCCGGCCGGCTTGCGCACCATCGCGCTCCAGCGCCACATAGCCCGACATCGAATCCGGCGCATTGGCGGCCAGCGGCCCGTCCAGCGATCGGGGCAACATGGCACCGGTGTCGACAGGCGGCGCGGCATCCGCGCCCCGGCCGGACGCGATGATCACGCTGCGATAGGTGCCGGCGCCGCAGCCCGGCGCGTCGTGGATCGGCGTTGCGACATAGCGCACGCGGCTTTGCAACGCGGTTTCCAGCGGATATGTGCAGGTCTCCCCCAACAGGAGGTCCGGGCTCAGCCACGTGGATTGCGGATCGTCGGCCCGGGTGAGGGCGTGGGGTGCGTCAAACCCCGCATCGCGCAGCGCGTCGCGCAGACGGGCCCACAGCGCATCGATTGCACCATGGCGCTCCGGCCAGTCATACATGGGCAGGCAGGCGATCATGACGGGCGGTCAGTGCCGTGCCCTGGCGGCGAATGGCATGGCTTCGGCGGGAAAGGCAGCCGGCGCCACCGATGCCGGCCGGGCGGCACCGGACGTTTCCGCCGGCGCCGTCGTGGGAACCGCCACGGCACGCCGCCGGGCCGGATGGACGACCGGCTCCTTGGCCGACAGGGCATGGGCGCGGAAGATCTGCCAATAGCTGCGATAGACATAGGCCTTGTTGGCGGCCAGCCATTCCTGGCGACGCTCGCGGTAAAGGCGCGGAAGTTCGTACCAGGGCGCAGCGGGCCGCCGGTGGTGCACGACATGCAGATTGTTGTTCAGAAACAGCCATGACAGGATTCGGCTTTGCTCGACAACAACGGTGCGGCCATCGGGCGTCTGGTCCCAGCGATGCTCGCAATAGGTCCGGATGGCGATCAGCGCCATGCCGCCATAGGCGACGGTGATGACATAAAGCAGCGGGTTTATGCCCATGCCGATCCAGACAATGGCGGCAAGACCCACAAGGCCCAGGGCGTGATGGACCCATGCGCGGCGCACGCCGGGACTGCCGGCGGCGAAATTCCGCGCATCGTCGCGCCAGAAGCCGAATGCCATCAGCGGAGGCCCGATCACCAGACGACCGACAAACGTGTTGTTGGCGGCAAGCAGGGCACGCATCGGCCAGGCCATTGCCGCATGGTCACCCTCGGCCCGATACCAGCTTTCGGGGTCGTCATAGGGGTCGGTCAGGTTCTCGTCATTGTGGTGGCGCAGATGCAGCGCCTTGAACCGCCGGAACGGGAACGCAACGGCCAGTGGCAGCGCAACGAGCAGTTCGTTGACGGCGCCGCTGCGTGTGGGATGGCCGTGCAGCGCCTCATGCTGCAAGGATGTGTGGAACCCGGCGGCGACGGCCATCAGCGCCAGCGCCAAAGCCGGCATGGTGGGAAAGATCAGGAAACCGGCACCCGCCCAAACCCCGTAGCAAAGCGCCAACATGGCCAGTGTCGGCCACTCAATCGTTCGTTTTCTCATCGTGATTCGTTACCCCTGACAACAAGATGTCAGGAGCGGCGACACTTTGAAACGCGGGAATGCGCACTAAAGGTTGATTCACGTCATCAAATCCACCAAATGTTGATAATTGTCATCAAACGTCTGGTTTGATCTGCATGTCCGAAACATCAACCGATACGATCGACAAACGCGACGCCTCGCGGCTGTTCCGCGAAAGGCTGGCGCGGCTGCTGCTCCGTTCGGGGCTCAACCGATCGCAGTTCGCCGGCACCGTCGGGCTCGACAGGTCTGCGCTATCGCAGCTCCTGTCGGGTGAAACCGCGCGGTTGCCCCGCGCCGAAACGCTGATCCGCATCGCCGCGACCCAATCGGTCAGCCTGGACTGGCTGCTGGGCCTCAGCCAGGACGAGGGCGTGTCCGCGGAAATCCGCCCGGCGCTGGAACTGGAGGAAGCGCAGGATTCGCGCGACGATGCGGCGCTGATGCAATGGCACCAGGACGCGGCCGGCACAAAAATCCGCTATGTGCCCGCGACCATTCCCGATTTTCTGCGAACCGATGCGGTCATCGCGTTCGAGACGCGCGAGACCAAACCGCCGGTCGCCGCGCAGATCGACGATGCGCGTGAACGGCTTGCCTACAGCCGCAAGCCGGAAAACGATACCGAAGTGTGCATGCCGCTGCAGACCCTGCAAGCACTCGCCGAGGGCAACGGTCCATGGGCGGCGCTGAACGAACCGGTTCGCCATGCGCAAATCCGCCAGATCGCCGCGCTGACCGACGATCTTTATCCCGGCCTGCGGCTTTTCCTGTTCGACGCCAGGCGCACATTCTCGGCCCCCTACACGGTGTTCGGGCCGACCCGCGCGGCGGTCTATATGGGCGACATGTATCTGGTTCTGAACGCGAAAGATGCCATCGACGCGCTGACCCGCCATTTCGACCAACTGATCCGCGCGGCTGTCGTGCGGCCGCACGAAGCCGGCGCCGTTATCGGGTCGCTGATCCGGTCATGATCGGGCGGATGGACACATGGGCATCGACCTTGTCGGCGCGAAGCAGGTTGCCGGCTTCCGGCGTGGCACATTTGCCGCCATAGGGGCAATCGATACAGGCCTGACGGCGGCTCGACGCCTTGCGCATGGCCTTCATCGCCAATGCGATGATCCCGGCCCGGCGGCCATCGGCCTGGTCGCGTTCCTGCTGCATTCCGCACAGCGCGCGGAAGCAAATCTGGTTGTCGGCCTGGACGAGACGATCATGCATGGCCCGAAGCGCCGCCGCCTTTGCGTTGGTTGACGTCGAGAAGTGTCAACTTAACCTTACATATTATTCCGTCATATGCGAGTCCTGTTATTCCGTCACATGCGAGTCCTGCGTCCGACACGGCCGCCGCGACAGCGCCAAACGCTTTCCGACCACCGTCAGGCGTCTTCCGCGGCGAGCGATTTGACAAGATCAATGATGCGGCGGCGCACCTTGGGGTCGGCAATCTTCACAAAGGCGCGGTTGAGCTGAAGACCCTCCGAACTCGACAGGAAGCTGACCACATAGGTGGACGCATTCTCCTCAAGACCCGACGCGGCCGCCGGGGCGCTGTCATCGGGTGCGTCCTCGAAAAAGAACGATACAGGCACGTTCAGGATCGATGCGATGTTTTGAAGCCGGCTGGCACCGACCCGGTTGGTGCCCTTTTCATATTTCTGGACCTGCTGGAACGTGATGCCCAGGCTCTCGCCGAGCTTCTCCTGGCTCATGCCCAGCATCGTCCGGCGCAGCCGGATGCGGCTGCCGACATGGATATCGATGGGATTGGGTTGCTTCTTTTTCTTGTCGTTCATTCTGTGTCCCCGCCGCCTTGAAAGCGGTCATTGATCGGATCAGGACCAGAAGCCGGTCTTGCGCGTCCCCCAACGCGGTCCCCAAGTCCGGCGCGCTAGGTATGTGCCGTGACCACGGGCGCTGTCAACAAAGCTGGACGCTAATTGATGCCGAAAGCGCGCAACCTGGCGCGCGCGATAATCGCTATAGCCGAAAGAAAACCCAGGAACAACCAGAAGTTGATTTTGCGCTGCCCCTCCTGAACAAGGACGGGTGCCGGCGGCGGCAGCGGCGCGTCGGCGGCGGCTCTGACATCGTGTCCGATGCGCGCGATCATCCGGCCGAACGGATCGACAATCGCCGAAATGCCGTTGTTGGCGACACGGATGAGCGGCAAGCCGGTCTCCACGGCGCGCAGCCGCGTCTGGTGCAAGTGCTGCCAGGGGCCGGGTGTCCGGCCGAACCAGGCATCATTGGTGACGTTGACGATCGCATCGACCCGCTGCCCGTGCGGCGGCACGGCATGGTGCGGAAAGATCGATTCATAGCAGACCAGCGGTAGAACCGTGAGGCCGCCTTCGAGCGTGATCGTCGCGCGGGCAGGCGCCGCGGAATAGCCCCGGTCGGCATCGGCGATGGCGCGCAGACCGATCGCGCCCAGAATGTCGGCAAACGGCAGGTATTCGCCAAACGGCACCAGATGTACCTTGTCGGCCGCCCCGGCGATGACACCTGCGGTCGTCACCGCCATGACCGAATTGTAGTAGCGGCCGGTCACCGACCCTTCTTCCTCGCCCGGCTCCTCGCGCACCGCGCCGGTGAGCAACACCTGACCGGATTGCAGCGTTTCGCCGATCGAAGCCAGCGCCACCGCATCACGGGTCAGCAGGTAGGGCACGGATGTTTCGGGCCACACGACGATATCGGGCAGCGGCCCTGATGCCGCTGTTCCGGCCTGCGCCTCTCCATCGACGGCGGACGCGTCGGCCGGCACCGCGTCCAGTGCGGTCAGGTCGAGCAATGTCTGGAACGTTGCGGCGCGCGCCTCTTGATCCATCTTCTGCTCCTGGGCGATTGCCGGCTGCACCAGGCGAATGACGGGCGCATCCTCCACGGCAGCCGAAGGATCGGGAGCCTGTGACAGGCGCCAGACCCCAAATCCGGCATGCGCGCCGACCAGCAGCACGCACAGCACGGCGCCGGCAAAGGCGGCGCCACGCCGCGCGGCGAGTTGGGCGGGAAGCGCGAAGACAAGAACCGCAAACGCGCTCATTGCAAAAATGCCGCCGATCATCACCGACTGCATCATGATCGGCGACGGCATCAGCGCGTAGCCGATCGCGTTCCAGGGAAATCCGGTCAGGACGAAGGACCGGGCCCATTCGGCGAGCCCGAACGCAGCCGCCAGCGCTGCAATCCTTCCGAACCCGTCCGACCAGACAAGGCGCGCCAGCGCGCAAGCGGCGCCATAAAAGAGCGCCAGGACAGCCGGCAGGCCGAGCACGGCAAGCGGAATTGCCCAGGCGAATTCCGGCGCCTCGACCAAAAGCGCGTTGGCCAACCACCAGATGCCGGCCGTGAAATAGCCAAGGCCGAACAGCCATCCGATCCAGAATGCGGAACGCAGCGCGCCGATGGCCTTGCCAGGCGTTGCGCCGACCGCACCGTCCAGAAGCCAGACCAGGACCGGAACGGTCAGAAAACCGACGGCAAACAGGTGGAACGGTGCCTGCGTCAGCACGGTCAGCGCGCCAAGCGCAAGCGACAGGGCGGCACGGCGCCAACCGGACAAGAGCAGGATGCGCTGGGCGAAGTGTTCCATGAAGCCCCGGGCCGAATCACGTCTGCCCAAGGCATATCAGGCTTGCCGGGCCGGCGCGACGCCGGCGCTTCCGATCAGACGTTGACGGGCTCGGCCGGCGGCGTATCGGGGGGCGAGGTTTGCGGCGCGGGCAGCCGGGGCGGTGTGTGTGCGGAATCGCGGCGCCCGGCACCACGGCGCTGATGCTGGCGCAGCCGGACCAAACGCACGCGCCTTATGCGCCGCGGATCGGCATCCAGCACTTCCATCTCATATCCGGCAAATGAGGGGATGACCTCGCCGCGTACCGGCACATGACCGAGCAGCGAGAAGATGAGGCCGCCAATGGTATCGACATCGCCTTCCTCGCGGCGCGCCGCTTCGACGAAGGCGGGACCAAGTTCGCGGCCCGCTTCTTCCAATTCCAGCCGGGCATCGACGATCACCGTGTTTTCATCGGCACGCTCGATCTGAACCTCGACTTCGTCATGCTCATCCTCGATGTCGCCGACGACGATCTCGACAATGTCTTCAAGCGAGACAAGGCCATCGGTGCCGCCATATTCGTCGATCACCAGAGCCATCTGGATGCGCTGGGTCTGCATGCGGCCCATCAGGTCGGAAGCCAGCATGGAGGGCGGCACAAACAGCACGTCACGCATCAGCTTGAGGTCGCCGATCGTGCGCGAGAAGTCGATCCTGGACAGGTCAAGCGCCGCCTTGGCCGCGCTGTTGGTCCGACCGTTGGCAGCACCTTTGGATGTCGTCGCGCCGGCGCTTGCCGCCTTGGGCCGCCGCGTCCGGCGGCGGCCGGTGCGCGTCAGATAGGCGACGACGTCGCGAATGTGGACCATGCCACGCGGATCGTCGAGCGTTTCATTGTAGACCGGCATGCGGCTGTGGCCGGAGGTCTCGAACAGTTTGAGAAGATCGCCAAGCGAGGTCGACAGGTCCACCGCCTCGATATCGCCGCGCGGCACCATCACATCGACCACGCGCACCTCGCGCAGCCGCAATATGTTGTGCAGCATGGCGCGTTCGTCGGCGGAGATCGTCTGGTCCCCGGCGGCGCCGGACGCGGCCAGTGCATCCTGCAGGTTCTCGCGCATGGTGACGCTGTCCTGCGGCCGGAACAGAAAGGCCAGGCGCTGGAAGAAACCAGGTGGTTTTCGTGGCGGGATGATAGCGGGCAAGCCCGGACTCGAAGGCTCGGGCTCCGGTTCAGGCGGCGCATCGCGCGCCGTGACGTCAGTTTGTCGGTCTTCCATCGTCTTTCATGTCGTCCGATATCGGCGTGTAGGGATCGTCGATCCCCAGATCGGCCAATATTGTCCGTTCGAGGCGCTCCATATGGTCGGCTTCGTCGTCCAGTTCGTGATCATAGCCCAAAAGATGCAAGAAGCCATGAACAATCAGATGGGTGACATGGGCATCCATGTTCTTGCCGTCAATGGCCGCTTCACGCTCGATCGTCTCGCGGGCCAGAACGATGTCGCCAAGCAACGGGCCGGGCGGATCGCCAGCGGTGACCGGGTAGGCCGGAAAGGACAAGACGTTGGTCGGCTTGTCGTTGCGCCGCCATTTGGCGTTGAGTGTGCGGATGGTCGCATCGTCGGTCAAAACGACCGACAGTTCGGAGGTCTCGCCGGCAAGGCCCAGAACACCGGCGGCATGGCGAATCGTGCGCTCGATCGCCGGCCGCACTTCGGCTTCGGGTGGCCACCCGCCGCCCTCGATGGCGATATCGACATGCAGGTGCACGGGCCGCCTCAGCCGCCATCGCGGTCATAGGCCGCAACGATCCGCGCGACCAGTGGATGGCGCACGACATCGGTGTCGCGGAAACGCACGGTGACGATGCCCTCGACATCGCCGAGCAGGCCGAGCGCCTCGACGAGACCCGACTTCTGGCCCGGCGGCAGATCGACCTGGCTGGGATCACCGGTGACGATCATGCGGGCATTTTCGCCAAGCCGCGTCAGGAACATCTTCATTTGCATCGATGTGGTGTTCTGCGCCTCGTCGAGAATGACGGCCGCGTTCGACAGGGTCCGGCCGCGCATGAAGGCGAGCGGCGCGATCTCGATGACGCCGGCCGCAAGCGCGCGCTCCACCTTGTCGCCGGGGATCATGTCGTAGAGCGCGTCATAGAGCGGCCGCAGATAGGGATCGACCTTCTCCTTCATGTCGCCGGGCAGAAATCCCAGCCGCTCGCCGGCCTCGACGGCGGGGCGCGACAGGATGATCCGGTCGATCCGGCCGCGTTCGAGCAGCATCGCCGCATGGGCGACCGCCAGATAGGTCTTGCCGGTGCCGGCCGGGCCAACGCCGAACACGAGTTCGGCGCGCTCGAGCGCCCGCATATAGGCGTCCTGGTTGGGCGTACGGGCCATGATCGTCCGCTTGCGCGTGGCGATCTGGGCGGCAGCGATCCGTCCGGTGCCGTCCATGGTGGGCAGCGACAATTGATCGTCGGCGGCCATCGCCATGCGCAGCGCGCCTTCGACATCGGACGCTTCGGGCTCCTTGCCGCCCTCCTCGATCCGGTCATACAGCCAGTCGAGCGCGCGGCGCGCCTGTTCGGTCGCCAGCGGGTCGCCCTTGATCGTCACCTGGTTGCCGCGCGTGCGCACATCGATGCCGAGCATCTGCTCGATCAGGGCAAGATTCTGGTCGAACTGGCCGAACAGTGCGCGCGCGTGGTGATTGTTGTCGAACGTCATGACAATGTGGGCGAGATCGGACGCGCCATGGGGCGCGATCTGCGTTTTGACACCTGTCTGCGTCGTCAAGCGCTCTGTCCGTCCTGTTGGTTCATGCCGCCTGCCTGCGGCTCGCCGCCGCCGACGAAATCAGGCTGTTGGCCGATGCCTGTTCGATTCGCACCGTGACAGTGTCGCCGATCTTTCCAACAGTTTCATCACAAATGACCGGCTGAAGCCATGGCGACCGGCCGACAAGCTGGCCAGCGTCACGGCCCGGCTTTTCGAGAAGCACCGCAATGTCACGCCCCTCAAGGCTCTTCATGAAGGCGGCCTGCTGCACGCCGAGCAGCGCCTGCAGCATTTGCAGGCGCTCCGACTTGACGGTTTCGTCCACATGGCCGTCCATTGTCGCGCCCGGTGTGCCGGGGCGCGGCGAATATTTGAACGAGAAGGCCTGCGCATAGGTCACGTCGCGCACGATGCGCATCGTGTCCTCGAAATCGGCATCGGTCTCGCCGGGAAAGCCGACGATGAAATCGCCGGACAGTGCGATATCGGGCCGCGCCTTGCGAATGCGGTCGACCAGCCGGCGATAGTCGTTGGCCGTGTGCTTGCGGTTCATCGCCTTGAGCACCCGGTCGGCACCTGCCTGCACCGGCAGGTGAAGATAGGGCATCAGGATATCGAGATCGCGATGGGCGGCGATCAGCGCATCGTCCATGTCGCGCGGGTGGCTGGTCGTGTAGCGCAGCCGCGCCAGGCCATCGATCCGCGCCAGTTCGTGCAGCAGTTCGCCCAAGCCCCATGGGCGTCCGTCCGGCCCTTCGCCGTGCCAGGCATTGACGTTCTGGCCCAGAAGCGTGATCTCGCGCACGCCCGCATCGACCAGACGCCGCGCCTCCTCGGCGATCTGAGACACCGGCCGGGAGACCTCGGCGCCGCGCGTATAGGGCACCACGCAGAAGGTGCAGAACTTGTCGCACCCTTCCTGCACGGTGAGAAACGCGGTGACGCCCCGGCTGCGAACCTGGCGCTTTTCCTGCCCCGGCAGGTGTTCGAACTTGTCTTCGACGGCAAACTCCGTCTCGACGACCTTCTCGCCGTCGCGGGCGCGCGCCACCACGTCGGGCAGGCGGTGATAGGTCGTCGGCCCGATGACGAAATCGACGGCCGGTGCACGGGCGACGATCTCGCGCCCTTCAGCCTGGGCAACGCAACCGGCAACGCCGATCATCAGGTCGCCGCCGGCCTTTTGCCGCCGCTCGCGCAATTGCCGCAGACGCCCGATCTCCGAATAGACCTTTTCGGCTGCCTTTTCTCGGATATGGCAGGTGTTGAGCAACACCATATCGGCGTCGTCAGGCGACCCGGTTTCGACAAAGCCGTCGCGCGCCAGCGCATCTGCCATGCGCTGGCTGTCATAGACGTTCATCTGGCAGCCATAGGTCTTGACGAACACCTTGCGGGTGTCGGCGGCCTGATTGTCCGGTGTCCGATCAGCGTTGCTCATGCGCCGTCCTTAGCGGGTTTTGCCGGCCAGCGGAAGAAGGGTGCTGCCCCCGGACAAAGGCCGACATCATCCGGCGCACGGCGCTTTCGGTTGCGGCGGCGAGCCTTTTGCGGTCGGTGCCCGGTGCCACCGTGACCGGTTCGCCGAACCCGACATGGATGTCGATGCGGCCCTCGCGCAGGATACGCACAAGATGTGGCCCGATGCCGATGTCGCCCGGCCAGGCGGCCAGCGGCCGCGATTGGCGTCCCATCGGGATACCATCGATGCCGGTATAGGCGATCGCCACCGGCTGGACCGTCGCATCCGCGCCGTTTTCCGTGCCAATGCCCAGCGCGCCGAAAAGCGACGATTTGAACGGATAGACAAAGTTGCCGCACGATGTGGTGCCCTCGGCAAACAGGACGATCGTGTCGCCTTGGGCGAGCCGCCGTGCGACGGTTTCGGCCTGGGTGCGAGTGGTGGCGCGGGCATTGCGCGAGACGAACACCGAATCCTGCAAACGGGCCAGAAGGCCGAAAACCGGCCAGTCACGGACATCGTCCTTGGCGATGAAACTGACCGGTGCGACCGAACCGAGCGCGACGATATCGAGCCAAGATGCATGGTTGGCGACCAGCAGCACGCCGTGGCCATCGGTCCGCGCCGGAGCGCCATGCGCTTCGATGCGCAACCCCATGGCGCGCGCCACCCAGCGATGCCACGTCTGCGCGGTGCACTTGCGGAGCGGCCACCGCCGCCAATGGGCGACCAGATGGACAGGCAGCAGCACCGCCGTGATGACGAGCACCAGCACAACGACAAAGACCGCGCGCAACGTCTCCATCGGTCAGCGCGCCTTGCGCACGGGCGTCACGTCATGGCGCATCACCAGCGCGCGCGTGCGCGTCTCGGACGTGCCGCGATAGTATTCCGGCCGGTCACCGACGACGGCGAAGCCGAGCTTGCGGTAAAGCGCGGCGGCGGCCGCATTGGTCTCGCCGACTTCCAGAAACACCGAGGCGAGCCGCTCGCGATGGGCGTGGGCCAACACATGGGCCATCAGCCGCGCACCGACGCCGTGGCCCTGCCATTCGGGGCGAACGGCGATCGTCAGGATCTCCGCCTCGTCGGCGGCCGTGCGCAGCAGGACAAAGCCGGTCATCGCGCCACCGCGCGCGCTTGCCTCCGGCGCGGCGAAGCCAAAGACGTTGGCTGTGCCCAGAAGATCGGCGATTTCGCCATCGGTCCAGGGGCGGGCAAACAGAACCCGGTGGATGTCGGACGCCTCGACGGCGTCGGAGCGCTGCATCGGCGCGATCGCGATGTCGGACGCGCCCCAAAGACCCTGCCACCATTTCATGCGGCGTTTTCCCCGTCCGAACGGCGCGGCAGGGCAAACCCCGTCTGCGGCTTGGCATCCGCCCCGCGCAGATAGAGCGGCGACGGCGCATGCGCGAACAAGCGGCCCGCGCGGGCGACAGCACCGATCGTGCCCACCGGCCGGTCAATGGCGTTGGGCAGGTCCGAGCCGACGGCAGTCGCAGCATCGCCGACCAGAAGCGCGCAATCGGGGCGCAGACACGCGCTGACCGTGTCTTCGGGAACCGCCCGCGCCGCATCGAGTGCGTCACAATCAGCCGAAAAATGCTGCATGAAAATCTGGCCCCGGCCACCGCCGATCAGGACCGCGAACGGACCAGCGGGATTCTCCCCGTCAACGGCCTGCACAGCCAGGCTTTCGAGCGTGGTGACCCCGGTCACCGGCTGAGAGCGCGCCACGGCGATGCCGCGCGCCGCCGCGACGCCGACGCGGATGCCGGTGAACGAGCCCGGGCCGATCGTGACTGTCAGGCCG
Source organism: Roseitalea sp. (assembly GCA_017642895.1). Lineage (GTDB taxonomy): Bacteria > Pseudomonadota > Alphaproteobacteria > Rhizobiales > Rhizobiaceae > Roseitalea. The sequence continues at coordinate 22,787 of JAEPON010000018.1, forward strand.
GTCAGATCGCCGAATGCGGCGCCTGCTTCGTCCATGACATCAGCAACGACACCCATCAGCCGTTCGGCATGGCCGCGGCCGATCGCCTCCTCGCGCGCGGCAAGGATCGTGTCGGCCGCCGGATCGTAAACGCAAGCCGAGCAAAAGCGCGAAGCGGTATCGAGAACGAGGACACTCATCGGCCTGTGCTATGTCGGCGTGCCGGCGGTGGTCAAGCGCGTCTGACGGCCAGCACCCCCCGCGGTTCCAGCATCGCCTCGCCGAGTAACATATCGCCTGGCCCGGTCCATTGCGAGACATCGACCGGTTCGGGTCCATAATTGAACAGATAGCGGATCGCGCCATTGTCGCGCACCCGCACGTCGCGATGCAGATCGAGCGGCGCAATCCCGGCATCGGCAAGCACGCGGCGCACAAGCCCGTCGGCGAGCGCCGCATCCGGACGGCCGGCCAGATAATGGACCCCGCCCTTGGACAGATGGGCCGGATGGCCATCGGCGCAGCGCGTTTCCACGGTCACATCGTCTCCGTGGCGAACGAATTCACGCCAACCCTCGAAGGTCGTGCCATTATCGAGCCGGACCGGCGCGAAGGGCGGTCGGCTTTCGACGCGTGTGACGGTGACGCCGGTGAGCGCGCCGAACGGGCCGGGCGGCAGGTCGGGATGGATCTGGAAGTCAGGCGTTTTCGACCCCGTGCGCGGGCCGACGATCAGATCGGCATCGCCGGCGGCGAGCGCCTCGGCCAGTGCCGCGCTGCCGGCAAAGACCGAAGGCAGGATGACGAGCTTGCGACCCTCAACCGCTTCAGGCGTCGGTGGAACCACGTCGACATTCACCCCGGCGCGGCGCAAGGCGCGGTAAAAGCGCAGCGCCATGTCGAGATGGGAAAAATCGGCGCCCTGTGGTTGAATTTCCCACGCCCACGCACTTTCATAGTCGAAAACGAGCGCCACATCGGCGCGTTGGGGCGCTGCGATCGCATTGAGCGCATCGAGTTCGCCCGACACCTTTTTGCAGACATGCCAGCCCTCGTTCTTGTCGCCGTTCGGCAACAGCAAGGCTTCATGCATCTGCTCCTGCGCGAAGGGCGGCTGGCGCCAGCGGAACCAGGAGACGATCTCGGCACCGGCAGCGAATGCCTCGAACGCCCAGAGGCGCAGCGCGCCGGGCTCAGGCGCGGGATTGAAAGGCGCCCAATTCACTGGTCCGGGCTGCTGTTCCATCACCCACCAGCGGCCTTCGCTTTCGCCATTGCGCACCTGCCCGCAGGCCCGGTAGAGATCGTGGTGGAACGCCTGAAGGTCCGGATCGCCGACGCCCAGATAGCGCAGCTTGACCGCTTCATCGGACGTGTCGCGGTCCAGAAAGCCCAACGGGTAGGAATCCCAGGTGGCGACGTCGAGGTCTTCGCTCACCGCATAGTGGTCAAAGGCGATCTCGGACCCCATGAAATTGTGGCTGACGGCGCGGCCCGGCGAATGGCGGCGGATGATGTCGGCCTGCAAACGGTTGAAGGCGACCACCTGATCGGACGAATAGCGCCAGAAATCCATGACATGGGCCGGGTTCGGTTCGGTCACCGTCAGGTTGGGCAGGTCGATCGCGTCGAACGACAGATATTCCTTGGACCAGAAGACATTGCCCCAGGCGCGGTTGAGCGCATCGGGTGACTGGTATTTCTGCGCCAACCAGTCGCGGAACCCGTCACGCGCGGCGCGCGAATAGCTCATCACCGTGTCATGGCAGCCATATTCGTTGTCGATCTGCCAGGCTTCCAGAGCGTCGTGGTCGCCATAGCGCCGCGCCAGCGCCTCGGCGATCCGCGCGCATTCGGCGCGATAACCCTGATGGGAAAAGCAGTAGTGGCGGCGCGAACCAAAGCGGCGTTCCCGCCCGTCCTCGTCGATGGCGATCATGTCGGGCATCGCATCGACCAGCCATTTGGGCGGTGTCGCGGTCGGCGTGCCCAAGACGATGCGCAAACCCGCGCCCGCCAGCACGTCGAACGCCTCGTCCATCCAGCCGAAATCGGTGCTGCCGGGCTCGGGCTCGAGCCGCGACCAGGCAAACTCGCCGATCCGCACATGGCTGATGCCCGCTTCGACCATCAGCGCGGCGTCGGTGTCCCAGCGCTCGCGCGGCCAGTGTTCGGGGTAATAGCAGGTGCCGAGGCGCTGCTTGCGAAGGGTGGTCATGTCAGGGCATCCGGTGGATCAGAGATGCAGAACCGGCTCGAACCGCGGTTCGATGTCGGCGTCAAGGGTCACGAGCAACGTCGCGCCGGCATCGGGATCGTTCGCGCGTGCGGCTTCATCCATGTTCTCCCAGGCCGATGTCACGGCAAGCCGATTGCCGCCGACAAAGGCGGGACAGCTCGGCTGGGTGACCGGCAGATCGATCGTCATGGTGCGCGTACCGTCCGGCGCGTAACGGTCCAGCGCGGACGCGCCCCAACGGGCGTTCCATATGTTGCCACCGCCATCGCAGATCGACCCGTCGAGGCCGCCCTGCCCGCCCGCATGGTCGAAAAAGACCGCCGGTTCGCCGGTGAGCGCGCCGGTTTCTGGATCAGTTGCCACGCACATCAGCTTGCCGGTCGGCGTGTCGGCGAAATAGGCGGTCTCCCCGTCCGGCGAAAAGCAGATCGCATTGGGAATGGTGATGCCATCAAAGAGCTTTTCGAGCGTGCCGGCGAACCAGCGATAGATGGCGCCGGCACCGGGCTCGGCGCCCTTGCCCATCGTGCCAAGCCAGAACGCGCCGGAGGGATGGATGCGCGCATCGTTGGACCGCGTCTGCGGGTCGTCGGCTTCGATTGCCGCCATCTGGTTGAGGTCCGCGCCGTCCCACAGCCACAGGCCGGTCTCGGTGAAGATCACGTCACGACCGTCCGGCGCGACGCCCATGGCACTGGCCATTTCGGGCAGATCGAGGACGGTTTCGGTTCCCGTGGCAAAATCATGCGCATGGCGCTTCTGCCCCACGATATCGAACCAGAACAGCGTGTTGCGCCGGTCGCAGAAGAACGGACCTTCGCCGAGGTGGCAGTGTGTGCGTGACAGAAAATCGGTTGCAGCCATGATCCCTATCCGAAAACCGCATCATAGGCGGCCATGGCAGTTTTGGCGCGTTCGGCGACCGCGCCGGCGTCCAATCGGGGCGCATAAAGCGACGAACCCAGGCCAAATGTGCGCACGCCGACTTTGCCATAAGCCGCAAAATCATCGTGCGACACGCCGCCCACCGCGCCGATCACCGCATCGTCGGGCAGAACGGCCGAGATCGCCTTGATGCCGGACGGGCCGAGAACGCTTGCGGGAAAGAATTTCAGCGCCGACGCACCAAGCGCGATCGCCTCCAGCGCTTCGCTGGGCGTGAAGACGCCGGGCATGGTGACCAGCCCGCGTTCGGCCGCGCGGCCCATAACATCAGCATCAATGTTGGGCGAGACCAGAAGCCGGCCGCCGGCATCGGCCAACCGGTCGACATCGGAGGACGTCAGCACCGTGCCGGCGCCAATCAGTGTCTCGCCACCAAAACGGGCCGCGATCTTTTCAATGGAGGCGAACGGCCCGGGCGAATTGAGCGGCACTTCGATCGCGTCGAAACCGGCATCGACCAGCACCGAGGCAATGTCGATCGCTTCATCGGGCTTCAAGCCCCGCAGGATTGCAACGAGCCCGCGCCGCAGACCGGGCCATGGTGCCGACTGGCTCATCGCAAGCTCACCCGTTTGCCGCGGCATGGGGGACAGCGCCGAACATGTCGGGCCAGAAGCGGCTTGCGGCAGCCAGAAGGCCGGCACGCGCGAGCACCTCGCCGTCAAACACATCCGTCGCAATGCCGACCAGATCGAGCGCCCGCCCGTAAAGCGCGCCCAGCGTGCCGCCGCCGACCAACGTCAGCCGCCCGGGCTTGCCGAACCGGGCGAGCGCGCCGGCAATGTCCTGGCCGATGATCGTGCCGGACAGCGTCGCCACGGCCTGGGCCGCATCGGCGCCATGCAGCAGCGCGCGCGACCGGATGGAAAAAAGCCGCATCAGCATCTGGGCCGGCTCGTCGATGGAGGCCTGAACAGCGGCGTCGAACGCGGCGCCATCAAGCCCGTCGCCGCCCGACAGCGAGTGCCGCAACACCGACGCCCCGGACAGGGCGGCGAACAGGTCGCCGGTCAGCGCTGTGGCAAAACCCGAAACCCGGGCAGCGCCATCGTCCATCCTGACCCATTTGGCATGGGTGCCCGGCATGCAGACCAGCCCGTCGGCGCGGTCGCCGGCGATCCGGCCAAGACCCAGAAGCTGGGTCTCCTCGCTGCGCATCACATCAGGGGTCGCCGCGCTCCGGTCGGCGATACCCGGCAGGATGCGCACGGCGCGGGCCGTGCCGGACACGGGCTGCGCGCGTTCAATAATCGTTTCGAGCCCGGCCGGCACTTCCACATAGGGCGCCTCCTGCCAGCCCTGCCGGCTACCGACCATGCCGCACATCATCACCGGAACGGCCGGTCCGGCACCCAGTTCGACCAGATGATGTTCCAAAATGCCTTCGAAGGCGCGCGGTTCGGTCGCGCCCATGCCCTCGCCGCTGCGCGCTTCGCCAAGCACGGTTCCGGCGCGATCGACGGCCCACAGACGCAGCCGGGACGTGCCCCAATCGACCAGGACGGCCGCGATAGCGTCGTTGGCGGTCACAGCAGGCCACCATCGGCGATCAGCACCTGCGCCGATATGGCGCTCGCCGCTTTGGACGCCAAAAACAGGCAGGGGCCGGCCATTTCATGCGGCTGCAACGCGTGTTTGAGGCTCTGCCGCCCGAGCATCTCGTTGAGCGCTCCCTCGGTGACCCACAGTTCCTTCTGCCGGTCGGTCATCACCCAGCCGGGCGCGATCGCATTGACGCGGATGTTGTGGGGACCAAGCTTGCCGGCCAGACCCTTGGTCAGGCCGATAATGCCGGCCTTGGACGCGGTGTAGGCGGGCATGTCGCCAATGTTGAGCATGAAGGATGTGGAGGTGAAGTTGACGATCGCGCCGCCGCCGGATGCCTTCATGCCTTCGGCGACGGCCTGGGCGGTGAAGAACGCATGGCGCAGATTGATCGCGGTGTTCTTGTCCCAATAGTCCGCATCGACCGCATCGATTTCGTGCCGGTCATCCCATGCCGCATTGTTCACCAGAACCGTGATCAGTCCATGGTCGCGGGCGGCCTCGTCGATGGCGGCGCGGATCGCGTCCACATCGGTCAGATCGGCATTGAGATAAAGCGGCGCATGGCCATAGCGCTCGCCCAGATCGCGGGCCAGTGCCTTGCTGGCATGCTCGGCAATGTCGATGAAGGCAACCTGCGCGCCCTGCGCCACGAAACCTTCCGTGAGCGCGGCGCCGATGCCCGACCCGCCGCCGGTGATCAGGACCGACGCTCCTTTCAGGTCCGGATAGATCGGAAAATCGGCCATGCCCGTCTGCTTGCTCCTACTGCGCGGCGACACGCATCGCATCGCCATGGAGCCAATCGGGCAGCCAGGCGCCATGCGCCTCGATCAGCCGGTCGACAACGGTCCAGATCTGGTCGAGGTCGAGTTCGGCGCCCGTGTGCGGGTCCATCATGGCGGCGTGATAGACGTGCTCGCGCTTTTCTTCAACGAGCGCCCGCACCGTCAGTTCCTGCACGTTGACATTGGAACGCATCAGCGCGGTGAGCTGCGGCGGCAGGGCGCCAACGCGCGTCGGCTGGACGCCGTTGGCATCGACAAGGCATGGCACCTCGACCGCGCACCCGTCCGGCAGCCCGTCGATCAGGCCGTGATTGGGCACATTGCCGTAGATCACCGACGGCTCGCCCGTCCAGACCGAATTGATGATGTCGGAGGCATATTCGTGGCTCGGCTCGACGCCGATTGAGTCAGCCGACTGATATTCCTCATATTGCGCGGCCCAGGCGCTCTGCTGTTCGACGCAGCGTTTGGGGTATTCGTCGAGCGGGATCCGGAAACGCTCGATCAGATCGGGCCGGTCGCGCTTGATGAACCAGGGCACATATTCGGCGAAATGCTCCGAGCTTTCGGTGACGAAATAGCCCAGGCGCTTCATCATCTCGTAGCGCACAAGGTTGGGGCAGCGCAGATTGTGATCGGGCTCGAGCGGTATGCGCCCGGCGCTGTAGCCGGCATGCAGGTCCGGATAGAGATCGCGATGGGTGCCGTCATCCATCCGCTCCTCGAAAGCGAGGAAGAAGGCGACATGGTTGATGCCCGCCGCCTGATAGCGGATGCGGCCGGGATCGATGCCCAGATCGCGCGCCAGTTCCTTCACCGTGCCCTGCACGGAATGGCACAGGCCCACCTGACGGATGGCCGGGAACTTCCCGGCGATCGCCCATGTGTTGATCGCCATCGGGTTGACATATTGCAAAAGGATCGCGTCCGGACACAGTTCGGTCATGTCCGCGCACAGCGCCCACAGATGCGGCACGGTGCGCAGACCGCGCATGATGCCGCCAAGGCCGAGCGTATCGGCGATGGTCTGCTTGAGACCCATCTGTTCGGGCACCTCGAAATCGACGACGGTCGCCGGCTCGAAGCCGCCGATCTGGAAGGCGACGACGACGAAATCGGCACCATCGAGCGCGCGGCGCCGGTCGGTGGTTGCCTCCACCGTTGCGCTGGCGCCGAGCGTCGCGACCAGCTTTTCGGCGACAAGCCGTGACTGGTCCAGGCGCGTCTGGTCGATGTCCATCAGGCGGATCGCGGCGCCGGCCAGCGCGGGCCGGTGCAGAACATCGCCGATGATGTTCTTCATGAAGATGGTGGAACCGGCGCCGATGAAGGCGATGGTCGGTGAACTGGACATGAAGCGTTAGCCCTTGGTTGCGCCAAGCGTCAGCCCGGCGATGAAATGCTTCTGCATCAGGAAGAACATGATCACCGGCGGCAGGGCAGCCAAAAGCGACGCCGCCGAGATCAGCTGCCATTGCTGGACGAACTCGCCGTTGAGCGTGCGCACGCCGACGGTAATGGGCAGGTTCGCATCGTCTTGCAACATGACGGTCGCCCAGAAGAAATCGTTCCAGATGAAGGTGAAGATCAACACAGACAGTGCGGCGATGGCTGGCTTCACCAGAGGCAGCACCAGATGCCAGAAGATCTTGAACTCGTCGACACCCTCGATCCGCGCGGCCTCGATCAGTTCGAACGGCAGGGCCTTGATGAAGTTGCGCATGAAGAGCGTGCAGAAGCCGGTCTGAAACGCCGCATGGAAAATGACGAGACCGGGAATGGTGTTCATCATTTCCAGCCGCACCGACAGGTCGACGACGGGCAGCATGAGGATCTGGAACGGCACGAAGTTGCCGGCGACGAAGACGAAGAAAAGCGGCAGCGCCCAGCGGAACCGGTAGATCGCCAGCGCGTAGCCCGTCAAGCAGGCCAGCGCCACCGACAGGATCACGGTCGGGATGGTGATGATCAGCGTGTTGACCATGTAACGCAGCGCGTTGGGCTGGGCGAGCACCTGGCCGTAATTCTCGAACATCACGAATTCGCTCGGGATGCCGAACACATTGCCGGTGGCGATGTCGAAGGCCGGGCGGATCGATGTCAGAAAGATCGCGAGCAGCGGCAGAAGCCAGACGAACAGGGCGACAGGCAGGGCCGCCTTGTAGGCGACCTGGGTGGCGGGGGAGGCTTTTTCGATGGGACGCGGGAACATCAGACGGCCTCCACTTCGTCGCGCGCGGGCAATGTCTTGCGTATCTTGGCCGGCAGCTTGGCACGAACAATGTCATAGGATTGTGCGATCCGCTGGCCGAGTTCCTCGTTGTCGGTATCGACCGGCAGCAGGACCCAGCTTTTGTGAAAGTAAGGCGCGTGCGCGGCGACACCGACCGATTTGAGCATTTCGGCGGTTTCAATGTCCGGGCATTTCACGGCCACGCCGGGCGTCATGGCGCCGATGCAGGCATACATCTTGCCGCCCACCTTCCAGGCATCGTGGCCGCCGCCCCACGGATCGGAGACTTCGGAACCGGGCAGGCGCCGACACGTGGCTGCGACGCGGGTACGGAACAGATCGGTCATCAGTGGCCCTCCCGTTCATCGCGGTACATCTTCCACAGGAAGTAGCTGATGTAGACGAGCATGATGGCGAACAGGACGACAGCGATGGCCGAGCCATAGCCGTAGCGTCCGACGCCCTCGCCCACCGCCTGATCATACATGTAATAGGCCAGCACATTGGTGGAGCCGAACGGCCCGCCCTGCGTCATCGTTGCGATCATGTCGAACGAACGCAGCGCGCCGATCACGGTGACAACCACGGCCAGGAACGTTGCGGGAGCCAGTTGCGGCAAGATGACGTGGCGCAGCATCTTCCAGCCCTTTGCGCCGTCGAGCCGGCCGGCCTCGATCTGATCGGGGGAGACGTTGTTGAGCCCGGTCAGATAAAGGATCATGCAATAGGCGATCTGGGGCCACAGGCCCGCGGCGATGATGCCATAGGTGGCTACATCCGGATTGCCCAGAATGTTGGGCGGATTGACCGAACAGACGGTCGTCGGATTGCCCAGAATGTTGGTCGTTTGCTCGCAGAAGAACCAGCTCCAGATCTCACCCACGAGGCCGAATTCGGGATTGTAGGCCCAACTGAAAATCAGGCCGACCACGACCTGGGAGATGACGAAGGGAAAGAAGAAGAGCGATTTGTAGATGCGGATGCCAGTTACGGTCTGGTTGAGAAACAGCGCGATGCCCAGCCCGATTGGAACGGCGAGCATGTAGAGAACCAGCCACAGAAGGTTGTTCCACAGCGATGTGTAGAAGTTGGGATCCTCGAGCAGCCTTTGATAATTCTGAATGCCGACCCATTCGCCGGTCCACACGCCGTTGACGTCGCGCAGCCCGTCCCAGCGCGTGAACGAATAGGAAAAGGACTGGAAGATCGGGATGATCACGTAGATTGCAAAGAAGACCAGCCCGATGGACACAAACATCCATGGCGCCAGCCTGATGCGGTTGCGCTTGTAATAGGCGGTCGAGGTGATGAGGGTGAATGCCGCGGCGATGACCAGCAGCAGCAGGGCAAACCGTATGTAGAAGGTCGGCACGCGGGCATCGCCGCGCTGCGCATAGCCGAGCCAGCTCTGGACGACGCCTGCGTCGATGACGAGAAACAAGAACCAGGCTGCGATCAACAGAACAAGGCCCGACACGGCGACCTTGCCGGTTTCCGTCGCAAAGCGGTCGTGACCTGCTCCCCTCAACGCGGCCGTTCCATCGATTGCCATGGCTTTGCCTCCCCCACTTGATCCGGAACGGAACCGCGCGATGCACCACCGATCCGGCCAGTTTTTTGCCCATCAAGGCAATCGGCCGGGCTCGCGAGGAACCCGGCCGACGGTTTGCTGCGTCAGTAGACTTCGCCCTGGACGCGATCGAGCTCGGTCAGCACCTCGTCGAGCGTGCTGGGATCGAGCATGAAGCGCTGGAAGCCTTCCATGCCGGCCTGAGCCATGGCGGCGGGCGCATCACGATCGTAGAACTGCGCCAGACCGGATGCGGTCGACAGCGTTTCCATGCCCTCGACGATGAACTTGTCGTCGGTGTTGATCTCGGCGCTCGAGTTGGGCGGAAGCTGACCGATCGTCTTGTTCCATTCGGCCTGCACCTCGGGAGATGCAACAAACGCCAGGAACTTCTTGGCATTTTCGACATTGGTCGCCTTGGCCGGAATGAAGAAGGCGTCCGCAGGTGCTTCCTCGGCGCGCGGCAGGCCGGGCGTGATTTCGGGGAACTGGAAGAAATCGATCTGCTCATCCGTCAGGCCGGCATCCTTGAACTGGCCGACGGCGAAGTTGCCCATCAGGTACATGGCCGCATCGCCATTGGCGAACGGTGCGATAGCGTCCTGCCAGCTCATCGTGGCATGGTTCTCGACAAACGAACACCGCTCAAGCAGCGTTTCCCAGTTGGCAAATGTCTGGCGAATGCGGTCGTCGGTGTATTTGATCTCGCCGGCGGTCAACGCGTTGTGCACTTCATAGCCGTTGGTCCGCAGGTTCAGATAGTCGAACATGCCGCCGGCCGGCCACAGGAACTGGGTGCCGATGGTGAACGGCGTCACGCCGTTTTCCTTCATGACGTCGCATGCGGCCAGCATCTCGTCCCAGGTCACAGGCTCTGCAAGGTCCAGCTTGTCGAAGATGTCTTTGCGGTAATAGATGCCCCACTGATAGTAGGAATAGGGCACGCCCCACTGCTTGCCGTCACGCGACATGGTCGGCTTGATGGCCTCGAAATTCTGCGACAGGTTCGGATCGGACGCCCAAAGATCGGATATGTCCATGAACAGGCCGGCATCGACGAACGGTGCCATGCGGTTTCCCGGATACCAGGTGATCACGTCGGGCGCATCGTTCTGAAGCGCGCTGCGGATGGTGCTCTTGTGCGCTTCGCGGTCGCCATTGTTGGCGGTGACTTCAATGTCGGGGTTTGCCGCACGGAACGCCTCGACAGCGGCATCATAGGCCGCCTTCTTGTCGGGGTTCAGGTCGTCGAACGTGATGACCAGTTCGCTGGCGGACGCTGCGCCCGCCATCATCGTTGCTGCTGCCAGGGCGCCGAATGCGGCGCTCTTGAACAAGGATTTCATAAAGTTTCCTCCCGAATGCGGACGGCGAAACAACCGCCATCCAATCCCGCGCCGGCCGGTCCATCCGGATCGGCGCACATGAAAGTACAAGACAAACGGTGCCCCTGATTCATTCCATATAATGGAACAGCGTTTGACTATCTTGAATTATTGATCTAAGCTTGATAGAGAGTCAAGGGCGGACGCGCATGGGCGCCACCCCGCGGGGGAGGATATGGAAGCCGGCTTCAGACAGGACACAATCGACCGAAATCCGGAAAAAGGCCGGGCGCGCACAGCGCCGGATACCGGCACGCTCGGCAAGGCCGTTGCCGTTCTCGATGTCGTTGCGCGCGCCGAGCGGCCGATGCGTTTTCGCGATCTGCGCGAGGCGATCGGGCAACCGCCCGGCACGCTGCACCGGCAGGTTTCCAACCTGATTTCGGAGGGCCTTTTGCAGGTCAATCCCGACCAGTCCTACGGGCTGGGCCTGCGCCTTTTGCAGTTCGCCGCGCGCGCCTGGTCCGGCAACCGGTTCCGCGAAATCGCCGAACCGCACCTTGCCGCGTTGCACGAGAAAACCGGCGAAACGGTGCATCTGGGCGTGTTGAGCGATCTTGAGGTGATTTATCTGGACAAGGTGGAATCCCGCCAGGCGGTGCGCATGCATAGCCAGATCGGCAATGCGTCGCCTTGTTATTGCACCGGCGTTGGCAAAGCGGCACTTTCCGCACTGCCGATTGACGATGCCAAAGCGCGCATCGACCGGATCGCATTTCACCGGCACACCGAACACACCATCGCGGACGGCGCGGCGCTGAGCGCCGAACTGGCCGACATAAGGGCGGCGGGCATTGCCTATGATCGGGAAGAGCACGAGCCGGGCATTCACTGCGTTGCGGCGCCGATCTGGTCGCACGATCGGTCATTTGTCGGCGGCATCTCGGTGACGGCGCCCAGTTATCGCATTGCGATGGCGCAATTGACGCAATGGGCCGACGATGTGCGAACCGCGGCAGCAGCCATCAATGCCGATATCGAGATAAGGTTGGGGCCGCGCGCGTAGCGGACACCGGCCAAAAGCGGGGGAGTTTCCATTGGCAGACGTCCAACTCAGAGATCTGAAAAAATCGTTCGGCAATGTGGATGTGATCCACGGCGTCGACCTGTCGATCGAATCGGGCGAGTTCGCGGTGTTCGTGGGCCCGTCGGGCTGCGGCAAGTCGACCTTGCTGCGGCTTGTGGCCGGGCTTGAAGAGGCCTCCGGCGGCACCGTGTCGATCGGGGACGAGAACGTGACGCATGTCGAACCGGCCGATCGCGGTGTCGCCATGGTGTTTCAGTCCTATGCGCTCTATCCGCACATGACGGTGGAAGAGAATATGGGCTTCGGGCTGAAGATGACCGGTGCCAATCCGCAGATGGTGCGCGAGCGGGTGCACAAGGCGGCCGACATCTTGCATCTCGAACAGCTTTTGCAGCGCAAACCGAAGCAATTGTCGGGCGGCCAGCGCCAGCGTGTCGCCATCGGCCGCGCCATCGTGCGCGAGCCGAAAGTCTTCCTCTTCGACGAGCCGCTGTCGAACCTCGACGCGGAACTGCGGGTCAAGATGCGGCTCGAGATCGCCAAGCTCCACAACGATCTCGGCGCGACCATGATCTATGTGACGCACGACCAGGTCGAGGCGATGACGCTCGCCGACAAGATCGTGGTCTTGCGTGCCGGACGCATCGAGCAGGCCGGCGCCCCGCTCGATCTTTACTCCGATCCCGACAATCTGTTCGTTGCCGGCTTCATCGGATCGCCGAAGATGAACTTCCTGCGCGGGACCGTCACGCGATCTGGCAACGGCACGGCGACCATCGCCCTTGCCGACTATGAGGGCGCAAGCGCGTCGGTGCCGATCAGCGGCACGTTGAAAGACGACGCATCGGTGCTGCTCGGCATCCGGCCGGAGCATTTTTCCGCCGACGGCGCGGCCTCGCTCGAAACCCGCATCGAGGTCATCGAGGATCTCGGCGGGGTTTCATACGGTTATTCAGGCGCCGACACGGACGATCCGCTGACGATCGCGCTTGCCGAAAACCATGGTGTGCGGCATGGCCAGGCCATTACCGCCCGCTTTGATCCGGCGCGGGCGATGCTTTTCGAACCCGACAGCGGACGGCGCATCCGCTAGAGCGTTTCCGCGTTTCGTGGAAACGCAGCTCCGCTCTAACCGATTGTTTTATCGCTTGTCTTATCGGCTCCGGTGATTCCACCCCGGATCAAGTCCGGGGCAGGCTCTTCGCCGGACGCGCTCTAGGGCGGTTCAGGCGGCGTTGGACGCCGGTCCGTCAACCAGATGATTGTAAAGCGTTTGCGGGTCGCTGGTCGCCCGCAACATGGCCACACGGCCGGGGTCGCGCATCAACCGCGCCACGCGCGACAATGCTTTCAGATGGTCGGCGCCGGCGTTTTCAGGCGCCAGCAGCAGAAAGACCAGATCGACCGGCTGCTCATCAAGCGCGTCGAAGTCGATCGGTTCGTTGAGCCGCGCGAAAACGCCCGCTATCCGGTCAAAGCCGGGAAACTTGGCATGGGGAATGGCGATGCCGTTGCCGACACCGGTCGATCCAAGTTTTTCGCGCTGCAGGACCGTGTCGAAAATCTCGCGCGCCGACAGACCGGTCAGTTCGGCGGCATGTTCGGAAACCGTTTGCAACAGTTGCTTTTTCGAACTGGCGCGCAGATCGCCGATCACGGCGTTTTCCGCGAGAATATCGCCCAGATCCATTGTTGTTCCCTCTTGGGTCGGCGGCCTTGGTCACCGGGACGGATCAAAGCAACGTCAGGCACGGGGCGCATGGCCCCGCGCGGTTGCCGATCCCTACTTCAACGATCCCGGGTCGATCCAGCCGATATGTCCATCGGGGCGGCGGTATACAAGATTGACATCTCCGCTCCCAGCATTGCGGAACACATAAACCGGCGTGTCCTGAAGGTCCAGTTGCAAAACCGCCGAGGAGACCGGCATGGTGGACAAACTCATCTTGGTCTCGGCGATGACCAGCGGCGCGTAGTCGTCCGGCAGTTCCTCGTCTTCATCCTCCGGCAGCGCTTCGAGAACGCGATAGGCATATTCCTCGACCCGCGTGGCCGCGCCGTTGGCGTGATGGGATTTCAACCGGCGCTTGTACCGGCGCAGACGCTTTTCAATGCGCTCGGCGGCGGCATCAAAGGAGGCCTGCGGGTCCTGCGCCTCGCCGGTCGCCTGCAGGACCGTGCCCGAATCCAGATGCAGCATGCAGTCGGTCGTGAAACGGGACCGCGATTTCTCGACGGTCACCTGACCGGACGCACGACCGCCGAAATACTTGTCGATCGCCTCGTCGATCCGGTCCTCGATGCGTGTGCGAAACGCATCACCGATCTCCATGTGTTTTCCCGAAACGCGCAGACTCATGGTCCTACCTCTTCTTGTTTTGCCCGTATGCGGCCGGGGTTGGCCGCGGCTCTTTCCGGCCTTGCGGGCAGATTGGTCCAATCGGTGCGGATTGTGAAGGGCAAACACGGCTGAACAGATGACCAACCGTCAGGTCATACGCTGGCAAGCGCCAGCGCCCGCTTTTCGCGCCGACGCTGTACGGAAGAGGCAATGTTCATCGATTCCCGATACTTGGCGACGGTCCGCCGGGCAATGTCGATGCCATCGGCGCGCAACAGGGAGACCAGCGCGTCGTCGGACAGCACCTTTTCGGGCCGTTCATCGCCAATGAGCTGGCGAATGCGCTGACGGACGCTTTCCGCGGCATGATCGCCCTCGCCTCCGGCGATGGCGGCGATCGCGCCGGAGAAGAAAAAGCGCAACTCATAAAGGCCGCGCGGGGTCATCATGAACTTGTTGGCAACCACGCGGCTGACGGTCGATTCATGCATGGCGATCTCATCGGCGACCGTCTTCATTGTCAGCGGCTTGAGCGCGCTGACGCCGCTGGCCAGAAAACCGTCCTGCTGGCGCACGATTTCGGCTGCGACCTTGAGAACCGTCGTCGCCCGCTGATCAAGGCTGCGCTCAAGCCAGTGAGCGTCCTGAAGACACTGCGTCATGAAAGACTTTTCAGCGCCATTCAGCGGTCCGGACGCCACGGTGGCATAATAGTCGCGATCAACCAGAACACGCGGCAGCGCGTCCTGGTTGAGTTCGACCCGCCAGGCACCGTCGGCGCCCTGGCGCACCTCGACATCGTGCACAACCGCCTGAACGGGAGAGTGCTCAAAGGCAAGACCCGGCCGCGGATCGAGCGTGCGTATCTCCGCCAGCATATCGATCAGATCGGCCTGATCGACGCCACACAGGCGCGTCAGCGCCTTGAAGTCGCGGCGCGCCAGAAGATCGAGATTGTCCAGAAGCACGCGCATCGCAGGGTCGAGCCGGTCGCGACGCGCGCATTGCAGGGCCAGGCACTCGGCCATGTCACGGGCGAACAGGCCGGCCGGATCGAAGGTCTGCACCACGGCGAGCACGCGGTCGATCGCGCCGCGGCCGACACCGAGCCGGCCGGCCATCGCACCAAGATCGGCATCCAGATAGCCCCGCGCATCCAGATGATCGGCGAGTTCGGTGGCGATGGCACGATCGGCCGGCGCGCGCACCGTCATGGCGATCTGGTCAAGAACATGCTCCCGCAGGCCCGGCGGCCGGTCGGCAAACTCCTCGACCGGCCAGTCTCCCTCGGGCACCCCCATCGAGGGCAGGCCGGGCAGGCGTTCGCGGCGCGCGCTTGCCTGGGCCGGCGCTGCGCCCTCCGTCCGGCCCGGATCGTCGGGAAACACATTCTCAAGCGAACTGTCCAGACGATCGGCCATGCCGGCCGCATCCAACGGCAGAGCGGGTTCGGGAGCCCCGGACGCCGGCTGCGCGGCGGCCGCGTCATCGGCACGTTCGAGCAGCGGGTTGCGCTCGATCTGGTCGTCGATGAACCGCTCAAGCTCCAGATGCGAGAATTGCAGCAGCCGGATAGACTGCAGCAATTGCGGCGTCATCGCCATCGTCTGGGATTGCCGCAATTGGAGCCGGGCGGTCAGCGCCATGGAAAATTTCGTCCCGCTTCGTTATGGCCGGCCCGTTTGGCCCGACACTTGCATGACGCATTAAAGCGGGTTTTCCCCGGCCTGGCCAGCCGCGACCAAAGGATCAAAGGCTAAACTGGTCGCCAAGGTAAAGACGGCGCACATCCGGATTGGCGATGATCTCGTCCGGTCGACCATGCGTCAGCACGCTGCCGGCGTGGATGATGTAGGCGCGATCGATCAGACCCAGCGTTTCGCGCACATTGTGGTCGGTGATCAGAACGCCGATGCCGCGCTTGGTCAGATGGCGCACCAGCCCCTGAATGTCGGAGATGGCGATCGGATCGACGCCGGCAAACGGCTCGTCAAGCAACATGAAGGCCGGATCGGACGCCAATGCGCGGGCGATCTCGCACCGCCGGCGTTCACCGCCGGACAGTGCGATCGACGGCGCCTTGCGCAGATGGGCAATCGAAAACTCGTCGAGCAACGCGTCGAGCTTTCGCTCGCGTTCGGCGGCATCCTTAACGACGACTTCCAGGATCGCCATGATGTTCTGCTCGACCGACAGCCCGCGGAAGATCGAGGCTTCCTGGGGCAGATAGCCGATCCCCAGGCGCGCGCGCTGATACATCGGCATGGCGGTCACATCGTGACCGTCAAGCAGGATGTTTCCGCTGTCGACCGGGACCAGCCCCGTGACCATGTAAAAGCAGGTCGTCTTGCCGGCGCCGTTGGGGCCCAAAAGGCCCACAGCCTCGCCGGCGCGCACGGCCATCGAAGCGCCATCGACCACCTTTCGGCCGCGATAGCTCTTGGTCAGCCCGCGCGCGATCAGGGTTCCCGACAGGTCCTGACCGCTCCCGACGGCGGCAACCTCACGTCGTCTGAACAAGGACAACACGGGCATGCATCTCGTGGCGCTCCAAAAGGCCGGTCAGCGGCTTTGCGGCTGGATCAGGATGGTCGGACGCGATCCCGCGTCATCGCATCCTTCCAGCCGCGAGCGATTGGCGCGCATATCGACGGTCAGGAGACAGCCGGTCGCCACATTTCCATCTTCCGACAAAGTGACGCGCTCCCCCGACAGCGTCAGCACCTCCGTCCCCATGTCATAAGAGCCGTTTTCGCCGGTGGCAACCTGGGTTGCGGTCTGGATGTTGACGCCGCCGCTCGCCTCAAGCCGGTCGATTTGAGCACCTCCCGTCGCCATCGATTCTCCACCGCCGCGCGCATAATGGATGACGAGCTTGCCGGTGCGCAGAACCGTTTCGCCCTGAACCACGCGCACATTGCCCTCAAAGACCGCAATGCCCTCATCCTCGAGCACTTCGAGCCTGTCGCCATCGACCTGTACGGGCTCATCACCCGAAAGCGAGAAATCGCCACCGCCAACCTGTGCATTGGCGGGCGCCGCCATGGCGACCGTGGCGACAACGATCATGAGCAGCGCGAACCAGCGGGCGTCGCGTCCCAGTTGCGGCATGTTCATTGCTGAGTTTCCGTTTGTGCCCTGGCGGTGATCGCGGTCGGCTCTATCACGACGTTGACATTGTTTTCAAACACCAGCCTTTTGCCATTGTCTTCGACCGTGAGCCGGTCGGCGATGATCTGCGTGCCGGTCTGGTTGATCTGCACCGTGTCATGCACGACCAGATTGCCGGTGGCCAGATCAACCTCCGCATCGGAGAATGTGGCCCTCAGGCCGTTGGTCGTTTCGAGCACAGCCCGTTCACCCAGGACCAGCCGGTTTTCCACCGGATTGAAGACGCCTGTTTCCGCGCTCAGGAAGGCGGTCGATCCATCCTCCATCTCGACGTCGGCCCGCAATTCCTGAAGCGTCAGCGGGTCGGCTCCGATCTCCTGCGTCGCCGAGCGCGCGGAGACGCGATAGGCGCGTTCGTCGGGTGTGAAGCCATCGAGACGCGGATCTGCGATGACAAGCTTGCCGTCGACAATGGCGCTGGAGGCAAGATCCACATCGATCCCCGGCAGCACGAGGCGTGAAACCGCCATGACGCCGGCGACGCCGACAAAGGCTGCAATGGCGATGGCCGGGACGAGCCAACGCAGCGTGCGGACCCTGGCTGAGTGGTTGGCCGCGCGCGCAAACCGCCGGCTGTCGCCGGGCGAATCCGATCGTTTGTGCGCGTCGGGTGCCATCACCAAGTCCTTCGCTTTGTGCCATCGACATGCATTTTCAAAAACCTGTCACACAGTGCTTCCCGGGAGACTGGAATCCCGGACGGGATCGATTAAGTTTCCAATGTGGTCGTTTTGGGATTTCCCCGCGATCCAAACACCCGATCCACAAAACGGAGCAGACGCATGGAACCGTTACGGGCCGATGACATCATAGACCGGCAAAGGCTGCGCCGGAAGGTCTCCTTTTGGCGCGCGGTTGCCATTGTCATCGTGGTTGTCGGGCTGATCGGCCTGACCGTTTCGCTTGGTGCCGGTGACCGGTTCGGCCCGCAAACCCGGCCCCATGTGGCGAAAATCGCCGTTGAAGGCACGATCACGGGCGACGACCGGCTGCTGGCGCTGATCGAACGGGTGCGCAAGAGCGACCGGGCCGAGGGTGTGATCATCGCCATCGATTCGCCGGGGGGAACGACGGCGGGCAGCGAGGCGGTGCACGACGCGGTGCGCAAACTGGCCGACGAAAAGCCCGTCGTTGCGCAGATCGACACACTCGCCGCGTCGGGCGGCTATATGGTGGCTGTCGCCGCCGACCGGATCGTGGCGCGCCAATCATCGATCGTCGGATCGATCGGCGTGATCGTGCAATATCCGAACTTCACCGGCCTTCTGGAAAACTGGGGCGTCGATGTGCGGGCCATCAAGTCGACGCCCTTGAAAGCCGAGCCATCGTTTGTCGGCGAACCGCCCGAGGGCGCCGAGGAAATGCTGCGTGCGCTGGTCATGGACAGTTTCGACTGGTTCAAGGCGCTGGTCGCCGACCGGCGCGGGTTCGATCAGGCAACGATCGACCGGCTGGCGGACGGATCGGTCTATTCGGGCCGTGTCGGCCTCGAAAACGGGTTGATCGATGAACTGGGCGGCGAGGATTCCGCGCGGGCATGGCTGACCGAGCAGGGCATCGACGCCGATCTGACGACACTGCGATGGGAGCCCGAACGCGAGGATCGGGGCCTGTTCGGGCTGGGGGTCGCGGCGGATCTGATCGCTGACCGGGTCGGCCTGTCAAATCCGGCGGCATCGGTTGCAAGCGCCCTGAACCAAAGGCTTTTCCTTGACGGGATGATCTCGCTTTGGCACGCTGACGCCTTGCTGACCTCGCCGGTGCCCGAGCCATGATCAAATCCGAACTCGTCCAAATCATCGCCAACCGCAACCCGCATCTGTACCAGCGCGATGTCGAGAACATCGTCAACGCGGTCCTCGATGAAATTGGCGACACGCTGGCCGAGGGCAACCGGGTCGAATTGCGCGGCTTCGGCGCCTTTTCGGTCAAGAACCGGCCGGCCCGCGAGGGACGCAACCCGCGCACCGGCGAAAAGGTGATGGTCGAGGAAAAGTGGGTGCCCTTCTTCAAGACGGGCAAGGAATTGCGGAACCGCCTGAACGGCGGTAAGTAAAAAATTCCGCAACACAAATCGTCCGAGCCGCCTTCATGCGCCGCATTTTCAACGTCCTGATCCTGATCCCGCTGGCGATCGTTCTGATCGCGCTGATGGTCGCCAACCGGACATCGGTGCCGCTTTCGATCGACGTGTTCAATCCGGGCAATCCGGCGCTGACCTATCAGGCGCCGCTGTTCGTTTGGCTGGTCGGCGCGGCGGCGATCGGCGTGATAGCGGGCGGATTCGGTGCCTGGCTGGCACAGGGCAAGCACCGCCAGCAGGAACGCACCTACAAGCGCGAAGCCCAGCAATTGCGCCACGAAGTCGAAAAGACCAAACGCTCGGCGGACGACAAGGCGACCGGCACCTCGCTCGTGCTGCAGCGCTGAGCACCGATGAAGATCATTTCGGCCGATGATGTCGATGAAGCGCTGGATTTTCCGGCGCTGACCGACGCGCTTGCCGATGCGTTCAAGGGCGGCGTCCACGCGCCGCCGCGCCATCATCACACCATCGCCAATGCCGCTGGCGCCGACCAGACATTGCTGTTGATGCCCGCATGGAACGATCGCCACATGGCGGTCAAACTGGCCACGGTCACGCCGGACAATGGCGGGCGGGGCCTGCCGGCAGTGATGGCCTCGGTGATCCTGATGGACAAGGCGACCGGAGAACCGGTCGCCCTGATCGACGGCGCCCGCCTGACATTGTGGCGAACGGCGGCGGCTTCGGCGCTGGCCGCGCGCCATCTGGCGCCCCCCGAGCCCGACACGCTTTTGATGGTCGGCGCCGGCGCCTTGGCCCCGTTTCTCGTCCGCGCACATCTCAGCGTCCGGCCCTACCGGCACATTCTGGCCTGGAACCGCAATGTCGAGGGCGCCGAACGGTTGGCACAAAGCCTGCGCGACGAAGGGCACGATGCGCAGGCGGTCGCCGCCGAAAGCCTCGATGCGGTGGTCAGCCAGGCTGACGTCATCAGTTGCGCGACGCTTTCGACCGAACCGCTGATCAAGGGCGCGCAGCTCAAGCCGGGCACGCATATCGACCTTGTCGGTGCGTTCACGCCGCACATGCGCGAGAGCGATGATGACTGCGTGCAGCGCGCGACGCTCTTCGTGGATACCTATGCCGGGGCGCTGCACGAAGGCGGCGATCTTGTGCAGCCGATCAGCGCCGGTCTGATCGAGCGCAGCCATGTGCGCGCCGAACTGATGGAACTGGTCAATGGCGATCATCCGGGCCGGGCAGCCACTGACGAGATCACGCTGTTCAAATCGACGGGAGCGTCGCTCGAGGACCTCGCAGCCGCTTCGCTGATCGCGGAACGCTGCGGCATCTGAACGGCCTTTTCACTTCACAAGCCGGCCGCGAACGGTCATATGCCAGCCATGAGCAAGAACCGCGCCAGGGACGGCCGCCGCGCACGGCCACAGGCGGCAAAGCGCGATGGCGCGCAGCGCGCCAAGTCGGCCGAGCGGGGCGGCTTTCGGCCCAAGCCAAAGCATGCCGACAAGCCGGCGCAGCCATCGGGCGCCGAACGCAGTCCGCGCGTTCGACACGCCGGCGAACGCCCGGCGGAAATGGTTCCGCTCATCCTTCAGACCGATGCGAACGATGACTATGCGCTGCTCGACACGGGCGACGGGCTGAAGCTCGAACGTTACGGCTCGCTGACCCTGGTGCGCCCCGAACAGCAGGCGATCTGGGGCCGCGCCCTGCCCTACGCCGACTGGGACGCAGCCGATGCCATTTTCACCGGTGACACGGATGAGGAGGGGCTGGGCCGCTGGCGGTTTGCCGGAGGGCCGCTGCCGGAAACATGGCCGATGGCCTTTGACGGCGTGCCTTATCTCGGCCGGTTCACGTCATTTCGCCATGTCGGCGTGTTCCCCGAACAGGCGGCGCACTGGCGCGCCATGCGCACGGCGATCGAAGTGGCAAAGCGCCCCGTGCGTGTTCTGAACCTGTTTGGCTATACGGGCGTCGGCTCGCTGGTCGCCGCAGCGGCGGGCGCCCATGTCACCCATGTCGACGCCTCCAAAAAAGCCATCGGCTGGGCACGCGAGAACCAGGCCCATGCCGGGCTCGACGACCGGCCAATCCGCTGGATCTGCGAGGACGCGATGAAGTTCGTCCTGCGCGAAGGCCGGCGCGGAAACAGCTACGACATCATCCTGCTCGATCCGCCGGCCTATGGACGGGGACCGGCGGGCGAGGTCTGGCAGTTGTTCGACCATCTGCCCGACATGCTCGACGGCTGCCGGTCGATCCTGTCCGATGCGCCCCTCATGCTGGTGCTGACCGCCTATGCCATCCGCGCCTCGATGTTCGCGGTGCACGAGGCGATGATGGAAGCGATGACCGGCTTTGCGCCGGCCGGTCTGGTCGAATCCGGCGAACTGATTCTGCGTGAGCAGAGTGCCGGGCGGGCGCTGTCGACCTCCATGTTCAGCCGCTGGACGCCGGAGCGCGGATGATGGCCAATCCGATCGCAGCGCCCGGCCGGGTCAAGGAAATCTCAAGCGCCGCCAATCCGATCATCAAGGACATCCGACTTCTCGAAAAGAAGCGGCACCGGGAGGAGACCAACAGCTTTCTGGCCGAGGGCATGAAGCTGATCATCGATGCCATGGACACCGGCTGGCGGCTGAAAACGCTTGTCCACGCCGCATCGGCCAAGGGCCATGAACAGGTCACGGCGCTTGCCAGCCGGGCGGTGGCGGCCGGCGCCGACGTTCTCATCGTGCCCGAGCGGCTGCTCGGCCAGATCACGCGGCGCGACAATCCGCAGATGGCCGTCGGCGTGATGCAGCGGCGGTTCACCGACGCGGCATCGATCCGGCCCGGCGCGGACGATCTTTGGATCGCGCTTGACCGGGTCCGTGATCCGGGCAATCTGGGCACGATCATTCGCACAGCCGATGCCGGCGGCGCCAGGGGCGTGATCCTGGTCGGCGAGACGACCGATCCGTTCGCCACCGAGACGGTGCGCGCGACGATGGGTTCGATCTTCGCGGTGCCGGTGACGCGCATGACCGTCGACGCGTTCAAGGCATTCGCTGGCCAATGGCCGGGCCAGATCGTGGGCACCCATCTGGAGGGCGCGGTCGATTATCGCGTGCCCGCCTATGCCGAGGGGCCGGTCCTTCTTTTGATGGGCAATGAGCAGGCCGGATTGCCGGACGACCTTGCGGCGCTCTGCACGACGCTGATCCGCATCCCGCAGGCCGGCCGCGCCGATTCGCTCAATCTGGCGGTGGCCACAGCGCTTGCCCTTTACGAGGCACGGCGGCATGCATTCCCCGTCGCAGGAGACGGGTCATGAAACGCATCTCGACCGCGCTCGTGACGGTCGGCGCGATGGTCGCCGTCGATCAGGCGATCAAGGTCGGCGTCGAGCAGGCCATGGACTATCACGAGCGGATCGATCTTTTGCCCTTCTTCGCGCTGTTCCTGACGCACAATCCGGGCATCGCCTTTTCGATGCTGTCGGGATGGGGCGCCGGCCCGTTGATCGTGCTGAGCCTTGCGGTCACCGCCTTTGTGAGCTGGCTCTGGGTGTCCAGCCCGGCAGACCGGATCGTTGCCCATTTCGGTTTCGCGCTGATCATCGGCGGGGCCATCGGCAATCTGATCGACCGGGCGCTCTATGGCCACGTGATCGACTATTTCCTGTTCCACACGCCGGGCTGGTCGTTCGCGATCTTCAACCTGGCGGATGCGGCGATCACGGTCGGCGCCGGCCTTGTGGTCTTCGATGAAGTGCTTTTGTGGCGACGGGCGAGGAAAGCCGATTGACCTTGCGGGCGGGCCGCTGGCAGGTTGCGCCGAAACGATTGAGGGGAGAGGCCGATGGCCGATACGTTCAAGGCGATCATGGTGTCGCGCGACGACAACAAGGTTCAGTCGGTCGATGTCGCCGACCTGACCATCGACGATCTGATGGAGGGCGATGTCATCGTCGCCGTCGAAGCCACCACGATCAACTACAAGGATGGGCTGGCGATTACCGGCAAGTCGCCCGTCGTGCGCCGCTGGCCGATGATCCCCGGTATCGATTTCGCCGGCACCGTTGTCGCGTCCGATCATGCGGACTGGAAAGAAGGTGACAAGGTAATCCTCAATGGCTGGGGCGTTGGCGAAGTGCATTATGGCGCCTATGCGGGCCGTGCGCGCGTCAATGGAGACTGGCTGATCGCCCTGCCCGACGCGCTGACCCCGCATCAGGCGATGGCGATCGGCACGGCGGGCTACACGGCGATGCTGTCGGTCCTGGCGCTGGAACGCGCCGGGATTGCGCCCGACCGCGGTCCTGTCATCGTCACCGGGGCCAATGGCGGCGTCGGCTCGGTGGCGATCTCGGTCCTCTCCAAGCTTGGCTATCACGTGATCGCCTCGACCGGGCGGACCAGCGAATCAGCGTTCCTGACCGCACTCGGCGCGGCCGAGATCATCGACCGGGCGGAACTTTCGGAACCGGGACGGCCATTGGGCAAGGAACGCTGGGCGGCCGGCGTCGATTCGGTGGGCTCGGTGACGCTCGCCAATGTGCTCGCGCAGACGCAACACAGCGGCGCGGTGGCCGCGTGCGGGCTGGCCCAGGGGATGGACCTTCCCACGACGGTCGCGCCCTTCATCCTGCGTGGCGTGTCGCTTCTGGGCATCGATTCGGTGATGGCGCCCAAGGCATTGCGCGAGGAGGCATGGGGCCGGCTGGTCAGCGATCTGGACACGGAAAAGCTTGACAGCCTGTCGACGACGATCGGGTTCGACGCGGTGGTCGATACGGCGACAGCGCTGCTTGACGGCAAGGTGCGCGGCCGGGTCGTTGTCGATATGGCCGGTTGAGCCCCGCCCCCCGATTGCAAGGGGCCGCAACGCAACAAGTTGATAACCTTCGCGCCTTATCCTGATGATTCGGGCGACCATCGGGGTCGCCGATTGTCGGCCCACGAGCGATACTTGCGGTTGGGCGGCTTCGCGGCGGGGCAGCGCCCATGGATGAGACGAAAACATCGAAATCGCAGTTCCTGGCCATTGTCAGCCATGAGATCCGCACGCCCTTGAACGGCATTGTGGGCATGGGCAAACTGCTCGCCGATACGCCACTGACCGCCGAGCAACGCAACTATGTCGAGGCAATCACATCGTCCTCGGAAGCGCTGATGCTGCTGGTCAACGATCTTCTGGAATTCGGCCGCAGCGGTGCGGACACCAGCGCGCCGGTCTTTTCGGCCACCGACATGCGGGCACTGACCAGCGGCGTGGTCGAATTGCTGGCCGGGCGCGCGCATGAAAAGGGCCTTGATCTGGGCTATACGATCGCGCCGGGCATTCCGGACACAATGCGGACCGATGCCAAAGGCCTGCGGCAGATCCTGTTCAACATCGTTGCCAATGCGATCAAGTTCACCAGCGAAGGCGGCATTTCGGTCGAGGTCGGTCATGAACCATCGGCTGACGGAGGCCGCGCGCACGACCTGAACGTCATCATTTGTGAC
Source organism: Roseitalea sp. (assembly GCA_017642895.1). Lineage (GTDB taxonomy): Bacteria > Pseudomonadota > Alphaproteobacteria > Rhizobiales > Rhizobiaceae > Roseitalea. The sequence goes on from JAEPON010000018.1 coordinate 47,552, forward strand.
AGCGGGCCGGGCATTCCGGCCGAAAAGCGGGCGCAAATCTTCGAACCGTTCGAGCAGGCCGACATGAGCCTTGCACGGCGGCATGAAGGCGCCGGACTCGGCCTTGCCATCACCAAGCGATTGGTAGACCGGCTCGACGGCACGATCGATTTCAAGAGCGCGCCGGGCGCCGGAACCACATTCACCGTGCGCGTGCCGGCCGGGATCAACACGGCTTCGGGGACCGATCCGCGCCCCGATGCGCTGTCAGGCCAACATTTCTGCCTTGTGATGCGCGCCGGCTGCGAAGCCGACATGCTGATCGGGGCAATCGCCGGCCATGGCGGGTCGGTTGACCATTTTGAAGCGCCGGACGCGGCGCTCGACCGGATGCAAGACATGCCGGACAGCACGGTCCTGATCGACAGCCGGCTGATGCGTGACCCCAAGCGGGCGCTCGGCTTTGCCGATCGCGTCACGGCGCGTGGCGGCCGGCCGGTCGTTCTGATCGAGCCCGAAGAGCGGGGGACGCTCGGGGCGCAGTTCAAGGCCGATGGCCACGCATTCCTGACACGCCCCATAAGAGGGTCGAGCCTGTTGCGCGTGCTTGAACGGGCGCTCGACGCCGAACCGGCGGACACACCGTCCAGCCCACCGCCAACCTCGGCGACATCCCGCCACAGGCCATGCCGGCTGCTGCTTGCCGAAGACAATCCGGTCAATGCGCTTTTGGCGAGCAGCGTGCTCGAGAAGGCCGGACACAGCGTCACGCTAGCGCAAAACGGGCAGGTGGCGCTGGACAAGCTGGCGGCCGCCGATGCGGCCTTCGATCTTGCCTTGATGGATGTCCACATGCCGGTGCTCGACGGCGCCGAGGCGATCCGCCTGTTCCGGACACACGAGGATGCCCATGGCGGCGACGCGCGCCTGCCGATCATCGCGCTGACCGCCGATGACGATCCGGACCTTGAGCGCCTGCTGATCGCGGTCGGTGCGCAAAAAGTGGTGCGCAAACCGCTCACCGCGCAGAACCTGCACCTTCTGTTCGAGGACCAGGCCGACGCAGCCGCCTGAAAGGCGTTCGCGCCGGGCGAAAATGTGTCATACTCGCGTCACGGGATCGTCATATCCGCCATCCCACCCTGTCGGAACCAGAGCGGATTCGGATTCGAATGATGACCATCGCAGGCGCAACGCCCGGCCATCCAGCCAATCCGCCCGGCGCGTCATCGACGCTTCTGGGCGAGATCGGCACGCTACGCGCGCGGCTTGCCGCCACCAAGGCGGAGATACGCGCGGCCCAACGCCTGCGACACGCCGTTTTCTCCGCCGAGTTCACGGCGCCGGGCGATGAAACCGGGATCGATGCTGACGGCTATGACGCGCTGTGTGACCATCTGATCGTGCTCGACACGGCCATTGAGGGAACCGACACGGATCGGATCATCGGCACCTATCGGCTCCTGCCGCAGAAAAAGCTCGCCGGCAAACCCTTCTATTCGGACGGCACGTTCGACATCAGCGCCTTGCTCAAGCGGCATGACGGCCGAAACTTTCTCGAACTTGGCCGGTCCTGCGTGCTGCCCGACTACCGGTCCAAGCGGACGATCGAGCTTCTGTGGCAAGGCATCTGGGCCTATTGCCGGCGCAACGACATCGACGTGATGTTCGGATGCGCGTCCTTTGCCGGGCGCGTGCCCGCGCAACATGCGATGGCGCTGTCGTTCCTGCACCATCATGCGCGTGCTGGCGGCGACTGGGCCGTTTCGGCGCGACCCGGCGCGCGGATCGACATGGATTTCATGCCACCCGAGGCGATCGACCTGAAGGCGGCGATGCGCGCCCTGCCGCCGCTGATCAAGGGCTATCTGCGGCTCGGCGCCACATTCGGCGACGGCGCGGTGATCGACCATGCGTTTGCCTCGGTCGATGTGCTGGTCGTGCTGCCTGTCGAACAGATCAGCGCGCGCTACGTCTCCTACTATGGTGCCGACGCCGACCGCTTCGCCGCCTGATCATCCGCCGGCATTGTAGGCGGCGATCGCGGCCATGTTGACGATGTCGGTGTCGCGCGCATTCAGCGAGACGATCTGGACGGACTTGTTGAGCCCGACGAGAAGCGGGCCGATCACCGTCGAACCGCCCAGTTCCTGCAGCATCTTGGTGGCGATCGATGCGGAATGGAATGCCGGCATGACGAGGACATTGGCCGGCGCCGACAGCCGGCAGAACGGATATTGCGCCATCAGTTCGGCGTTGAGCGCGACATCGGCGGCCATCTCGCCATCATACTCGAAATCGACACGCCGCTTGTCGAGGATGCGCACCGCATCGCGCACCGAATTGGAGCGTTCGCTCTGCGGCTGGCCGAAGGTCGAATAGGCGAGCATGGCGACGCGCGGCTCGTAGCCGAGCTTGCGGGCCATGCCGGCTGTCTCCTCGGCGATGTCGGCCAGCTCCTCGGCGGTCGGCATGTCGTGCACGGCGGTGTCGGCGACCAGCACCGTGCGCCCGCGACACAGGGCCAACGAGACGCCGACCACCCGGTGGCCGGGGCGCACGTCAATGACGCGCCGCACATCGCTGAGCGCGGTCGCGTAGTTGCGGGTGACGCCGGTGACCATGCCGTCGGCATCGCCGAGCGCGACGGCGGTGGCGGCGAAGATGTTGCGGTCATTGTTGACCATGCGCAGGCAGTCGCGGAACAGGTAGCCGTCGCGCTGCAGCCGCTCATAGAGATGGTCGGCATAGGCGGCCGCCCGGTTCGACAGGCGCGCATTGACGATCTCGATATCGTCGCGTTCCAGATCGACGCCGGCATTGCGGGCCGCCTCGGCAATCAGGTTTTCGCGGCCCAAAAGGATCGCCGTTCCAAGCCCCTGATTGACATAGGCGACAGCGGCGCGGACGACCTGCTCCTCCTCCGCCTCGGTGAAGAACATGCGCTTGGGACTGCGGCGGACCCGGTCGAAGATGCGCTGGAGCGTGGCGGCGATCGGATCGCGACGGGCCGACAATTCGACCGCATAGGCGTCGAAATCGTCGATCGGCCGGCGCGCGACGCCCGATTCCATGGCGGCGCGGGCCACCGCGACGGGAATCGCCGAGATGAGGCGCGGATCGAACGGGACCGGAATGATATAGCCGGGGCCGAAACGGGGACGCGTGCCGCCATAGGCGATCGCGACATCGTCGGGCACATCCTCGCGGGCGAGTTCGGCGATGGCGTTCGCGGCCGCCGCCTTCATCGCATCGTTGATCGTGGTCGCCTGCACGTCGAGCGCGCCCCGGAAGATGTATGGGAAACCCAGCACATTGTTGACCTGGTTGGGATAGTCCGACCGGCCGGTGGCGATGATGGCATCGTCGCGGATCTCGGCGACCTCTTCGGGCGTGATCTCCGGGTCGGGATTGGCCATGGCGAAAATGATCGGATTGTCGGCCATCGAGCGCACCATGTCGGCGGTCAGCGCGCCCTTAACCGACAGGCCGAAGAAGACATCGGCGCCCTCCATCGCGTCTGCCAGCGACCGCCGGTCGGTGGCGATCGCATGGGCCGATTTCCACTGGTTCATGCCGGTGCCGCGGCCCTGATGGATGACGCCCTTGGTGTCGCACAGGATGACGTTCTCGTGCGGCACGCCCATCGCCTTGACCAGTTCGATGCAGGCAATCGCCGCCGCGCCGGCGCCGTTGCAGACGATCTTGACGTCGCGCAGGTCGCGGCCGGTCAGATGCAGCGCGTTGACCAGGCCGGCGGCGGCGATGATGGCCGTGCCGTGCTGGTCATCGTGAAAGACCGGAATGTCCAGCGCCTCGCGCAGCCGGTCCTCGATCATGAAACAGTCGGGCGCGCGAATATCCTCGAGATTGATGCCGCCGAAGGACGGGCCGAGCAGGCGCACGCAATTGACGAATTCGTCCATGTCTTCGGTGTCGACCTCGAGATCGATCGAATCGACATCGGCAAAGCGCTTGAACAGGACGGACTTGCCTTCCATCACCGGTTTGGACGCGAGCGCGCCCAGATTGCCAAGCCCGAGAATGGCCGTGCCGTTGGAGATGACCGCCACCATGTTGCCGCGCGCCGTGTAATCGAAAGCCGCCTCGGGCCGCTCGGCGATCGCCTTGACGGGCACGGCGACGCCGGGCGAATAGGCCAGCGACAGGTCGCGCTGGGTCGCCATCGGTTTGGTGGGCGTGACCTCAAGCTTGCCCGGCCTGCCGCGCGCGTGGAAATCGAGCGCTTCGCTTTCGCTGACCGCGGGACGCTTTCCGGCGGATGGCGTTGCGGGACGGTGAGGCTTGTTCATTGAGGTCGTCCCTTGCACGCTTTGTTCGTATCGAGGATTTGGACACTAGTCGGGGAAAAGACCTTCTAATCCCTGTCGCAGCGCCGTGTAAACGCGCATAAGCTCGGGCGGAACGAAACGGGTCCTTGGCGATGGATGGCAGGGCGGCACAGCACAGGGAAGCCGGCGGCGGCGCAAGCGGCAGCGGCGCGACCGGCGCGCCGACGCCGATGATGGCACAGTTCCTCGAGATCAAGTCGGCCAATCCGGGCCTGCTCCTGTTCTACCGCATGGGCGATTTCTACGAACTTTTTTTTGAAGACGCCGAGATTGCCTCGCGCGCGCTCGGCATCACGTTGACCAAACGCGGCAAGCATCTGGGCCAGGACATTCCGATGTGCGGCGTCCCGGTCCACGCCGCCGACGACTATCTGCAAAAGCTGATCGCGCTGGGTCATCGCGTGGCGGTGTGCGAACAACTCGAAGACCCGGCCGAAGCCAAGAAGCGCGGCTCGAAAGCGGTCGTCCGCCGCGATGTCACGCGGCTCGTCACGCCGGCGACGATCACCGAGGACAAGCTGCTGGAGCCGGGCGAGAACGCCTATCTTCTGGCGCTGGCGCGCATCCGCGCTTCGGACCAGATGGCCTATGCCTTCATCGACATTTCGACCGGCGAATTCCGCTTGGGCGAAACGGCACCCGCACGGCTTCTGCCCGATCTGACCCGTATCGCGCCGCGCGAGATCATCGTGCCGGAGACGCTGTTTCACGATCCCGAGCTGAGGCCGGTCTTCGACCAGTTCGGCCGTGCCGTTAGCGCCCATCCCGCCGCCCTGTTCGACAGCGCCACGGCGAGCGACCGGCTGACGCGTTACTTTGGCGTGACGACGCTGGACGGGTTCGGCACCTTCTCGCGCGCCGAACTGGCCGCCGCGTCGGGCGCACTCGCCTATGTCGAAAAAACGCAAGTCTCCGAACGGCCGGCACTGCAGCGGCCGCAGCGCGAGACCGGCGCGCGGACGCTTTTCATCGATCCGGCGACACGCGCCAATCTCGAACTCGAACGCACCCTTTCGGGCCAGCGCGACGGCAGTCTTTTGAAGGCGATAGACCGGACGGTGACCGGCGCCGGCGCGCGGCTTCTGGCGGCCCGGCTGCGCGCGCCGCTGACCGATGCCGCCGCCATCGCAGAGCGGCTCGATTCGGTGAGCCAGTTCATGGCTGACGATCCCCTCGCCCGATCGCTGCGCGCCCATCTCAAGGCGCTGCCGGACATGGCGCGCGCGCTGTCGCGCCTGTCGCTGAACAGGGGCGGCCCGCGCGATCTGGCCGCCATCCGCGACGGTCTGGCAGTCGCCGCGTCCAAGCATGGAGCGCTGTCCGAGGCCAACCTTGCCGCCGAACTGTCCGAGGCCCGCGCCATGCTGGGCGCCGCACCCGCCGAGGTCGCCGACGCGCTGGAAAAAGCGCTCGACGACGACGTGCCGCTTCTGGCGCGCGATGGCGGTTTTGTCCGCGCCGGCCACCATGGCGAACTCGATGAGATGCGGTCCCTGCGCGACCAGTCGCGGCGCGTCATCGCCTCGCTTCAAGCCGACTATGCCGCCGAGACCGGCGTCAAGTCGCTGAAGATAAAGCACAACAATGTGCTGGGCTATTTCATCGAGGTGACCGCGCTCAATGCCGGCGCCCTCAACACAACCGACGAGGACAAGGCGCGCTTCATCCACCGCCAGACCATGGCGAACGCGATGCGCTTCACCACCACCGAACTGGCCGATCTTGAAAGCCGCATCGCCAACGCCGCCGGGCGGGCGCTGGAGATCGAACTGGCGGTCTTCGAACAGTTGCGTGCGCTGAGCGTCACCCATGCGGATGCAATCCGCGAGGCGGCGCATGCGCTGGCGGTGATCGACGTGTCGGTGGCGCTCGCCGATCTTGCGGCATCGGAAGGCTATTGCCGGCCCGTGGTCGATGGCGGCCGCACGTTCAAGATCGTCGGCGGGCGCCATCCGGTGGTCGAACAGGCCCTGCGCCGGCAGGCAGCCGATCCGTTCGTTGCCAATGATTGCGACCTGTCGCCGAAGGACGGTGCGGACCATGGCGCGCTGTGGCTTCTGACCGGGCCGAACATGGGCGGCAAGTCGACCTTTCTGCGCCAGAACGCCCTGATCGCGATCCTGGCACAGACCGGCTCGTTCGTGCCGGCCGGGCAAGCGCATATCGGCATTGTCGACCGGCTGTTCAGCCGTGTCGGCGCATCCGACGATCTGGCGCGCGGGCGGTCGACCTTCATGGTCGAAATGGTCGAGACGGCAGCGATCCTCAACCAGGCCGGCGAGAACGCGCTCGTCATCCTCGACGAGATCGGCCGAGGGACCGCCACCTTCGACGGACTCTCCATCGCATGGGCGGCGATCGAATATCTGCATGAGCACAATCGCTGCCGGACGCTGTTCGCCACGCATTTTCACGAACTGACCGCGCTTCACGAAAAGCTCGACCGGCTGGCCAATGTGACCATGCGGGTCAAGGAGTGGGAGGGCGAGGTCGTCTTCCTGCACGAAGTCGGTCATGGCGCGGCCGACCGCTCCTATGGCGTTCAGGTGGCGCGGCTGGCCGGCCTGCCCGATGCGGTCGTTGGGCGCGCGCGGCAGGTGCTCGACCAGCTTGAAGAACAGAACCGCGACAAGGGCGCGGCCGCGTTGATCGACGATCTGCCGCTGTTTTCGGCGGCGCCGGCGGCAAAACAGTCCGTGCCAAACGCGGCCCGATCGGCTATCGAGGCGGCGCTTGACGATCTGTCGCCGGACGAGATGACGCCGCGGGCGGCGCTGGAAGCGCTCTATGCGCTCAAGGCGATCGCAACGAAGAAGGATTGAGATTGGACAAGGCCGTCGCCGAAAAAGCCGCCCTCCCCGACGCCGCGATCATCGGCGCGGCGCTGGAAGGGTTTGCGCGCGATGCCGGCGGCGACGGCGCGGACACGGCCGTGCGCGCGAAGGTTCTGGCCCATCTCAAAAACGTCCTGGCGGATGGCCGCGCTGAGGCCGAACGGCGTCTTTTCGAGGATGGCAAGGGCCATGGCTGCGCCCAGCGGCTGTCGGACCTGCAAGACGCGATTATCCGGGCGACCTATGATTTCGCGCTCGCCCATGTGTTCAGGGTGTCGGACCTCTCCCAGGGCGAGCGGATCGCGCTGGCGGCAGTGGGCGGGTATGGTCGCGGCACGCTGGCGCCGGGTTCGGACATCGATCTTCTGTTCGTCCTGCCCTACAAGCAGACCCCACTTGGCGAGCAACTGGCCGAATACATCCTCTACATGCTGTGGGACATGGGGCTGAAAGTCGGCCACGCCACGCGCAACATCGACGATTGCGTGCGCCTGTCGAAAACCGACATCACGATCAGCACGACGATCCTCGAAGCGCGGTTCCTGACCGGAAACCAGACGCTCTTCAAGGAACTGATGGACCGGTTCGATGCCGAGGTCGTCCAGAAGACCGTCGTCCAGTTCATCCAGGCGAAGCTCGCCGAGCGCGATGCGCGCCATCAGCGCATGGGCGAAGCGCGCTATGTGGTCGAGCCGAACGTCAAGGACGGCAAGGGTGGCCTCAGAGACCTGCAGACGCTGTTCTGGATCGCCAAATATGTCTATCGCGTCCGCCGGCGTGCGGAACTGGTCAAGCTGGGCGTCTTCACGCGCAAGGACTACAATCTCTTCGTCAAATGCGAGGACTTCCTCTGGGCGGTCCGCTGCCACCTGCATTTCCTGACCGGCAAGGCCGAGGAGCGGCTGTCGTTCGACGTGCAGCGCGATCTCGCCGAGCGGCTCGGCTACCAGTCCCATCCCGGGCTCGAGGATGTCGAGCGGTTCATGAAGCACTATTTCCTGATCGCCAAGGATGTGGGCGATCTGACGCGCATCTTCTGCGCGGCGCTGGAAGACCAGGAAATCAAGAACGCGCCGGCACTGTCGGGCCTCTTGCAGGCGCTGCCCTTCACCGGGCGTTCGCGCAAGATCCGCGGCATCAAGGATTTCGTCATCGACCGGCAGCGTATCAACGTCGCCGATGACGATGTCTTCAAGCGCGATCCGGTCAACCTGATCCGCATGTTCCATCTCGCCGACCGGTACGGGCTCGAATATCACCCGCAGGCGCTGCAACTGGTGCGCGGCTCGCTGAAGCTGATCGACAAGGCGTTGCGCACCGATGTCAACGCCAATGCGCTGTTCATCAGGATTTTGACCTCAAAGAACGATCCGGCGCTCAATCTGCGGCGGATGAACGAGGCGGGCGTGCTCGGCCGTTTCGTTCCTGATTTCGGCAAGATCGTCGCGATGATGCAGTTCAACATGTATCATCACTACACCGTCGACGAACATCTGATCCGGACGATCGGCGTGCTTGCCGACATCGAAAAAGGCACGCTCAAGGAAGACCATCCGCTTGCCGCCACGCTGATGCCGGGCCTGAAAAGCGAGCGGACCCTGCTCTATGTGGCGCTGTTCCTGCACGACATCGCCAAGGGCCGCCCGCAGGATCATTCGACGGCCGGGGCCGAGGTCGCCCGAAAGCTTTGCCCGCGCTTCGGCTTTTCGCCCGAGGACACGGCGACGATCGTCTGGCTGGTTCAGGACCATCTTTTGATGTCGATGACGGCGCAGGCGCGCGACCTGTCGGACCGCAAGACGATCGAAGATTTCGTCGCGCGGGTGCAGACGGTCAAGCGGCTCAAGCTGCTGCTGGTGCTGACCGTGTGCGACATTCGCGGGGTCGGCCCCGGCGTCTGGAACGGCTGGAAGGGGCAATTGTTGCGCACGCTCTATGCCGAGGCCGAACTGGCCTTGACCGGCGGGTTCTCCGAGACCAGCCGCAAGAGCCGCGCGGCCAGCCGGCGCGAGGCGCTGGCCGACCGCCTCGCCGACTGGCCGGATGCCGATCGCGAAGCGGTGCTGCGCCTGCATTACGACAACTATCTTCTGACGGTCGATCTGGAAGACCAGATGCGCCATGCAGACTTCATCCGCGCCGCCGACGCCGAGGGCAAGGCGCTGGCCACCGAAGTGCGCACGGACGCGTTCCAGGCGATGACCGAGATCACTGTGCTGGCACAGGATCACCCGCGCCTCTTGTCGGTGATCGCGGCAGCCTGTTCGAGCGCGGACGCCTCGATCGACGGCGCGCACATCTTCACCACATCGGACGGTCGCGCGCTGGATGTCATCCAGATCGAACGCGAATTCGTCGAGGATGAGGACGAGTTGCGGCGCGGCCGCCGGATCGGCGCACTGATCGAGGATGTGTTGCGCGGCAAGGTGAGCCTGCCGGACGTTCAGGCCCAAAAGCGGCGCCGCAAGGCGCTCAACGCCTTCCATGTCGAACCGGCGGTGAAGATCAACAACACGCTGTCGAACCGGTTTACCGTGATCGAAGTGGAAGGGCTGGACCGGCCGGCGCTCCTGTCGCAACTGACCGGTGCGATCTCCGATCTCAAGCTCGACATCCGTTCGGCGCACATCACGACCTTTGGCGAGAAGGTCATCGACAGTTTCTACGTGACCGATCTGGTGGGCCAGAAGATCGAGGACACCGCACGGCAGGGCCGCATCCGCAAAGCGCTCCTTGCGGTCCTCAAGAACGATCAGCGGGGCGCGACGAAAAAGCAGGCGGGCAAGGCCGTCGCAGCGGCCGAATAGACGATGAGCCTTCTGCGCAATTTCGCCACGGTGGGCGGCGCGACCATGACCAGCCGCGTGCTGGGCTTCGTGCGCGATATCTTGATGGCGGCGGCTCTCGGCACCGGCCCCGTGGCCGACGCGTTCGTCGTTGCGTTCCGCTTTCCCAACCTGTTTCGCCGCGTCTTTGCCGAAGGCGCGTTCAATTCAGCCTTCATTCCGCTGTTTTCGCGGCGGCTGGAGGGCGAAGGCCGCGAAGAGGCGCGGCGCTTCGCGCAGGAAGCGATGGCCGGCCTGATCACCATCCTCGCCGTCCTGATCGCCATCGCCATGATCACCATGCCCATCCTGATGTATGGGCTGGCGCCGGGCTTTTCGGCCGATCCGGACAAGTTCGACCTGACGGTGGAGCTGACGCGGATCACCTTTCCCTACCTTCTGCTCGTCTCGCTGCTGGCGCTGATATCGGGCGTCCTGAACGGGCTGGGCCGGTTTGCGGCCGCCGCGTTCGCGCCGGTCCTTCTGAATGTGGTCTTGATCGCGGTGCTCAGCCACATCGTCTCGGCCGGCATGGCGGGAACGCGCAATGCGGGGCTGTGGCTGTCGGGCGGTGTCATCGCCGGCGGCGTTGCGCAACTGGCCATGGTCGTCATCGCCTTGCGGCGCGAGGGGTTTGCGCTCGGCTTCGTGCGCCCGCGCTGGAACGAGCGGATGAAGCGCCTGGTCACGCTGGGCATTCCGGGCATCATCGCCGGGGGCGTCACGCAGATCAACATCGTGGTGGGCACGATCATCGCGTCGCTCCAGGCGGGCGCGGCGAGCATGCTCTATTATGCCGACCGGCTCTATCAACTGCCGCTGGGCGTTGTCGGCATCGCCATCAGCGTCGTCCTTTTGCCGGACCTGTCGCGCAAGCTGAAAGCCGGCGACATGGGCGCGGTCAAGGCCGTCGAGGCCAGGGCGTTGCAGTTTTCGATGATGCTCACCCTGCCCGCCGCCGTCGCGTTGGCGGTGATCCCGCACGAGCTCGTCTCGGTCCTGTTCGAGCGGCTGGCCTTCGATGCCGAAAGCGCGCAGGGCACGGCGCTGGCCTTGCAGGCGTTTGCCGTCGGCCTGCCGGCCTTCGTGCTGGTCAAGGTGTTTTCGCCGGGCTTTTTTGCACGCGAAGACACCAAGACGCCAATGCAGGTCGGCATCGCGGCGATGGTGGTGAATGTCGCAGCCAGCCTGGCGCTGTTCCCGGTCTTCGGTCATGTGGGTATCGCGATCGCGACGAGCCTTGCCGGCTGGGTCAATGCGATCGCGCTCTACTGGCTGCTGAACCGGCGCGGACTTTGGACAATTGACGGGCCGATGACCCGCCTCCTGGCCCTGATCGCGGTCAGCGCGGTGTTGATGGGCCTCTGCGTCTGGGCGGCGAGCCAACTGCTCGCCCCGCAACTGGCATCAGGCGCCCCGCTTGCCCTACGTGCAGGCGCGCTTGCGATCGTCGTCGGCGCCGGCATTGTGAGCTTTTTCGGCCTGTCGCATGTGACCGGCGCGGCGCGGCTGGGCGCGCTCAAGGCGATGCTTGTCCGGCGCGGTGCCTGAGCCGCCGGCGCTTTGACCGCCGACCCTTGCACGACAGCATTGGCCATTGCATAAGGCCGGCGCCCCCGGGCGCATCCGAAACGGACCATCCCATGACCAACATCTTTCACGAGCGCGTCTTCTCCGGCGTCCAACCGACCGGCCATCTGACGCTCGGCAACTATCTGGGCGCGATCCGCAAGTTCGTCGCGATGCAGGAGCGGCATGAGTGCATCTATTGCGTGGTCGACATGCATGCGATCACGATGCCGCAGGATCCGGCCGAACTGATCCATGCGACGCGCTCGGTCGCCGCGGCGTTTCTCGCCGCCGGCATCGATCCAACCAAGCACATCGTCTTCAACCAGAGCCGCGTGCACGAACACGCCGAACTGGCCTGGGTCTTCAACTGCGTGGCGCGCATGGGCTGGCTCAACCGGATGACCCAGTTCAAGGAAAAGGCCGGCAAGGACCGCGAGAACGCCTCGGTGGGCCTTTTCGCCTATCCGACGCTGATGGCGGCCGACATTCTGATCTACCGGGCAACGCATGTGCCGGTCGGCGACGACCAGAAGCAGCATCTGGAGCTGACGCGCGACATCGCGCAGAAGTTCAACAACGACTATTCGGACCGCATCGCCGAACTGGGCCTTGGCGTCGAGATGCAGATCGGCCGCGAGACCGTGTTCGGCTATTTCCCGCTCACCGAACCGGTGATCGAGGGGCCGGCGACGCGGATCATGAGCCTGCGCGACGGCACCAAGAAGATGTCGAAATCCGATCCCTCCGACCTGTCGCGGATCAACCTGACCGACACGGCCGACGACATCGCCCGGAAGATCCGCAAGGCCAAGACCGATCCCGAGCCTTTGCCGGGCGAAACGGCCGGACTTGAAGACCGTCCGGAAGCGGCGAACCTTGTGGGCATCTATGCGGCCCTGGCCGACACGGGCAGCGACGCGGTGCTGGCCGAATTCGGCGGCAAGGCGTTTTCCGAGTTCAAGCCGGCGCTCGCCGATCTGGCGGTCGAGGTTTTGAGCCCCGTCGCCGGCGAGATGCGGCGGCTGGTCGCCGATCCGGGCCATATTGACGGCATTCTGGCCGACGGCGCAGAGCGGGCCTCGGCAATCGCGGCGCCTGTCATGACCGATGTGCGGCGGATCGTCGGCTTGGGCGCCTGAGCCTCTCACCGCTTGCGGGCCGGCGCGGGGCGTGGCAAAGATTGCCGCATGGTCACCAGACGCCTTTCCGGCGAAGCCGGTCATCGCCGCAAGTTCCTCGCGGTCGTCGACGAAACCCCGGAATGCGAACGCGCCGTGTTCTATGCCGCGCGGCGGGCAGCCAACACCCATGGCGGGCTGATCCTGCTCTTTGTGATCGCACCGGGCGACTTTCAGCACTGGCTGGGCGTCGAACAGGTGATGCGCGAAGAGGCAATGGAGCGCGCCGAACAGGTGATGTCGAAGTTCGCCACGCTCGCGCGTGAGCAATGCGGCATCGAGCCGGAGACCGTTATACGCGAAGGGATCGGGGTCGAACCCATCCACGGCTTGATCGAGGAAGATCAGGACATCGCGATCCTCGTGCTTGCGGCAAGCGCGGCCAAGGAGGGGCCGGGGCCGCTTGTCTCCTCGATCGCGGGGCGCGAGGCGGCTTTTCCGATCCCCGTGACGGTGGTGCCCGCCAACCTGACCGACGAAGACATTGAAAGCCTGTCCTGACAGGCGCATATGTCCATGACAGGCATGCCGATGACGCACCGGCCTGCCGGCGCTTGATAGGGTGGACGATTCGCCCTATTTTGGAATCATTCCAAATTGAGGTGATGCCATGTTCATCCAAACCGAGACGACACCGAACCCGGCCACGCTGAAGTTCCTGCCCGGCCAGGTTGTCATGGAAATGGGGACCGCCGATTTCCGCGAAGCGGGCGAAGCGGGCACCAAATCGCCGCTCGCCGGACGCCTGTTTGATGTTGACGGCGTGACCGGCGTCTTCTTCGGCTATGATTTCGTCACCGTCACCAAGGACGATGCGCAGGACTGGATGCACATGAAGCCGGCCGTTCTTGCCGCGATCATGGAGCATTTCATGGCCGGCGCGCCGGTCATGGCCGAACAGAATGGCGCGTTCGACCAGGCGGATGAGGAAGAATTCTTCGAGGCCGGCGACGAGAGCATCGTGGCGACGATCAAGGAACTCATCGAAACGCGCGTGCGGCCGGCGGTGGCGCAGGATGGCGGCGATATCACCTTCCGCGGCTTTCGCGACGGCATCGTCTTTCTGCACATGAAAGGCGCCTGCGCCGGATGCCCGTCATCGACGGCGACGCTCAAGCACGGCATCCAGAACCTGTTGCGGCACTTCATTCCCGAGGTCGAACAGGTCGAAGCGGTCTGACCGCACACCGAACCGATCAAAAAAGGCCGGGCGATTGCCCGGCCTTTTCGTATTGGAAACCCCGCGAGCCAATGTCAGCCCTGAAGCACGACGACCTTGGCGCCCGGCTCGACGCGGTTGTAGAGATCGACAATATCCTGATTCATCAGGCGGATGCAGCCCGACGAGACCGCGTTGCCGATCGACCACCATTCCGGCGTGCCGTGCAGGCGGTAACCCGTGTCGCGGCCGCCACGCGTCAGATAGAGCGCGCGGGCGCCCAAGGGGTTCGTCAGACCGGGCTCCATGCCGCCGCGATATCTGGCCAGCTCAGGCTGGCGCCGGATCATCGCGGCCGGTGGCGTCCATGTCGGCCAACGGCGTTTCCAGCCCACCTTGGCCGTGCCCGACCAGCGGAACCCGTCGCGGCCGACGCCGATGCCGTAGCGCAGCGCCTTGCCCTCTTCCTGAACGAGATAAAGGTGCCGGTTCGGCGTATCGACGATGATCGAGCCGGGCCGGTGACGCGTCTCATAGCTGACGACCTGGCGACGGAATTCCTCGGGGACCTTGGCCACCGGAATTTTCGGCAGCGTGTATTCGCCGTCCGGCATGCCCGCATAGGCATTGGCGAAATAGCTCGAATTGGTGGTTGAACAGCCGGCAAGCCCGGTCGCCGCAATCGCGGCGAAGCCACCCAGAAAAGCGCGTCTTTGCATGATATCCCTCAAACCCAACAGCCCCGGGCTTTTTCGCCCCACATGGTTAATCCAACGTTACATGAAGCACCGAACCGCGTGCAAGGATCGCTCCGGGCAATCTTGCAGGTCTGTGCGCTTTGGCACACAGTGTCACCGGCGCACCACAGTTAACGCAGCGTCACAAACAGCCGTTTGCCGATCCCATGCCGCTTGTCTCCGCCATATCGATCAACCCTTTGGCCGATGGCCGGCAATCAGCGCGCGCGCTGAGCGTGCGACGAGGCGTGCAGATCATGCTGCAGCAGATGGGCTATGCGACCGTTCCCGAGATGACGCTGGCCAGCGGCCGGCGCGCCGATCTGGTCGCTTTGGGAACCGATGGCGGCCTCGTCATCGTTGAGATCAAATCCTCGTCCCAGGACATGATGGCCGATGCCAAGTGGCCGGGCTATCGCGATTTTTGCGACCGGTTGTTCTTTGCAACCCTGCCCGACGTGCCGCAGCATCTTTTTCCCGACGAGTGCGGCTTCATCCGGGCCGACGCCCATGGCGCGGCCATTGTCGTCGATGCACCGGAACACAGGCTGGCGGCGGCGCGGCGCAAGGCGGTGACGCTGCGGTTCGCGCGGTTCGCCGCAGAGCGGCTGCTGGCGGCCGAATGGGCGGCTGGCGGCCAGACCACCGGGGCGTGATCAGCGCGGCGCGCGCTTGGCGAGGATGCGCTGCAAGGTGCGGCGATGCATGTTGAGCCGGCGCGCCGTCTCCGAGACGTTGCGGTCGCACATCTCATAAACGCGCTGGATATGCTCCCAACGCACGCGGTCGGCCGACATCGGATTTTCGGGCGGCGGCGGGGTGCCGTCGGGCGCGACGGTCAGCGCATTGTAGACATCGTCGGCATCGGCGGGCTTGGCCAGATAGTCGATCGCGCCCAGTTTGACGGCGTTGACGGCCGTTGCGATGTTGCCATAACCGGTCAGCACGATCGCGCGGGCCTCGGGCCGCTTGGCGTGCAGCGCCTTGATGACGTCCAGCCCGTTGCCGTCTTCGAGCCGCATATCGACCACCGCATAGGCGGGCGGGGCGGCCTCGACCCTGGCCAATCCATCGGCCACCGATTCGGCCATCTCGACGGCGAAGCCGCGGCTTTCCATCGCGCGCCCGAGCCGGCGCACGAACGGCGCATCGTCATCGACAAGCAGAAGGCTGGCGTCGGGACCGGGTCCCTGCACCGCATCCTGGTCGGTGTTTTCCTCTGTCAGCATGGTCTCACCTCTCTTTCCTTCTTACGCAGCCGCGGCCTCGATGGATGAGCGCGGCCAGCGAACGGTCACGGCAGCACCCGCATCGGGCCGGCCGCCATTGGCAAAATGCAGCGTCGCTCCGCTGCGTTCGAGCAAGGTCTTGGCGATGAAGATGCCAAGACCGAGGCCGGGCCCGCCCTTTCGGCTGCGCGCGGCATCGCGTGGCGTGCCCAGATCGGGTTCGCCAAGTTTCTCGATCTGGTCTGCCGGATAGCCCGGCCCGTCATCGATGATATCGATACGCACCTGGCGTTCGGACCAGCGCAGATCGATGCGCACCGTCTGACGGGCAAAATCGACAGCGTTCTCGACCAGATTGCCGAGCCCGTAGAGGACTGCCGGATTGCGCCGCATGACCGGTTCCGGACTTTCGTCGCCATCATGGCCGGTGACGATCCGCACGCCGAACTCGCGGTGCGGCGCGGCGACCTCCTCGATCAGTTCGCGGATCGACATGCGCGAAATCAGGTCTTCCGATGTGTTGAGCGTCGAAAGGCGCGACAGGATCTCGCGGCAGCGGTCGGCTTGTGCGCGCAAAAGCCGGACATCGTCCTTCAGCGGATCGTCCTCGGCGGTCGCGCGGTCCATTTCCTTGGAAACCAGCGAAATGGTGGCCAGCGGCGTTCCCAGTTCGTGGGCGGCCGCAGCCGCCAGCCCGTCAAGCGCTGACAAATGATGCTCTCGCTGCAACACCAGTTCGGTGGCCGACAGCGCATCGGCCAGGCTCCGAGCCTCGTCGGCAACGCGATAGACGTAAAAGGCGGTGAAGGCGACCGACGACAGAACCGCCGCCCACATGCCGGCAAGAAAGATGAAGGGGATGTCGAGCGGCACGTCCGCATACCAGGGCAGCGGCAGATGCGAGAACACCAATATGGTCGCCGATATGACGACCACCACGCCCAGCGCGGCGGTATACCGCGCCGGCAGCGTCGCCGCCGAGATGATCACCGGAACGATCAGCAGCACCGAAAACGGGTTTTCCAGCCCTCCGGTGAGGAACAGCAGCGCGGCAAGCTGGCTGATGTCGAAAAAAAGGACCGCGAAGACATGCGCCGGGCCAAGCCGCATGTTGGCCGGGAAAACCCAAGTCAGGATGAGATTGAGCGCCGCGGAGACGGCAATCAGCGCGAAACAGGCGACGATGGGAAAGGCAAAGCCGAGCCAGGCCGCAACGACGGTGACGGCGATGCTCTGGCCCAGCACGGCGATCCAGCGCGTGTTGGTGAGCGTCGACATGCGCAGCCGGCGGCGCTCGAACCGCTCGCCTTGCATGACCGGGCTGTTGTCCACCGGTTGATCCATGACCGCTTATATGGCGCCAAGCGCCCAAGATTGCCAGAGAATCCGGGACGATTCAGCGACGATTCACGGTGAGCGCGATCAGTGCTTGCGCGGCTTGGCCCGCCTTGTGGGATCGGCGCTGGCGGGATCGTCGGGCCAGACATGTTTGGGATAGCGGCCGCGCATTTCAGCGCGCACCTGGTCCCAACTGCCGGACCAGAAGGCCGGCAGATCGGTTGTGCGCTGGATCGGCCGGCCCGCCGGCGACAGGAGTTCGATCAGCAGCGGGACTGCGCCATCAAGCAGCACGGGATGACGGGTCAGCCCGTACAGTTCCTGAACGCGGATCGCCAGTACCGGCGCGGCACCGTCGGCCGGATAACGCAGCGCGATGCGGGTGCCCGTCGGCGCCGTGAAATGAGACGGTGCCAGCCGGTCAAGCTCTGCGGCACCCGCCGGACCGGCGCGCATCAGAAGCGCATCGATGAGCGGCACACCGGCAAAATCCGTACGCCCGGCGAGAAAAGGCGCCAGCCAATCATCGGCCGAAGCGACAAGCGCATCATCGCCCATGTCGGGCCAGGGTTCGCCGCCACGCGCATGCAACCAGACCAGCCGGTCACGCACGGACGAAGCCTTTTCCGACCACGGCAGAAGCGACAGGCCGTGGGCGCGGATCGCATCGAGCAGAGCGGCCGTTGCCGCGTCACCGGCCTTGACCGGGCGGGGCGCCGAAGACAGGGTGATCGCGCCCAAATGGCGGATCTGGCGGGCCGAAAGCCGGGCGGACTCGGCATCGAACGCCATCTCGACCCGGTCGATGATCCGATCTTCCAGCCGGTCTTCAATGTCCGCACGCGATATCGCCGCGCCTGCCAGAAGCCGTGTCTGCGCCGCCGCTCCGGTCGCGTCCGCCGCGATGATGAAGGACGCGCGGGCGAGCGGGTCGGTCTCTTCGATCGTCACGCCGCGCCCGCCGGCCATCACGAACCGGCCCGGCTGGGCGGCCCGGGCCTTGGCAACCCTTTCGGCAAAAGCGTCCAGCAACATGACGCCAACGCTTTCGTCCGATCCTTTCCCGGCCGGCAGCCGAACGTCGGCGGCGATCCGGTCGGCCAGGTGCCGGGCCTGCCGGGCGCGCGGCGACCTGTCGGCCTCAAAGGCCTGAAGACGCCGGTCGAGATCGGTCGTCGTACCGCCAAGGCCCCGCTCGGTGATCAAAACGGCAAGGCGCGCCCGGCGCTTGGCATCGCCCGAATTCTCAGCGGCAGCCACCATGGCCGCAAGCGGCACGGGCAGCGCGATGGTCCGCAGCCTTTGACCCTTCGCGGTCAGGCGCCCCGGCCCGTCGATGGCGCCAAGCCCTTCCAGCCGCGATCGCGCTTCGGACAGGGCCGCCGCGGGCGGCGGATCGAGAAAGCGCAGCGCCGTCGGGTCGGCCACGCCCCAGGCCAGGCAATCGAGCATGAGGCGCGTCAGGTCGGTGCGGGCGATTTCCGGTGGATCGAACGGGACCAGCGCTGCCGTCTGACCCTCGTGCCACAGCCGGATCGCGACGCCCGGCCGGGTGCGGCCGGCCCGCCCGGCGCGCTGGTCGGCGGAGGCCCGGCTGACGCGCACGGTCTCAAGCCGGGTGATCGCTTGTCCCGGCTCGAAAGCGGGCTGGCGGGACAGGCCCGAATCGATGACAACGCGCACGCCGTCGATCGTCACCGAGCTTTCCGCGATCGCCGTCGCCAGCACGATCTTCCGCCGGCCCGGTTCGGCGGGCAGGATTGCCCGGTCCTGGTCGGCAATGTCCATCGCGCCGAACAAGGGCGCCAGATAGGCATCGGCCGGCAGATGCGGCTCCAGCCGCTCGGCAGTGCGGCGGATCTCCGCCTGGCCGGGCAGGAAGGCGAGAAGGCTCCCCTCCTCCTCGCGCAGCGCCACGCGGATTGCTTCGGCCACCGCGTCCTCGATTCGCTGGTCCGGCCTGCGCGGTCGATGGCGGATGTCGGCCGGAAAGGTGCGGCCGGCACTTTCAATCACCGGCGCATCGTCCAGAAGCTGCGCCACGCGGCCGCCATCGAGTGTCGCGGACATGACGATCAGGCGCAAATCCTCGCGCAGGGCCGACTGGACGTCGAGCGCCAGAGCCAGTGAAAAATCGGCGTCCAGCGAGCGTTCGTGAAACTCGTCGAAAATGACGACGGCAATGCCGGACAGTTCCGGATCATCGAGGATCATGCGCGCGAACACACCTTCGGTGACGATCTCGATCCGCGTCTTGGGGCTGATCTTGCTGTCGAGCCGCATGCGGTAGCCGACCGTGTCACCGACCCGCTCGCCGAGCAGCGCTGCCATGCGCCGTGCCGCCGCACGGGCGGCCAGACGGCGCGGCTCGAGCATGACGATCCTGCCGCCGCCGACCCAGACCTCGCCAAGCAAGGCCAGCGGAACCAGCGTGGTCTTGCCCGCACCCGGCGGCGCGACGAGCACCGCGTTCGGGCCGTCGGCGAGCGCCGTTTTGAGATCGCCGAGAACCGCGGCAGCCGGCAGGCCGGTGGCGGCAAAGTCGATCATGTTCCGTTGCCGTCCGCCGAGGCCGGGGCCAGTTCGATCAGCGCCCCTCGGGCTGCCTCGGCATCGGCGGCATCATGGGTGACAAGCAGCACCGGCAGACGGCGGGCCTTGGCACGCTCGAACACCAGTCGACGGATCTGGTCGCGCAGGCCGGCGTCGAGCTTGGAGAACGGCTCGTCCAGCAGCATGAAAGCGGGATCGGAGACAAGCACGCGCGCCAGCGCGACACGCGCCTTCTGGCCGCCGGACAGCGTGTCGGGATCGCGGTCGAAGAAGCCGTCAAGGCCGACATCGCACAGGGCGTCGCCGGCGTAATCGCGCCGCGCAGCGCGGCCCGTCACCGATTGCGGCACGGCGAAGACCAGATTGCCGCCGACCGACATGTGCGGAAAGAGCAGAGTATCCTGGAACAGAAGTCCCGCCCGGCGAGCCTGCGGCGGCGCGTCGGTGATGTCGGCTCCATTGCAGTTAACATGGCCCCGCGCGGAGAAAGCTGGATCGAGGAAGCCGCCGATAAAGGCGAGCAGCGTTGACTTGCCAGAACCGGAGGGCCCCATCACCGTCAGCACATCGCCGGGCGCAATGTGGTGATCGATGCTGACCAGCGTGCGGCTGCCCAGCGCGATCAAGATGTTGTCGAGCCGGAGGCCCGTTGCTTGCAGTGCTGACGGATCGGTCATGGAGGCCCTGGTTACAAGCCCCTGATCGCGCGGCGGTTGCGGAAAAGCAAGGCCGGCACGAGGGTTGCGAGGGCAAAGCCGACAAAGGGCAGCAGCATCTGCAGGAACGCATAGACACCGATCACGCGCCGGTCGCCGCCCGAGCCGAGCGCCACCGCCTCCGTCGTGATGGTCGGGAACCGGCCGGCGCCGACCAGAAGCGTCGGCAGATACTGGCCGACCGAGACGGCAAAGCCGACCGCCGCCGCCACCAGAACCGCACGCAGCAGCATGGGCAGCCGGACGCGCCAGAAAATGCGTCCGGCCGGCGCGCCGAGCGCCGCGGCGATCGCCTCGTAACGCCGGTCATAGGCGCGCCATGGCGCCGACAGGGACAGGAAGACGTAAGGCAGGACGAAGACCACGTGGACAAGGATGAGCGCGGCCCAACTGGCGTCGGCATCGCCGGCGATCAGCAGCAATTGCAGGCCGAACAGAAAGCCGATCTGCGGCACCAGAAGCGGCAGGTAGACCAGTGCCAGGGCACGGTTGCCGCCGGTGCGGCCGGTCTCGTTTTCGCGTTGGAGGCAGGCCAGGGCGATGGCGACCGAGATGCCGGTCGCCGCCAGCGCGATGATGATCGTCGTCGCCAGCGGGCCGGTGAGCGCCGGGCCGGTGCGCTGCCATGTGCGCCATGACAGGGCGTCGGGGAAGGCCGACGGAAACTGCCAAAGGCCCGAGACCGACCAGAGCGCAAGAACGCCAAGGCCGCCGAAGACGAGAAACGCCGAGGTTGCCATCATGCCGCCTGACACAAGACGCACCACGCCGTCGCGCCGGAAGCGGCGCCCGGTCTCGCAAATGCTTTCGGCGACCGGTCCGACAGTCCGTTCCAACACCAGCCATGCGGCAAGCGCACTGGCGGTCACCGCAATCTGAAGACAGGCGCCGGCGCACGCCATGAATCGCATCGACAGTTCGGGATCGTTCATCCAGCCGACCAGGCGGACCGGCAGCGTCTGCGGCGTCGTCGGCCCCAGGATGAACGCCACGTCCACATTGGCGCTGGCATAGGCGATCACGGCGAAGACAGCGAGACGGATCTGCCGGTAGAGCGCCGGCCAAGCGGTGAACATGAAACCCATCATGCGGCCATAGCCGAGCGACTGGCTCAGCCGCAGCGAGCGCAACGCCGGCACCTGCGGCAGGGCGGCGAGCGTGACCAGAAGCAGGAACGGGACCTCCTTGATCACAAGACCGGCAATCAGCGCCAAGCCGGCGGGATCGTTGACGATCAGAAGGTCGGGCGGGCGTTCCCAACCCGTTGCCCAAGGCGAAAACAGGCGCGCGAGATAGCCCGACGGCGCGATCATGAAGGCAAAGCCGAAGGCGGCGGCGGCGTGCGGCACGGCCAGGAGCGGCGAGACCAGATGCTGGATCAGGCGAAAGGCGCGTGTGCCGTACCAGGCACAGACGAAACCGGCGACCATGGCCAGCGAGATGGCGGTGGTGACGAGCCCGATCATCAGTGCCTGAACCGCCGAACGCCAGAGGCCCGGCTGGCCGAACAAATCGGCGAATGGCTGGACCGACAGATGGCGTCCGCCCAGCGCGGGAAGAAAGCCGAAAGCGGGCAGGATGGTGCCCAGCAGCCCGCACGCCAGCGGCACCGCCAGGACAAACAAGGCCAGCGGCGGTGCGAAACGGAGCATGGTGCGGCAGGCCGCCGGCGGTCAGTTGCCGACGGCGTAGCGGGCCGACCAGCGTTCTTCGAGCCGCGACATCCATGTCGGATGCGGCTCATCGAGCGCCGGGCCGAGATCTTCGGGGCGCAGCGTGGCAATGCCCAGATCAAGCGCCTCGAACAGTTCCCGTTGCCCGTCCGACAGCTTGTCCATGGCGAGCACGGTGGGATCGCCCCAGACTTCAGGATCCTGCTTGCGCGCCTGCGCTTCCGGCGAGATCAGGAAATTGGCGGCGACCAGCGCACCGGCCTTGGCGTTGGCATTGAAGGGAATGGCCACGAAGTGCGTGTTGGCCAGTGTGCCGCCCGAAAAGGTGAACGAACGCACCGTGTCGGGCAGAAGCTGGTTGGCGATGGCATTGGAGGCTTCCGCCGGATTGAAGGCGAAGGTGATGTCCAGTTCGCCATCGGCCAGAAGCTGGCTCATCGACGGATAGTCCTTGGGAAAGGCGCGCGCGCCACGCCACAGATGCGGGTGCAGCCGGTCGAGATAATCGAACATGGGCTGCGTGACCGTCTCGAAGCTGGCTTCGTCAACGGGCTCCTGCAGCACGGCCGGGTCGGCCACGGTTTCGATCAGGATCTGCTTGAGAAAGCTCGACCCGATGAAGTCCGGCGGCTGGGGATAGGAAAAGCGCCCGGGATTGGCTTCTGCCCATGCCAAAAGGTCGGTCGCATTGTCGGGAAGGTCGGCGGCGTCGGTCCGTGCACTGTCGAAAAAGAAGACCAGCTTGGCCATGCCCCAGGGCGATTCAAGCCCGTCCGTCGGCAGGGTGAAATCGACCGTGATGGTCGGCTTGTTCTCGACATCGACGTAACGCCAATTGGGCAGCTCCGTTGTCCAATCGGGCGCAAACAGCAGGTCCTGCCGCTTCATCGAGGCGAAATTCTCGCCATTGATCCAGATGAGGTCGATGGAGCCGCCTTCATTGCGGCCGGCCGCCTTTTCGGCGACCACCGTCGTCACCGCGTTGGCCGTGTCCTCGAGCTTGACATGGACGAGCCGAACGCCGTGGCGCTCTTCCAGTTCTTCGCCGACCCAACCGATGTAAGCATTGATCTGGCTCGAACCGCCCCAGGCATTCCAGTAGACGGTCTGGCCCTTCGCCTCTTCAAGCACGGCATCCCAATCGGCCGGGTCGGGATCGGCGATCGCGGATCCTGCGGAAAGGGTCAGCGCAAGCGAAAGCGCGGTGGCGCGGATCAAGTGGGTCACGGGCGGCGTATCTCCGGTTGACATTTGGTGCGCGAAAACATCACGTGCCATGCCACACGGTCAACAACCGGCTCGTCACCTCCTCTCACATTCCGGTGAGGTTTTCGGGCAAGCCGGCGCGGTCAGCCCCGATCGTTGATGGCGATCCGCTTGACCAGCCGCTCGGGCTCGGGGCGCTCCAGATCAATCAGCAACAGCCCGTTTTCGAGGTCCGCGCCGATGACGCGCATGCCATCGGCCAGCACGAAAGCGCGCTGGAACTGGCGGGCGGCAATGCCCCGATGCAGGAACTCCCGATTTGGATCGTCGGCATCGGCGCGGCGGCCACGGATGACAAGCTGGCTTTCCTCGGTGGTGATTTCGAGATCACCGGAGGAAAAGCCCGCGACGGCCAGCGTGATCCGCATGATCACAGCACCATCATCGCGGCGGATGCGTTCGATGTTGTAGGGCGGATAGCCGTCGCCCGACTTGGCGACGCGTTCCAGCGACTTTTCGATCGTCTCGAAGCCGACCAGCAGCGGGCTGGAAAAATTGGTCATGGGCACCGCCTTTTCATGTCCTTTGCAAGCGACATTGCCACGAGCACAAGATTTGGCTTGCATTTATGCTCGGGCGCGGCGAACCCGTCCGGCATCCGCCTTCATGTCTTATGATGTCTGGGCGGGCGATTTTCAAGAATGTCCGGGGGACCGCCATGACCGATCAACGCGCCATCATCATCGATACCGATCCGGGCCAGGACGATGCGATTGCGCTTCTTTTGGCGCTGGCCAGCCCGGAACTGGACGTGCTCGGCATCACCGCCGTCGCCGGCAACGTCCCGCTGGCGCTGACAGAAAAGAACGCCCGCAAGATCTGCGAACTGGCCGGGAAGCCGCAGACGCGCGTCTTCGCCGGCGCCGAGCGGCCGCTGATGCGCACATTGGTCACCGCCGAATATGTGCATGGCAAGACGGGGCTCGACGGGCCGGACCTGCCCGAGCCCACCATGGAACTCGAAAGCCAGTTCGGACCGGACTTCATCATCGAGACCGTTCGCGCCCATCCTGCCGGCCATGTGACGCTGTGCCCGCTCGGCCCCTTGACCAACATCGCGCTCGCGCTGATCAAGGCGCCCGACATCGCGCCGAAAATCCGCGAGATCGTGCTGATGGGCGGCGGCTTCTTTGAAGGCGGCAATGTCACGCCGACGGCCGAATTCAACATCTATGTCGATCCGGAAGCGGCGCACACGGTCTTCACCTCGGGCGTGCCCATCGTAATGGCGCCGCTCGACGTCACCCACAAGGCGCTGACGACGCAGGCGCGGATCGACGCGCTGCGCGCCAAAAAGACCCCGGTCTGCGATGCGGCAGCACAATTGATCGACTTTTTCGAGCGGTTCGACGAGGACAAATACGGCACCGATGGCGGGCCGCTGCATGACCCGTGCGTGATCGCTTACCTTCTTCAGCCGGGGCTGTTCACCGGACGCGATTGCCATGTCGCGATCGAGACCGGTTCGGTGCTGACGCTCGGCATGACGGTGATCGACTGGTGGGGCGTCACCGGCGAGCCCGCCAATGCGCATGTGCTCGGCGACATCGACGCGGCGGGGTTCTTCGACCTGATCACCGAGCGGCTGGCGACGCTCTGAGAGGTTTCAGCGGGTGAACGCATCAACCCGCGCCCGCTGGGGAATGGAGGGCTGAGCGCCCTCGGTCAGGCATGCGAGCGCCCCGGCGCGGCAGGCCAGATCGAGCGCTTCGGGCCAACCCATCCCCTCGCTCCGCGCGGCGGCCAGATAACCGCAGAACGTGTCGCCGGCGCCAACCGTGTCGACCGGTTCGATTGCGGGCGACGCCGCACGAGCCAGTCCGTCGGCGGTCGCGGCAACGGCGCCGTCGGCGCCCAGCGTCAGTACGATCGCCACATCCAGATCGGCGGCGAGCCGTGTCATCTGTGCATCAATGGTGTCGTCGGCGAGCCCGATTTCGCGGGTCAGGGCGGCGAATTCGGTTTCGTTGGCGATCACCACATCGGCATGGCGCGCCAGTTCGGCCGCCGCCGGGCGGAAGGGCGCGATGTTCAGACTGGAGACGGCGCCGGCGGCACGGGAGGCTGTGAGCGCGCGCGCCACGGCCGCGTCAGGGATCTCCATCTGCAGGAGCAGCGCGTCGCCAGCCGACAGGGGCAAACCGTCCGCGCCATCCAGCACATGGGCGTTGGCGCCCGGCACGACGGCGATCTGGTTCTCCCCGGTTTCCGCATCGACGAGGATGAGCGCGACGCCGGTCGGTGTGCCCGATATCCGGCGCACGGCGCCCAGGTCCACCCCGGCACCGTCCAGAAGCGACAGAGCCGCCGCCGCATTGGTGTCATCACCGGTGCAGCCGACCATGCGCACCGAATGGCCTGCGCGGCGGGCGGCCAACGCCTGGTTTGCGCCCTTGCCACCGGGGGCCTCGACATACCCGACACCGGAGACGGTTTCGCCCGGCGCCGGCAGATGGTCGACGCGGGCAACAAGGTCGAGATTGATCGAGCCGGCGATTGTGATCATGATTTTCCTTCCCGCATCGACGGCGACGAACGCGGCCGGCCGAATGCTCTCTTCAATGGCTTTGCGGTGCCGCGATGGCCGCATCGGCTTGGCCAACTGCCAACGGCGTTAGTCGATCGCGGCGTCCTCGGCAAGCACGGCCGGACGGGCCCGGACCTTGGTTGACAGCACCGGGTGGACCGCATATGTCACGGCTCGATTTCGTGCCCAGATGGCGGAATTGGTAGACGCGCTGGCTTCAGGTGCCAGTGGCCGCAAGGCCGTGGAGGTTCGAGTCCTCTTCTGGGCA
>JAEPON010000007.1 GCA_017642895.1 Roseitalea sp.
AGATAGTCGTTCGAGCACCACACCGTCACATCATGGGTCGACCCGTCGCCGCGATGGCGCGTCGCACGCGGAAAACATCCCCGCTGGCGCTCAAGCTCGGCAAAAACACGATAGTTCCCTCCATCGTGCAAACCGGTGAGCTTGTCTTCAAAGAACCGGTCGAAATCCAACGGCTCTTGGAGCGGCTCTTGGCCCGGCGCGGTGATCGGCGTGATCGTCATCTTCGTCCTCACATGGCACCATCGCATTCGCGTTCGTGCCCGTTTTTTGCCCATATAGACCAGCGCGCCACCGATTGGAACGCTTCCAAAGTGGTGTGATTGTCGCAATCGGGACCGGGAGGGTCCTTGACACGGATCAATCCCGCCCTGCCGGGCGGCCTCCCCTTCCAGGAGAACAAATTTTTCCCCCAGCGCGAACGAGTTGGGAATGGTGTTCTTCTTGCGATAGCCCATCGCACATAAACTGGCATCTTGTTCCAAGAGGTGGGTGCATGCGCCATTTTCCGGTTTTTGTGAATCTCGACGGCCGCCGTGTGGTGGTGTCCGGCGCGGGCGAAACCGCTGTCGCCAAGCTGCGCCTTCTTTTGAAAACCAGGGCGCGCATTTCGGTTTTCGGCGGCGATCCCGAGCCGCTGGTCAGGCAATGGGCCGCAGACGGGCGCATCACGCTGACCGAGCGGCCCATCGAAACCGGCGACGCGCTGTGCGCCAGCCTGTTCTATGCGGCCAATGACGATGCGGACGAAGACGCCCGCGCCGCCTCCATTGGCCATCGGGCCAGCGCGCTGGTCAACATCGTCGACAATCTCGAGGATTCGCAGTTCATCACGCCGGCGATCGTCGATCGCGATCCGGTGACGGTGGCGATCGGCACGGAGGGCGCGGCCCCTGTGCTGGCTCGCAAGATCAAGGCCGACCTTGAGGAGCGCCTGCCCGCATCGCTCGGCCTTCTGGCGCGGATCGGCCAGGCCTTCCGCGCACGCGCCGACATGCTGGGCGATTCCAAAAAGCGCCGCGCCTTTTGGACGAAGTTCTATTTCGGCGCCGGCGACCGCGCCCTGAAGGCGGGCGGCGAAGAGGCCGTGCGCGCAACGCTGGAAACGCTTTTTACCGACGGGATCGAAACACGGCAAGGGCCGGGTTCGGTCACCTTCGTCGGCGCCGGCCCCGGCGATCCGGAACTTTTGACGCTGAAGGCCCGCAACGCCTTGCACGAGGCCGATGTCGTCCTGCACGACCGGCTCGTGCCGCAGCCGATCATCGAACTGGCGCGGCGCGAGGCGATCATCGTCGAAACCGGCAAGAAAGGCTTTGGCGAAGCCTGGAAGCAGGATGACATCAATGCACTGATGATCGACCATGCGGACAAGGGCGCCCATGTCGTGCGGCTCAAATCGGGCGATCCGGCCGTGTTCGGGCGCCTTGAAGAGGAACTGGACGCGCTCGATGAGGCGGGCATCGGTTTCGAGATCGTGCCGGGCATTACCTCGGCGTCGGCGGCGGTCGCGTCGATCGGCCGGTCTCTGACGCGGCGCGGCCGCAACGCATCGCTGCGCATCATCACCGGCCATGATGCGGAGGGTTTTGCCGACCATGACTGGCGCGCGCTGGCACGGCCCGGCGAAGCGGCAGCCATCTATATGGGCATCAAGGCCGCTTCCTTCTTGCGCGGACGCCTGCTGATGCACGGCGCAGATGCCGAAACACCTGTGACGGTGGTCGAGAACGCTTCGCGCGCCGACCAGCGGGTCGTTGCCGCCACGCTTGGCGCCCTGCCCGATGCGCTGACCGATGCGGGCATCACCGGTCCCGCCGTCCTGCTCTATGGCATCGCGCCGCGCGGCACCGAGGCGGCTTTGGCGACCGTCGCCCAGTCACATCAAGAAGCGGAGGCCGTCTGATGGGGCGCCAGAAACACCCACAGATCGTCACCGCGAACGATCTGTTCGAGGGCGACGTGATCTATCTGACCGGCGAAGGCGGCTGGACACGCATCCATGGCGAGGCCGCCGTCACGCATGATGCCGACGAAGCGCAAAGGCTGCTCGCCATCGCCCAGGCACAGCCCGGTCAGATCGTCGGCGCCTATCTCGCCGATGCGACGATCGGCGCCGACGGACGGCCGCAGCCGGTTCATTTTCGCGAGGCGTTCCGCACGCGCGGCCCCTCCAACTATTTCCATGGCAAGCAAGCAGAGGCCTGAGCGATGTACGCTTATGACGATTTCGATGCCGATTTCGTGCGCGCCCGCGTGGCCGACTTCCGCAAGCAGGTCGAGCGCCGCATCGACGGATCGCTGACCGAAGACGAGTTCAAGCCGCTGCGGCTGATGAACGGGCTTTATCTGCAACTGCACGCCTACATGCTGCGCGTCGCCATCCCCTATGGCACGCTCAATTCCCGGCAGATGCGTCAACTCGCCATGATCGCCGAGCGCTGGGACAAGGGCTATGGCCATTTCACGACGCGCCAGAACATCCAGTTCAACTGGCCGAAACTGAAGGATGTCCCCGACATTCTCGATGCTTTGGCCGATGTCGAAATGCACGCCATCCAGACCTCGGGCAACTGCATCAGGAACGTGACCGCCGACCATTTCGCGGGCGCCGCTGCCGACGAGATCGAAGATCCGCGCCCGACGGCGGAACTGCTCCGGCAATGGTCGACCGACCATCCCGAATTCCAGTTCCTTCCGCGCAAGTTCAAGATCGCGATCACCGGTTCGCCGAACGACCGGGCGGTAACCAAGGCGCACGATATCGGCCTCAGGATGGTGCGCAACCAGGCCGGCGAACCGGGTTATGAGGTGATTGTCGGGGGCGGGCTCGGCCGCACGCCGATGATCGGCAAGACCGTGCGCGATTTCGTGCCGAAGGCCGATTTGCTGCCCTATCTGGAAGCGATTTTGCGGGTCTACAATCTCGCCGGACGGCGTGACAACAAATACAAGGCGCGCATCAAGATCCTCGTCCATGAGACCGGGACCGAGGACATCACCGCCATGATCGAAGAGGCGTTCGCCGAGCAGAAGGCGCTGTTCCAGGCACCGCCTGCGGACCTTGTCGCGCGCATCGAGGCGGCGTTCGCGCCGCCGGACTTCGACAACACCCAGTCGCTGGCCTTCGACCGGGCGCAGGCGGATGATCCGGTGTTCCGATCCTTCGTCGAAACCAATGTGACCGAACACAGGAACCCCGCCTACGGGATCGTCTCGGTCTCGCTGAAGCCGGTCGGCGGCACGCCGGGCGATGCGTCGGCTGAGCAGATGCGCGTTCTGGCCGATCTGGCCGAACGTTACGGCCATGACGAACTGCGCGTTTCCCACGAGCAGAACATCATCCTGCCGCATGTCCGCAAGGCTGACATTCCGGCGGTGCATGCCGCGCTGAAAGAGGCCGGCCTCGCCACCGCCAATATCGGCCTTCTGTCGGATATCATCGCCTGCCCGGGCATGGATTACTGCGCGCTGGCGACGGCCCGCTCCATCCCGATCGCCCAGGAGATCGCGACCCATTTCGACGCGCTCAAGCTGGAGCGTGAGATCGGTCCGCTGAAGATCAAGATTTCAGGCTGCATCAATGCCTGCGGGCACCATCATGTCGGCCATATCGGCATTCTGGGCCTCGACAAGGCGGGCGTCGAAAACTACCAGATCACACTGGGCGGCGACGGCACCGAAACGGCGACGATCGGCGAACGGACAGGCCCCGGCTTTGCGGCGGACGACCTGATTCCGGCGATCGAGGCGATCATCGACACCTATCTGGACCTGCGCCACACGGCAGACGAGACGTTCCTTGACGCCTATCGGCGCCTGGGCGCGGCACCCTTCAAGGATGCGATCTATGATGACCGACACGACAGCGCCCGTGCCGCCTGACACCGAGGGCGCAACGCTCGACCTGTTGCGCGAGGCGCTGATCGAACGAAGGTTCGGCCGCGTTGCGGCCGTTTCCTCGTTCGGCGCCGAATCGGCGGTGCTGCTGCATCTGATCGCGCGCATCGACGGATCGACGCCGGTGCTTTTCATCGACACGGGCATGCTGTTTGCCGAAACGCTGGCCTATCGCGACGAACTGGCATCGCGGCTCGGCCTGAGCGATGTGCGCACGATCCGCCCGGAACGCGACGCCGTGCGCCGCGCCGATATTTGGGGCCGGCTGCACATGACCGATCCGGACGCCTGCTGCGATCTGCGCAAGACGCAGGTGCTGGATGCGGCGCTGGACGGATTTGACGGGTGGATCACCGGCCGCAAGCGGCACCAGGCGCTGACCCGGTCGGACATCGAACCGGTCGAACAGGCGGCCAACGGCAAGACCAAGCTCAACCCGCTGGCCCTTTGGTCGCCGGACGATCTGGCCGCTTATGCGGATGCGTTCGACCTGCCGCCACATCCGCTGGCCGCCCAAGGTTATCCGTCGATCGGCTGCGCGGTGTGCACATCGCCCGTCCGGCCGGGCGAGGATGCGCGCGCCGGCCGTTGGCGGGGCCGTGACAAGACAGAATGCGGCATCCATATCGTCGATGGCGCGATCGTGCGCGGAGCGCCGAGCCATGCCTGAGGAGAAAGAGCCGATGATCATCGTGACCGACGACGGATTTGCGCCCGATGACCGCGCCGAACGGCTGATGGCCGGGACCTAT
The DNA here is from genome assembly GCA_017642895.1 of Roseitalea sp. GTDB lineage: Bacteria > Pseudomonadota > Alphaproteobacteria > Rhizobiales > Rhizobiaceae > Roseitalea. The sequence continues at coordinate 4,650 of JAEPON010000007.1, forward strand.
GGCGAGGTCTCGCTTGCCGATCTTGAAGCGGGCCTTGCCGCCAATCGCCCGGCATCGATCGGGCTGGTGGCGGACAATGACATTGACGCCCATGCCGTCGCGCCGCATTTCGGCGCGCTTGATGCGATCATCATCGCCTTTCCCTCCTTTGCCGACGGGCGCGGCTTTTCGCTGGCGATGAAACTGCGCCGGCTGGGCTTTGAAGGCCGGCTGATCGCGCAGGGCCATGTCCTCGCCGATCAATATGTCCATGCCCGCCGCTGCGGGTTCGATGCGGTGGCCATCGACCAGGCTCTCGCCGCCCGGCAGCCCGAAGACCAGTGGCGCGCCCGGTTGACCCGGATCAATGCGTCGTACCAACGACGGTTGCATCAAGCCGCCCAGGTCGCCTAACTGGAGCCCATGACGATGAACGAGATGACACCGCTTGCCGGTGGAGCCCAGCCCGTGGCCCTCAAGGACGGTCAGACCGTAACGTGGGTGCGCCATTACACCGACCGGCTGTTCGCCTTCCGACTGACGCGCCCGCAATCGCTGCGCTTCCGCTCGGGCGAATTCGTGATGATCGGCCTGCCGGACGACAAGGGCAAGCCGATCCTGCGCGCCTATTCGATCGCGTCGCCATCCTGGGACGAGGAGCTCGAGTTTTATTCGATCAAGGTGCCCGACGGGCCGCTGACATCGCGCCTCCAGAAGATCGAGGTGGGCGATCAGGTGATCATGAAAACCAAGCCGGTCGGCACGCTGGTGGTCGATGCGCTTTTGCCGGGCAAGCGGCTCTACATGCTGGCGACCGGCACGGGCATCGCGCCGTTCGCCTCGCTGGTCCGGGATCCGGAAGTCTATGAGAAGTTCGATCAGGTCATCCTGACCCACACATGCAGGACGCGTGACGAACTGGTCTACGGCGCCGAACTGGTCGAGAACCTTGTCAATGATCCGCTGATCGGCGAGATGGTCGATGGCAAGCTGGTCTACTATCCGACGACGACGCGCGAGGAGAGCGAAAAAACCGGCCGCGTCACCGACAAGATCCGTTCGGGAGAATTGTTTGACGATCTCGGCGTTCCGGCATGGAGCACCGAAGACGATCGCGTGATGATCTGCGGCTCGATGGGCCTGAACCTTGAGATCAAGGAACTGTGCGAAGCCGCCGGCATGGAAGAAGGCGCCAACAACAAGCCCGGCCACTATGTGCTCGAAAAGGCGTTCGTCGGCGAAGCCGAGGCGGGTTGATGCGGCCCGTTTGAAAAACCGGTCGCCTTCCCGGCGCCAATACGGTTAGACAAGCGGCATCATTGGTGCCGCTTTTCGTTTCGGGGGACAGTCTTTGGCCAAGCGCGTTGTCATTGTGGGCGGCAGCCATGCCGCGGTCGCTGTTGCCGACGATCTGCGCAAGCACGGCTTTGAGGGTACGATCACGCTTTTGAGCGACGAAGCGGTCCTGCCCTATCAGCGTCCGCCGCTGTCAAAGGCCTATATGTCCGGCGAGATGAGCCTTGAACGGCTGAAGCTGCGCCCCGAGGACTGGTATCGCGACCAGACAATCGACGCGCATCTTTCCACGCGTGTCATCGGTATCGACCGACAGGCAAGGGAGGTCGTGACCGGGGACGATGCACGGTTCGGCTATGATGCGCTGGTGCTGGCCACCGGCGCCCGCGCCCGGCAATTGCCCGCCGAGATCGGCGGCGCGCTCAAAAATGTGCACACGATGCGGGACCTGCCGGACGCCAATGCGCTGATGGCGAAGATGGTGTCCGGCAGCCGGCTGATCGTCATCGGCGGCGGCTATATCGGGCTTGAGGCGGCGGCCGAAGCGTCCAAGAAGGGGATGGCGGTGACGGTGATCGAGGCCGCCCCGCGCATCCTTCAGCGCGTGGCCTGCCGCGAGACCGCCGATGCCTTCCGGGCGCTGCATGAAAGCCATGGCGTGACCATTCTCGAAGATACGCAGATCGCCCGGATCGCCGGCGATGATGCGGGCGCGGCCACAGCCGTGGAACTGGATGACGGCACATCCCTGCCCTGTGATCTGGTCGTGGTCGGCATCGGCATCGTGCCCAATGCCGAACTGGCCCAGAGCGCCGGGCTCGATGTCGCGGTCGGAATCACGGTCGATGACCGGGCGCGCACATCCGATCCGGCGATCTTCGCCTGCGGTGACTGCACCATCTTCCCTTTCAACCACATGCCGACGCGGCTTGAATCAGTGCAGAACGCGCACGACCAAGCCGGCATCGTCGCGGCCAACATGATGGGCCAGGACAAGGCCTACGATCCGCATCCGTGGTTCTGGTCCGACCAGTTCGACATGAAGCTGCAGATCGCGGGCTTCAACCGCGGCTATGACCGTGTGGTCGTCCGGCCGGGGAAGCGCGAAGGCAGTGTCTCGCACTTTTATTTCGCCGGCGACACGTTCCTTGCTGTCGATTGCCTCAACGATGCGGCGACCTATGCGATGAGCCGCAAGATCCTGGCGGACGGCAAGGCGCTGACGCCGACCATGGTTGCCGACGAAACGTTCGATCTGCGGGCGTTCGCGAAATAGCGCGCGCCGCGCCCGATATTTGGAGACCTGAGATGAGCCAACCGGAATTCGCCGTCATCGGCCTTGGCACGATGGGTGCGGCGCTGGGGCTGAACATGGCGGACAAGGGGTTTGACGTCGCCATCCACAACCGCTCGCCAGAGCGCATCGATGCGCTTATCGACAATGCCGGTGATCTCGCTGATCGCCTGACGCCGGCCAAAACGCTCGAGGACCTTGTTGCGGCGATGAAACCGCCGCGCGCGATCCTCCTGATGGTGCCAGCGGGCCGACCGGTGGACGACCAGATCGCCGCGCTTTTGCCCTTGCTGGACGAGGGCGACCTGATCATCGATGGCGGCAATTCGAGCTTTCATGACAGCGAACGGCGGGCCGCGGCGGTCGAAGCGCTCGGAAAGCGGTTCATCGGCCTTGGCGTTTCGGGCGGCGAGGATGGCGCGCGGCACGGGCCTTCGTTGATGGCTGGCGGTTCGAAGGATGGGTGGGGCCGGGCGGCGCCAGTGCTGACCGCGATCGCGGCAACCTACGAAGGCGAACCCTGCGCGGCGCTGCTCGGCGCGGCCGGCGCCGGGCACTTCGTCAAGATGGTCCACAACGGCATCGAATATGCCGACATGCAGATGATCGCCGAAGCCTATGGCATCATGCGCGACGGCATGGACCGGGCGCCGGCTGCGATGGCCGAGACCTTCGCGCGCTGGAACGATGGGCCGCTGCGCTCCTATCTGGTCGAGATCAGCGCCGCTGTTCTCGAAGCGACGGACCCGAAGACCGGCGACCCGATGATCGACATGATCGTCGATCGCGCCGGGCAGAAAGGCACCGGGCGCTGGACGGCGATCGAAGCGCAGGAACTGGGCACGCCCGTGCCGGTGATCGACGCTGCGGTGACCGCGCGCAACGTCTCGGCCCGGCTTGAGGCGCGGCGGCGCGGCGCGGACCGGTTCGGCGAACCGGCACGCGCCCTGCCCGACGGCACGGTCGGCGACGCCGACCTTGAAAGCGCGTTGATCGCCGGCAAGATCGTCTGCTATGCGCAGGGCTTTGCGATGCTGGCCGACGGCGCCGACGACAATGGCTGGGAGTTGCGCCTTGCCGATGTGGCGCGGGTCTGGCGCGCGGGCTGCATCATCCGGTCGGCGATGCTCGACGACATGGCGAAGGCGCTCGAAAAGGCGCCTGATGCAAGCCTTTTGATGGCGCCGTTCTTCGCCGACCTGATGAAGCGCCACATGGCGGGCCTGCGCAAGACCGTCACCGCCGCGAACAGCCACGGATTGCCGGTGCCGGCGCTGTCGGCGGCGCTGAACTGGTTCGACATGATGGCGACCTCGCGCTCAACCGCCAACATGATCCAGGGCCAGCGCGACTATTTCGGCGCGCACGGCTTTGAGCGCACCGACGAGGACGGTACGCATCACGGGCCGTGGTAAGGTGCATTTGCCTGCAAACGGCCGATTGAATGGTGGCGGTGAGAACGGGACGTTCGAACCGGAACAGCACGCGGGGCCGGCCGGTCGGTCGCGGGCAAAAATGGTGGGCCTGGAGGGACTCGAACCCCCAACCAAGCGGTTATGAGCCGCCGGCTCTGACCAATTGAGCTACAGGCCCGTCGCGCCGTGCGTATCCGAAAGGGCCGGACGGGGCAAGCGCCAACGCCAGCCCGGGGCGCCATCACAATTCGCACCCATTTGTCGGCCAAGCCATCCGGCGACGGGACATCAACCGAGGATATCGCCTTGCCACAATTTCGCTCCGCGCCCATGATCGCCATTGTCGTCGCAACGACGCTTTTCGCTACCTCCGGGCATGCACTGGCCGACGATGATGACATCACGCCGCAAATCACCGTCTCGGCCACGGGTACGGCCAATGTCGCGCCGGACATGGCGGTGATCGGGCTGACGGTTCTGCGCGAAGCGGAAACGGCGCGCGACGCGCTTGATGCCAACACCATGGCGATGGCCGAGGTGCTTGCGGCGATGCAGGCCGAAGGCATTGCCGAGCGCGATCTTCAGACCTCGAACTTCAACATCCAGCCGCGCTATGTCCATCCAGAGCCGAAGAACGGCGTTCGCCCGGCCCCGCGGATCGTCGGCTATCAGGTCTCCAACTCGCTCACGGTGCGGGTGCGTGATCTCGAACGGCTCGGCGCCATTCTCGACCAGTCGGTGACGCTCGGTGTCAATCAGGGCGGCGGCATCAGCTTCACCAATGACGACCCGTCCGCAGCGATCACCGAAGCGCGGACCAAGGCCATGCAGGCAGCCATCGGCAAGGCCGAGACGCTGACCGAAGCGGCCGGCATCGGACTTGGGCGCATTCTCACCATTTCCGAGCAATCCTCCGAGCCCCGGCCCATTGCCATGGCGCGCGGCGCGGTGATGGAAATGGCGGCCGATGCGGCGCCGGTTCCCGTCGCGGCGGGCGAGAACACCTACCGCGTCAGCGTCAACGTGACGTTCGAACTGGCCCAATAGGCCGCATCGGAGCGTCAGCCGGCCGAAAGACCCGGCCAGTTGGCGTCGCCCTTGGTGATGTTACCGGGAATATCGCGTTCCCACCGGCTGCGCACGCCCTTGGAAAAGTTCAGATAGAGCTTGTCATCGACCACCGTGAAGGCGTCCGGGTCGATCTTGGCGGTGTAGCCGTTGGCGACCGCATAGGCGCAAAAACCACCATATTGCGGCGCGTAGCGGCCGGGAGCGGCGGCAAACGCGTCGCGGTTTTCCGTGGACGCAAAATGATAGGTCGCACCGTCATGGGTCGCGGTGATCGACGGGTCGCCCTTGACCGCCGCGCCTTGCGAAAAATAGGCGACCGGGTCATGGCCCCGGATCGCGGCGCCACCATCAAGATTGACCTTGCCGGCCCATGCCTTGCGGACGGTTCCGGCAACCAGCGCGGCCGCCACGGCGCCGGCGCCAAGCGCCAGAAATGCACGGCGGTCCAGATTGGCGGTGGCGGTCTTGACCTTGCCGCGAACGATATGACGGGTCATGGCGATCTCCATCGGTTGAGCCTTGCGTTGGCGCCAGGGTGTCAAAACCACCGATCACATTCAAATCGCATCTTCTGACGGCAGCACACAACTGCGTGAGTCAGGTGAGCGTCTTGACCCAGTACTCCATCGGCTTGTCGCTCTCGGTATCCTCGCCAACATCCGTCCACGCATAGGAGGTGGACAAGCCGTCGAGCCGCTCATAGCCACGCCGGCGCCAAAACCCGTCGAGCGGTGTGTAGCTTGAGGGGCGCTGCGGATGGTCGGCGGGTCGCACGACAGCCGAGAACAGGCACTGCGCAAAGCCCTGGCGGCGCGCTTCAGCCTCGCGCAGATCGAAGAACGCGACGCCAATGCCCTGGCCGCGATAGTCCGGCAACAGGACGGATTCGCCGAAATAGAAGAAATCGTCCAAGTCGAGACTACGCCTGGCGAACGGTTCGGCGAACTCGGCCTTGTGCCCGGCGAGCGGGGCAGCGGTGGCCGCGCCGACCAGATGATCGCCGTCGAACGCGCCGGCGACAAAAGCGCCTTCGGCGTCAAGGTAGGTCGCCAGATAGCGGCGCTCATAGGCCATGTCGCCGTCATAGAGGTACGGAAAGGCGCGGAAGACCGCGATCCGCAACCGCGCCAGATCGTCCATGCAGGTGGTGATTTCGCCAGGTTCCAGCGGCCGGACCGTGACCTGCGCCGTCATGAGACCTGCGCGATCCAGTCTTTGAGATTGTAACAGGTCGTCACGCGGCTGATGCGGCCATCATCGACCTCAAAGAAGATGCCGGCCGGCAGCGAATAAGCCTGTCCATTGGCCGGGGGCAGGCCGTCGGCCGTGGCGACATAGGTCCCGTCGACGGTGAATTCCGCGGCGGCGCGCACCCCGCTTTCGGCGACCATGATCTCGATGTCGCGCAAGGTCTCGCGATAGTGCTTCGACATCATCGCATTGAAGCGGCGGAATGCCTCGCGACCGATCTCGCGGCCGCCCTGATTGATGTCATGGGCGACATCCTCGTGCAGCAGGTCGGCCATGGCCTCATAGTCACTGGCGTTGAAGGCGTCGAAATAGCGCTTGATCAGCGCCCGTGTCTCGTCCTGGCTCAAGGCAGCCCCCGCGATTGTCTCTGCATGGCGAACCTATCCGCCCGGAGCCGAAACGCAACGGCGGTGCTCACAGTTCCCCGTCGACCAGATGATCGAGATATTCGCCATCATGGGCCATGTCCTGCTCACGGGCCGTGACCCGGCCGAAAACGGAGATGCCCGCTCCATGTACGCTCATCGGATCGCCCGAGACGAGCGGGTGCCAGTCATAGAGCGGCCGGCCTTCGGCCACCAGCCTGTAGGCGCAGGTGCCCGGCAGCCAGGCGATCTGACCGACATTGTCCGGCGTCAGGCGCACGCAGTCGGCCACCTTTTCCTGCCGGTTCTCATAGTCGGCGCAACGGCACGAGGCGGCATCGAACAGACGGCAGGCGACCGTTGTATAGAGGATTTCGTCTGTGTCCTCGTCGATCAGCTTGGACATGCAGCATTTGCCGCACCCGTCGCACAGGCTCTCCCACTCGCGCTCGGTCATCTCGGCGAGGGATTTCGTCTCCCAGAACGGTCGCGCTGTTTTCCTTACCGGCTCTGCCACTTCGTCTCCTCAGCGTGCGCGGCGGGCCCTGTGCCAACGCTGCCACCGCAGGAACCCGCGATAGCCGATTTCCGCCACTTGGCGAAGCCCGGGAACGGCAAAGACGAACGCAAAGTGCCGCCAGACCGGCAAGACCCGCCAGATGCGCGCAAAGGCATCGACGCCGACATGCCAACGTCCATCGGCCAGATCGCGGACATGAAACCGGCCAAGCAGCGCGTTGCGGGTCTTGCCGGCCGGCAGGTCGCCATCGTCCAGCGCCTCGATGTCGATCCAGCGCACCGCACCGGCGCGGTCGATCCGGCTATAGTAGCCGACCTCCAGCCGGCAGATCGGGCAGCCGCCGTCATAAAACACGTCGATTGCCGGCGACACGGCCGGCGATTCGATGTCCGATGTCTGATCGATGTTGGCCATGACACCGATATAGGGTCGCCCATGCAGGCGCCTAGGCTTCGGGCTTTTCCGACAGAACGCTGCGTCCCAGACGGCGCACCGCGTCGCGCAATCCGGCATCGTCGAAACCGTCGGCCAAGCGATCGATGCGGTCGGTTTCGGCGGCGGACAATGGCCGTGGCTCGCGTCGGGTTTTTGGCGGTTCAGCGAGCTGTTTTTGCACCAGCTTGATCCGGCAGACGGCGTCAAACCCCATGAACGCGTTGATCCGCGCGACGATCTCGCCGGTCTGATGCTGGATGTGCAGCGCGGCCATGGCCTCGGCTGCCACCACCAGAACGCCGGGCTCGAACGCATCATCCTCACGGCGCCGGCGCGGCCAGTCGATCTTGAGCGGGCATGATGCCTCGGCGATCGGCGCGCCGGCGATCTCCGGCCACGCATCGATCAGCGCGAGCGACAGACCGGCGCGTTTGGCGAGCACCGGGTCGAGAACGGCATTGACGAGGTTGGCGGCGGATTTGGCCATGGTGCAACGTTATCAGGTCTGCCGGCGGGCTTGAAGCGTGCCGGATCGATCTTGCCCTTGTTGTGGATGGCAGCCTATGTGCGGCCATGCCGTCCCGTAAATCCGCTTCCGCTCAGAAACTGCTTGCCTGGTATGACGATCACGCCCGCGACCTTCCATGGCGGGTCGGCCCGCGCGACCGTGCCGAGGGCATCGGTCCCGACCCTTACCGCGTCTGGCTGTCCGAGATCATGCTGCAACAGACGACCGTGGCCGCTGTTCGGGATTATTTCCATGCTTTCACCGAGCGTTGGCCGACAATCGAAGCGCTGGCTGCCGCGGATGAAGAGGATATTCTCAAGGCCTGGGCGGGGCTCGGCTATTATTCGCGCGCGCGCAACTTGAAGAAATGCGCCGATGCGATCATGACCGATCATGGCGGCGCGTTTCCGGCCGATCTGGACGCATTGCGCGCCCTGCCCGGCATTGGCGACTACACGTCGGCGGCGATCGCGGCCATTGCGTTCGATATCGCCGCGCCGGTGGTCGACGGCAATGTGGAACGGGTGGTCACGCGGCTGAAAGCGATCGATACACCCCTGCCGAAGGCCAAGCCGGCCATCAAGGCCGAAGTCGCAGCGATGCTCGACGCAGACCGTCCGGGCGATTTTGCGCAGGCCATGATGGATCTGGGCGCGACGATCTGCACGCCGAAACGCCCCGCCTGCCTGCCCTGCCCGCTGCGGTCGGAGTGCACCGCCCTTGATGCGGGCGATCCTGAGCGTTTTCCCGTCAAGGCGCCCAAAAAAGACAAGCCGCTGCGCGTCGGCGCGGCCTTCGTCCTTGTTCGCGGCGACGGTGCGGTGCTGCTGGAAAAACGGGCCGGAACGGGGCTTCTCGCCGGCATGACACAGGTGCCGACGACCCGATGGACGGCGCGCAACGACGGCGAAACGGACACCGATGCCGCGCCCGTCGATGGCCTCACATGGCGGAAATGCGGGCAGGTGCGGCATGTCTTCACCCATTTCGCCCTCGACCTGACGGTCTGGCGAGCGCACTCGAACCACGGGGCCGGCGATGGACAATGGTGGTCGCCGGCATCCGAACTCGGCGCCGAAGCACTGCCCACTGTCATGAAAAAAGCGATTGCGTGTGCTTTACCGGACGCGTTTTGAGGGGACTTCCGCATGCACACCATTCGACACATCGTCTTCGACATCGGCAAGGTGCTGATTCATTACGATCCGGAACTGCCCTACAAGCGCGTCATCCCCGATGGTGAGAAACGGGCCTGGTTTCTCGCCAATGTCTGCACGCCGGCCTGGAACATTGAACAGGATCGCGGCCGCTCATGGGCGACTGCCGAGGCCGAACTGATCGGTTCGCACCCGGACTGGACACGAGAGATCCGGGCATTCCGGCAGAAATGGCGCGAGATGGTACCGCATGCCTATGAGGACAGCGTTGCCATCCTCGTCGAACTGATCGAGGCCGGCACCGACATCACCTTCCTGACCAATTTTGCATCTGACACGTTCGCCGAAGCACAGACCCTGTACCCGTTCCTGAAGTCCGGACGCGGCGTGACCGTGTCGGGGCGCGCCGGACTGATCAAACCCGACCCGGCCATCTATGCGCTGCATACCGAGACATTCGAGTTGGACCCGGCGGCGACGCTGTTCATCGACGACAGCGAGAAGAATGTCGAAGCCGCGCGCTCCTTCGGATGGCATGCCGTGCGCTTCACAAGCGCCGAAGCGCTGCGGGATGACCTGCAGCGCTTCGGGTTTCGGCCTGATTGAACTGGAGGTCAGTTGCCGAAAGTCAGCCGCCGGCGGCGGCCATGCGGTCGCGGACGATCTGGCGCAGCGCATCGATCGGCTTGAGGTCGCCGCCATCTTCAAAGTGCCAGAAGGTCCAGCCATTGCAGGCATCGAGCCCCTGCACCCGCGCACCGGTGCGATGGATCGAGGCCTGCTCGCCGCTTTCGCAGAGCGAACCGTCCGCCTGCACCGTGGCCGACCAACGGCGTTTCGTATCGGTCAGCTCGGTGCCCGGCGTGAGCAAACCCGCCTCCACCAGCGACAGGAAGGCGACACGCGGCTGGGCGCGCTTGCCGGCGACCAGCGTCAGGCTCTTGCCGTCATGGGGTTCGACTGCATCGATGCGGGCCTTGGCCGCGTCGATATAGGCCTGCTCGCGCTCGATGCCGATGAAATGCCGACCCAGCCGCTTGGCGACCGCGCCGGTCGTGCCGGTGCCGAAAAACGGGTCGAGTACCACATCGCCCGGCCTTGAGGCCGACATCAGAACGCGGGCCAGAAGCGCCTCGGGCTTTTGCGTCGGATGCACCTTGGCGCCATCGCCGTCCTTTAACCGTTCGCCGCCATTGCAGATTGGAAACAGCCAGTCGGACCGCATCTGCACATCGTCATTGGCCGCCTTCATCGATTCATAGTTGAACGTATAGCCCTTGGCCTTCTGGTCACGGCTCGCCCAGATCAGCGTCTCATGCGCGTTCTGGAAGCGGCGGCCGCGAAAATTCGGCATCGGGTTGGTCTTGCGCCAGACGACATCGTTAAGAATCCAGTAGCCGAGATCCTGCAGGCTGGCGCCGACGCGGAAGATGTTGTGGTAAGAGCCGATCACCCAGATCGTGCCGTTGGGCTTGAGCACCCGCCGCGCGGCCAGAAGCCAGGCGCGGGTGAAGGCGTCATAGTGGGCGAACGAACCGAACTGGTCCCAATGATCGTCACAGGCATCGACCTTGGACTGGTCCGGCCGGTGCAACGCACCCTCAAGCTGCAAATTGTAGGGCGGGTCGGCGAAGATCATGTCCACCGACTTTTCCGGCAATCGCTCGAGAGCGGCGACGCAATCGCCCTTCAGGATCGTGTCGAGAGGAAGGTCGGACTTGGCCGGGCGACCGCCCTTTCGGGCGGCCGAAGGAGCCAGGTGTACGCGAGACATGAAGCACCCGATCTTTTGAAACAGCAACGGGCGCCATGGTTACCGCTCAGGGTAAACATCGGGTCAAGGACCATGGTTAACCGAAGGTTGGCGACCGGCCGCCGCCATCCGGTTCAGGGCGTGTCGTAGGGTCCCTCGTCAAAGCCGACAAGGACCTGCAGATTGCGGGTTTCGGGCTCGGGCAGGATGATCTGGTCGTCCCGGTAGATGAACTGCGTGGCGCCGCCGCCCATCGCCACATCGATGCGGCCAAGCTGCGAATAGGGCAAATTCTCGCCGGCGCGGATGGCCACACGCACCGGCAGATTGAGCGAGCCGGGCGCGCCCTTGGGCCCGTTGACCACACGGCCGGCGGCCGCCACCGTCATGAAGAGCTGGCCATTGCGATAACGGCAGGTGCGCGTCACGTCCGAGATCACCGCCTGGTGGACGATCTCGTCGGGGTTGCCGTCATTGCCGCTGGTGTAGGTCCGCAGAAAGGCGGTGCCCTCCAGCAGGGTCACGCGCGGGCAGTAGGCGCGCAGGTCCGCCTCGGTGAACGTCTCATCATTGTTGGAGACATCAAGGACTTCATTGGTGCCGCCGGATTGGCAGGCGGCAAGCACCACCAGCGCGCCAATTGCAACCATCGACCGGATCGTCCGGACAGTGCCTTCTCCGTCGAGCCCTGCCCTGCCTTTTGCGATACCCATCACCATCGTCCTCGCTCTCCAATTCCTGCGGCCGGCTCGTGCGGCGCGCACCATTCGGCTAGTGGCACATCGTGTCAACCATGCGGCGGATGTACGCCGCCGCGGGGGTTTCGATCCCGTCGGATTTCCGATAAGGCTCGCGCGCATTTTGTGCAATGGCTGACGGCCGGAACCGGCCAATGAGGGCAAAGCACCGTGAAGTTCATATCGACACGCGGCGAGGCGCCGCATCTGGGTTTTCGTGACGCCATTCTGACCGGGCTGGCCGCCGATGGCGGGCTCTATCTGCCCGAAAGCTGGCCGCAATTGTCCGCCGCCGAGATCAAGGCGCTGCGCGGCAGGTCGTTCGCGCAAACCGCGGTGGCGGTGATGTGGCCATTCGTCGAGGGCGAGATCGAGCGCGACACGTTCGAGGCGATCGTCGCCGAAGCCTATGGCACCTTCCGGCACGAGGCGGTCTGCCCGCTGATCCAGACGGGCGCCAACGAATTCGTCCTGGAACTGTTTCACGGGCCGACGCTGGCGTTCAAGGACGTGGCCATGCAATTGCTGAGCCGGTTGATGGACCATGTTTTGGCCGAACGGGACCAGCGTGCGACGATCGTCGGGGCCACATCCGGCGACACGGGCGGGGCGGCGATCGATGCCTTTGCCGGCCGCGACCGCACCGACATCTTCATCCTGTTCCCCGAAGGCCGGGTGTCGCCCGTCCAGCAGCGGCAGATGACGGGATCGGATGCCGCCAACGTGCATGCGCTGGCGATCGACGGCAATTTCGACGACTGCCAGAATCTCGTCAAGGCGATGTTCAACCACGCAGCGTTCCGCAACGCGGTGCAATTGTCCGGGGTCAACTCGATCAACTGGGCGCGGATCATGGCCCAGATCGTCTACTATTTTACGTCCGCGGTTTCGCTGGGCGCGCCCGACCGGCCTGTGTCGTTCACCGTTCCGACGGGCAATTTCGGCGACATCTTCGCCGGCTATGCCGCCAAACGCATGGGCCTGCCGATCGAACGGCTTGTGATCGCCACCAACGACAATGACATTCTCGCCCGGGCGCTCGACACCGGCACCTATCAGATGCGCGAAGTGGTCCAGACCACCTCGCCGTCAATGGACATCCAGATCTCATCGAATTTCGAGAGGCTCCTGTTTGAAGCATCGGGACGCGATGCGACCTATGTGCGGCGCGTGATGGAAACGCTCAAACAATCGCGGCAGTTCGCGCTGGGCGATCAGGTTCATGAAGTGATTGCGGCGGACTTTGCGGCCGGCCGCGCCGACATGAACGAGGCAGGACGGACCATTGCGCGGGTTCTTGAGGCGTCGGGCAATCTGCTCGACCCGCACACAGCCGTTGCAACGCACGTGGCGCGCGCCCATGCCCGGGCCGACACGCCGATGATCGTGCTTGCAACGGCGCATCCGGCCAAGTTTCCCGATGCTGTCGAACAGGCGGCGGGAACGCGGCCGGAGCTGCCGGCCTGGCTGGATGATCTGATGGAACGGCAAGAGCGGTTCGCGCCACTTCCATCTGACCGCAAAATGGTGGAAGATCACATTTCGGCCCGCACACGGGCCGCCGGAGGAAATGTCGGGGCTTCATAAGACGATACTGCCCCCAGGAGTGCGCGCGTACATGACAGTCCAGACAACCGTCCTGAAGAACGGGATCACCGTTGCCACGCAACGGTTCGACAGTGTCGAGAGCGTCTCCGTCGGCGCATGGTTCAAGGCCGGCACCCGCAACGAGCACGATCACGAGCACGGCATCGCGCACATGCTCGAGCACATGGCCTTCAAGGGGACGGCGACGCGCAGCGCGCGCGACCTGGCCGAAGCGATCGAAAATGTCGGCGGTGACATCAACGCGGCAACAAGCGTCGAAACCACGTCGTTCTTCGTGCGTGTCCTGCGCCAGGATACCGCGCTTGCGATCGACGTGCTGGCCGACATCCTGCAGAATTCGCGCTTTGACGCAGATGAACTGGAACGCGAAAAGCACGTCGTCCTGCAAGAGCTGGGCGCGGCCATCGACACGCCCGATGACGTGGTCTTCGACCGATTCACCGAAACCGCTTTCCGGCATCAGCCCGTCGGCCGGTCGATCCTCGGCACGCGGGACACGATCGGCACGTTCACATCGGACATGATCCGCGCCTATATCGATCGCGAATATAGCGGCGAGCGCATGGTGCTTGCCGCAACGGGCGCCGTCGATCATGACGAGATCGTCAAAATGGCCGAGCAGCGCTTTTCGACGATGAAGCCCGCAGCCGATGGCCATGAGCTTGGCCTGGCGCATTATGTGGGCGGCGACTATCGCGAGCAGCGTCCGTTGCAGGACACACAGGTTGTGCTCGGTTTCGAGGGGCGCGCCTATCATGTGCGCGACTATTATTGCAGCCAGGTGCTGGCGATGCTGTTGGGCGGTGCCATGTCCTCGCGCCTTTTTCAGGAAGTGCGCGAGAAGCATGGCTTGTGTTATTCGATCTATGCCTTTCACTGGGGTTTTTCGGACACGGGCGTCTTCGGCGTCCATGCAGCCACAGAGCCGGGCGACCTGCCCAAACTGCTTGAACTGATCATCGGCGAATTGTCGCGTGCCGCTTACGACATCGACGAGAGCGAGCTGGACCGGGCCAGGGCGCAATTCCGCGCCAGCCTCTTGATGTCGGGCGAGAGCGCGCCGAGCCGGGCCGGGCAGATCGCACGGCAGATTCTCCTGTTTGGCCGCCCCATCCCCAACGAGGAACTCCTGCTGCGGCTGGATAATCTCACGGTGAGCCGACTGCGCGATCTGGCCGGCCGGATCTTTGTTGAATCCGCGCCCACCGTTTCAGCCGTCGGTCCGGTCGATTCCCTGATGGACATGGACGATATTCGCGCACGCCTGATTGCCGGCGCGCCACAGCGCGGCCCGATGCAGTATCGGCGCGCAGCCGCCGGCTGAGGGACCGGCGGAGCAACGGAGGGGTCCCATGTTCGCGTTTTCGAGCCGGGGTGCGTCCGGCGCCGTCATCGAAGGCCGCACTGTTCACCTGCGCCATCCCGAACTGGCCGACCATGAGCAGTGGGCGGCGTTGCGTGCGGAAAGCGCGCAATTTCTGCAACCCTGGGAGCCGGTCTGGCCGCGCAACGATTTGACACGGCCTGCATTCCGCGCGCGTCTGCGCCGCTATGCGGGCGAGATTCGCGCCGGAACGGGCTTTCCCTTCTTCGTTGTGCGCAATGAAGACGAAGCCCTGCTTGGCGGCATTACCCTTGGAAACATTCGCCGCGGTGTCGCGCAGAACGGCCAGATCGGTTACTGGATCGGCGAACGATTTGCCGGCCGGGGCCATATGAGCGAGGCGGTCGCGCTTGTTTGCGAATATGCGTTCGGGCGCACGGGACTGCATCGCCTTGAAGCTGCCTGCATTCCCGGCAACAGCAAATCGATCCGGCTTCTGGAGAAGAACGGATTTCTACGCGAAGGCGTGTTGCGCGCCTATCTGAAGATCAACGGGCGCTGGCGCGATCATGTCCTTTATGCACGCATCAACCCGATGCATCTGGACACCGCGCACATCGACCAGACGGATATCTGACGTGCAGTTGCACTTGCCCATCGACGGACATGTCCAGCGATCGATCCGGTCGCCCGGCGCTCTGGCCGGACTGTTTCTGGCAGTCCTTGTGGCCATGCTTCTGGCTGCCGTGCCGGCGTGGGCGCAGTCCACCGAGCCGATCTCGATCGGCCGCGACGACACCGCGCTCGACCTGACCGGTGCGGTGACCGTCTATCGCGACCGCGGCAACGCCTTCCGCGTGTCGACGGCCCCCGATGCCGAGGGCATCGTGCGGACCATCGAGGTCCAGGCCGCCAATGCCGACACGGCCGGAGACTGGGCCGTTCTGGTGCTGACCAACACAAGCGATGTGCAACTTGACCGGCTTCTGGTCGCGCCGCGGTTCCGGCTGGTCAATTCAGGCCTGTTCTGGCCTGATCTGGGGAACCAGCGCATTGTCGCCTTCACGCCCAGTTCGGGTTTTTCGCTCGACCGGATCGACGATCCGCATGCCGACATTTTCTCGATCACGCTCGATCCGGGAGCGGTGATCACACTCGTTGCAGAGCTGGCTTCACCGACCCTGCCGCAGCTCTACCTTTGGGAAGAGGATGCCTACAAGGACATCGTCAATTCCTATACGCTCTATCATGGTATCGTTCTGGGCATTGCTGGCCTGCTTGCCCTGTTCCTGTCGATCCTCTTTGTCGTGCGCGGCACTGCGACCTTTCCCGCGGCAGCCGCCCTTGCCTGGTCGGTGCTGGCCTATGTGTCAATCGATTTTGGTTTCATCAGCCAGTTCGGTGTTCTGGACACGGCGGCGATGCGCACATGGCGGGCGACCGCCGAGATCGCCATGGTTGCGACCCTTGGGCTCTTTCTGTTCACCCATCTGAGCCTGGACCGTTGGAGTGACAGGATGCGCTGGGGCGCGCTGTTCTGGCTGCTCGGCATGGGCGTTCTGGGTGCGCTTCTGACCTATGATGCATCGGTGGCGGCGGGCGTGGCCCGCATCGCCCTGGCGGCAACGGCCGCGTTCGGGCTGGCGCTGATCATCATTTTGAGCCTGCGCGGCTTTGACAAGGCGATCATGCTCATTCCGGCCTGGGCGCTGCTTTTGGCATGGGTCGCGGCCGGATGGATGACGATCACCGGCCAGGTCGACAATGACATCATCCAGCCGGCGCTGGCCGGCGGGCTGGTGCTGGTTGTCCTGCTGATCGGCTTTACAATCCTGCAAAGCGCGTTTTCGGGCGGTGCGTTCCACGAAAACCTCTTCTCCAATGTCGAACTGCAGGCACTGGCGGTCACCGGTTCGGGCGGCATCGTCTGGGACTGGGATGTCGGCCGCGACCGGCTGACGACGACGCCCAATCTGGGCGTGCTGCTGGGCCTGGGTCCGACCGCGCTGCAAGGACCGGCCAAGAACTGGCTCAAGCATGTTCATCCCGACGACCGCGAAACCTTCCGGGCGGCGCTCGACGCCGTCGTCGAGCGGCGGCGCGGCAAGATCGATCTGGTCTTGCGCATGCGCACCGGCGAAACCCAGCATGCCTGGTATGCGGTCTCGGCACGCCCGGTGATTGGCGCCGACGGGTCGGTGATCCGGTGCATCGGCACGACGACCGATGTCAGTGCGCAAAAGCGGGCCGAGGAGCGTCTTTTGCACGATGCCGTGCACGACAATCTGACCGGACTGCCGAATCGCGAACTGTTCTTCGACCGCATCCGCACGGCGGTTGCGCTGGCAAGCCCGGACGGCCCGGTGCGGCCGACCGTCTTCATCGTCGATATCGACCGGTTCAAGGAGGTCAATGAGAGCGTCGGCATCAATGCCGGCGACACGCTCTTGATCACGGTCGCCCGGCGGCTGAAGCGGCAATTGCGGCCACAGGACACGCTGGCACGGATCGGCGGCGACCAGTTCGGCATCGTTCTGGTCTCGGAATCGGAGCCCGGAGGCATTGCCGCCTTTGCCGAGGCAGTCAAAAAGACCATCAAGACGCCGATCAGCTTCGCCGAACGCGAAATCGTGCTGACGCCGTCGGTCGGTCTTGCGACATGGTCGCCCGAATGCAAGCGCGGCGAGGAGCTGTTCAAGGACACCGAACTGGCGCTGCACCAGGCCAAGCGGTTTGGCGGCGATCGCGTCGAACCCTTCCGGCCGGCGTTCCGCGATGGCGGCGCCAACATCGTCCAGATCGAGGCGGATTTGCACCGCGCCATCGAGCGCGACCAGATTTCGCTCGTTTATCAGCCAATCATTGATGCCGAGAGCGGCGACATAGCCGGGTTCGAGGCGCTGATGCGCTGGCATCACCCGCGCCGCGGCGACGTGCCGCCCGCCGAGTTCATCGCGATCGCCGAGCGTTCCGAGTTGATCGGCGATCTGGGCGCCCATGCGCTCGAAATGGCCGCCGCGCAGTTGATGGAGTGGGAAGCCGCGCTGCCCGACATGCCGGTGTTCGTCTCGGTCAACGTGTCCAGCCAACAATTGGTGCGCCGCGACTTCACCAACCTGGTCTCGGGCATTCTGGCGCGCCATCCGCAGCGGACGCACACGCTGCGCATCGAGATCACCGAGACATCGCTCATGCAGAATCCCGAGCAGAATGTACGGGTGCTCGAAAAGGTCAGGGCTCTGGGAGTCAAACTGGCGCTCGACGATTTCGGAACGGGCTATTCGTCGCTGTCCTACCTGTCGCGCTTTCCTTTCGACGTTCTGAAGATCGACCGGTCTTTCATGCGGCCGGTGTCGTCGGGCCGTGACGCGTTGCTGCGTTCGATCATCGACATGGCCCATGCGCTGGGCCTGACGGTGGTGGCGGAGGGTGTTGAAGATGATAACGACCGGACGATGCTTGCCGAGATGGGCGCCGACTATCTACAGGGCTTCATCACCGGTCAGCCGCTTGCGCCGGAGGAAGCCGCCGCGCTGATCGCCCGCCGGAACCCGATCGTTGCTCGCGAGGACCAGGCCGCGGAGTAGGCCTCAGGCGCGCCCGCCTTCGGGAAAGAAGTTGGCCGCGCCAATGCCCATCCGGCTGATGAGGGCCGGATATTTGTCGTCATGATTGTCCGCAAAGACGATGTCGGGATCGGCATCCATCGTCAGCCAGGCATTGTCACGGATTTCCTGTTCGAGCTGACCTGCGCCCCAGCCGGCATAGCCGAGCGCAATCGCCGCCTGCGTCGGGCCGGTCCCGGCAATGATCGACTTGAGAATGTCGACCGTCGAGGTCAGGCAGATAGCTTCCGAGAGCGGGATCGTGGTTTCGATCGCATAGTCGTGCGAATGAAGAACAAAGCCGCGATGCTCATCGACCGGCCCGCCGATCCGGACCGGGCCCGCCGAACGGTTGATGCTGGCCTCGTCCAGCACGCTCGCCTTGCCGAAATCGGTATGGCCGATCAGTTCGGCCAACGTCATCTCCGCCGGCTTGTTGAGCAGGAACCCCATGGCACCCTCATTGCTGTGGGCGCACAGATAAACCACCGATTCAGCGAAGATGGATGCGTTCATCCCGGGCATGGCGACGAGAAAGCGGCCCTCAAACTGGCCGTTCCTGCCGTCCGCGTCGCGCTGAGAAATGCTTTTCATGGCGCCAGCGTATCAGGCGTGCGCCGAATGAGAACCCTTTGGGGGCGGAATCATGCCATGATCCCGGCGCTGCGCCTTCGTCCCGCGCGATCACGAACTTATGACGGCCTGCAAGACGGTCGCGCTTGATCGACCGGCGTGGCGCGGCCATACCGGCATCATGCTCCCGTTCCATCGACGCAGTATCGCCGTCCTGACCGCCGTCATCACCCTGACCGCCCTGACCGGCCGGGACAGTGCTGCGCAGTCGAGCGACTGGTTCGAGACCATGGGCGGTGCCGTTCGCATTGTCATTGCTCCGCCGCAGCCGACCGATACCGAAATCCTGGGCATGCTGGAGATCCGCCTCGAAGATGGCTGGAAGACCTACTGGCGCGATCCGGGCGCATCGGGCATCCCGCCATATATCGACCTTGCCGGCAGCAAGGGCGTGGCCAAGCCGGTGCTGCATTATCCGGTCCCGGTCTGGATCGAGAATCCCTATGGCGATTTCGCCGGGTACGATGAGCCGGTCGCGCTGCCCTTTACCATGGCACGAACGGCCAATGGCGAAACAGAGCTTGTCGCAAACGTCTTTCTGGGCATCTGCGAAGACATCTGCATCCCGGTCCAGACACAGTTTTCCATGCGCATCGGTCATGCGACAGGCAGCACGCTTGACGCCATGCGTGTCGCAAAGGCCCATGCAGCGCTGCCCCCAGGCGATGTCGACGGGTTGACGGTCACAGCGGATGGTTACACGGAGGATGGATGGGCGCGCATCTTGATCGCCGACAGGGCCGATCCGGACACCACGCCCCGGCTTTTCGTGCACGCGCTCGACGGCACACAGTTCAAACCGCCAAAAGTGCTGGCATCCGACAATGGTGAGACCGTTTTTGGGCTGGAGCCGGTCGATCCGCCAGCCGAACCGCGTACGCTTGACGCGATCGTCACGGTTGCCGGCGGCACCGTCGGCGTCGAGACATCGCTGTCGCTGACACTGGGCGCAGCGCCCGACTGACCCGCGCGGAGACCCGGCACCGCCAATCCGTTCCTCGGCATCGGCGCTTTTTATGCGAGCCTGGCCTTTTCCCACGCCCGCAAACGCTTATCTCGCCATTATCGCAACCAGTTGGGAAGGGATGACCCGATGACAATCGAGACCGGCGCGAAACTGCCAGAGATGACGCTCAAGACAATCACGGAGGACGGGCCCGCCGACATTGACACCGCGTCGATCTTCACCGGAAAATCTGTCGTCCTGTTCGCCGTTCCCGGCGCGTTCACCGGCACATGCACGCTGACCCATCTGCCGGGCTATCTGGACAATCGGGACGAGATCCTGGCCAAGGGTGTCGATGAAATCGCCGTTATCGGCGTCAACGATCCGTTCGTGATGGCCGCATGGGCCGAGCAAACCGGCGGCGCCGGCAAGATCCGGTTCCTTGCCGACTGGGACGGCGCGTTCACCAAGGCCATCGGCATGGATATCGACCTTTCGGTCGCCGCCCTGGGCGTGCGCTCCAAGCGTTATTCGATGCTGGTCAAGGATGGCACCGTGACCAGCCTGAACATTGAGGACAATCCGGGCGAAGCGGAAAAGTCGGGCGCGGCGGCGATGCTCAGCCAACTGGGTTGAGCCGAGCACAGGCAGGCTTTTACTGGTCAAGTCCTGCGCGGGAGCGGATAAGGCCGGCGGCAACGCCGGCCACCGCCCCGCCGATCAGGCCCGATCCCAGGGCGGCGAAAGAGATCGCGTCGGCGACAAACCACACCACCACGGCGCCAATCACCGCGCCGATCACCGCATAGGCTGCCAGCCGCTGCATCATGCTGCCGCGGTCATCCATCGGTTCCGTTCCCCTTTTTCGCCGTCTTGAACGGCGCCATGGCCTGCCGCGCCAGCTCGTCCGCCCGCTCGTTTTCTTCGTGGCCGGCATGGCCCTTGAGCCAATGCCAGGTCACATCGTGGCGCCGGGTGGCCGCATCGAGCGCCTGCCACAGTTCGGCGTTCTTGACCGGCTTTTTGGCCGCCGTCTTCCAGCCGTTTTTCTTCCAGCCATGGATCCAGCCCGAGATGCCGTCCTTGACGTAGGAGGAATCGGTATAGAGATCGACCGCATGCGGGCCGCCCCTGAGCGCGCCGAGCGCCTCGATCGCCGCCATCAGTTCCATGCGGTTGTTGGTTGTCCGCGCTTCGCCGCCCGACAATTCCTTGCGAGTGCCGTTCCATTCAAGAATGACGCCCCAGCCGCCGGGCCCCGGATTGCCGGAACAGGCGCCATCGGTGTGGATGGTTATGCGTTTTGCGTCTGCCACGGCTTACGCACTTTGCCGGGCATGCAGGTCAAGACCGTATTCGCGTGCCGAGCCGATCGTCTGGTGGAAGCGCATCTTGCGGACATATTCCTGCGGATCCTTCTTGACGACGAGCGAGCCTTCCGGCGTGGTCACCCAGTCATAAAGGCGGGTCAGCATGAAGCGCAGCGCGGCGCCGGCCGACAACAGGGGCAGCGCCTCGATCTCGGGCGGGGTGAGAGGCCGGATCCGGTCATACGCGTCCAAGAGCGCCTTGCCCTTGGTGATGTTGAAGGAATGGTCGCGCTCGAAACACCAGGCGTTCAGCGCGACGGCGACGTCATAGGCGAGCGCATCGGTGCACGCGAAATAAAAGTCGATGAAGCCCGACAGGTCGTCGCCCAGGAAAAACACATTGTCGGGAAACAGGTCGGCATGGATGGTGCCCTGCGGCAGGTCGCGCGGCCAGTCGCGCTCCAGCATGGCCATCAGGGCTTCGGTTTCCTGGGCCAGATCGCGGTCCATGCCCGGATGGGCCTTCAGACATTCGTTCCAGAGCGGGCGCCAATCCTCGATGGTCAAGCCGTTGCGCCGCCGCATCGCAAAATCCGCGCCGGCCAAATGCATGTGCGCCATGCCCGCGCCGACGCCCGCGCAATGGACCGCCGATGGCCGGCGCATCCACACGCCTTCCAGGAACGTCACCATGGCGGCGGGCCGGCCGGCCAGTTCACCCAGAACGGTGCCGTTGCCGCGTTTGACAGGCAAAGGACAGGAGATGTCATGCGTTGCCAGGTGCTCCATCAGCCCCAGGAAAAACGGCAGGTCCGCGGGATCGACGCGCTTTTCGTAAAGCGTCAGGATGAAGGCATCATCGCCCGCATGAACGAGGAAGTTGGAGTTTTCGACGCCCTCGGCAATGCCCTTGTAGGATTTGAGTTCGCCAACGCCATAGGGCGCGATGAAGGCGCGCAGTTCGTCCTCGGATATGTCCGTATAGACCGCCAATGCGCCGATCCGTCAGTCGGGAGAACCGTTGAGGAATGCCATGTCCTGCCCTGTCAACGGCGTATCGCGCAGCGAGCGCATGACGGGGAACAGTTCGGTCTCCTCGGCGGTCAGGGCGATATCGACCGTGACGTTGCGGCGGTCGCGCAAGGCGTCGATGATCTCCTCCACCACGATCTCGGGAGCCGAGGCGCCGGCCGACATGCCGATCGTCGCCGCGCTGCCGATGCGTTGCCAGTCAATATCGGCGGCGCGCTGCACCAGCATGGAATCTCGCGCGCCATGGCGCTTGGCCACTTCGACCAGCCGCATCGAGTTGGACGAGTTCGGCGCGCCGACAATCAAAAAGACATCGGTGCCGGGCGCCGCCATCTTGACCGCTTCCTGGCGATTGGTGGTCGCATAGCAGATGCTCTCGGATGATGGCGCCGTCAGCGTGGGGAAGCGCGCCTGCAGGGCCGCGATGACATCGGCCGTGTCATCGACCGACAGGGTGGTCTGGGTGACATATCCCAGTTGATCGGCATCCGGCACGTCCAACCCGGCGACCTGTTCGACCGTCTCGACCAGCGTGACGGCGCCTTCGGGCAATTGCCCCATCGTGCCGATCACTTCAGGATGGCCGGCATGGCCGACCAGCAGGACGTGACGCCCCAAGCGCTGGTGGCGCATGGCCTGCTTGTGCACCTTGGAGACGAGCGGGCATGTGGCGTCGAGATAAAGAAGGTTGCGTGCCTCGGCATCGGCGGGTACCGATTTGGGCACGCCATGGGCCGAGAAAACGACCGGCCGGTCGATATGCTCGGCGGGAATGTCGCCCAGTTCCTTGACGAAGACCGCGCCGCGCTCGCGCAGCGCATCGACGACAAACTTGTTGTGCACGATCTCGTGGCGCACATAGACCGGCGCGCCATATTTCTTCAGCGCAAGAACGACGATCTGGATGGCGCGATCCACGCCCGCGCAAAACCCGCGCGGTTCGCACAGGCGGATCGTCAGCGGCGGTTTGGTGGCATGGACGTTCATGATCGTTCCCGTTGTCCCTCCTGATTAGGGACCGGCTGAGCCGCGTGTCAAGCGGACAAGGCGACGCCGTCTTTAGCCGGACGAACGCATGCGCCGCCAGCCAAACAGGCCGGTCACCACAACAAGCACCAGTGCCAGCCCGTACCAAGTGACGGCATACTGCAGATGATTGTTGGGCAGGTCGATACGCGTGACACCGCCGACCGGCCAGCCGCCGGGATTGGGGGTGTCGTCGGCATCGAGAAAGAACGGCAGAACAGCGCCAGGGCCATAGCCCGTCTGATCGACCATCGCCGACCAGTCCTTCCAATAGTAGATGTTTCCGGCGACATCATTGTCCGGCACGATGAAGGAGGGTTTTTCGCCGAGGCGCTCCCGCGCGAGCCCGGTCACGGTCACCGGTCCTTCGACCTGCCCTTCAGCGCGCGCTGCCGGGTTCTTCAAGTCGAACGGCACGAAGCCACGATTGACCAGAAGCATGCGGCCATAGTCCATGACCAGCGGCGTATAGACATAATAGCCGGACGCGCCCTTGTGGGTGGCAAAGAAGTGCTGCTCGTTGGCGTGGTCGAAGGTTCCGCTCGCGCTGGCCGGTCGGTAGCGGATATCGCCGCCATCGATGACGAGCCGCGCGATCTCGCCGGCAGGAACCGGCGCCGCGTCGAGCCGGACCTGGATCGTCGCCAGCAGCCCTTCCTTCCATTCAAGCCGCTGCACCTGCCAATTGCCAAGCAGGACAAGCACCGCCAGCGCCGGCAGCACAAAGGCGATCAACAGCCATGGAAAGCCCGACGATGTCCGCTTGTGCTTGCCCGCAGGTTCGCTCACGACGATCCCTCAAACGCGAACCGGGCGATCATGGCTTGCCACGACCGCCCGGCCCGAAACTCGGTGATGCCAATCAGTGGTGGTAGATCGGCGCGCCCCATGTGCCCCAGATATAGACCACGAAGAACAGGAACAGCCAGACCACATCGACGAAGTGCCAATACCAGGCTGCGGCCTCGAACCCGAAGTGCTTTTCGGGCGTGAACTGGCCGGCATAGGCCCGCACCAGACAGACGATCAGGAAGATCGTGCCGACGAAGACGTGGAAACCGTGGAAGCCGGTCGCCATGAAGAACGTCGCACCATAGAGCGATTCGGAGAACGAATAGGGCGCGATGACGAACTCATACACCTGTACGCAGGTGAACAGGACGGCCAGCAAGATGGTCAGCCACAGGCCCATTTTGAGGCCCTGCCGGTCATTATGCAGCAGCGCATGGTGCGCCCAGGTCACGGTGGTGCCCGACAGGAGCAGGATCACCGTGTTGTAGAGCGGCAGATGCAGCGGATCGAGCACTTCGAGACCCGCCGGCGGCCACTGGCCACCGGTATATTCCATTCGGCCGACCTGCTGCGCCTCGTCAAAGAAAAGGCTCGCATCGAACACCGCCCAGAACCAGGCGACGAAGAACATCACCTCGGAGGCGATGAACATGATCATGCCGTAGCGCAAATGCAGCGAAACGACCTTGGTATGATGGCCCTGAAGCGATTCGCGCACCGTGTCCGACCACCAGCCGAACATGGTGTAAAGCACGATCAGCAGGCCAATCAGGAACGTCCATGGATTGGCCATCGGGATGCCGAGAAACGAGAACTCGTTGCCCTGCGCCGCCTGCATCCAGCCAATGCCGCCGATCGCCATGATCAGCGCGCCGACCGAGCCGATCAGCGGCCAGGGGCTCGGATCGAGAATGTGGTAGTCGTGGTTCTTGGCGTGCGTGTCAGCCATGATGTCTATCCCCGATTGTCGCGTTTGGCGGGCTGCTCGGCGTCAAGGCCCGTTGAAGTCGGTGCGGTATCGACCGGCGAGGCACTGGCTGTCTCGTCGATCTTGAAGAAGGTGTACGACAGGGTGATCGTCGAGACGCCCTCGAGTTCCTTGGCATCGACGATGGCCGGGTCGATGAAGAAGACCACGGGCATCTCCATTTCTTCACCGGGCTCAAGCGTCGTCTCGGTGAAGCAGAAACATTCCATCTTGTTGAAATAGGCGCCGGCGGCCTGCGGTGTGACGTTGAACGTCGCCGAGCCCGTGGTGGCCATGTCGCGCCAGTTGCGCGCCGCATAGGAGACCTGCGTGGTCTCGCCGATCTTCAGCGTCACGGCCCGGTCAACGGGCGCGAAATCCCATCCCAGGCCCGATCCGGTGTTGGCATCGAACCGGACATTGATCGTGCGGTCGAGGACCTGAACCGGCGCGGCATCGGCGACCTGCGTGGTACCGCCATAGCCGGTCACCCGGCAAAACAGTTCGTAAAGCGGCACTGACGCATAGGCGAGCCCGACCATGCTGGCAAAGAAGGCCAGGCACGCGGCGGCGATGCGCACATTGGCGCGGTGCTTTGCCGTGTCTGTCGCTGTTTCAACGATGCTCATGGGCGTTCCGTCACAAGGGCCGATTCAAAACGTCGGGACCAAGCTTGATCACGGTCACCGCATAGAAGATCACGACGAACGCGGCCAGGCAAATGGCCAGGGCGACCGAGCGCTTGCGCCGGGCCTTTTGCTGCGCTTCGGTCAATTCGAGGGTCGGGCGGTTGTCAGTCATCGCGCTCACGCCAACACCCGCATCACAACGGTTTCGACGAACAGCACCGCGAAAATTGCGAACAGATAGGTCAGCGAAAAGCCGAACAGTTTTTTGGCCGGCACCATCGTCGCATCGCCATCGGCCATGTGCCAGACGGCCAGAGCATGACGGATGAAGTTGGCGCCCAAAAGGATCGCGGCAACGCCATAGACCGGGCCTGCAAAGCCGAGCGGCCAGGGCAACACGGCAAAGGCCGCCAGAAGAACCGAGTAGACGAGCATCTGCCGCTTGGTCGCCCGTTCGCCGACAACGTTCGGCATCATCGGCATGCCGGCGATCTCATAATCGCGGAGCTTGAACAGTGCCAGCGCCCAGAAATGCGGCGGCGTCCACAGGAAGATGATCATGAACAGCACCGCCGATTCCAGCGACAGCGTACCGGTGATGGCGGCCCAGCCGATCATGGGCGGAAACGCGCCGGCCGCACCGCCGATGACGATGTTCTGCGGCGTGGAACGCTTCAGCCACATTGTGTAGATGACCGCATAAAAGAAGATGGTGAAAGCGAGCAGGCCGCCGGCCACCCAGTTGGTGACGAGGCCGAGCGTCATCACCGAAAGCACAGACAGGATCAGGCCGAAAACCAACGTCTCGTCACGGCTGACACGGCCCGAGGGGATCGGACGTTTCGCCGTCCGGCTCATCACGGCATCGACGTCGGCATCGTACCACATGTTGAGCGCGCCGGACGCGCCCGCGCCCACGGCAATCGCCAGGATGGCGACCGCGCCGATGAACGGGTTGATCGCACCGGGTGCCACCAAGAGCCCGACCAGCGCGGTGAAGACAACCAGCGACATGACGCGCGGCTTGAGCAGGTCAAAATAGTCGCGTGGCGTCGCCTCGGAGACGCGCGGTGCGGATGCCTTGATGTCTTCAATGAGTGCCATGCGGCGAACCCTGTCCCAACAATGTGTGCCGGACTTTTTTGATCCGGCGGGCCGGTTGTCCGGCCTTCATCTTGGAGAACCCGGCACCGACGGGCACCGGATTCCCGAAGCGCGATCGCGCTTACTTGATACGCGGGAGCTGCTCCCACTGGTGATAGGGCGGCGGCGAGGAAAGCTGCCATTCCAGCGTCGTTGCGCCCTCGCCCCACGGATTGGCGCCGGCCTCGCGCTTGCGGGCGAACGCCTCGAACACGCCGTAAAGGAAGATCAGCACGCCGATCGCCGACAGGTACGAGCCCCAGGACGAGACCATGTTCCAGCCCGCATAGGCGTCCGGATAATCGATGTAGCGGCGCGGCATGCCGGCCAGGCCGAGGAAATGCTGCGGGAAGAAGATGAGGTTGACGCCGACGAAGGTGACCCAGAAATGCAGGCGCGCGATGAAGGAGTTGTACATGTAGCCGAACATTTTCGGGAACCAGTAGTACCAGGCCGCGAAGATGCCGAAGACCGCGCCGAGCGACAGCACATAGTGGAAGTGCGCCACGACGTAGTAGGTGTCGTGCAGCGACCTGTCGAGGCCGGCATTGGCGAGTTGGACGCCGGTGACGCCGCCGACCGTGAACAGGAAGATGAAACCGATCGCCCAGATCATCGGCGTGCGCAGTTCGATCGAGCCGCCCCACATGGTGGCGATCCATGAGAAGATCTTGATGCCCGTGGGCACCGCGATCACCATCGTGGCAAAGACGAAATAGCGCTGCGTATCGAGTGAAAGGCCGACCGTGTACATGTGGTGCGCCCAGACGATGAAACCGACCACGCCGATGGCGACCATCGCATAGGCCATGCCCAGATAGCCGAAGATCGGCTTGCGCGAGAAGGTCGACACGATGTGGCTGACGATGCCGAAGGCCGGCAGGATCAGGATGTAGACCTCGGGGTGGCCGAAGAACCAGAACAGGTGCTGGAACAGGATCGGATCGCCGCCGCCGGCCGGATCGAAGAAGGCGGTGTCGAAATTGCGGTCGGTCAACAGCATGGTGATCGCGCCAGCAAGAACGGGCAGAGACAGCAGCAGCAGGAAGGCGGTGATCAGCACCGACCAGGCAAAGAGCGGCATCTTGTGCAGCGTCATGCCCGGCGCGCGCATGTTGAAGATGGTGGTGATGAAATTGATGGCGCCCAGGATCGAGGACGCACCGGCAATATGGATCGACAGGATGGCGAAATCCATGGCCGGGCCGGGCTGGCCGGTCGTCGAATAGGGCGGATAGATCGTCCAGCCGCCGCCAACGCCGTAGGCACCGGGCGCCGACGGCATGAACATGGAGATGACGAGCAGGATCGCCGCGGGCGGCAAAAGCCAGAACGAGATGTTGTTCATGCGCGGGAAGGCCATGTCCGGCGCGCCGATCATGATCGGCACCATCCAGTTGGCGAAGCCGCCGATCAGCGCGGGCATGACCATGAAGAAGATCATGATCAGGCCGTGGCCGGTCGTGAAGACATTGTACATCTGCTTGCCGGCATCAATCGCCGCATCGCCCTCGACGCCGTAGACCATCGAGGCAAGCCCATGGAAAATCTGGATGCCCGGCTCGGCAAGCTCCCAGCGCATCATCACCGACAGGAACCCGCCGAACACGCCCATGATGATCGCGAAGATCAGATAGAGCGTGCCGATGTCCTTGTGGTTGGTCGAAAAAAGCCAGCGATTGACGAAGCCCTTTGGGGCACCGTGGTCGTGGGCGTCGTGGGCCACTGCGTCCGACATGAAATTGGCTCCTGAAAAGTCCTAAGCGGTCAAACTTACTCGGCGAGGTTCGCCAGGGTGCGGCGCGCCTCGATCGTCGCGATCAGCGTGCGGTTGGCTTCACCCAGATCGTCGCGAGCGGCGGTGAGCCACGCGTCATAGTCGGCCTGGCTGACGACGCGCACGGCAATCGGCATATAGGCGTGATCCTTGCCGCACAGTTCCGAGCACTGGCCATAATAAAGACCCTCGCGGTCCGCATGGAACCAGGTCTCGTTCAACCGGCCGGGCACGGCGTCCATCTTCACGCCGAATGCAGGGATCGTCCATGAATGCAGGACGTCAGCGGCGGTCACAAGAAGCCGCACGGTGGTATCGACCGGCACGACAAGTTCATTGTCGACGGCCAGAAGGCGCGGATAGGCGGCTTCGTCTTCCTTGCCCAGACCGGCGCGGTCTTCGTCGCGCAACAAAATCTGGTCGAAAGCGACCTCTTCGCCGTCTTCGGTCTGGTACTCATAGCCCCAGTACCACTGATAGCCGATGGCCTTGACGGTCATGGCGGGCTCGCCGGGAGGCGAGTACTGCTTGGTCAGAAGCTGGAAGGACGGCACGGCCAGAAGGATCAAAATGATAATCGGGCCAACGGTCCAGATCACCTCGATCGTGGTGTTGTGGCTGACGCGCGAGGGCACCGGATTGGCCTTGGCGCGGTAGCGGATCATCACCCAGGCCAGAAGGCCCAGAACCAAAAAGACGATCGGCACAAGGAAAACGAGCGTGTAGCGCTCGAACCAGGCTATTTCTGCCATGATGCCGGTGGCGGCGGGCTGAAAGCCGAGCTGCCAGGGCTCGGGCTGCGCGGCAAGGGCGGCGATCGGCGCCGCAAGCGTTGCAAAGGCTGTGGCGCACAGGCGGCGGGTCGTCTTCATCAACACGCTTTGTCTCCCAACATGTCACTGGAGGCCATTGGCTGCCCCTTCCAGTTTGGCGGCTTAGAACCATAATAAATGACGCGCCGCAACTGCGACAGAGGGTTAATTGTGCGTCATATCGGCGCTTGTGGGCAGACGGCGTGGCGCATCGGGCGCGGCAGGCGGGGGCTCCGGTGCGGCTCGGGCGGCCGGCTTGCCGGCATGCCGCCTTTATTTTGCCCGGTTGGCCCGGTTGTGATCGCGCGGCGCCATATCATTTGGTGCCGGCGCGTCGTAAAAAGCGCGCAATGTGATTCGCGACGACAGACAGGACCCTGCCGTGGTTGTTTTCCGCCCGATTTCCCGCCTTGCACGCAGCTTTGCCGCCTTGCCGGCCGTCGCCATCGCGCTGGCCACGGCGATGCTGGCGCCAGCGGCCCATGCCCAGCAGGACACGGTGCGCGGCGAATATGGCTGGTGGCAGCTCAGATGCTCGACGCCGGCCGGCGCGCAAAACGAACAATGCGTTCTGATCCAGAACGTCGTCGCCGACGACCGGCCCGAACTCGGCCTTTCGGTCGTCGCCTTCAAGACCGCCGACCGCACCGCGCAGATCCTGCGCATCCAGGTGCCGCTCGGCGTGCTGCTGCCCAACGGTCTGGGTCTGCACATAGACGGAAACGATATGGGCCGGGCCTATTTCGTTCGGTGTTTCACCGATGGATGCTATGCCGAGGTCATCCTGGAAGACCAGTTGCTCAACAGCCTTAAGTCAGGCGACGAGGCGACGTTCACGGTGTTCGACACGCCGGAGGAAGGCATCGGCATTCCCGTCGATCTGGGCGGCTTTACCGAGGGTTTCGAGGCGCTGCCCTGAGCGACCACCGCCCTTACAAAGGGGCTCGAAACCTGACGACCGACGCCTTATGTCTTGTACGACAAGGTTTCCCGTCACGAAAGGCGCCACCATGCAGACCGGCCTGATTTCCCGTTTCGATGTGTCCGAAGAACGCCTGCGCGCGCTGGTCACGGACGCGTTGCACCCATCGGACGATGGCGAACTTTTCGTCGAGTACCGGGAATCGGAGACGCTGATGTTCGACAATGGGCGGCTGAAAACCGGCTCTTTCAACACCGCTTCCGGCTTCGGCCTGCGCGCGGTCGCGGGCGAAGCGGTCGGCTATGCCGAATCGGACGATCTCTCGGAAGCCGCGCTGAAGCGGGCGGCGGGCGCCGTCGGCGCGGTCACGCGGGGCCATTCGGGCACCTATTCGGACGCGCCGCCGCGCACCAACAAGAAGCTTTACGGCGACATGAACCCGATCGGCGAACCGTCGTTTGAGGCCAAGGTCAAGCTGCTGCAGCAGATCGATGCCTATCTGCGCGGCAAGGACGAGCGCGTCCGCCAGGTCTCGGTCTCGCTTGCGGCGACCTGGCAGATGGTCGAGATCCTGCGGGCCGACGGCCATTTCGCACAGGACATCCGTCCGCTGGTCCGCGTCAACGTTTCGGTGATCGTCGGCGAAGGAGACCGGCAGGAAACGGGCAGCCACGGCATGGGCGGGCGCCAGTCGTTCGGCGATTTCATCGCCACCGAAAGCTGGCAGACAGCCGCCGACGATGCGCTGCGCCAGGCACTGGTGAACCTTGAAGCGCGGCCCGCGCCGGCCGGCACGTTCGACATCGTGCTCGGCAATGGATGGCCCGGCGTGATGCTGCATGAAGCGGTCGGGCACGGCCTTGAAGGCGATTTCAACCGCAAGGGCGAATCGGCCTTTGCCGGATTGATGGGTCAGCAGGTGGCGGCCAGGGGCGTGACCATCGTCGATGACGGCACGATCGAGGCCCGGCGCGGCTCGCTGACCATTGACGATGAAGGCACGCCGTCCGGCTACAATGTGCTGATCGAGGACGGCAAGCTGGTCGGCTACATGCAGGATCGGCAGAATGCCCGGCTGATGGGCATGAAGCCGACGGGCAATGGCCGGCGCGAATCCTATGCCCATGTGCCGATGCCGCGCATGACCAACACCTACATGCTCGGCGGCGACAAGACCCCCGACGAGATCATCGCCTCGGTCGATGACGGCATCTATGCGGTTTCGTTCGGCGGCGGCCAGGTGGACATCACGTCCGGCAAGTTCGTCTTCGCCTGTACCGAGGCCTACAAGATCGAGGGCGGCAAGATCGCCTATCCGGTCAAGGGCGCGATGCTGATCGGCAACGGCCCGGACGCGATGCATCGGGTGTCGATGATCGGCAACGATCTGGCGCTCGACAATGGCATCGGCACCTGCGGCAAGGCCGGACAGGGCGTGCCGGTCGGCATCGGCCAACCGCATCTGAGGATGGACCGGATGACGGTGGGCGGCACCGAGGCGGCCTGACGGCTTGCGAGGGGGCCGTCGCGGGAGCCACGTGTCAAGCGGTCTCGAACAGCGTCAGAACCTGTTCGCGATATTTGCGGCCGACGGGGATGGATGCGCCGTCGCTGGTTTCGACGCGCAGCCGGCCATCGGCGCGCACCAGGCGCTTCACATGGCGCTTGCGCACCCACCAAGAGCGATGCACACGCAGCCCGTCCAGATCGGCCAGATCGCGTTCGGCATGACTGAGCTTCATGAGGACGAGCGCTGACCCGAGCGGCGTCGTCACGTTCACATAATGGTCCTGGGCCTGCACCGAGATGACATCCCGGCCGATCCGATGCGGGAGCTTTTCCACGAGCGCGGAGGGAACCGAAGCCCGCGCCGGGTCGTCAAAGACTGGTCGCGGCTCCGGGTCGTCGGGCCGACCGTAGCGATAGGTGAACGCGACGATTACGGAGATCACCAGGGAATAGGGCAACACCTCGGCAAACTCGGCCGGAAACCCGTTGCGAAAAAAGACCGACTGCACCAGGCCGTTATAGACGGCGATCGGCAGCGCCGCGGCGAGCGAACCAAGCAGCAGCGCGACGGGCGTCGACACGCCCTTGCCTTCGGCGGCAACGGTGGTCAGCATCGACACGAAAAGCCCGGCCGCAAAGCTGCCGACGACGACCAGCCCCCAATAGAGCGTCCTTTCGGCGAGCGACATTTCGCTGAAGCTGTCAAACGGGCCAACCAGGCCAAGAAGGGCGATGATGCCGGCAAGCACAGTCCAGAACCGGGCCGAACGGCCCAGACCGCGCATTTCGCGCAGCGTGAATGCCAATGGCCCGTCGTTGGCGAACTTGTCCATGCCGTTCACGTAATCGGTCTTGCGGAACGACGCAACGCGATGGTGTGGGCATGGCATCGAGCGTTCATATGGAGATGGGCAATGGATGCGACAACGAGCCGGACCGCGATGGTTCCGGCGATCAACGCCCGGGATCTGGGCAAGCGCTTCGGCGCGATCGAAGCGCTCGCCGACTTGTCGCTGGAACTGCGCCGGGGGGAGGCGCTCGGCCTGATCGGCACCAACGGGGCCGGCAAGACGACGGCCCTGACATTGCTGCAAGGGCTGAGACGTGCAGACACCGGAAATGCGGAGATTTTCGGCCATCCGGCGGGGTCTGTCGAAGCGCGCCGCCATATCGGCATCACGCCGCAGAACGCAGATTTTCCCGAACAGATGTCGCCGCGCGAGGTATTGACCTATGCGGCCGCGCATTTCGACCGCCCCAAACCGGTCGATGAACTTGTCGCCGCATTCGGCCTGGAACGGCTGATCGACCGGCGCATGGGCGGTTTT
This sequence comes from Roseitalea sp., assembly GCA_017642895.1. Classification (GTDB taxonomy): domain Bacteria; phylum Pseudomonadota; class Alphaproteobacteria; order Rhizobiales; family Rhizobiaceae; genus Roseitalea. Next base: position 37,794 of record JAEPON010000007.1, read on the forward strand.
TCCGGCGGCGAGTTGCGCCGCGTCGCCCTGGCTCTGGCCTTCGTCGGAAACCCCGAACTGGTGTTCGCCGACGAACCGACCGCCGGTCTGGATACTGGCGGCCAGGACATGTTCAAGGCCTATGCACGCAGCTACGTGGACAATGGCGGCAGCCTGCTGCTGACCTCTCACCATTGGGACGAGATCGAGCATATCTGCGACCGGATCGTCATGATCGATCGCGGCCGCCGGTTGCTGGAAGGCACGCTCGACGACATCCGGCACAAGGCCGGGCGCAACCGCATCAGTTTCACTGTTCCTGCCAAGGCATCGCTTCCGCCATGGGCGCGCGAGCACTTTCAACGCTCGGGCAACCGCTGGTCCGCCATCTCGGCGGAGAGCGATGCCCTGGCCCGGCGCCTCATCGCCGACCTGCCGGCGCTGCAGGAGCTTCACATCGAACCACTCGACCTCAAGGAAACCGTCGCGCAAATGCAGATGGAAAGGACGATCTGATGTCCATCCTGCAAGCCAACCTGGTGCTGACCTTCAAGCGCCTTCTTCGCCTGCCCGGCTTCTGGGTGCCGACCATCCTGTTCCCGGCCATGCTCTATGCGTTCTTTGGCGCCCAGACTGCCGGGATCGGCCCCGCCGCCAACTATGCGGTCGCGTCATTTGCCGTCTATGCGGTGCTCGGCGTCGCCTTTTTCCAGTTCGGCGTGAGCATTGCCGAAGACCGGCAAAGCGCATTTGCGGTGTGGCAGCGCAGCCTGCCGGCGCGACCGTTCGCGTCATGGGCGGCCCGGCTTTGCGCGGCGCTGGTCTTTGCGGTCGCCGCCGTCGCGCTGGTGCTGGTGACGGCCCGGCTGGTCGGCGGTCTGCGGATGGAGCCGGGCACGCAAGCGCGGCTTTTGGCGACATGTCTTTTCCTTGCGATACCGGCAACGTTCATGGGCACGGCGCTCGGCTATCTTGCATCACGCCATTCGGTCGTCGCGGTCGCCAACCTGATCTTCCTGCCATTGGCCTATCTGGGCGGCCTTTGGGTTCCGCCACCCGCCCTGCCCTCCCAGATCAACACCATTTCGCAATGGACGCCAACGCGGCACATGGGTGAAGTGGCCTGGGCGACCGTGGCCGGCCGGTTGCCGCCGCAGACAAGCGTCATGGCGCTTTTGACGTTCACGATCGCGTTCATCGCCCTGACCTGGCTTGCCTATCGGCGGGACCGGCGCTCACGGTTTGGGTGACAAGGCAGTCAGGCCGGACGATCAAGGCCGCGCTTGGTGAACTCGGCTTCAAGCCGCTGTTCCAGATCGACCAGATCGTTGGGCAGCGGCAACCCCTCCGCCTTCATCGTCTGCAGTTCAAGATGGACCTGCATGAGCAACTCGGTCGCGTCGGCAGGTTGGTTTTCCATCTCCTGAAACAAGAGATTCAGTCGGGTGATCAATCCCTCAAATGCCATGATGACCGGTCCTTCCGCGTTGACGCGCACAGGATGGACCGGAATGCGAGCGCAGGTCGTTGACCGGTGTCAAGCCGGACAGATGGCGTCACCGCACCAGATTGCGGCCCGCATTCTTGGCTTCGTAGAGCTGCCGGTCGGCGCGGTCGAACAGTCCGTCAATGTCGTCGCCTTCCGACCAGCTCGAAACGCCGAAAGAGACGGTCACGGCGCCGATCGGTTTGTTTGACTTTGACGTGACCAGTCGCGCGCCGGCGATACCGTCCTTGACGTCTTCGAGCAGCGCCCGCGCGGTCTCGATGGTGATGTTGGGCAGGATGATTGCGAACTCTTCGCCGCCATACCGGCTGACCGTGCCGTGCTCCTTGAGCTTCTTGTCGATGAACGTACCGACGAACTTCAGGATTTCATCGCCGATCTGATGGCCGAAACGGTCGTTGACCGACTTGAAGTGGTCGATGTCGGCGATGGCAAAGCTCATGGGCTGGCCGAAGGTTTCGGCATGTGCCAATGCGGAGGCAATGGCCTGCTGAAAGAAGCGACGGTTGTTGAGACCCGTCATCGGGTCCTGCATTTCAGCTTTGCGAGACTGGCTGAGCTTGTCTTGCAGGCGGATGATCTCGTCCTGCGTCTCCCGCAGGCTGGCCGACAGCTGCTGGGTCTGGGCGCGCACGCGCTGGTTCTCCCGGATCATCAGGGCGATGACCGTTTCCACTTCAGCGGCGGTCGATGCTTCGCTCAGCGACTTGGTGGTGTCGTCGATCGTGCCTTCGTAGCGCTCGGTGGTCTGCAGATAGGACCGGATGAAGGTCTGCACCTCTTCCATCTCCTTGCGCAGGCTGTCGCCGGCCTGGCTGCACGCGGCATCAGCACTCTTGTCCGCTTCGATGATTTCGCCGTTGAGTGCCGACAGGTCGTACACACTTGGCTGTGTGCCGTCCGCGATGAGGCTCTCGATCCGTTGATTGAGGACCAGGCTCGATCCGGCGGCATAGGTGTACCACACCTTGAACGTGTCGGGCTCAGGCGGCGTCCCGTGCGCCTTGGCAAGGCTCAGCGCCTCGGCTGCAAAGCGGAACGGGTCGTCGAACCCGCCGGAGGCAGGGTGGGCGGCTGAAGCGGTCTTTGCCGTCGAGCGTGATGACATAGCTATGGCGCTTTCGATCGTGATTGGACGACGTGCCTCAAGCGAGGATCACGCGACCTTAATGCCTTCGGTTCCGGGTTCGGAGACGAGCTGATCGACCGAGCCGATCGCCCACTTCTTGATCTGTTCTTCGAGTTCGCCGTTCAGGTTCCGCAGCTTCTCCATCTCCTCGACCAGCTTGTTCTTCTCGGCCTGTTGGAACTGGTCAAGCTTCTCCTGGAGCAGCTTGTTGTTTTCGCATACGGCCTGATAGTCATCGCCAATGTGGCTGTCGACCTTGGCCACCGCCTCGGCGACACGGCCATCGAGGCGCGCTTCCATTTCGGCGAGCTTGTCTTCCAGCCGGCGCAACTCGCCGGCACGCACGCCCGATGCCGTAAAGATGACGGCAAAGCCGCACAGGACCAGAAGAGCGATCGGGACAAGGGCGAGTGCATGCAGTGCATCGGCCAGCGCAGCCGGACCGATGTTGAACGCTCCAACCGCAAGAGTCGCGGCCGAAAGCAGGGCAAGAACGGCGCAGGCCATCTGGACGAGCGCGAGAAGCTTGCCCGATCCGTCCTTTTTGGGCGCGTCCGTTGCGTCCTTCTTCTTGCCACCCTTACCGGCCATCTAAGCCCACCTTGCAAACCCGAGCGATGCGATGAACGGACATTTTGCAGATGCGCCGCTCCAGCCTGAAAACGGTAGATATGAACTCCGCACTCACGCTGCACGACGGCATCGTGGTCACCCAACGGAATACAACCGTGTTCCCCACTTCCCGAACGCTATGCTGGTCGTCTTAAAGAAGCGTAAAATGCCGCCGGTTTTCAGTCACGTGGCGGTTCTGCACCTTGTTCAGGCGCCATCGAGCCGGGCCAGAACCTGATCGATGCTGCCGGTCAGCTTTTCAATCTGGCCGCGCAATTCGACCAGTTGTTCGCGCGCGATCGTCACTTCGGTCCTGGCCGGCAACGTCTCGCCTGGCGATTCGCCGAGCCCGTTGATGAGCCATGTGGGGGACACGTTCAACAGCCCGGCCAACATGAACAGCTTGTTGGAACGCGGTTCGGACCGGTCGCTTTCCCAGTTTTGCAGCGTTGCCGACTTGACGCCCAGCCGCCGCGCCAGTTGCGCGGTCGTCAATCCGGCCGTTTCGCGGGCCGACACGATGCGGCCGCCCAACGTGTCATTCATGTCGGCATGTTCGGCATCGGTTTTCGTGCTGGGGTCAAACGGCGACATCATGGTTCACGGCTCCATTGCGGGCTGACGGGGATCATTGGACGGACATTGCGGCCGGACATGTCCGATTGCGACACGCACATGACCGATAGGGACGAAGGATTTGCGACAGAGGCGCCGCAGCGGTTTGCTAACATCGCCGCGGACCAATTGTCCAATCACGGACCGGCACGTTTGCCGGTTTGGTTTGAACCCACGGGTTGCAATGGGCGGCAATCGGTCTATCTCCGCTGCGCACTCTCCAAACGGCCGCGATCATGCCCGACCAAACCCACGTCCTGATATCGGCCAAGTCGGTCACCAAGACATACCAGGGCGGCTTTCAGGCGCTCAAGGGCGTCGATCTGGAGATTCTTGACGGTGAGATCATCGCGCTGCTCGGGCCGAACGGCGCCGGCAAGACCACGCTGATTTCGATCATTTGCGGGATTGTTACGGCATCATCGGGCGCGGTGACGGTTGCCGGCCACGACATCATCGACGCCTATCGCAAGACACGCAGCCTGATCGGCCTCGTGCCGCAGGAACTGACGACGGACGCTTTCGAAAGCGTCTGGGCGACGGTTTGCTTCTCGCGCGGCCTGTTCGGCAAACCGCCCGATCCCGCCCATATCGAGAAGGTCCTCAGGGACCTGTCCCTTTGGGACAAGAAAGATGCCAAGATCATGCAGCTTTCAGGCGGCATGAAACGGCGCGTGATGATTGCCAAGGCACTGGCGCATGAGCCCCGCATCCTGTTTCTGGACGAGCCGACGGCGGGCGTCGATGTGGAACTGCGCAAGGACATGTGGGCTGTCGTCGAGCGGCTGCGCTCCGATGGCGTCACCATCATCCTGACAACACACTATATCGAGGAAGCCGAAGCGATCGCCGACCGGATCGGCGTCATCAACAAGGGCGAGATCATCGTGGTCGAGGAAAAGGCCGCGCTGATGACGAAACTGGGCCGCAAGTCGCTCCGGCTTGACCTGGACGCGCCGATATCGGCGGTGCCGGACAATCTGTCGGCGTTTTCCGAAGCGCTTGAACTGTCGGAGGGCGGATCGGTCCTGACGTACAGCTATGACACGAGCGCGGAACGGACCGGCATCACGCGGCTTCTGGCCGGCCTTGCCGAGGCAGACATACGCGTTGCGGACTTGTCGACAAGCCAAAGCTCGCTCGAAGACATTTTCGTCGATCTCGTCAGGGAGCGGACATGAACGGCCGGGCCATTCTTGCAATCTACCAGTATGAAATGGCGCGGATGTGGCGCACGATCGGCCAGAGCGTCGTCTCGCCCGTGCTGTCGACATCGCTCTATTTCATCGTCTTCGGCGCGGCCATCGGCTCGCAGATGCAGCAGATCGACGGCGTTTCCTACGGCGCGTTCCTCGTCCCCGGCCTCGTCATGCTGTCGCTTCTGACGCAAAGCGTCTCCAACGCCGCCTTCGGCATCTATTTCCCGAAGTTCACGGGCACGATCTACGAGGTCTTGTCCGCGCCGGTTTCGGCATTCGAGATCTTGTGCGGTTATGTGGGGGCTGCGGCAACCAAGTCGCTGATCCTGGGCGCGATCATCCTCGCCACGGCGACCTTGTTCGTCGATCTTCAGATCGCCCATCCGTTCTGGATGCTGTTCTTCCTCGTCCTGACGGCGGTCACCTTTTCGCTTCTGGGCTTCATCATCGGCATCTGGGCCGACGGATTCGACCAGTTGCAGATCGTGCCACTTCTGGTGATCACGCCGCTGGTCTTTCTGGGCGGCAGCTTTTACTCGATCTCGATGCTGCCGGAGTTCTGGCAGACCGTGACGCTGTTCAATCCGGTGCTTTATCTGGTCAGCGGCTTTCGCTGGAGCTTTTACGAGATTTCCGATGTCAGCCCGATGATCTCCATCGTCGCGATCCTTGCTTTCCTGACCGTGTGCTGCACGATCATCTGGTGGATCTTCAAGACCGGCTACCGTCTGAAGAGCTGACCGACATCACAGCGTGTGGTCGGGATGAAGCCGCTGCATCGCGGCAAAATCTGCCGCAGCGATCTGTTCGAGAACGCCCAGATCGATGTTCTTTAGCCGGCCGAGATAAAGACACGAGACCGAGTGCCGATGCGGGCCGAGCTTTTCGAGAAGACCGGAATGGTTCTTGACGCCGGTCATCGCATAGATGACCAGATTGGCCTTGCGCGGCGAGAAACCGGTCATGAAGAAGCGGTGGCGGCTGCCATCGGCGCGCTGATAGTCATATTCACCGTAGCCGATGAGACTGTCGCCCCACATCAGCGGCGTCGCGCCGGTGACACGGTTCATCATGTTCAGAACCGTCGCCGCATCCTCGCGCCGCCCGGCATTTTCGACCGACGCGATGAACGCATCGACCGAAGCGCCGGTCGGCTGCGTCTTCATCTCGCTCACGGATAAAACCGCTCGGTCTGCCAGTCCGCGGCGTCGCCGTCGCGCGTGAAGACGAACCGGTCGTGCAGCCGGAACTTGCCGTCCTTCCAGAACTCCAGATAGGTCGGCGACAGGCGAAAACCGGACCAATGCGGCGGGCGCGGAATGTCGCCAATGGCATATTTGGCGGTGAAGCGGGCCACTTCCTTTTCCAGCGCGAACTTGCTTTCGAGCGGGCGCGACTGACGCGACGCCCACGCGCCGATGCGGCTGCCGCGCGGGCGCGAGGCGTAATAGGTGTCGGCCTCCTCATCGCCAACGATCGTCACCGGCCCGCGCAGGCGCACCTGGCGGCGCAGGCTCTTCCAGTGAAAGCACATGGCCGCTTGCCGGTTGGCCAGCAGTTCGCCGCCCTTCTGGCTTTCGAAGTTGGTGTAGAAGACAAAGCCGCGTTCATCAAAGCCCTTCAGCAGGATCATCCGCACATTGGGCAGCCCGTTCTCGTCGGCGGTTGCCAGCGAAAACGCATTGGGGTCGTTCGGTTCGGTTTTTTCGGCCTCCGCCAGCCAGTCGGCAAACAGGCCGAAAGGGTCGGTTTCGGTCGCGGGATCACGTTCTGTTAACCGGGCCTCGGGCATCATCTGTCTCTGGTTATGGGGTTTGTCGGGGTTGCGGTTTTGACCGCCAGTCATCGTGTCAGTTCCAAATTCACGGCCCGTATGCGGGCTGTCAAGGCGCACGGCGTCGCAATCGGCAGAACCGCGATTGCCGCCGGTGTCCTGTCGGCGCTGGCCGGCTGCGCGGTGGGCGGCAATCCGATCGACGATGCCATCTCCACCAGTGCCATCTCGCTTGCCGATCCTGCGCCTTCGATCGCCTCCGATCCGTTTGCGCAACAGCGCGCCGACGATCCGGGCGATACCGACCGGCTGATCGACGAGGATACGATCCGCCTTGCCGTGACGACCGCCGATCTGGGCAAACTCGATGATGGCGCCCTGCCCTGGGCAAGCGCCGCCACCGGGTCACGCGGCACGATCAGTCAGATCAGCCAGAGCGAACTGGCCGGTCAGACCTGCCGCAGCTTTTCGGCGACGCGCAACGCCTATGATGGCGTGACGCTGTATCAGGGCGAGGTGTGCCTCGATCCCCGTTCGGGCTGGTGGACGCGCAGCCTGGCGCCGGCCGGCACACCGCAAGAGGCGGGCTAAGCCGCTCATCGCAGGCTGGAATTTGGCCACGCCATTCCCCATATCGACGCAGACGACTGACATTGGAGGGATTGATGCGCGATCCTTATGCGGTTCTCGGCGTCTCCAAGACGGCGAGTGCGGCGGAGATCAAGTCCGCCTTCCGCAAGCTGGCAAAGAAGTATCATCCGGACGCCAATCCGGACAACGCGAAGGCCAAGGAGCGTTTCGCGGAGGCGTCGCGCGCCTATGAGATCGTCGGAGACGCGGACAAGCGCTCAAAGTTCGATCGTGGTGAGATCGATGCCGAGGGACGCGAGACGTTTCATGGTTACCCGGGCGGCAATGGCTTCACCGGAACCGACGGGTTCGATGACCTTTTCGGCGGCCGGGCGCGGGGGCAGGCCCATGCCGGCGGACTTGATGCCGAGGACATTCTGAAATCGGTGTTTGGCGGCCGCTTCGGCGGTGCGCAGGCCGGCGGCGCGCGCCGCGGTTTCTCGCAAGCCGAGTTCGAAACCATGTTTGGCGATCCGCCCGGCGGCGGGCACGCACGCCAGAGCCGCGCCACACCGCCCAAGGGCCGCGACATCGAAATGCCGTTGACGGTGCCGCTCGGCGATGTGACCGGCGGCGGCAAGGCGAAACTGACGCTCAAAGACGGCCGCGCCATCGCCGTGACCGTGCCCAAAGGCGTGCAGGACGGTCAGGTTATCCGGCTCAAGGGTCAGGGTGAAGCCGGCCCGGCCGGCCATCGCGGCGACCTGTTGGCCAAGGTGCGCATCAAGCCGGAGCCCGGCATGCGGATCGACGGCCACGCCATCCATGTCGACACGGATATCGACCTGAAGACCGCCGTACGCGGCGGCAAGGCGACGGTGCAAACGCCGGACGGCAAGATCGCCGTCAAGATCGCGCCCTGGACATCGTCGGGCCAGTCGCTGCGCGTGCCGGGCCGCGGCCTGCCGCAAAAATCGGGCAAGCGTGGCGATCTGTTCGCGGTGGTGCGCATCGCGCTCGACGAAGCGGATCGTGAGGCGCTGGAACAGCTTTTTACCGACGAGGCCGCCAGGGACTGAAGCGCCCCCTGCCCCGTCCCGATTGCGCTTGAAGCGCCAAGACCTTCGTGCGATATGCCCGGTCGATGAAGTGACGAGGGTATGGAGCGGCCTTTCATGAGCATGGGTTCGGGCCTGATGAAGGGCAAGCGCGGCTTGGTGATCGGCCTTGCCAACAACCGTTCGGTCGCTTGGGGCATCGCCAAATCCTGCGCAGCTCATGGTGCTGAACTGGCGCTGAGCTACCAGGGCGATGCGCTGCGCCGCCGCGTTGAACCGCTCGCGCAGGAGCTCAACGCGTTGGTCGCCGGCCATCTCGACGTGACCGAGCCCAGTTCGCTGGATGCGGTCTTCGCGCATCTTGAAAAGACCTGGGGCCGGCTCGATTTCCTCGTCCACGCCGTGGCCTTTTCCGACAAGGACGAATTGACCGGCCGCTACCTCGACACCTCTCGCGAGAATTTCAACCGGTCGATGGACATCTCGGTCTATTCGCTGACCGAGCTTGCGCGCCGCGCCGAACCCTTGATGACAAATGGCGGCTCGATCCTGACGCTGACCTATTACGGCGCCGAAAAGGTCATGCCGCACTACAATGTGATGGGCGTTGCCAAGGCCGCGCTCGAAGCGAGCGTGCGTTATCTCGCCGTCGATCTCGGCCCGCAGGGCATCCGCGTCAATGCCGTTTCGGCCGGGCCGATCAAGACGCTGGCCGCCTCGGGCATCGGCGATTTTCGCTACATCCTGAAATGGAACGAATACAATTCGCCGCTGCGCAAGACCGTCAGCACCGATGAGGTGGGCGATGCCGCGCTCTATCTTTTGAGCGATTTGTCACGCGCGGTCACCGGCGAAGTGCATCACGTCGATAGCGGTTATCATGTGGTCGGCATGAAGGCCGTCGATGCGCCCGACATGACCAAGCAATAGAGACCGAGAAACGGCAGGCAACGTTCAACAACCGACATGAAACCTGCCCATCCCTTCTACATGATCCGCCATGGCGAGACGGACTGGAACCGCGAGCAACGTTTCCAGGGCCAGATGGACATTGCCGTCAACGCCACGGGACGTGAGCAGGCGGCCGCCTATGCCGGCATGCTCGCGGGCGAGCGCGATGACTGGTCCGGCTGGCGCTTTGTGGCCAGCCCCCTGTCGCGCACCCGAACGACCATGGATATCCTGCGCGAAGGGCTCGGCCTTGCACCGAGCGGCTACGAACTGGACGATGATCTCAAAGAGGTGACTTTCGGCGATTGGGAAGGCCACAAACTGGACGAGCTGCGCAAAAAGGTGCCGCATCTGGTCGCCGCGCGGAAGGCGGACAAATGGAACTTCGTGGCGCCCGGCGGCGAGAGTTATGCGCTGGCCGTTCACCGCGTCCGGCGTTTTCTCGAGCGTCTGGAAAGTCCCAGCCTGATTGTCACCCATGGCGGCATCATTCGTGGCACGCGCCACCTCATCGAAGCCATTGAAGGCGATACGGCCGTGCGCGGACGCATTCCCCAGGACAATATCTACCGTTTTGACGGACAGGCCGGCCGCTGGCTGCGCTGACCGGCTTTGCATCGCGGCGCGGCTCGTCTACAAGCCCGGTGAACTCCGGAACCCATCATGTCGCACAACACATTCGGTCATTTGTTTCGTGTCACGACCTGGGGCGAAAGCCACGGGCCGGCGCTCGGCTGCATCGTCGATGGCTGCCCGCCGGGCATCCGCTTCACAGCCGTCGAAATCCAGTCGTTTCTCGACAAGCGCAAGCCGGGCCAATCGAAATTCACCACGCAACGCCGCGAGGCCGACCAGGTGCGCGTCCTTTCGGGCTTCGTCCCAGACGAGGACGAGCCGGACACGCTGATCACCACCGGCACGCCCGTCTCCATGCTGATCGAAAACACCGACCAGCGCTCCAAGGACTATTCGGAGATCAAGACGCGCTACCGGCCCGGCCATGCCGATTTCACCTATGACACGAAGTACGGCCTGCGCGATTATCGTGGCGGCGGGCGGTCATCGGCGCGCGAGACCGCGGCCCGGGTCGCCGCCGGCGCGCTGGCGCGCAAGGTCGTTCCGGGCATGCAGGTGCGCGGCGCGCTCGTTGCGATGGGCACCGAACGGATCGACCGAGCCAACTGGGACTGGGATGCGGTCGACCAAAACCCGTTCTTCTGCCCCGATCCCGGGGCGGTCGACCGGTTCGCCGACTATCTCGACGCGATCCGCAAGGACGGCTCGTCCGTCGGTGCGGTGATCGAAGTGGTGGCGACGGGCGTGCCCGCCGGGCTCGGCGCGCCGATCTATGCCAAGCTCGATCAGGACATCGCCTCGCACCTGATGTCGATCAACGCGGTCAAGGGCGTGGAGATCGGCAACGGGTTCGAGGCGGCGACTTTGCGCGGCGAAGACAATGCCGACGAGATGCGCATCGGCGATGACGGCAAGCCGGTGTTCCTTACCAACAAGGCGGGCGGCGTTCTGGGCGGCATTTCGACCGGCGAGCCGGTGGTTGCGCGGTTCGCGGTCAAGCCCACCTCGTCGATCCTGACGCCCACCAAATCGGTCACCAAATCCGGCGAGGAAGTCGACGTGCAGACCAAGGGCCGGCACGATCCGTGCGTTGGCATCCGCGCGGTTCCGATCGGCGAAGCGATGGTCGCCTGCGCCATTGCCGACCATTACCTGCGGCACCGCGGCCAGACCGGCCGGATTTGAGGACATTGCGATGAATTACGATCAGGCCAGCGTGGTCGAGGCGCTCCGCGCCTTCGAAAGAGGCGAGATCGTCGTCGTCATGGATGATGACGGGCGCGAAAACGAGGGTGACCTGATCGTTGCGGCCGTGCACACCACGCCCGAGAAGATGGCCTTCATCGTGCGGCACACATCGGGCATTGTCTGCGCGCCGATGCCGCCTGAAGAAGCCAGACGGCTGAACCTTGCGCCAATGGTCGCCGAGAACACCGACGCCAAGGGCACCGCCTTCACCGTCTCGGTCGATTACAGGCATGGCACGACCACCGGCATCTCCGCCGACGACCGCACGGCCACGGTGCGCAACCTGGCCAATCCCAACGCGGCAGCCGAGGACTTCAACAGGCCCGGCCACATCTTTCCGCTTGTAGCGCGCGAGGGCGGCGTGCTGATGCGGTCCGGCCATACCGAAGCGGCCGTGGACCTTTGCCGTCTGGCCGACCTGCCGCCCATCGGCGTGATCTCGGAACTGGTCAATGATGACGGCACGGTGATGCGCGGACCGCAGGTGACCGGTTTCGCCGAGGCGCATGGCTTGAAGATGGTGTCAGTTGCCGATCTGATCGCCTACCGGCAGCGGCAGGAAACGCTGGTCGAGCGGGTTGATGAAAGCCATGTGGAGACGGCCGCCGGGCCAGCCACCGCCCATGCCTACACGCTGCCCTGGGACCCGATGCAACATCTTGCGATCGTCGCCGGCGACATTCGCGACGGCCAGCAAGTGCCCGTCCGGCTGCACCTTGAAAGCGTGATCGATGACGTGTTCGGGCGCGAACGAGACCCCGTGTCGGTGCTCGAACGGATGATCGCCGAGCACGGCCGCGGCGTGGTCGTCTATCTGCGCGAAGGGTCTGTGGGTGTCGCCCATCACAGTTCAAGGCCGTTGACCGAAGACCATGCCGAGGCGCGCGACCGGGAAAACCAGTGGCGCGAAATCGGCCTTGGCGCGCAGATCCTGCGCGATCTCGGCGTGGCGTCCATCCGGCTCTACTCAACCCGTGAGCGCCGCTATGTGGGCCTTGAAGGCTTCGGCATCCGGATTGTTTCGACCGAGCGGCTGGAGGGCTGAATGCGCCGCGCCGGCATCGCCGTGATCTTGCTGGCGGCGTTGTCGTCACCATCGGCCGCCCAGACCGTGACCGCCGTCGAGACCGAAGGCGCCGTCACCGCCATCGTCCAGACACCGCGCGGCAGCTACGCCGAAACCGAGCGCGGCACGCTGCGCATCGAACCAGGCGATTGCGACGGCGGCATCTGTCTCAGCCCCGGTGTCATTCGCGGCCTGCCCGTACGCGCGCCGGACGGCGCCCTGCCAGACGGGTTTGTTGCCACCGCGCCGGCGGGCGACATCGTCCGCGCCTGGTATGGGCAGCCGACCGATCGATACGCCCATGGCGTTCTGGGCGATGCCATCGAAGGCGGATCGCTGGCCGCAGAAACCCTTGACGGCAACGCGGTTGAGTTCGTTTTGCCCGAACAACAGGTGTTCGAAGACATCACGCCGCGCATCCGCGATCTGGACGGCGACGGCACAAACGAAGTGATCACCATCCGGGCATCGCAGTCCGGCGGCGCGGCGGTCGTCATTTACGGCCTGCGCGCGGGCGAACTGGTCGAAATCACCTCATCGAGCGAGAATGGCCGGCCAAACCGGTGGCTGAATATCGCCGCGATCGTTCCGGCCGGCACGGGCGAGGGCGGCAGCACGATCGTCGGCGTGCGCACGCCGCATATTGGCGGGCGGCTATTCACCGTGACGATGGCGGCGGATGGCAGCGTCACCGAGCGCAACGACATCGCGCGCAATCTCTCCAACCATCTGATCGGCTCGCGCGAACTGGGCCTGTCGGCGGTTCTCGATGGCAGGCTCTACATTCCCTCGCAGGACCGGCGCTCGCTGCGTGCACCGCTTTCGGACGCGGCCGACATCGCTTTGCCGGCGCCCATCGACAAGGCCATCATCGCGGTGGCCGGCCGCCTCATCACGGCGACGCAAGACGGACAGTTGCTCGTCATCGAGCCTTGAGCCTCGTCGATTCGGCGGTGGATAAAGCCGAGCGGCGATGCGCCATTGTGGCGGCGGGCGCGCCAAGTCCCTACCTTGCAGCCATGGCCACACGCTATTTCGAGCATCCGATCTTCAAGCAACACGTCACGCCACCGGGACATCCCGAGCGCGTTGACCGGCTGCGCGCGCTTGAAGAGGCATTGACGGCCGATGCGTTCGCGGAACTCGACCGCGCCGAGGCGCCGCGCGCCGATGAATGCGCCGTCCTTCTGGCGCACCCGGAGAGCTTTCTCGCGAGAATCAAGGCGCAGATCCCCGAAGACGGGCTGGCGCGCGTCGATGCCGACACCGTGGCCGGCCCCAAAAGCATGGAGGCGGCGCTGCACGGGATCGGCGCGGCGATGGTCGCCGTGGACGGCGTGTTCGACGGAACGTTCGACAATGCGTTCGTCGCGGCACGCCCGCCGGGCCACCATGCCGAAAAAGAGACCGCGATGGGGTTCTGCCTGTTCAACACGGCGGCCATCGCGGCACGGCACGCGCAAGCCGCCCATGGCGCCGAACGGGTTGCCATTGTCGACTGGGATGTGCATCACGGAAACGGCACGCAGGACATCTTCTGGGACGATGCGAGTGTTTTTTACTGCTCCACCCACCAGATGCCGCTTTATCCGGGCACCGGCGCAAAGGGCGAAACCGGCGAACATGGCACCATCTGCAACGCGCCGCTGTCGCCGGGCGACGGCGGGGAAGCATTCCGCGACGCGTTCCGGGAGCGGGTGCTGAAAGCCATCGACGCATTCAGGCCCGACCTCATCGTCATCTCGGCGGGGTTCGACGCCCACCACCGCGATCCGCTGGCCAACATCAATCTGGTCGAAAATGATTTTGACTGGGCCACGGGCCGGCTGATCGAAGCGGCGGGACGGCATGCCGACAACCGGCTGGTCAGCGTGCTGGAGGGCGGCTATGACCTTCAGGGCCTGGCCGCATCGGCCGGCACGCACATTCAGCGCCTGATGTGGGGATAGATGATGAGCGAGACCGATCCGAACGACGATGTCACGGGCCTTTCCTTCGAAAAGGCGCTTGAGGAACTCGAAAAGATCGTCGACCGGCTGGAGCGCGGCGATGTGGCGCTCGAAGAGAGCATCGCGATCTATGAACGCGGCGAGGCGTTGCGGGCGCGGTGCGACACGCTGCTGAAAGCCGCCGAACTGAAGATCGAAAAGATCAAGACCGGACGGGACGGCCAGCCAACGGGGACCGAGCCGCTGGGCGACTGACGCCAGTTGATCGGTGAACGCTGTGTCGCCCGCCGGCACGATGGTATTTGCGACCTGGCGGGCTATCTTGCCTGCAAGACAGCCCCCAACCAGCAGGTGCCGCCATGAGCTTTTTTCCCGGAACCGACCCCAAGGCCGGCGATTCGTTCGCCTGCGATGCGCTCGAAGAACTGATCATCCCCAACGCCAAGGACATTGGCGATTTCAAGGTGCGCCGGGCGCTGCCCTCGCGCCAGCGCAAGCTGGTCGGCCCGTTCATCTTCTTTGACCGGATGGGGCCGGCCGTGTTCCGTCCCGGCGAAGCGGTCGATGTGCGCCCGCATCCGCATATCGGGCTTTCGACCGTCACCTATCTTTTTGACGGCACGATCCGGCACCGCGATTCGCTGGGCACGGAAATGGTCATCGCGCCGGGCGACATCAATCTGATGACCGCCGGGCGCGGCATCGTTCATTCGGAGCGTTCGCCGGAGGAATTGCGATCGACGACGCGGTCCATGTCGGGCCTTCAGACCTGGCTCGCCCTGCCTGACGGCCGGGAAGAAATAGCACCCGCCTTCGAGAACACGGCCGGCGATACGATGGGCATCATCGATGGCGAAAGGGCCCATGCCAAAGTGCTGATCGGCGCCTTCCATGGCGCGACATCGCAGGTGACGCAGTTCTCCGAGACGCTCTATGTGGACGTGACGCTGCCCGCCGGCGGCGAGATCGACATTCCGGCCGACACCGAGGAACGCGCCATCTATGTCATTGACGGCACGATCATCATTGCTGGCGACGCGTTCACCGGCGACCAGCTTCTGGTCTTCCGGCCCGGTGACGAGATCGTCGTGAAGTCGGCGGCCGGTGCATCGTTCATGGTCTTTGGCGGCGCGTCGATCGGAAGCCCCCGCCACATATGGTGGAATTTCGTCTCGTCATCCAAGGAACGGATCGAACAGGCCAAGCAGGAGTGGAAATCGGGGCGTTTCGACATCGTTCCCGGCGACGAGGAGGAGTTCATTCCCCTGCCGTCTTGAGGTTTCCGCGCCCACCGTTTGCCATTTCTTCACCCTGCCGGTTGAGCGGATTTTCACCGCGTTCCTTTGCCCGGTTTCAACGCCCGTCAGCTATCTGTTTGCGCGAAGGGGACGGGACCGGGCATGGCAGCACCGCGCACAAAAAGACGGATATGTTTGGCCGCCATGGCCGCGATGCTGCTTGCCGGTACGATACCGGCCGCTTCCGGTCCCCGCCACGACGCGGCAATCGATCGCGGTGCCGCCGAACAGGTGGCGCAAAGGATGGGTACGATACGCGGCAGCATGGACCTGGACGCTGCTCTCGTTACCGCGACCGACGTCTTTCACACGCACTCGGTGGAACACGCAACACCGACCGTGCTGCCGGCCCTGACCCCTTTCAGCGGCCCCGCTTTTGCACTTTTCCATGAGCCGGTTGCCCGGCAGATTCCCGACCGGCCGGTGCGGATTGTGTATGGCGGTTCCCTTCTTGTTGCGGCCACCCAAGACTGGTGAGACCTGACAGGTGAGGCTTGCGCGCAGAGACCAGCTCGGCGAAGAGGTGGCATGCGCGCCATCGATGACACACTCCGCCAACGGCTCGATCGAACACTGGTAACACGTGGCCTGTTCGCGACGCGGGCACGGGCGCGCGATGCGATCATGCGCGGCACGGTGACCGTCGATGGTCAAACCGTCACCAAGCCCGCCCATCTTTGCACGAACCAGACCGAGATCGCCGTTGCCGATCCGGCATCGCCCTATGTCTCGCGGGCGGCGCTGAAGCTGAAAGCGGCGCTCGACGCGTTCCCTGTTCCGGTGACCGACGCGATCTGTCTCGATATCGGCGCGTCAACCGGCGGGTTCACGCAAGCGTTGCTGGAAGCCGGTGCGGCCAAGGTCCATGCCATCGATGTCGGGCACGGCCAGATGGACCGGGCACTGGCCACGGACCGGCGCGTGCACCTGACAGAAGGGCTCAATGCACGCGATCTCAAGGCCGATCATCTGGCGGGCGACCGGCCTTGGGTGATCGTCAGCGATGTCAGCTTCATTTCGCTGAAACTCGCCCTGCCGGCCGCGCTCGATCTCGCCGCGCCGGGTGCCCATCTGGTCGCGCTCGTGAAACCCCAGTTCGAGGTCGGCCGCGATCGTGTCGGCAAGGGCGGGTTGGTTGCCGTTGAAGACGCAGAAGGTGCAGCCGACGGCATTGCCACCTGGCTCGACGCCCGGCCCGGATGGTCGCAAAAGGCGGTGATCCCCTCGCCCATTGCCGGCGGCGACGGCAATGCGGAGTTCCTGCTATGGGGCGCCAAGGATGGCTGAGACGCTGACGATCACCGCCATGGGGGCGCAGGGCGATGGCCTCGCCGATCATGACGGCCGAACCGTTTATGTGCCGGGCACCCTGCCCGGCGAGAGCGTTCGTGCAACGGTCGGCAGCGGGCGCGCCCATGATGTCGAAATCCTGATACCGGCGGCCGAGCGGGTGCCTCCGCCATGTCCGCATTTTGGCGATTGCGGCGGCTGTTCCGTCCAGCACTGGGCCGATGCGCCTTACCAAACATGGAAACGGCAATTGGTGGTCGATGCACTTGGCCGGCAGGGGATCGACGCCGATGTTGCGGACCTGGTACGCGGAACGCCGGCCACACGCCGGAGAGCGACCTTCTCCGTGCTGCGGCGGCCGGAGGGTGTGCAACTCGGTTTCCAGCGGGCGGGCAGCCATGCCGTCGTCGACATCGCTGAATGCCATGTTGTCGATCCGGTTCTCGTGAAAGCGCGCGGCGCGCTCAAGGCGCTGGCCAAGGCCGTTCTGCCGGTCATGAAAGCGTCGGCGAAGCCGGCCTCGATGACGGTCACGGTCACACGCACGGGGCTCGATGTGGCGGTTGCCGGCGATTTCGCGCTCACCGAGCCCGCGCGGCGGGCGGCGATCGGCATTGCACTGAAAGCCAATCTGGCGCGGCTGACGGCGCGCGGCGAAGTGCTTGCCGAAACGCGCAAGCCGCTCGTGTCTTTCAATGGGATCGCGGTCGCGCTGCCGCCGGGCGGGTTCATCCAGGCAACGGCGGATGCCGAAGCGGCCATGCGCGATCAGGTCTGCGGTCACATGCAGGGCGCCAAGTCGGTCGCTGACCTCTTTTCAGGATGCGGCACGTTTGCGCTCCCACTCGCCCGGTTTGCCCGCGTTCACGCCGTCGAAGGCGACCGCACCTCGCTGGCCGCGCTCGATGCCGGCTGGCGTGCGGCGACGGGCCAGAAACTGCGCCGTGTGACGACCGAACGGCGCGATCTCTTCATGCGTCCGGTCACGGCAAAAGAACTGGATGGTTTCGACGGTCTCGTCTTCGACCCGCCGCGCGCCGGAGCCGAGGCGCAGGCGCACCAGATCGCCGCGTCCCGCGTGGGGCGGGTGGCCGCCGTTTCCTGCAATCCGCTAACGCTGGCACGTGATCTCGCCATCCTGACCGCCGGCGGCCACCGGATCGTCTCGATCACGCCGATCGACCAGTTCCTTTGGTCGCCCCATGTCGAGACCGTGGCGCTGCTGGCGCGCTGACGCCGGCAAACAAAGCCTTCAAAAACAAGCGCCGTGCAAACCGCCTACTTCTTGCGCGCCATGAAGGCCATGAAGGCCTGCCGTGCCTCGTCGGACTGGAGCTGGGCGGCGAACAGTTCGGCCTCCTCGGCAATCCGCGCTTCCAGCGCCTTGGTGTCGCCCTTCATCAGCCGCTTGGTCAGGGCCAGCGCCTTGGGCGGCTTGGCGGCCAACGCGTTCGCCGCCTCCATAACCGCGCTTTCCAGTTCGTCTTCGGCGACCACTTTCCAGATCAGGCCGGCATCGGCCGCGTCTTGACCGGAAAAATCCTCGCACATGGCCAGAAGCGCGAACGCGCGCTGATGGCCCATGATGGCAGGGACCAGCATGCTCGACCCCGCCTCGGCGACGAGCGCCAGATCGACGAACGGCGTCTTGAAGACCGACCGGCGCGTCGCAAAGGTCAGGTCGCAATGCAGGTGCAGCGTCGTGCCGATGCCGATGGCGAGCCCGTCGACGCCGGAAACGACCGGTTTTTTTAGCGTGGGCAAAAGCCGCAGCAGATCGAGCACCTCGGTGCCCATTTCGCCGGTGGTGGCAAAGGCAAGAAAATCGGCCAGATCGTTGCCGGACGTAAAGGCGCCCGGATGGCCGAGGATGACATGACAGCGCACCGCCTCGTCGGCTTCACCGTCGGCCAGCGCACCGGCAAGCGTGGCATACATGGCGCGTGTGATCGCGTTCTTCTTGTCGGGCCGGTTGAAACGGACGATCTGGACCGCGCCTTCGCGCGAGACGAGCATGTGCTGCTCTTTGGTATCGGGTGCCACGTTCATGTCAGGCCACCAGCGCTTGACCGGCCGCGGCCAGGCTTGCCGCGCCCTGTTCGACCCGGTCGCGCAAGGCGCCGGACTGGCCGACCAGATTTTCCGCATAAAAGCGGGCGGGAGAGGCGCGATCGATGCCGTTGGCGGATCCGAGCGCGCCCTTGACCAGGTAGATGCCGCCGGCAGTCAGCCCGAACAAATGCTGGTAAGGTGTCGCTGCGGCGAGCACCGCCTGCGTTTCGCCGTCAGCCATCTTCGCCATCATCCAGTCGGTTGCGGCGCGCAGATCGGCCATTGCGGCTTCCAGATAGCGACCGGCCTCGCCGAAGCGCGTGTCGTTGGAGGCGCGCAGCTTGTCCAGAACGCCGTCAAGTTCGTCGAGATAGGCGGCAACACACGCGCCGTCGGACATGGGCAGCTTGCGCTGGACCAGATCGATCGCCTGGATGCCGTTGGTGCCCTCATAGATCTGGGTGATGCGTGCATCGCGCATGAAGACGGCGGCGCCCGCTTCCTCGATGAAGCCCATGCCGCCATGCACCTGAACGCCGAGCGACGCCACGTCCGAGCCGATATCGGTGGAAAAAGCCTTGGCGATCGGCGTCAGAAGACCAGCGCGCTCGTTCCAGAACCGTTTTTCCTCTTCGGTTCCGGTGCGGGACATGTCGATGGCGTGCGCACAGGCGTAGCAGATCGCACGCGCCGCGCCGGTCAGCGTCTTCATCGTCAGAAGGTTGCGCTGCACGTCCGGGTGATGAACGATCGGGCTCATGCCCTCGCCCTCCCAGTCCGGCGCACGCCCCTGTGTGCGCTCATTGGCATAGGCGATGGCCTTCTGCGTGGCCGCTTCGGCCAGGGCGACGCCCTGAATGCCGACGGCCAGACGTGCATTGTTCATCATGGTGAACATGCAGTTCAGACCGCGATTCTCCTCGCCGATCAGCCAGCCGATGGCGCCCGGCGTTTCACCATGCTTGCCGTCGCCGAAAATCATCGTGCAGGTGGGCGAAGCGTGAATGCCCAGCTTGTGTTCGAGCCCGTTGCAGAACACGTCGTTGGGGGCACCGGGCGTGCCATCCTCATTGACCAGAACTTTCGGCACCAGAAACAGCGAGATGCCGCGCGTTCCCGCCGGGGCATCGGGCAGGCGCGCGAGCACAAGATGGACGATATTGTTCGTCATGTCGTGCTCGCCATAGGTGATGTAGATCTTCTGGCCGAAGATGCGGTACGTGCCGTCACCGACCGGCTCGGCGCGCGTCTTCAAAGCGCCAAGATCGGAACCGGCCTGCGGCTCGGTCAGGTTCATCGTGCCGGTCCATTCGCCGGAGACGAGCTTTTCCAGATAGGTGGCGCGCAGTTCGTCCGTGGCGTGCTTTTCGAGCGCCTCGACAGCGCCCATGGTCAGCGTCGGGCAGAGAGCAAAAGCGATCGAGCCGGAGTTCCACATTTCCATGGCCGCCATGGCAAGCGACATGGGAAGCCCCTGACCGCCATGGCTCTCGGGACCGGGCAAAGCGTTCCAGCCGCCTTCGATCCAGTCCAGATAAGCCTGCTTCCAACCTTCGGGCGTCGTGACGTGCCCGTCTTCCAGCCGCGCGCCCTCGCGATCCGACGGCAGATGCAACGGCGCGATCCGGTCGGTGGCGAACTTGCCCGCTTCTTCCAGGATCGCATCGACCAGATCGGCCGACAGATCGCCGGCCCTGCCGTTGTCGATCGCTTCCCCAAGGCCGGAAACCGCCTTGAGCGCGTGGGTGATCTCGTCGACCGGTGCCCGATACATGAATGCCTCCCTTAGCAGTCGCGGCGCGGCACAATGCGCGTTTCGCGCAGCGCTAACGACTTTTTACGTAAACGTCAATTATGCTCCTGCGGCGCCGCGTGGCCGGGGTCAACCGCCATCCTATCGGCACATGATGATGGAACCAACCGGCTTTCTCCCATTGCACCGCGGCTTTGGCCGCTTACATAGGGCTCGGACGCCATAAAGGGGTTTGCCTTGAAAGAATTCATGTCGCGTTTGCTGCCGGCGCGCTTCCGCAAGTCGGTTCCGATCATTCCGGTCGTGCGCCTGCGCGGGATGATCTCACCCGGCGGATCGCCGCTCCAGCCGGCCTTGTCGCTGGCTGGCGTGGCGCCGGCGCTCGAGCGGGCCTTTGCCGTCAAGCAGGCGCCGGCGGTGGCGATCAGCGTCAACTCGCCGGGCGGATCGCCCGTCCAGTCGCGGCTGATCTACAAGCGCATCCGTGACCTCGCCGAGGAAAAGAACAAGCCGGTTCTGGTCTTCACCGAGGATGTCGCGGCATCGGGCGGCTACATGATCGCGGTTGCCGGCGACGAGATCATCGCCGACCCGTCCTCGATCGTCGGTTCGATCGGCGTGATTTCAGCCGGGTTCGGCTTCACCGAGGCGATCAAGAAGATCGGCGTCGAGCGGCGCGTCTACACCGCAGGCCAAAACAAATCGACGCTCGATCCGTTCCAGCCGGAACAGGAAGACGATGTCGAACGGCTGAAAGCGCTGCAGCTCGAAGTGCACCAGACCTTCATCGATCTGGTCAAGGAACGGCGCGGCGACAAGCTGAGCGACGATCCCGACCTGTTCACCGGTCGTTTCTGGGCCGGCAACAGCGCCCAGGAACGGGGTCTTGTCGATCATCTGGGCGACATGCGCGGCTTCATCAAACAGCGTTTCGGCGACAAGGCGCAGATGCGCCTTGTGACCATGCCGCGCGGCCTGTTTGGTCGCCGCCCGCAGCCCGGCGTGACCGGACTGGGCGGGCTCGATCCCTCGGCGCTGACATCGCATGCGGCAAGCGGTCTCTTGTCGGCGTTGGAGGAACGTGCTCTTTGGAACCGGTACGGCCTTTGAGCGAACCGAAAAGGGAGATGACCGTGCCCCAGCTTCTGTTCTTTGCCGCCGTGGCCGTCGTCGGTTATCTGGGCTACAAGGCGTTCGTGCGCGAAGCCGAGAAAGTGTCGGCCCGTGTGCGCCGGGCCGAGAAGGAAGCCAAGACAAAAGCGGTCGGAACATTGGTCCGCGATCCGGTGACGGGCGAATACCGGCCAGCGCGCGACGACGAGTGAACGCGCCGGAAACTGGCCGATGTGGCCGGATCAGGCCCCGGCCATGCGCCGCTCGATTTCCTCCGCCGACAACTGTTCGACAATCGTCGTTATGATCCAGAGATGACCGAACGGGTCGCGAAAGCGCCCCTCGCGATGACCGTAGAACTGGTCGGCGATCGGAAAGACGGTCTCGGCCCCCGCCTCGGTCAAGCGCGCGCCGACGGCATCGGCATCGTCGACGATCAGATCAAGAATGACCGGCGTGCCGCCGAGCATGGTTGGCGCGACATTGTTCCACGCCTCGCGCGCTTCGGCGATCGAGACGACCGATTGGCCGAAATCAAGCGCGGCATGGACGACGTGACCGTCACCATCGGCATAGCGCTCGACCAATTTGGCGCCGAACACGTGTTGGTAGAAATCGATGGCGCGATCCGCGCCGATAACGATAAGCCTTGGTGTGACTGTGTTTGACATGTGCGCATCATGCACCCCACGACGCCGCTTCTCTTGAACAAAACGTTCAATTGGCGATGTGATTGGGTTCGGCCTGCGAACGCGGCAGGTATGTTGCCGGTGTGACCTGACCGAACCGTCGGAAGTCGCGTGTCATGTGGGCCTGGTCCGCATAGCCGCAGCATGCGGCGATGTCGGCAAGGTCGCCGTCGCCGACCGCCAGCAGACCAACGGCGCGCTGGAACCGTACAAGGCCGGCCCAGCGTTTCGGCGAAAGGCCCACCTCCTCGTCAAACCGTCGAACCAGCGTCGAACGGGACATGCCAATCCGGTCGATCACCATCCCCACAGGAGCGCCCCGGGCAAGCATGGCGGCAGCGTGGCGAACCGAAGGGGCCGGCGCTGGCGCCGCAGCCGCGCGCGCGGCAAGTTCCGCCTCGAGCCGATCAAGGGCCGCCTGGGGCGTGGGCGCGGAGGCGAGCCTGTCGCACAGCTTTTGTGCAACTCGGCCCCAGATCGCCGACAGGTCGGTCGCCGCGTCGCGCAGCTCGCGCACCGGACATCCGATGACGGCGCGGGCGGCCGCCACGTTCAGAACCGCGCCGGCGGATCGCCGCATCCAGTCCGTGGCGACGGTTTGCGGCTCTGTCGCGGGACCGACGACGATTGCCCTTGACCCCTGCCCGCGCGAAGGGCGCAGGTCGAACACGAGCTGCACATTGGCGATGGGCAGAACGCGCTCGCTCGCAAAAGGCAGATCGATGGCGCAGTACCAAAAACTGCGCACAAGACTGCGCATCGGCATCGAAGCAGGTGGCCGGTCGATCAGGGTTCCGGCCGTCACCGTCACAGCACCTTGCCGCGGTTCATGATGCCGGCCGGGTCGAAGGCCGTCTTGATCCGCCGCATCAGGTCGAGCGCGACCGGCGATTTCACTTCGGCCAGTTCGTCGCGCTTCATCTGTCCGATGCCATGCTCGGCGGAGATCGAGCCGTCATGGGCGCGGACGATGGCATGGACGGCCGGTGTGATCCGGTCCGTCAGCGCGAGAAAGTCCGCCTTCTCCCAACCAACCGGCTGCGAGATGTTGTAGTGCAGATTGCCGTCACCCATGTGTCCGAACGGGCACGGACGCGCGTCCGGCACGATGGCCGCCACCGCCTTGCCCGCTCCGTCAAGGAACGCCGGGATGGCCGTAACCGGCACGGAGATGTCGTGCTTGATCGATCCGCCTTCCGGGATCTGGCTTTCGGACATGGCCTCGCGCAGATGCCATAGCGACAGGCGCTGGGCCTCGCTTTCGGCGACAACGCCATCCACCAGCGTTCCCCCGCCGAAACCGGTTTCGACCAGATGATCGAGTTCGGCCCGCGCGTCCGCCTCCGACCGGCCCGATGACAGCTCGATCAGCACATACCAGGGATGGGCCTGATCGAGCGGATCGCGGGCGCCATGCATGTGACGGACCGTGAAGTCGATGCCCATGCGCGCCATCAGTTCGAACGTGGTCAGTGACGGGCCGCAGCGGGTCCGGGCCTGCCGGAAGAAGGAGAGCGCGGCCTGCGGCGACGGCACGGCGAGAAACGCCGCCGCACGCCCGCGCGGCTTGGGGTGGAGTTTCAGCACGGCGGCGGTGATGATGCCCAGCGTGCCCTCGGCGCCGATGAACAGATCGCGCAGGTCGTAGCCCGTATTGTTCTTCTTCAGCCGGTTGAGATCATCGAGCACTTCGCCGGTTGGCAGCGCGACTTCAAGACCAAGGCACAGATCGCGGGCGACCCCATAGGCGAGCGCGCCGGTGCCGCCCGCATTGGTCGACAGATTGCCGCCGATCTGGGCCGAGCCCTGCGCGGCCAGCGACAGCGGAAAGAGGCGGTCGTTTGCGTCGGCGGTTTCCTGAATGGTCTGGAGGACCACGCCAGCCTCCACCGTCATCGTGTCGCCGTCCGGATCGATGGCGCGAATGCGGTTGAGACGCGTTGTCGAGACGATGATGGCGTCGCCCGAGGCGTCGGGTATCTGCCCGCCGACAAGACCGGTATTGCCGCCCTGCGGAACGATTGGCGTACCGGTTTCGCTGGCAAGCTTCAGGATCGCGGCGACCTCGGCGGTGGTGCCCGGCTTGAGAACTGCGGCGGCGGCGCCGGTCCAGCGGGCGCGCCATTCGCGCAAATGCGGCGCGATCTCGTCATCGGCGGTTGCCGCATGGGCATTGCCGACGATGGCGATGAACCGGCTGCGAAGATCGTCCTTCATGGCGTCTCGCGCGGTGCTGCGGCGCGGGCCAGCCGGTCATTGATCGCTTCGCCGAGACCATCGGCGGGTATCGTCATGACGGCGATGGCCGCAGCGCCGGACCTGTCGAGCTCATCGAGCATGGCAAACAGGTTGGCGGCCGCCTCGGTGAGATCGCCGGAAGGCGACAGGTTGACGCCAGCAACCGCGCTTCCGGCTCCGGCGATCCTGCCGGACCCGAAGGCAAGAAGCGCTTCGCCGGGCCGCACGTCCGTCGCGTTCAACCGCACCGGCAACCCCGGCGCATAATGCGAGCGCAGCATGCCCGGCGCGCTGATGGCGGCATCGGCGTCGGCGCGCGTCACAGGCTGGTCGATCACCTGCTCGATGTCGGCCAGGGCAATGCCGCCCGGCCGCAGGCAGACCGGCCTATCGCCCGACAGATCGATGATGGTGGATTCGACACCGACACGCGCCGGGCCGGCATCAAGGATCAGCGGCGCCTCATCGCCCAGGCTGTCGCGCACCGCGCGCGCCGTCGTCGGGCTGATCCTGCCGGAGCGGTTGGCGCTGGGCGCGGCGACAGGGCTGCCGAGGGCGGCAATCACATCGCGCGCGACACCACGCGGCATGCGCACCGCCACGGTGTCGAGCCCGGCCGTCACCAGCGGATGGATGGCGGCGCCTTCGGCTAGCGGCACCACAAGGGTCAGCGGCCCGGGCCAAAACCGGTCGGCCAGCCGCTCGGCAAGGTCCCCGAACCGGGCAAAGCGCCGCGCCATGGCAGGCCCATCGACATGGCAGATCAGCGGGTTGAAGCGCGGCCGCCGCTTGGCCTCGAAGATGCGCGCCACCGCCTCGCCATTGGTCGCGTCGGCGGCAAGGCCGTAGACCGTTTCCGTCGGCAGCGCGGCAATACCGCCACCGGCCAGAAGGCGCGCGGCGCGGTCCACGCCCCGACCGTCCGCGGGCACGATCACGGAGGCGGACGGGCGGGCGCGGGTTAATGTTTCGTTAGCCACGTCGGGCAACACCATCTCAACCACATGGGCATAATCTTGCCGGCGGTCATACACGAAAACCGGGAATGGGCTCCATGAAAAACCGCCTGTCTGCACTCGCTGCGGGAACCGCGCTCTGCGCCATCATGGCCGCGCCCGCCACCGCCGGATATACGATCTACGAGGACAGCGCCCTGCCCTCGGTCCTCTTCTTCGAGTTTGATGATACGCCGGGCGACGACGCTGCCGCTGTTTCGACGCCGTTCGGGACGCCGCCGCCCGTGGTCCTCAACGCGCCGATGACCGAGGATGCGCCCGGGGAACCCGACAATGATCGCGCCGAGGTCGAAGACGATGATGACGAGCCGCTCTATTCGCGCAGCGGCGGCATCGGCACCATCGACAATGAGCGGATGCGGCAGATCCTGATCGAGGACGCGATCCGCGACGAGGTGATGCGCGACATCCAATTGCGCTGACGCAGCCCTTTGCGATGCGCTGAAATGCCCGGTTCGCACCGGGCGTTTTGCTATCCGGCGATTGTCGAGAAATCGGCGAGCTTGCGTGTGACCGCACGCAGGCCCGAGAGGATCGCCAGCCGGTTGGTCCGCATATCGGGCTCGGCGGCATTGACCATGACACCATCGAAGAAGGCATCGACCGCCGGCCTAAGTTCGGCGAGCACGGCGAACGCGCCCTCATAGTCCTCGCGCGCGACATGATCGTCGACATGGCCGGCAACCGCTTCGATGACGTTGGCGAGTTCCTTTTCCGTCGGTTCGGACAGGAGCGATCTGTCCACGGGCCGGTCGAACGCGCCCTCGCCGTCCTTTTTTTCCTCGGCGGCCAGGATGTTGAGCGCACGCTCGGTGCCGACACGCAGATTGGCGCCGACGTCACTGTCGAGCAGCTTTTGCAGCGCCTCGACCTTGCGCACGATGATCAGCAGGTCGTCGTCGTCTTCGCCGAGCACAGCGTCGATCAGATCGTGCCGCGCGCCCTTGTCGCGCAGCCAGACCTCGAGGCGATCATGGAAGAAGGAGAGGAGGTCGACCGAAACACTGTGTTGCGCCAAAGGCAGCCTTATCCCGTTCTCCAGCACGATCCGGATCACGCCGAGCGCGGCGCGGCGGAGCGCATAGGGGTCCTTGGAGCCGGTCGGCTTTTCGTCGATCGCCCAGAAGCCGGTCAGAAGATCGAGCTTGTCAGCCAGCGCAACCGCGATCGCGACCGGATCGGTCGGCACGCTGTCGGTCGGGCCGAGCGGCTTGTAGTGATCCTCGATCGCGCGGGCGACCGATGGATGCTCGCCCTGCAACACCGCGTAAGTGGCGCCCATCGCGCCCTGCACTTCCGGAAACTCGCCGACGATTTCCGTTGTCAGATCCGCTTTTGCGAGATGGGCCGCACGCCGGACCAAGGCAGGCTCGGCATGGAGCAGCGGCGCCAGTTCTTCGGCCAGAGCGGCAATGCGCGCGACGCGCTCGCCTTGCGTTCCGAGCTTGGCATGGAAGGTCACGCCCAGATGGTCGAGCTTG
The DNA here is from genome assembly GCA_017642895.1 of Roseitalea sp. Taxonomy (GTDB): domain Bacteria; phylum Pseudomonadota; class Alphaproteobacteria; order Rhizobiales; family Rhizobiaceae; genus Roseitalea. Next base: position 64,957 of record JAEPON010000007.1, read on the forward strand.
GCCATGCGCTGGTCGAGCGGCTTTTTCAGGTCGAGGCCGAATGTGTCCGCCGATCCCCGGTATTTGCCGAGATCGGGCAGATCGGCCTGATCGGTTGTCCAGAAATGCAGCGCATCGGCGAGCCTTGCCCGCACCACCTTGCCGTTGCCGCGCGCGATCTCCGCGCCGCCATCGCTGGCCGCGATGTTGGCGACCAAGACGAATTTGTTTGTCAGATCGCCCGTCGCAGGGTCGCGGCAGACAAAGCACTTCTGGTTGGTCTTGATCGTCAGGCGCACGACCTCGTCGGGGATTTCGAGGAATTCTGGCTCGAACTCGCCCATCAGCACGACCGGCCATTCGACCAGACCGGCAACCTCGTCCAGAAGGGCCTCGTCCTCGACCAGTTCCACACCGTTGGCAAAGGCGAGATTGCGCGCGTCGGCGGCGATCATCTCCTTGCGGCGCTCGGGATCGATGATGACGAAGCGCTTTTCCAGTTCGGCCGCATAATCGTCGAACCGGCGCACCGCGAACGGTTCGCCCGCATGAAAGCGGTGGCCGCGCGTCTGATTGCCCGACCCGATGCCGTCCACCTCGAAGGTGATGACGACCGGTTCCTCGGTCTCCGGGCCGAAGGTGCACAGGATCGACTGGAGCGGCCGTACCCAGCGCAAAGAGCCGGGTTCTGCCGACGGCGCGCCCCAGCGCATCGATTTGGGCCACGGAAAGTCGCGGATGATGGCCGGCATCGCCTCGGCGACGATCTCTTCGGCCGAGCGGCCCTGGCGCCGGATCATCGCCACATAGAAGTCACCCTTTTTCGGGTCGGTCCGTATCTCGGCCTCATCGACCGATGAGAGGCCGGCGCCGCGCAGAAAGCCTGCAACGGCCTTTTCGGGCGCATCCACGCGCGGTCCCTTGCGCTCTTCGGTGGTGTCCGCGGAGCGCGCCGTCAGCCCGCGCACATCCAGCGTCAGCCGGCGCGGCGTGACATAGTCGCGCGCGCCCTCATAGGTCAGCCCGGCATCGACCAGCGCGCCGGTCAGTGCCTCGCGCAGATGGGTCGCTGCACGGCGCTGCATGCGCGCGGGGATTTCCTCGCAGAAGAGTTCGATGAGCAGATCGGGCATGGGAACCGCTTTTGGCGTCAGGTGTCGCCGGCGGTGTTAGTCAAGGTCCTGGCCAAACGCAATGTCATGGCCGTCAAGATCCTGAATTCCGAACTCGAGGACGCCATAGGGTGCCTCGTAGAGCGAATAATCGATGCGCGCGCCGCTGGCCTGAAATTCCGCATAGAGTGCCCTAGCGTTATCCACCCAGAAATAGGCGTTCCACATCTTGTCGACGATCTTCCAGTTCGGCACGATCTGATGGCCTTCGGGCGCCTGTGACAGCATGACGAAGCAGGCATCGCGCCGACAGATGGCAAAGCCGGGCGGCTCGCCCCACAACCGCTCCTGGAAACCGAGCCGGTCGCGCCAGTAGGCGGCACTTTCGACGACATCGCGCACCAGCAGCACCGGCGCCTGTTCGGTCAGCTTGCCCTTGGCCATTGCCGTCTCCCTTACCAGCCGCCGCCACCGCCGCCGCCTCCACCGCCTCCGGAAAAGCCACCGCCGGACGAAAAGCCCGATGAGGACGATTTCGGCGCCGGCATGGACGCGGTCATCGAACTGGAGAGGTCACCCGCCAGACTGCCCATCTGGTCGCCGATCCGATCGGCGCGGAAGCTGTTGCCATGATACCAGCGCGGCCCGTGATAGGCGACCGCCGTCGCCACACCGGCGGCAGCAGCCGCGGCCAGCCATTTCTGGAACGCGTTCGACCAAGGCTTTTCGACGCCCAGCGCGACCGCGTAGGGCAAAAGCGTCTCATAGTGCTGCGGCGACATTTCGGGCGAACCCAGCATGTTCATCCGGTCTTCCTCGGCGACGGTCAGATAGCGTTTGAGGCCGGCGATCTCCGCAGACCGGGTCTGGCCGAGCGGCGTCGGCGCACCCATCAGGAAGAAGAACAGCGCGTTGAGCATCAAAAGGGTGATGAGCGGGCCGACCAGCAGCGGTTTTTCGATCAGGGCCAGACCGTCCGCGATGCCGGCCAGGCCCAGATTGACGATCAGCGAAATGGCGATGAAGACCGTGAATGCGAGGCCTATCTTGCCGCCGAGCCCTCGCCGGGCGTTCTTGGCCGCGTTGACCAGAAGGACGGTCACGACAATGCCGACAAAGCCGAGCGGGATCAGCGGCACAATGACCGTTTCCGCGGGCCCGCTCAAGGCGAGCGCGGCAATCGTGACGATGATCGACAGAAACAGCCCCGCGACGACGTAGCCGACATTGGACTTGTAGAAGACGGCGCGATGTTCGCCCTCGATCGCCGAAACGAAGCGGTTTGCCATGCGCTTCACACGCTCGCCATTCGTCTTGTTGACGGTCAGCGCGCCGCCATTGGCCGAGACGCGGTCGGCCAGCGCCCGCTCGCCGACGGGCAGTTTCGAGCCCATGAGCGGCGTGTCCGTGCGCCGCATGGTCAGCGTGCCGTCATCATTGTCGAGTTCGAGATAACCCTTGACCGCCAGGTTGAGCGCGGCGGCAGACAATGCGGTGAAGCCCTGCCCGCGCAGCCCACGGTTGGCGATGTAATGGGTCAGTGCAGGCGACACGTTTTCGGGCAGCTCCCAGCGTGGCACGACGATCGCCTCCGGCGGGTCGCGGCCGACCCGGTTCCAGGCCCACAAGAAGAGGCCGAAGACAACCGCCAGCCCGCCAAACGCGACGATCTCGCCGGCAAAGTCGCGCAGGAAGAACTGACCCGGGTCGGGCTCGGCGACATGGCCCTTGGGAAACTTGACGCCAACGGTCAGCCCCTCCCTCGGCCCCAGCGCCGCCGTTGTTTCGAAGAACACCGTCTGGTTGTTGTCACCCCTTGCGGAGCGTGCGTCGCGCCCCGCGCCGCCGAAACCGCCCGTGAAGAAGATGACATCCTGGGCGCGCGCTTCGCCGGGCAGACGCACCGTCGCGCGCGCCAAATCAATCGGAAACGCCCAGGCGTTGCCGGTGACGTTCCAGAATATCTCGTCGTGCTCGTCGAAAAAGCGCAACTGCCGATCGGTGCGGTAAGCGATCGTGTAGGTGTGGACGCCCGGCGTCAGCCAGACTTCGGACTGTCCGACATAGATGCGGGCGACACGGCCGGAGCGCTCAACCCGATAGGGTTCGGGCGCGCCGTTGCGGGTCACACCGACCACATCGAAGCCGACGAGCACCTCACGGCCGGCAGCATTTTCGACCCGCAGCGGGAAATCGCGGAAAATGCCGCGCTGGATGCGCTGGCCTTCGGCGTTGACGCGGATGGTCTCGACCACATCGAGCGTACCGTCGGGATTGATCGTGATGTCGCTGTCGAACAGGAGAATGCGTTCGTCGGCAGCCGCCGCGACCACCATCGCGGCGAGCAGGATCAGCGTGGCGAGAAAGCGGCGCAACACTCAACCTCCATCATCATGGGCGCGACCAGGGGGCAGGACCCTAACTGTCGAACGACACCTGCGGCACGGCGCGGTCGCCCGGATCGTCCAGCTCGAAATAGTCAGCCTGGACGAAGTTGAAGGTGTTGGCGACGAGATTGGACGGAAAGCTCTCGACCTTGACGTTCAGCTCGCGGGCCGAGCCGTTGTAGTAGCGCCGCGCCATCTGGATTTCGCGTTCGGTGGTCTCCAGCGCGTCCTGCAATTCGGCGAAATTCTGGTTGGCCTTGAGGTCGGGATAGCTCTCGGCCACGGCGAACAGCCGGCCGATTGCCTGGCTGAGCATGCTTTCGGCCGCGGCCCGTCCGGCCACATCGCCCGACGGCACGTTCTGGGCGCGCGTGCGCATTTCGGTGACCTGCTCGAGCGTGTCCTTTTCGTGGCCGGCATAGCCCTTGACCGTTTCGACCAGATTGGGAATCAGGTCGGCGCGCCGCTTGAGTTGAACGTCGATGCCGCTCCACGCCTCCTGAACCATCTGTCGGGCGCGGACCAGCCCGTTATAGATGATGATCGCATAGGCCGCGATGGCCACGATGATGATTGCCGTGATGGTGCCGCCGCCGAACATGCCGCGTCTCCCTTGTGCTCGCCCCGATGGCCGGCAAACTAGCCAACAGCGCCCTGCAAGTCACCCCGGCACGTCACGCTGGCATGGGTCGCTCCACCGGCGTCACCCATCCGACCATGGCACCGCCCGGCTGGCGCAGGATGCAGACCGTGCCGACGCCGGGAACCGCCCAGGGCGGACGCATGATTGTTGCGCCTTTCCGCCGGGCGGCATCCACGGCGGCATCGAGATCATCGACATGGATGTAGGTCATCCATCGGTCGCCATCGGCCGGCGCATAGCTCGCCTCCAGATGCATGACGCCGCCGACCGGACGTCCGTCCGACAGGATGATCCAGTAGGTATGACCATCGGGCATGGTTTCGCCCTCAAACGTCCAACCGAGCGTTGCCCCATAAAAATCCATCGCCTGCTGCGGGTCGGCAGTGATCAGTTCGGTCCAGTTGATCTCCCCATGCCGTGTCATGGATTGCCGTCCGTACCCGCTTCCACCGCTTCTTGCGGCTGAATCCAGGCGCAATAGGAGCCGCTGGCCGCCTGCAGCACGGCGAGACGGCCGACGCCCGGCACATCGAACGGCTCGCGCGTGATCGTCGCGCCGGCTTGCCGTGCCTTTTCAAGCCGCGCATCGAGATCATCGACAGCGAAATGGGTGAACCAGTGTTCGGGGATGCCGTCGAACGCGGGATGAACCATCTCGAAAATGCCGCCCACCATCGCATCGCCCGACCGGATCAGCCAGTATTTGCTGCCGTCGGGCATGTCCATCGGCTCGAACGTCCAGCCGAGCGTTGTGCCGTAGAAATCCCGCGCGGCCTGGGAGTCGTGGGTGTTCAACTCGTTCCAGTGCACAAGGCCATGGGCGGTCATCGGACCCTCCTTCGACAAAGGTTGGTGCGGATTGGTGTCAGGCTGCTGGCGGGTCCGCCGGCACAATCCAGCCGACCAGCGCGCCGCCCGGTTCGCGGATCATGGCGATGCGTCCCACTTGCGGAACGTCGAATGGTTCACCCAGCACGGTCGCGCCGGCCGCCCGTGCCTTCTCGACGCGCGCATCCACATCGTCCACCGCGATGTAGGGACACCAGGCTTCCGGCATGCCGTCGAAATCGCTGCCGGCCATTTCGTACATGCCGCCGACCGCGTCGCCATCGTGCATGGCGACCCAGTAAATGCCCTGCGGGCCCATATCCATCGACTCAAACGACCAGCCGAGCGTGTCCGCATAGAAGGTTTTGGCCTTCTCGACATCGCGGCTCATCAGTTCATTCCAGTGAAATTGGCCGTGTGCGGTCATCTGCGCCTCCCCGATCCGCGTCGACTGCTGCAATTGAACGCCCTTGGCCGCGTTCACGCAAGCAAAAACCCCGCCCGGCAGAGCCGGACGGGGCACACTACCCTATGAGCAGGGGGGTCAGCTCGCGGGCAGCATCACCTTGTCGATGACATGGATGATCCCGTTGTCGGCGCGGATGTCGGCGCTGACAACGTTTGCGCCATCGACAACAACGGCGCCCGTGTGGGCGTCCTTTTCGATGGCCAGCAGGCGGTCGCCACCGGCCTTGATGGTGCGGATGTGGATGGTGCGGCCGGGCAACTGGTTGGACGCCAGTTCGCGCGGCAACACATGATAGCTCAGGATCGCGGCGAGCTGGTCCTTGTTTTCCGGCTCGAGGAGGCTTTCGACCGTGCCGGCCGGCAGCGCGGCAAACGCGTCATCGGTCGGTGCGAACACGGTCAGATTGTCGCCGCTGGCGAGCGCGCCGGCCAATCCGGCGGCTTCGGCGGCCGCGAGCAGTGTGTTGAATGTGCCGGCGCCCTGGGCGACCTCGACAATGTTGTCGGCCTTTGCTGGTGCAGTGGCCAGGCCGACCGAAAGGGCGGCGCCGAGAAGCAGATTGCGCATGGTTGGTCCTCCATAGACAGAACAAGCGGCGCGGTGTTTCCACGCCAATGCTCCGGCTTACGAAGAGGTTGCGCTGCGGATCGTTGAAATCGCCGCCAGGCCGGTCACATTATTGTGGGTGATCCGATCGAGGACTCATGCGTAACCACGCGTTCAGCGGCCGGCCCTTGCCCCGCCTGCATCGGTCAAAAGGAACGCTTCGCCGCACGCCTTGGCAAGGTCCCGCACCCGCAAAATGTAGCTCTGGCGCTCGGTGACCGAGATCACGCCGCGCGCATCGAGCAGGTTGAAGACGTGCGACGCCTTGATGCACTGGTCATAGGCGGGAAGGACACATTGGTGCAGCCCGGCATTGGAGGCATCGCCCGGATCGCCGGCGGCCAGCAAGGCCCGGCATTCGGTTTCAGCGTCCTCGAAATGGCGGGTCAGCATCGCCGTATCGGCATATTCGAAATTGTGCCGCGAATATTCCTGCTCGGCCTGCAGGAAGACGTCGCCATAGCTGATCTTGTCGTCGCCCTCGCCGCCATTGAAGTTCAGATCGTAGACATTGTCGACGTTCTGCACATACATGGCCAGCCGTTCGAGACCGTAGGTCAGTTCACCTGACACCGGCGCGCATTCGATGCCGCAGACCTGCTGGAAGTAGGTGAACTGCGAGACCTCCATACCATCGCACCAGCACTCCCAGCCAAGCCCCCAGGCACCCAGCGTCGGGCTTTCCCAATCATCCTCGACAAAGCGGATGTCGTGCAGGAGCGGGTCGATCCCGATCGCCCGCAGCGACCCCAGATAAAGCGCCTGCAGGTCCGGCGGCGAGGGCTTGAGGATCACCTGATACTGGTAATAGTGCTGCAGCCGGTTGGGGTTCTCGCCATAGCGACCGTCGGTCGGCCGGCGCGAGGGCTGCACATAGGCCGCCTTCCACGGGCGCGGGCCGAGTGAGCGCAGCGTCGTGGCCGGGTGGAACGTGCCGGCGCCCACCTCCATGTCATAGGGCTGGAGGATCGCGCAGCCATGCCGCGCCCAGTAATCGTGCAGGGTCAATATCAGGCCCTGAAACGAGCGCGTGGGGTGCTGGGCGTCAATGGATGTATGGGCGGTCATGGCGTCGTCGGAAACCGGGTTCTGCTGCCCGGTGCCCTCGCATGCCGACCCGCAGGGGTCAAGCTGTGCCGGATTCCGACAGACCGCTCGCCCACAGTCGGATTCCGCTAACCATTTCATCCATCAATCTTTTTTAACCGCGTTCCTTAGGCCCTGATTGGCCGGCTTGCGCTAGGGTGTGTTCTGTCGAGGCGGCGAACACAAGCCTCCCGGCAAACAGGGTAAGAGGATCGCAAGAGGCCAAAAGGCCCGGCGGCTCTCAGGACAACAGGCGAGACGTCAAACGATGAGCATCGGTGCGCAACCAGCCTGGGCACAGCATGAATTCCGGCTCGATCCGGACCGCCTGCCCCAGGAACTGTCCTATGCAACGCGCAATGGCAATGGCGAAACGACCATCACGGTCAACCGCCGCGGTGCCACGCTGACCCGTGAACTGGCGCAATCGGGCCTGCCGCTTCACATCGCGCTGCCGGCGCGCGCCTTCCGGGGCGTTGCCGTGCGGGCGACCGAAACCGGTCCGGATCAGGCGCTCGTGACACTGGAATTGCTGCACGAGGACGAGGAACTGAGCGTCCCGCTGAGCGTCGGCCACGATCTTCCCGCCATCGCACGCGACTGGCAGGCCTGGTCGGAGCTGCTCGACCTGCCGATGATGATGATCGAGATGGACGGTGTCGCGCGCACGCTTGAGGAAAGCGCGCAGGCGATCGTCACGGGCGACGCGCAGCCGCGCCGTCATCATTCGATGTTCGCCGAGCGCCGGCCGCGCTTTCTGGCACGGCGCCGGATGGGCAATCTGGGTGTGCGCCTGATGGTGCGCGGCGAAGAGATCATCGCGCGCGACCCGTCGATCTGACGGCCCAATCAGCGCAGGATGTCGGCAACGGCCGCGGCCACAAGGCCGCCGAAGATCAGCCACCCCACGATCGTGTTCGACTTGAACAGCGCCAGGCACTGGTCCGCATCGTCAATGTCGAGAACGCGGATCTGGTTGAACATGTGCAGCCCTGCCGCCACGAGGCCCAGATAGGCCATCAAAGGCACGTTCGTGCTGGCATAGCTGGCGGCCAGAAGCGTCACCATGCCCCCATAGAGGATGACGAGCGCCGGCTTGGTCCGGTCGCCGAACAGGCGCGCGGTGGAGCGCACGCCGACCAGTGCATCGTCCTCCTTGTCCTGATGGGCGTAGATCGTGTCATAGCCGATCGTCCACAGGACACAGCCCAGATAGAGCAGGAGCGGCGTCAGCCCCAGCGCGCCATGCACGGCCACCCAGCCCATGAAGGCGCCCCATGAGAAGGCAAGACCGAGGAAAAGCTGCGGCCAATCGGTGAAGCGCTTGGCGAACGGATAGATCGCAACGACCGCGAGCGAAGCGATACCGACGACGATCGCCGTCCAGTTGAACTGGATGAGGACGACGAAGCCGATCAGCGCCTGGGCCACCAGAAAGCCTTTGGCCTGGGTGCGGGTCACCTGCCCGGACGGCAATGGCCGCGACCGTGTGCGCGCGACCTTGTCGTCGATCTCGTGATCGACAAGGTCGTTATAGGTGCAGCCGGCACCGCGCATGGCGATCGCGCCGATCAGGAACAGGGTCAGATGCCAGGGATCGGGCAAACGCGCCAGAACGGGCAAGCTTTCGGCGCCGTGGCCGAACGGGGCGAGCGCGGCCGCCCACCAGCACGGCCACAGCAGCAGCCACCAGCCGATGGGCCGGTCCCAGCGCGCCAGTTGCGCGAACGGCCAGACGGCGCGCGGCATGATCGCGTAGACCCAATGGCCCGACGGCGCGTCGGCGACGCGTCCCTGCCCGGCCTTTGACTGCACATTGTCCATGATTGCCTCGTCGCAACCCTGTGGGCAAAGGTCAAGCGCGGCAGATCGGTCTTGACCCGCGTCGTGGTGCCGCGTAGCGCCGGAGCCGAAGGTGGTCGAGGGAGTTGGGCGATATGCGCGTTCTGTTGATCGGGGGCGGTGGCCGCGAACATGCGCTGGCGGCAAAACTGGCCGCCTCGCCGCGTCTGACGACCCTGATCTGCGCGCCGGGCAGTCCGGGAACCGAGGCGGTTGCCACCAATGCGGTGCTGGATGTCGGCGATCATAAAGCCGTCATCGACTTATGCCGGATCCAGAGCGTGAATCTCGTCGTGATCGGGCCCGAGGCGCCACTCGTCGCCGGCCTCGCCGACGATCTGGCCGCCGCCGGCATCGCGGTCTTCGGCCCGACGGCGGACGCCGCGCGACTGGAAGGCTCCAAGGGCTTCACCAAGGAATTGTGCGACCGGCAAGGCATTCCGACCGCCGCCTATGGCCGCTTCAACAATGCACCCAAGGCCAAGGCCTATGTGCGGCAGCAGGGTGCGCCGATCGTCATCAAGGCGGACGGGCTTGCGGCCGGCAAGGGCGTGACCGTTGCGATGACGGTCGAAGAGGCTCTGGCCGCGATCGACGATTGTTTCGAGGGCGCGTTCGGGGATGCGGGCACCGAAGTGGTTGTCGAGGAATTTCTGGAAGGCGAGGAAGTCAGCTTCTTTTGCCTGTGCGACGGCAAGACCGCCCTGCCCTTGACCTCGGCGCAGGACCACAAGCGGGTCGGCGATGGCGACACCGGACCCAACACCGGCGGCATGGGGGCGTATTCGCCCGCGCCGGTCTTCGATGCGGGCATGCAGGCGCGCGTGATGGACGAGATCATCGCGCCGACGCTCAAAGGTATGGCGGCGTTGGGCTGTCCCTTCACCGGTGTCCTTTATGCCGGGCTGATGGTGACGACCGAAGGGCCCAAGTTGATTGAATATAATGTCCGTTTCGGCGATCCGGAATGCCAGGTGATCATGCCACGTCTCAGCGGCGATCTGTTGCCGCTGCTCAAGGCGGCCGCCGATGGCGAATTGGGCGATGCGACGACCCGCTGGACGGACGATGCGGCGCTGACTGTCGTCATGTGCGCGCCCGGCTATCCGGCGTCGCCGAAAAAGGGCTCGGTGATCGGCGGGCTGGACAAGGTCGAGGCTCTCGAAAACGTCACCGTCTTCCATGCCGGAACGGCCATGCGGGACGGGGAATTGATCGCCAATGGCGGGCGCGTGCTCAACATCACCGCCACCGGCGGGACGGTATCGGAGGCGCAGGCGCGCGCCTATCAGGCGGTCAATGCGATCGACTGGCCGGAAGGGTTCTGCCGTTCGGACATTGGCTGGCGCGCCATCGCACGCGAACGTTGATCAGAGTGCCATTGACAAGGCCGATTCGCCGTTGATCAGCGCATCGGCCTCCGGCGTGAACTGCCCCGATGCGCCGTCGGGATGGAGGATCACGGCGGGCAGCATGGCGAGCCGCGCGCGGCTGCCCTTCACGCCGGACACGAGGACGCGGATGGCCGCTTCGCCGGCGCGGGGATGCACCGGCCTGATGGCGAGCGCGCCGAAGCGGCGCTCTATGCCGATGAGTATGTCGGCAAGCATGGACGGCCGGGCGATCATGGAAAACCGGCCGCCGGGCCTGGCGATCGCGGCAGCGGTCTTGATCCAGGCCTGCATCGTCTTTCCGTCGATCACATGGGCGGCGGCCCGCACCGCATCGGGCGTTTTCCGGTCGCGCGAATCGTTGAAGGGCGGATTGGCGATCACGTGATCGAACCGCTCGCGTTCGAGCCCGGCCGTTTCGCGCGCCGTGCCGTCCAGCGTCACATCGGCGGTGACGATCCGCGCACGCGGCGCCAGCGATGCGTTTTCCGGCTGCGCCAGGGTCTGACGCGCACAATCCGCCATGGAAGGATCGTTCTCGTACATGACGGCGCCCGCGTCGGGGCAGCGTGACAGAACGGCGAGGGCCGCCGCGCCAGCGCCGGCGCCCAGATCGGCCAGCGTCCCGCCAAACCCGCCTGGCACCGTCGCCGCCAGAAGCATCGCATCGAGCCCGGCGCGATGGCCGCCCCGCGACGGCTGGACCAGAACGAACCGGCCCCAGTGGAATGCATCGACGGTGGTCTCCGCCGCCGGCTCAGCCCTTGAGCTCATGGGCGAGCCCTGCATCATGCATGATACGGCGTGCCTGATCGATCCGGTCCGCCTCGACCAGGATACGGCGGGGAATGGCGCCGATCGACCCTTCGATGATCGACATGTTCTGGTCGGCGATCATCACGCCGATGCCAGCATCGCGCATCAATGCCTCGACGAAGGAGAGCGTGACGATGTCGTTGGAGCGCATCAGTTCTTCCATCGCGTTTGGTTACGCGGTTGCGCGCCGGCCGGCAAGCGGGGGCCTGCAACCAACGGCGCAGCCGGCGCGCCAATTCGCCGCTTGCTGGCCGCCGGGCGAAACCATAGGGTGCCGCCAAAAAAGGAGAGGCACTGATGGGTGTTGTCGTTGCCATCGACGAGCCGCCACGAAGGAGTGGAATCGAACCGCTTGTCACGCTCGCCAAGCCCGGCATGGAACGGGTGAACCAGCTTATCCTCGACAAGGCGGGTTCCGATGTCCGGATGATCCCGGAAGTCGCCAACCACCTGATCAATTCGGGCGGCAAGCGGCTGCGGCCGATGCTGACGATCGCGAGCGCGGAGATGTTCGGCTATCAGGGCGAGCACCATGTCAAGCTCGCCGCCAGCGTCGAATTCATGCACACTGCGACGCTGCTGCACGACGATGTGGTGGATGAAAGCGACCGGCGCCGGTCAAAGCCGACGGCACGGATCATCTGGGGCAACCAGGCGAGCGTCCTGGTCGGCGATTTCCTGTTGGGTCAGGCCTTCCGGATGATGGTCGATGTCGGTTCGATGGACGCGCTCGATGTGCTCTCGACGGCCTCGGCGATCATCGCCGAAGGCGAAGTGATGCAGCTTTCCGCCGCCAAGAAACTGTCGACCACCGAGGATGATTATCTGGCGGTCATCAAGGCCAAGACGGCGGCGTTGTTCCTCGCCGCGGCAGAAGTCGGACCGATCGTCGCCGGCGCGGGCAGCGACGAGCGGGCGGCGCTGCGCTCCTATGGGCTCAATCTTGGCCTTGCCTTCCAGCTTGTCGATGATGTGCTCGACTATGGGGGCAATGAAGGCGATCTGGGCAAGAATGTCGGCGACGATTTCCGCGAGGGCAAGATCACGCTGCCGGTGCTGCTCGCCTATCGGCGCGGTTCAGACGATGAACGCACCTTTTGGAGAAAGAGCCTTGAAGATGGCGACAATGGCGCCGAGCGGCTCGAACAGGCACGCGCGCTGATGGCCAGACACGGCGCGCTGGCCGACACGATCCAGCGGGCATGGCATTTCGGTGCGATCGCACGCGACGCGCTGGCCCCGATGCCGGCGACCCCGCAAAAGGACGCGCTTCTGGACGTCGTCGATTTCTGCATCTCGCGTCTGAACTGAGCGCCGATCCGGCACGATTGCCGCCGGGCCACAAAAGCGCCATTGTGGCAGGCCAACGACGGAAAGCTCAACCGATGGTGACAATCCGCCCATGATCGCATCATTTGCTAAGTCCTCGACGCTCGCGCTCATTGCGCTGACAACGATGCTGGCCATGCAGCCAAAACCCGCCATGGCGTCCGCCGATTCCGCGCCGGCATTTCATGCGCCGACGCGCACGTTCGCCGGCGCATTTCTTGCGGCCAATGCAGCGCGGGAACGGTTCGATTTCGGCGAAGCGGCGCGCTATTACGACGAGGCTTTGCGCTTTGATCCCGACAATCCGGGCCTGCGGCGCGATCTGATGATCTCGCTGATCACGGACGGACAGATCGGCGCGGCGCTGCCGCACGCCGAGAACCTGAAGGACGAGGCCGATGTGGAACGGATCGCACGTCTGGTCCTGGGCACGGAAGCAATCCGCGAAAGCCGCTACCTTGACGCCGAGCCGACGCTGATCCTGGCCGTCGAGAACGATCTCGAGCGGCTGATGACCGGTATCCTGCGCGCCTGGGCGCGGCACGGCGCCGGCGATACGGACGGAGCTTTGGACCTGATCGACGGCCTGCGCGGGCCGGACTGGTTCGGCCTTTTTTCGGCCTATCACGGCGCGCTGATCGCCGATGCGGCGGGCCTAACCGAAGCCGCACGCACCCGTTATTCCGATGGTATGAACAACGCCGCCGGCGGCAGTGCGTCCCCGCTGACCTATCTACGCCTTGCCGAAGCCAATGCGCGGTTTCTGGCCCGGACAGGCGAACTGGCCGAAGCGCGGGAGGTGATCGGACGCGGGCTTGGAACCGCGCCCAACAATCCGGACCTGCTCGCCGCCGCCGAGACGATCGACACGCCGGCGGGATCGCGCAACATCATCGACACGCCGCAACTGGGCGCCGGCGAAATCCTCCTCAACCTGGGATCAGCCATCAACCGCGACGGCGCGGAAGACTTCGCCGCGCTCTATCTGGAGCTGGCGCGGTCAATGGCGCCCGAAAATGCGCAGATCCTGTTCGAACTGGGCGGGATCGCCGAAAAGCTCGGCCAGCCCGAACGCGCGATCGGCTATTACGCATCGGTGCCCGCCGATTCGCCGCTGGCGCGCATCGCCGATCTGCAGCGCGGTCTGGCCCTTTCGGCGCTTGACCGAAATGACGAGGCCAAGGCCACCCTCGCCGCCCTGATCGACGACAATCCCGATGATTTCCGGGGCTATCTGGCGTTGGGTGGTGTCCATGCGTCGCTCCGGGAGTTCGAGGAGGCGGCCGATGTCTACGAGGCTGCCGTGACCCGGCTCGATCTTGATGATTCGCGGTTCTGGCAGGTGCATTACCGGCTCGGCATCGCCTATGAACGCACCGGCCGCTGGCCCGAGGCCGAGCGCACATTCAAGCACACGCTGACGCTGTCGCCCGACCAGCCGGATGTGCTCAACTATCTGGGCTATTCCTGGGTCGACATGAACATGCATCTCGACGAGGGCATCGAGATGATCCGCACGGCGGTCGAGCAGCGCCCGCGCGACGGCTACATCGTCGATTCGCTCGGCTGGGCCTACTACCGGCTCGGCAGTTTCGAGGAAGCGGTGGAGCACCTGGAACGGGCGACCGATCTGCGGCCGCGCGATTCGATTATCAACGACCATCTGGGCGACGCCTATTGGCGCGTCGGGCGCAAGCTCGAGGCGACCTATCAGTGGTCGCGCGCGCTGGCGATGGAAGGCGAGGATGACGCGCTGGCGAAAATCCGCGCCAAGCTCGAGGCCGCCAATGCGGGCGAGGAACCGGCAATCTCGGAAAGCCGTATCGACAATGGCGCCGCCGAACAGGCCAGCGACACCGCCGGCGGCAATGACGGTTGAACCGTGTCGGATGGTCCGGTGAGCCCGTCGGGCCCTGCGCTTGAAGCACGCGCGCCGGCCAAGATCAATCTGTGCCTGCATGTGACCGGCCGCCGCGCCGACGGCTATCATCTGCTCGATTCGCTCGTGGTCTTCGCCGATGCCGACGCGGCTGATCGCGTAACGGTCATGCTTGCTGACAACGATCGCTTGGCCGTGACCGGGCCGGAGACGGCGGCTCTGGGAACCGGAAACGACACCGATAATCTGGCGGCAAAGGCGCGCGATTGGCTGCGTGCGCAGATCCATGCAGGCGCTGGCCCCGTGGCCATCGGGCTCGAAAAAAACCTGCCCGTCGCATCGGGCATCGGCGGCGGATCGGCCGATGCCGGCGCGACACTCCGGCTTCTGGCCCGCCTGTGGAAGGTCGAAGCGGCGATCGGGGCAGGCCGCTTTGACACGATGTGCAGCGCGCTGGGCGCCGATATCGCCATGTGCGTTCATGGCGGAGCGTTGCGCGCACGCGGCATCGGCGAACGCATCGAGCCGGTCGACGAACTGCCCGCCCTGCCGTCGGTTCTGGTCAATCCGCGGATCGCGGTGGCAACGCCATCGGTGTTCGCGGCGCTCGAAACCCGCAACAATGCGCCAATCCCATCGCTGCCCAGTGGCGGTTTTGCCGATCCGGCCGCGCTCGCCGACTGGCTGACGGCCAACACCCGCAACGATCTGGCGCCACCGGCCCGCGCGCTCGTTCCCGCCATCGATGCTGTGCTCGGCGCGCTGGAGGCCAGCGGCACGCTGATGGCCCGCATGTCGGGCTCGGGCGCGACCTGTTTCGGCCTGTTCGCAACGCGCCAGCACGCCCTGGACGCGGCAGAAACCATGGCCGGTGCGTGGCCGGACTGGTGGATCAGGCCGACGGTCCTCAACGCCGGCATCAGCTCGAACAACCGAAAATCGATTGGAGCGGCCCATGTCGAGGCTTGACGAAACGCGGCCCTTCATCGCGCTTTCGATCGCGGTGATGACGGTCTCCGATACGCGCAAGGCCGACGAAGACCGGTCCGGCCAGACGCTCAAGGACCGCATCGAGGCGGGCGGACACACGGTTGCCGGCTATGCGATCGTCCCCGATGAACCGGTGCGGATATCAGGGCAGGTGCGGAACTGGGCGGATGATGAGGGCATCGACATCATCATCACGACGGGCGGCACGGGCTTTACCGGACGCGACGTGACACCCGACACGCTGGAACCGATGTTCGACAAGCACATGGACGGGTTCAGTCAGGTCTTTCACCGCATCTCGTTCGACAAGATCGGCACATCGACAATCCAGTCGCGCGCGACGGCCGGTCTGATCGGAACGACATTCGTCTTCGTGCTTCCCGGATCGCCGGGCGCCTGCAAGGACGCCTGGGACGGCATTCTGAAATGGCAGCTCGACTACCGCCACATGCCCTGCAACTTCGTGGAGATCATGCCGCGGCTCGACGAGCATCTCAAACGCGGCGGCGGCAAGTCAGCGTGAGGCCGGCGGCAACAGCCCGGCCCTGAGGGTCCGTACCGCGACGCCGCGCGGCAGTGCGTCGAGCGTCATGCCGGGCCGGCTGAGAGCCTGCGCCTGCGCCTTGGAGATCAGGAAGCCACGTCCGAAAGGCCCGGCCGGACCGCGACGCTTGAACAGGCGGGCCCAAAGCGACAGGCCGGGATCGCGCGCCAGACGAAACCGTGCCGCACCCGCCGCGCCGGCTGGCGCGTTGATGTGGGCTTCCACGGTCGCAAGCCAATCACCCACCAGCCGCGCCCCCGGCGGAAGGATCAGAAGCCAAAGCCCGCGCGCGGCATCCAGCACGGCCGGCATGTCGGCACCGGATGCATCGATGATCGTGCAGCCGGCAATCTCGCCGACACGTACGGTCTCGTCCGAAGAACCTCCATCCAGCACGATCACATCGCTGATGGCGCCGCTGACCGCATGGCGTACGAGATCGGGCAACATCTGCGCCAGCCGGTCTTCGTTATTGTGTGTGGGAACCAGGACGGAGAGCATCCCGCACGCCTATCCGATGTTGCAGCGCAACGCAAAACGGCCGATTTTGTTCTTGTAATGTTCTCAAATTCGAAATAGGAAAATAATCATCGAACACAGACAGATTCGCACGGGAGCGCGGCATGAAGGCGATTGCCGAAGCAGATCACATTGCAGGCCATCTCAGCGCCCTGGACGGCGCGGTGGCGGCCAACCAGCACATCGAGGCGTCCGGGATGCGACGCGACATGCGCCGCGTTCGCGGCCGGGCGAGCGCGATCAATCCCGCCGGACGGTTCGAGGCGCTCAGCCGCACCGAGGAGGATGATGGCTGGCAGAGCCTTGAAGACCTGCCGCCGTTCAAAACCGAGGTGCAGGTCGAACACGCGCGCACGGTGATCACGCGCAACCAGTCGCCGGACATTTCGTTTGACCGGTCGATCAACCCCTATCGGGGCTGCGAGCATGGCTGCGTCTATTGCTTCGCGCGCCCGACACATGCCTATGCGGGCCTGTCGGCGGGGGTGGACTTTGAATCGAAACTGTTTGTCAAACCCGATGCGGCGAGGCTTCTGGAAAAGGAGATCACCCGCAAGGGCTATGAGGCCCGATGCATCGCGATCGGCACCAACACCGATCCCTATCAGCCGATCGAGCGGGACTGGATGGTGATGCGCTCGATCCTTGAAGTGCTCGAACGCTACAATCATCCGGTCGGTATCGTCACCAAGTCGGCGCTGGTGACGCGCGACATCGACATCCTGTCGCGCATGGCGTCAAAAGGGCTGGCGAAGGTGGCCGTATCGGTGACCACGATGGACCGGATGCTGGCCCGGACGATGGAGCCAAGGGCCTCGACGCCGACAAAGCGTCTCGAGGCGATCCGGGCGCTGGCCGATGCCGGCATTCCGACCTCGGTGATGGTCGCGCCGATCATTCCGGGGCTGAACGATCACGAGATGGAGCGCATCCTTGATGCGGCGGCCTCGCTGGGTGCGACCCAGGCCGGCTATGTGCTGTTGCGGCTGCCGCTGGAAGTGGCGCCGGTCTTCAAGGAGTGGCTCCTGCGCCATTATCCCGAGCGCTATCGCCATGTGATGAGCCTGATCCGATCGATGCGCGGCGGCAAGGATTATGACGCCGACTGGAACAAGCGCATGCGCGGCACCGGCCCCTATGCGTGGCAGATCGCACGCCGCATGGAGATCGCCTGCAAAAGGTTGGGGCTTTCGGGGCGCGGCGCGGCACTGCGCACCGACCTGTTCGTCAAGCCGGCGCCGAACGGGGAGCAGTTGGCGCTTTTGTGATTGCCGATTGGCACCGGCAAGCGCGCGGCCCGTCCCCCGCCGTCTTTCGCTGCCGATGCCATGGTTCGCCCCGCCCGGGCGGCGTCCCCTGTCGCCTGTCCGCCGACTTGCCGACGGCGGCCAAGCGGGTGAACCTTGCGGCGAATCGGGTGGCGTGTGATGGCTCTGCCATGACATTGCACGCCTCCGGTTCGCCGCTTTTGTTCGAGGCCGGCCCGCAAGGGCCGGACTTTTCGTTCGAGGATGCGCTGCGCGACAGCGGTCATCATTGCGTCGCCGGCGTCGATGAAGCCGGGCGAGGCCCTTTGGCCGGCCCGGTCGTGGCAGCGGCGGTCGTCCTCGACCAAACAAAGCCCATCGAAGGCCTGACCGATTCCAAGGCGCTGACGGCGAAGCGGCGCAACATTCTGTTCGATGCGGTCATGGCCGATGCGCGCGCCGTCAGCGTGGCGAGCGTGTGTGCGGCCAGCATCGATGCCTCCGACATCCGCAAGGCGAGCCTTGCGGCGATGCGCGCCTGCGTGACGGGCCTTGCGCCGCGCGCCGATGCGGCGCTGTTCGATGGCCGTGATGTTCCGCCAGGGTTGCCGACGGAACTGACGGCCAAGTCGGTGATCAAGGGCGATGCGCGCTGCCTGTCGGTGGCCGCCGCCTCGATCGTAGCCAAGGTCAGCCGGGACCGCATGCTCGCGACCCTGTGCACGGCGCATCCGGGCTATGGCCTGTCCGGCCACAAGGGCTATGGCTCGGCCGCCCATCGCGACGCGATTGGCCGGCTTGGCGGCGTCGTGCGCCTGCACCGTTTCACCTTCCGCCCGCTCTCGGAGCGTTGACCGCACGTTCCGCGGGCGATCGCTGCGCAAACAAAAACCGCGCCCAAGGGCGCGGCATCGATATCGCGACGGGGCGAGCCGGCGGTCAGTTCATGTGCGTTTTGACCTGTTCGATCGACGCCTTGAAGAGATCGCCGCGCGTCTTGGCGGTCATCTTGTCCCCGAGCAAGTGCTCGGCGGCTGCGACCGAAACATCGACCGCCGTCGCGCGCACCGCATTGACCGCGTCGAGTTCGGCCTGGGCGATCTTCTGCTCGGCCAGCGTGGTGCGGCGCGCCACATATTCGTCGGTCTTCTGCTTGGCCTCGGCGGTGATATGCTCGGCCTCGCTCTTGGCCGCCTCGACGATGCTCTGCGCCTCGCTTTCGGCTTCCTTGCGCTTGCGCTGATATTCGGCCAGCAATTGCTGCGCCTCTTCGCGCAACCGGCGCGCCTCTTCCAGTTCGTTGCGGATCTTGTCGCTGCGGTCGTCAAGGCTGCGTGTGACCAGCCCCGGCACCTTGTAATAGATGACGATGCCGAAGAACAGGATCAGGCCGATCAGCGACCAGAACGTTGCATCAAACATGGTTGCGTCCTTTCAGACCCGATCAGCCGCGCGCCGCGCCGACGGCCTTGGTCAATTCGGCCTTGGTCACCGATGTGCCGATCAATTGATCGACGATCTGGGCCGTCGTGTCGGTGGCGATGGAGCCGACTTCGGCCATGGCCTTTTCGCGAATTGAGGCGATCCGGCTTTCGGCTTCTTCGAGCTTGGTGGCCAGTTCGGCTTCCACCTTCTGGCGCTCGGCCTCGGCTTCCGCCTTGGCCTTGTCGCGCGCCTTCTGACCGATCTCGCCGGCCGTCGTGCGCGCCTGCGCCAGTTCCTGCTCATAGGCGGCATGCGCCTCGTCGGCCTTTTCCTGGAGGTCGCGGGCCATGTCGAGATCGCCGGCGATGCGATCCTGCCGCGTCTCCAGAATCTCGCCGATGCGCGGCGAGATCACCTTGGCGATGAACCAGTAGAAAAACCCGAAGGTGATGGCCAGCCAGAAGAGCTGCGATGCAAAGGTCGAGGAATCGAAAGGCGGGAAGACCTTTTCACCCTCGCTTGCGGCTTCGGCAGCGATCGCGGCGGTGACAAACATGGCTAAACCTCAATCAAGCTGGGCCGAGGGCGGGTCCGGGAACCACGCCGCCGGGGGACGTCCGCAACGCGGTCGCCCAAGCCGTTGCGGCGCGCCTCTTGTCGGCGCGCCGGGTGCCGGTTGCGATCAGACCGCAAACAGCAGCAGCAGCGCGACCAGCAGCGAGAAGATGCCCAGCGCCTCGGTCACGGCGAAGCCAAAGATCAGGCGGCCGAACTGGCCGTCGGCTGCCGAGGGATTGCGCAGCGCGCCCGACAGGTAGTTGCCGAAGATCGACCCCACGCCGATGGCGGCGCCGCCCATGCCGAGACAGGCGATACCGGCGCCGATGAACTTTGCTGCTTCCGCTTCCATGATGAACTCCTTTGAACGAAGAATATGCGGGATGGCGATGTGCGGCCGGGCGGCCGCGTTGAACTAGTGGCTCGGGTGCAATGCGTCGTTGAGATACATGCAGGTGAGAACCGCGAAGACGTAGGCCTGCAGGAACGCGACCAGAAACTCGAGCGCCGTGATGGCAACGACCATGATCAGCGGCAGGATCGCGCCGGCGACACCGGCCGCGCCCAGCGCGCCGAGCGACACGACGAAGCCCGCGAACACTTTCAATGTGATGTGGCCGGCCAGCATGTTGGCGAACAGGCGCACCGAAAGGCTGATCGGCCGGGACAGGAACGAGATTATCTCGATCAGGACGACCAGCGGCACCAGATAGCCCGGCACCCCTTCGGGCACGAACAGGCCGAGGAACTTCAGACCATGCTTCATGAAGCCGTAGACGACGACCGTTCCGATAACCAGCATTGCCAGCGCGAAGGTAACGATGATGTGGCTGGTGACCGTGAAGAAATAGGGGAACATGCCGAACATGTTGGCGAACAGAACGAACATGAACAGCGAGAAGACGAACGGGAAGAAGCGCATGCCCTGCGTTCCGGCCGCATCGCGCAGCATGGACGCGACGAATTCGTACGACAGTTCGGCCATCGACTGCAGCCGGCTGGGCACCAGGCCCCGGTTGGCGCTGCCGAAATAGAGAAAAGCGGATGCGGCGGCGACGCTTGCGACCATGAACAGCGACGAGTTGGTGAACGAAAGATCCAGTCCGGCGACGTTCTCGAGCGGAACGATGCGGGTGATTTCAAACTGCTTGATGGGATCGTTCGCCACCGCGCTTTTCTCCGTCCTGTCGGGCCACGACGCCCATCTTCGCTTGTCCGCCCGTCGGACCGAAAATCCGTCTGGCGCTAGTCGCCGGCACCGTTGCCGCGCAACCGCTCTCCCCTTGCGCCATCCGCAGGCTGGGCCACCCGGCCCGCAGCGCGCAAGACATTCAAGACGCCAGCCGCAAATCCCAGAAACAGGAACACGATCAATCCCCAAGGGGTCGTGCCGGCCAACAGATCGAGCAGATACCCCAGTCCCGCACCCACCAGAATGCCGGCGACGAACTCGCTGGACATCTTGAGGGCCGCACCGAAGCCGGAGCCTGCTCCCTCCTGCCGCCCCTCTTCAGCCGCGTCCCGCTTGGGGGCACGTTGCGCCAGCGCGTCCTCAAGCGCCTGGCGCCGCTGTTCCAGATCGGCATTCGGATTTGAGATGACACGCCCGGCCTGCTCGTCGGTGGCCGGGGTGCGTGTTGGCTTTTTCACTGCCATGCCCCTGAACCGTAACGCGCGAGACGGGCTGAAGGCCCCCTCAAATTGCGCGCAACATAGTTTCGGCCCTGTCATTCGTCAAGGCGGATTGGGCACTGCAAAAAGACCGGAAAAATACTTTTAATTCAGATAGTTGTATCGTCCTTGCCGATTCGTCGCACAGGACGGCGACGGGCTTTAGACCAAATGCCGACGCGCCCCGCCGATCAGCTCCAACCACCGCCATAGGTGCGGTAGAAGATGTGCAGGCCGATACGTGTCAGGCGCTTCATCGACCGCGCCCAGCGCGGATTGACGTAGGTGGCATGGTAATGGGTGGATGAACCGACCTCGTCGAGCCAGATCTTGCCGGCCGTCGTCGCCATGGCGATGTCTTTTGCCTTTTGCCACATGTGCGGCTCGGTGATCCGGTCGCGAATGCCGTCGCAGGCAAACGAGAACTGGCAGCGGTTGCGCCAGTGCCGGTTCTGATAGACGACGCCGCAAACCGAATTGGGGAAGGACGGATTGCGGACGCGGTTGAGAATCACCTGGGCGACCGCGGCCTGGCCGCGCGCGATCTCGCCGCGTGCCTCGAAATAGATGCCTTCGGCGAGGCATTTTTGCTCCCGATTGGAGAAGACGCGCGGCGGCAGCGGGCTGCTGGCCCAGGCATGGTCGTTTTCCGGCACGGGCGGGATGAACCGGCCGCGTTGGGCCGGCTCGTTGCGCAGCAGGCTGGCGAACGGCGATTCTTCCGCGAAATCGGCTTCCGGCGGTGCATAAGCCGTCGCCAGGATGTCCGGATTGGCGTTGGTGACCAGGGACGCGATCATCGAGGACACCTGCGGCTCGGGCGCCGGCTTGCGGACATGGAATGCCGCGGCGATCTGCATCTCTTCGCCGCGGATCTCCGGTTTGACGAACGCCATCTGCATGCCGTCTTCAAGCGAGGGTCGCAGCAGGCTGGATTGGCGCTCGAGGATCGAGCCCGCCGAAAAATCCTTGGGCGGCGCGGCGGGAACGACGGCGGCGATGCGGCCCGACTTTTCGGTGCGGTTGATGCGTGCCTCGTCGGGCGTATCCGGCAGAACCTGTTTCTCGCTGATCACGGCGATCGGCCCGACGCCCGATTGCGCGCCATCGGGTTTGCGGATCGCGCCGGTGACACCGCTATCGGTCGGAAAGCGCACTTCGGCGGAATGGATCGAACCGACGCCGGCCCGACTGACATGCATCAGCCAGCGGTCTTCGGCAGCGGTATCCAGGCCCGACACAAGAACCGACATGTCCTGAAGGGACATTTGCGACGGATTGGCGACAACGACAGCGGAGGCGAACGCAACCGGCACGATGAACCTCGTGCCAAAAAGACGCAGAAAACGCACTGACCAACTCCGAAATGCTTGCAACGCAACGCGAACGAGCAGGACAATGCCGCATTAACCTTGATGAGCCGTTAAGTGGCCGGTCAATTCTTGTTAAGACGCCGTTGGCGCCGCAAATGCCGTCACTTCCGGCGTTTGGCCCTGCCCGCAAACGGGTTGTCGGGCGAGCGCAGCATCAGCCGGACCGGCACGCCGGGCAGGTCGAAATCCTCGCGCAATGCATTGGTCAGGTAGCGCAGATAGGAGGCTGGCAGCGCATCGGGCCGCGAACATGACAGGACAAAGCCCGGCGGGCGCGTCTTGGCCTGGGTGATGTATTTGAGCTTGATGCGGCGGCCCGAGACGGCCGGCGGCGGATGGTGCTGGGCAACGGCATCGAGCCATTTGTTGAGCCGGGCCGTCGCAACGCGCCGGTTCCATACCTTGTGGGTGGCGACGATCTCCTCCATCAGCCGGTCGAGGCCATAGCCGGTTTCGCCCGAGACGGGGATCGCGCGCACGCCGCGGATTTGCGGCAGAAGGCGGGCGGTGCGTTCATGCAGGTCGGCCAGCCGTTCCTGCCGGTCCTCGACCAGATCCCATTTGTTGAAGGCGATCACGGGCGCCCTGCCCTCGCGCGCGATCAGGTCAACGATCTGCAAATCCTGCTTTTCGAACGGGATCATCGAATCGAGCACCACGACGACCACCTCGGCGAACCGGATCGCGCGCAGCGCGTCACCGACCGACAGCTTTTCGAGCTTTTCCTGCACCCGTGCCTTGCGGCGCATGCCGGCCGTGTCGAACAGGCGCACCTTGCGGCCGCGCCACTGCCAGTCGACGGAGATCGAATCGCGCGTGATGCCCGCTTCCGGGCCGGTCAAAAGGCGTTCCTCGCCGACCAGGCGGTTGATCAACGTCGACTTGCCGGCATTGGGACGGCCGACGATGGCGATGCGCAACGGTTTGGTGTCGTCATAGGCCGGCTCTTCGCCTTCGGGCACGTCCCCGACGGCGATGTCGGTTTCGGCTTCATCGGCGTCTTCATCACGCTCATGGGCGAGAGCGCGGTCCTCGCCGATGGCATCGACCATCGCGTCACGCAGATCACCCAGCCCCTGGCCGTGTTCGGCGGACACGGGCACCGCCTCGCCGAGACCGAGCGCATAGGCATCGTAAAGGCCGGCTTCGGCGCCGCGTGCCTCGGCCTTGTTGGCGACCAGCACGACCGGCTTGCCGGAGCGGCGCAAAATGTCAGCGAAGGTCTGGTCGGCGGCGGTCAGGCCGTTCTTGGCATCGACCAGAAAAAGCGCCAGATCGGCTTCGCCGACGGCGATTTCCGTTTGGGCGCGCATGCGGCCGGGCAGCGTTGCCGCATCACCCTCCTCAAGGCCGGCGGTGTCGATGACATCAAAGCGCAGATCGACAAGCCGCGCCTCGTGGCGGCGCCGGTCGCGCGTGACGCCGGGCTCGTCATGCACCAGCGCCAGCTTGCGGCCCACCAGACGGTTGAACAGCGTCGACTTGCCGACATTGGGCCGGCCGACAATGGCAACGGTGAACGACATGGCTCAGCCTTCGGCGACCGCGCCGCTGGCCACGATCAGCTCGACCATCGTCTGTGCGCGGCCGGCAACACCCTGCGGCGCGAACTCATCGTTGAGAATCTCGTCGAACAGGCGCTTGGCGTCGGCATGCCGATCTTCGTTCCATGCTGCCAAGCCCATCGCCTCGCGCGCCGAATGGCGCAGCGGATTGTCGGGCGCCGTCAATTGCTCGGCGCGGCCGGCGACATCGGTGTAGGTGCCGTGATCGACCAGCACGTAAGCGGCGCGCAGGCGCGCCATGTCGCGCAACGCGACGGGAACGGAGCTGTCCGCGGCGATCGCATCGAACGCTGTGATGGCGGCGTCGGTTTCGCCCTGCTCCAACTGCACCGTCGCCGCACGCATCCGTGCAAGCACCGGGTACTGGCCGAACCCGTCTGCCTCCAGCGCTTGCAAGCGCTCCATGGCGGCGTCGGACTGGCCGTCATTGGCAAGGTTCAGCGCTTCGAGAAACCGGTCGCCCGATGCCGACGCCTGACGGGCGCTGTACCACTCCCAGCCGCGATAGCCGGCGGTCGCGGCAATGATCAGCACCGCGCCGGCGACGATCAGCACACCGAACCGCTCCCAGAAGCTTTTGAGCCGGTCGGAGCGCAGCTCCTCCTCGACCTCGCGGAAAAAACCGTCGTCGGACATCACACTACCCAGCAGATCAAAACGTTGCGCCGCTTTAGCGGCAAATCGCACGCATTGTAAGTGGGACCAGCCGCCTCACATGGCAACGGGTGGCACGCCGAACAGCCAGGCATGGCCCTGCAGGATCAGCCACAGATAAAGCGCCAAGCCGACGACCGCGGCGATGCCGTCGTAAAGGACGGCCGGATCATCATAGACCGGATCGCCGCGACGTTTCACCGAAATACGGTTCCAGACGGCCCAGGCGAGAAACGCGCCAAACAAAATCAGCGATGCCAGATCGCCGTTGGCGAGCAGATGCCCGAACGCCCAGACCTTCACGCCCAGGATCATCGGATGCTTGACGGCGCGTTTGATGTAGCCGGCCGGCAATTGCGAGGCGACCAGAAGAACCAGCGCCGGCAGCATCAGGAGCAAATTGATGTGCGCCATCCAGGTCGGTGGAACCCAAAGAATTGGCGAGACGAAACGGGCCTGACCAAAGCCCCAGATCAGCAGCACGAAACCGAGCAGGGAAACAACCGAATAGAGACCTTTCCAGAACCCCTCGCCACGATCGGCGATCACACCGTCGCGAAAATCGGGCGCGACCATGCGCACCGAATGGATGCCCAGAAACACTATGAGGCCCGCCACAAGCCAGATCATCGGCACACTCCCGCAACTTGCGCCCTTGCCCGGCGCTTTCTATCGTCATCCCTATGACAGCCAATGCGCAAAACGCCAAGGCGCGGCTTGCCGCACTCAAGGCCGACATAGAAACCTTCCTCGCCATGGGCGCCGACGCCAACGCGCCCGTTGAACTCGACCAGGTCGCTGTCGGTCGGCTGTCGCGCATGGACGCGATGCAGCAGCAGGCCATGGCGCAGGCTGCCGAGCGGGCGCGCCGGCGCGATCTGGTGCGCATCGAAATGGCCGAGCGCCGCATCGCCGAAGGCGAGTACGGCTTTTGCACCGAATGCGGCGAAGAGATCGCGGAAAAGCGCCTTGAAATCGATCCGATGGCCGAACGCTGCATCGCTTGCGCGCAATAGGCGCGAGGCAACAGATCGAATTCGGAATTCTCCGATCGAAACCGAAACAGGCTGCTCGAAATCGGAATGCGAGCGGCAAACGCACCCGTCCGTGCCGATCTTCATCCCGGCCCCGCAAGAGCTGCGCGGCACCAAGAGATGAGGACGCAACGATGCACAAGACCTTGATCGCCACCATGACCGCTTTGGCCGTCCTGGCACCTGCCGGCGCATTCGCCGGATCGACCGCGGACGATGCGGTCCGCTATTACTCCGAAGACATCGACACACGCGCCACCGCGTCAATCGGCAAAGCGCCGACCTGCGACACGGACACATGCGAGCTGTCCGGTGACAAGGGCCGCACCCTCTACCCGTCCGCGCCGGTGACACCGCAGTTCGGCCACTGACGCTCTTGCCGGCCGGGTTCTTGAAAACGGGCCCGGCTCGGCGCACTTTGCAGTCATGACGCTGTTGGACTTTGCGGAAGCCGGCGCGCGCGGCGCCTCGCTTGTCATCTGCCTCGTGCTGATGACGCAATTGCTGGTGATCCGGCCGCGGCACGTGGCCAGCGTGATGGGCGCGCTTTTTCTCGGCGCCGCCGGCATTTATGCGATCATCGCGACGCCGGTCATGATGGACACGCTCGGGCCGGCGCTCGTTCCGCTGAAAGCCTATGCGGTGACGGCGCCTGCCTTTTTCTGGCTGTTCGTACTGGCCATCCTGGACGATTGTTTCAGATGGCGCGCATCCATGGTCCTTGCGCCGTTCACGCTCGCCTTTCTGATGCTGATATGCCTGCCGTTTGCGGCGTTCGAACCGATCAGCCGCGTGCTGCATCTGGTCATAACGCTCGCCATGATCGCCCATCTGATGATCCGGGTGCGCGCGGCGCTTGCCACCGATCTGGTTGCGAGCCGCCTGCAATTCAGCAGAACGCTCGCGGTGATGGTCCCGATCATCGCCGCCGCCATCGTCATCATCATCGTGCTGGAAACGATGCGGATCGAACTGGAGGCAACCGTCCGCGCCGGCATTGCCTTCATGATCCTGGCTGTCTGCATCACGCTGGCTCTCACGCTTTCGCGGCTGCGCCTGTCGCTTGTCGAGCGCCCGGCCGGGCGGGAGCCCGAGCCTGCCTCCGACATGTCGGCGGTTGACCGCATCGACCTTGGCCGACTGCGCGATCTCATGGAGGACGGTGCCTACCTGACCGACGGATTGACGATCGGCGGACTGGCATCGCGCATGGGGCTGCCAGAGCACCGGTTGCGCAAGCTGATCAACCAGGGACTTGGCTATCGCAATTTTGCGGCCTTCCTCAATGATCACCGCATCCGGGAAGCACAGCGCCAACTGTCCGACCCTGCCCGCGTTCACACGCAGATCACACAGATTGCCTACCAGTTGGGCTATGGATCGCTGGCGCCATTCAATCGCGCCTTCCGGGAGCGCGTCGGAACCAGCCCGAGCGCGTACCGGACGCAGGCGCTTGACGAAAAGCAAGACTCATCTTGACAACGTCAAATAAAGCGCCATCTGACTTGACATTGTCAATATAGAGAGCCCCCGCATGACCCAACGTGTTGTCCTGACCGGCGCATCCGGCTTCATCGCCAAACATATCGTCCTGCAGCTTCTCAATGCCGGGTTCGCCGTTCACGGCACGATCCGCTCGCTGAAACGCGCCGACGAGGTTCGCGACGCGGTGCGCACGCATCTCGACGATGCAAAAGCGCTCGATCGGCTGACTTTCGCCGAACTCGATCTTTCCAGCGATGATGGCTGGAGCGATGCACTAGAGGGCGCCGACATGCTGATGCACACGGCCTCACCGTTTCCGCTGGCACAACCGAAAGACGAAGAAGAGGTGATCCGCCCGGCGGTCGATGGCACATTGCGCGCGTTGAAGGCGGCCAAGGACGCCGGCGTGAAACGCGTCATTCTCACCTCATCGATGGTGTCGGTGATGGAAAAGGACGCGCCCGACAATGGCACCGCCTACACGGCCGCCGACTGGAGCGATGTCAATTCGGCCCGCATCAACCCCTATGGCAAGTCGAAGACGCTCGCCGAACGGGCCGCCTGGGATTTTGTCGCAAATGAAGCGCCCGACATGGAACTGACCGCGATCAATCCGGGCCTGGTGCTCGGCCCGGCGCTTGATGCGCATTACGGCACATCGTTGGGCGTGGTGGAGCGTGTTCTGGCCGCCAAGGACCCGATGTTGCCCAATTTCGGGCTGCCGGCAGTGGATGTGCGCGATGTGGCCGACATGCATGTCCAGGCGCTGTCGATGCCGGCCTCCATCGGCAAGCGGCTGATCGCGGTTTCCGACTTCATCTGGTTCCCGGAAATTGCCGACATGCTGGCCAAGGCCTATCCAGACCGCAAGATCACCACGCGGCGCGCGCCCAATTTCGCGATCCGGCTGATGGCGCTTTTCGATTCGGAGATACGAACGATCGCGCCCAATCTCGATGTGCACAAGCAGATCGACAACAGTGAAACGCGATCGGTTCTGGCAATGGATTTTCGCCCGGTGGAAGAGGCCGTGCGCGCGTCCGCCGAGAGCATTGTCGCACACGGCAAGGGCTGAGCCGTTCCGCCATCGCGGGGCGGCGTCAATGCCGGACAGCGGACGATGGCGGGGCTTTCCGGCGCCGCTCGGCCGATGACAAAACGCTCTACTCCGCCGCCTCGACCTCTCCCGCCCGCGTTACCCGGGCGGCGCAGTATTTGAACTCGGGGATCTTTCCGAACGGGTCGAGCTGCGGGTTGGTCAGCACGTTGGCCGGGCTTTCATTGAAGCAGAAGGGCATGAACACCATGCCGTCGGCCACCTCACGGTCGGCGCGCAGCACGGCCTGGATCGTGCCGCGCCGTGTCTCGACGGCGATCATCTCGCCGACCCGAAAGCCGTGCCGGTCGATCTCGCGCGGGTTCATGGCGGCGATGCCTTCGGGCTCGATGTCATCGAGCACCGATGCGCGGCGGGTCATTGCGCCGGTGTGCCAGTGCTCCAGAAGACGGCCCGTTGTCAGTACCAGCGGGAATTCGTCGTCCGGCACCTCGTCCGGCGGACGCAGATCGGCCGGCACCAGCCTGCCACGCCCGTCAGCGGTCGGAAAACCGTTCGAGAAGATGATCTCGTTGCCGAACCCGCCGGGCTCGTCCACCGGATAGGTGACGCAATCCTCGGCCTCGAGCCGCGCCCAGGAGATATGTTTGAGCGAGGGCATGACCGAGGCCATTTCGGTGTAGATATCGCCGACACCATCATAGGACCAGTCGAGACCGATGCGGCCCGCCAGATCGACGATCAATTCCCAGTCCTGACGCGCCTCACCGGGCGGGTCGAGCGCGGGCCGGCCGATCTGAACCTGCCGGTTGGTGTTGGTGAAAGTGCCGAGCTTTTCGGCGTGGGCCGACGCCGGCAGCACCACGTCCGCGTGCCAGCAGGTCTCGGTCAGGAAAATGTCCTGAACGACAAGATGATCGAGCTTGGCGAGCGCGGCGCGCGCATGGTGTTGGTCGGGATCGGACATGGCCGGGTTCTCGCCCATGATGTACATGCCGCGCACGTCGCCGGCATGGATCGCGTCCATGATCTCGACAACCGTCAGCCCGCGCTTGGGATCGAGCGAACGTCCCCAGAAATCCTCCATCGAGGCGCGCACGTCCGGGTTCTCGACGAGCCGATAGTCCGGATACATCATCGGGATCAAACCGGCATCGGAGGCGCCCTGCACATTGTTCTGGCCGCGCAGCGGATGCAGCCCCGTGCCCGGCCGGCCGACATGGCCAGTGATCAGCGCCAGCGCGATCAGGCCGCGCGAATTGTCGGTGCCGTGCGTGTGCTGGGAGATGCCCATGCCCCAGAAGATGATCGAACGCTCCGCCTTTGCGTAGGTCCGGGCGACATCGCGCAGCATGTCAGCGGGCACGCCGCAGACGTCGCTCATGGCTTCGGGCGAAAAATTCTTCACCTTGTCGCGAAGCGCTGCGAAACCATCGACATTGGCCTGGATGTACTGCTCATCATAGAGCTTTTCGTCGATGATGACGTGCAGAAGCGCGTTGAGCAGGGCGACATCGGAGCCGGGCGTGAACTCGACCGGGTGCGAAGCGTGGCGCATCAGATCCTGCTTGCGCGGGTCGATGACGATGAGCTTCTTGCCCTTTTTGACGGCCTGCTTGAAATAGGTCGCCGCGACCGGGTGGTTGGTGGTCGGCCTCGCGCCGATCACGATGATGCAGTCGGCCTTCATGGCATCGTTGAAGGGCGCGGACACCGCGCCGGAGCCGACGCCTTCCAGAAGCGCGGCCACGGAAGATGCGTGGCACAGGCGCGTGCAGTGATCGACATTGTTGGTGCCGAAGCCCTGCCGCACCAGCTTCTGGAACAGATAGGCCTCTTCGTTCGAGCCCTTGGCCGAGCCGAAGCCGGCGAGCGCGCCACCGCCACGCTCATCGCGGATTGTGACCAGGCCGGAGGCGGCGCGCTCCATCGCCTCGTTCCATGACGCTTCGCGGAAGATGTCGGAGACCTGCATGAAGCGCATGTCGATGTCGCCCGCCTTGGGCGCGTCGTCGCGGCGGATCAACGGCTTGGTCAGCCGCTCCGGGCTCATGACATAGTCAAAGCCGAACCGGCCCTTGACGCAGAGGCGGTTCTCGTTGGCAGGTCCGTCGCGCCCGTCCACCTGGACGATGCGGTTGTCCTTGACATTCACAGTGGTCTGGCAGCCGACGCCGCAGAAGGGACACACCGAGTCGACCGACTTGTCGAATTCAGCGATGGCGCGGGTGCGGCCTGCCTCGTCCATCAGCGTCTTTTCATAGAGCGCGCCGGTCGGGCAAGCCTGAACGCATTCGCCGCAGGTCACGCAGGTCGATAGCCCCATCGGATCGTGGATATCGAAGACGGGAACGGCATGATGGCCGCGCTCGCCCATGCCGATCACATCGTTGACCTGCACTTCGCGGCAGGCGCGCACGCACAGACCGCAGGCGATGCAACTGTCGAGATTGACCGCTATGGCCGGGTTGGTGATGTCGTGGATGGCGGCGTCATGGTGGCCATCCCCGAACTTCGACGGCAACCGCTCCGAGCCGGCAATGCCCATCGTTTCCGCCCAGTGCCAGAAGGCGGATTGATCATCCGGGCTTTTGTCGCGCGCGGGCATGTCGGCGGCGAGCATTTCGAACACCATGCGTCGCGCGCTGTCGGCGCGGCCGGTATCGGTGCGCACGACCATGCCTTCGGCGGGCTTGCGGATGCAGGATGCGGCCAGCGTGCGCTCGCCTTCGATCTCGACCATGCAGGCACGGCAATTGCCGTCCGGCCGGTAGCCGGGCTTGTCGAGATGGCACAGATGCGGAATGCGGGTGCCTTCGCGTTTTGCGACCTGCCAGATCGTCTCGCCCGCCTGGGCGCTGACGGATTTGCCGTCCAGTGTGAAACCAACCGTCTCCGTCAAGACCGCATCTCCCGAATTCCGTCAACCAGCAGCCGCCCGCCCAGGGCACCGAAGGCGGCACCGAACGCCGCTTCGATCCAGCGTGCAAAACGGCTGTAGCTTCGCGCGGCCAAGCCTGTCGAGAACAACAGCGCATAGCCGCCATAGATGATGAGGCCCGACAGAGCGCCGACAGGCCCAAAGGCCAGCACCTGCGCGGGGCTCAGTCCGGCGCCGAAGAGAAATGTCGCGACCGCTGCCCACATCATCACCGCCTTTGGGTTTGTCAGAAGCACCAGAAAACCGCGCAGCCAGGCCCGCTCGTTCGACAAGGGTTGCCGCGCTGCCCGGATCGATCCGGGCTTGCCGGCGATCGCGGCGCGCACACCCTTTATGGCGAGCCACAAAAGATAGCCGCCACCGACGACGCGCATCGCCGTCAGGGAATGGGGGAACCATTCCAAAACCGTGGCCAAGCCATAGGCGGTTGCCAGCGACCAGACGAGCATGCCGGACGACACGCCGGCAACAACAAACAAACCCGCGCGGCGACCTTGCGCCAAGGAAACCGATGCCACGGCGATCAGGTTCGGTCCCGGAGACGCCTGCGCGGCGATCACGCCGGCAAGGGTCAGAAGATAGGCTTCAAGCATCGTTCAATGGCCTCCATGACCATGGCGCCCATCCCCATAGCCACGCAGAGCGGCGTACTGTGCTTTCTGATCAACTGTCAGCAGCGGTGTGATGTCCAGATGCGCGGACAAATGAACCTGTCGCAAGGCAACGCGGGCATTTTCGGCCTCCTCGAGCAGTTCCCGCAATCTGCCTGGCGGCATCGCACCGCTCCTGAAAGCAATATCA
Source organism: Roseitalea sp. (assembly GCA_017642895.1). Taxonomy (GTDB): domain Bacteria; phylum Pseudomonadota; class Alphaproteobacteria; order Rhizobiales; family Rhizobiaceae; genus Roseitalea. The sequence goes on from JAEPON010000007.1 coordinate 97,188, forward strand.
AGCGCCGCCTCAGCCGCAATCAATTGCGCGCCCAGAGCCTTGGCATCCGTCTTCATGGCGTCAAACGAAGCCTGGATCGCCTGCTGCTGTCCGGGTTCCAGCGCAAGTTCGTCCGTGAGTTCGAGAACATGCGCCGGGCCGGGGTAACCGTTCAATTCGGCCGGTTTTGCAAGCCCCCAACCTTCGCCGGCTTCGATCTGACGGATATCGTCGGGCGACAGACTGGAAATCGTCCTGGAATCCTGCCCGTGATAGGGCTGGTGCGTGTTCGACCCATACACGGACGAAACAAGCAGCGGCTGCACGATCAATCCAACACCGATGCCGACCACCAACGCGATGATCGCGGAAAAGATTGAACGGGTCATGGCAGATCCTCCCGGAAATGGGTCAGCAGATGGTTGACCGGGTTGGGCGCGGCCTGGCCAAGGCCGCAGATGGACGCATCGCGCATCACCTGTTCCAGATCGCGGATCGTGCCTTCATCGAGCGGACCATCCTGCGACAGAAGCCGCACCAGTTTCTCGGTGCCGCCGCGGCACGGCGTGCACTGGCCGCAGCTTTCATGGGCGAAGAATTTCATCAGGTTGAGCGTCACGTCGCGGATATCGTCCTTGTCCGACAGGATGACGACCGCATGGCTGCCAACGAACGCGCCATGACGGAACAAGGTATCGCCGAAATCGAGCGGGATATCATCCATCGAGGCCGGCAGGATGCCGCCCGACGCACCGCCCGGCAGGTAGGCCTTGAAGCTGTGGCCGTCGGCCATGCCGCCGCAATACTCGTCGATCAGTTCGCGCACGGTGACACCGGCCGGCGCGAGCTTGACGCCCGGCTCCCTGACGCGGCCGGAGACCGACCATGAACGCGGGCCGGGGTGGCCCTGATTGCCTTGTGCGGCGAACCAGTCCGCCCCGTTTTCGACAATGTCGCGGATCCAGTGGAGCGTTTCGACATTGTGGTTCAGCGTCGGTCGGCCGAACAGGCCCACTTCGGCGATATAGGGCGGACGATGGCGCGGCAGACCGCGCTTGCCCTCGATCGATTCGATCATCGCCGACTCTTCGCCGCAGATATAGGCGCCGGCGCCGCGCCGCATTTCGATGAAGCCGGGCGCGCACAGGCCCGCCTCCTCGAGCGCGGCGATCTCGGTCCGTAGGATTTCGAGAACGGCCGGATATTCGTCGCGCATGTAAAGATAGATGCGCTCCGCCTCGATCGTGTGGGCGGCGATCAGCGCGCCCTCCAGCATCCGGTGCGGATCGCTTTCGAGGTGAAACCGGTCCTTGAAGGTGCCCGGTTCGCCCTCATCACCATTGATCGTCATCAGGCGCGGGCCGGGATAGGAGCGCACGAAACCCCATTTCCTGCCGGCCGGGAAGCCTGCGCCGCCCAGCCCTTTCAAACTGGCGCCCGAGAGCGTTTCCATCAGCGTTTCGGCATCGAGATCGCCGCTGCGCACGCGGTCCCAGACCTGATAGCCGCCGAACTCAAGATAGGCATGCAGCGGGATGTAGTCGGGCATGGCGACATCAAATTCGCCGGTCTCGGCCATTTGGAGCAGGTCGGTGGCGTTTGCATGATCGACCTCACGGTCGCCGATGCGGGCAGCGGGCGCGGTGGCGCAACGGCCCATGCAGGGCGCGCGCAGCACACGGATGGTCGCGGGATCGGCATCGCGCTCAAGCGCGGCTATCAATTCCTCGCTGCCCGCCAGCATGCAGGAGATTGACTCGCAGACGCGGACCGTCAGCGGTGCCGGTTTGTCTTCGCCTTCCCTGACCACATCGAAATGGTCGTAAAAGGAGGCGACTTCATAGATCTCCGCCTGGCTGAGGCGCATTTCCTCGGCCAGCGCACGCAGGTGGCGCGCTTCAAGGCAGCCATATGTGTCCTGGATGGCGTGCAGATGCTCGATCAGAAGATCGCGGCGGCGCGGCATGTCGCCCAGCGCCGAACGCACCTCGTCCAGCGCCGTGTCTTCGAGCTGTCGACCCTTGGGCAAATGCGATCTGCGGCGCTTGGGCAAGGGCTGCATCTGGTTCATGACGCCGATTTCCTCCAACGCGCCTGGCCTGGGTCCTGACCCTAGCCGGCCGGAAACAAGCCGACTTTCCCCGGAGCGTCAACAACGTGTCGTGATCGTCGCCCGACGCGATGTCGCTATGCAAGTGCTGGAGGTCGAAGAATTGATCGTCGGCGGGCGAGGCACCGGCGACAGTGCGGGAACGGGAGGCCCCATGGACCCTTTGATCAGCGAAGCCGTGCCAACGCCGCCAAAACGTTCCAAGCGCGGCGGCCGCGCGGCCAACATGCGGCGCGGCGGCGCTGCGATCACGCAGATGCCGTGGGAAATCCCGCTCAACACCGACAGACCGACCGAACCGCTGCCACCCGAGGGTGTCGAGGCCATCCATGACGGCACGATGCGCATTCTCGAAGAAGTCGGCGTCGAGTTTCTGAACATCGAGGCGGTCGAGATCTTCCGCGAGGAAGGCTGCCTGATCGACAATGAGACGCCGGACAGCGCCCGGGTGCGGTTCGGGCGCGACTACATCATGGAGAAGGTGGGGCTGGCGCCCGGCAGCTTCACCGTGACGCCGCGCAATCCCGAGCGGCAGATCACGATCGGCGACAAGCACATCGTGTTCGGCAACGTCTCCTCGCCGCCCAACTGTTCGGACCTTGATCGCGGTCGGCGGATCGGCGATCGCGCATCCTACCAGGACTTCCTCAAGCTGACGCAATATTTCAACTGCATCCACTTCGCCGGCGGCTATCCAGTCGAGCCGATGGATCTGCACCCCTCGATCCGGCATCTGGATTGCCTCTATGACAAGCTCACGCTGACCGACAAGGTCGTGCATGCCTATTCGCTGGGCACCGAGCGGGTCGAGGATGTCATCGAAATGGTGCGCATCGCCGGCGGACTGAGCCATGAGGAATTCGACGCAACGCCGCACATGTACACCAACATCAACTCGACTTCGCCGCTCAAGCATGACTGGCCGATGATCGACGGCATGATGCGGCTGGCGCGGCGCGGACAACCGACGATCATCACGCCGTTCACGCTTGCCGGCGCGATGAGCCCGATCACGCTCGCCGGCACGGTCGCGCAGTCGATGGCCGAATCGCTGTGCGCGGTGGCACTGGTTCAGACGATCAATCCGGGCTGCCCCGTCGCCATTGGCACATTCTCCTCAAACGTCGACATGAAGACCGGCGCGCCGGCCTTCGGCACGCCCGACTACATGCGCACCACGCAGATGACCGGACAGATGGCGCGCCATTACGGCCTGCCGCTGCGGGCGTCCAACACCTGCGTTTCCAATGCGCCGGACAATCAGGCGACATGGGAAAGTTCGCACTCCCTGTTTGCCGCGATCACGTCGGGCGTCAACGTGGTCTATCACGCCGCCGGCTGGCTGGAGGGCGGGTTGTGCGCTTCCTATGAGAAATTCATCATGGATTGCGAGCAGCTACAGCAGCTCATCGCCTATATGAAGCCGGTGAAGTGGGGCGAGGACGAGATCGCACTGGATGCCATCGCCGAGGTCGGCCAGGGCGGGCACTTTTTCGGCATCCAGCACACGCAGGACCGCTATGAGAGCGCCTTCTATGCGCCATTCCTGTCGGACTGGAGCAATTTCGAAAACTGGCGCGACCGCGGGTCGGTGCAGACCGTCGAGCGCGCCAACAGGGTCTGGAAACAGATCCTCGGCGAGTTCGAGCCGCCGCCGATCGACGATGCCGTCCGCGAGGAACTGGAAGACTTCGTCGCCCGCCGCAAACAGGAAGGCGGCGCGCCGACGGATTTCTGATGGTGGCCATTGCCGAAACGATGCAGGCGGTGCTTTTGACCGGACATGGCGGGCCGGAGATGCTCAGCGTCCGCGACGACTGGCCGGTGCCGCAGCCGTCAGCCAATGAGGTGCTGATCCGCGTCCATGCCGCCGGCATCAACAACACCGACATCAATACGCGCATCGGCTGGTATTCGAAATCGGTGCGCGGCGAAACCAATGAAGGCTCGGCGTCGGGCTTTGAAACCGCCGACAGCTCCGATTCGTCCTGGTCGGGCGCGGCGATCGGCTTTCCGCGCATTCAGGGCGCCGATGTGTGCGGCCGCATCGTTGCCGTTGGCACGGATGTCGATCCTGGCCGCATCGGAGAACGGGTTCTCGTGCGGGCGCTCCAGCACCAGCCGCCGAGCGAAACCGGGCTGAACTGCATCACCTTCGGCTCGGAGGTGGATGGCGGTTTCGCCGACTATGCGGTGGCGCAATCGGACATAGCGCTGGCCATCGACAGCCCGCTGAGCGATGTCGAACTGGCCTCGTTCCCCTGCGCGGCATCGACTGCGGAGGGTATGCTCGACCGCATCGATCTGGGCCGTGGCGAACGGGTCCTGATCACCGGCGCTTCGGGCGGTGTCGGGTCTGCCGCGGTGCAACTGGCCAGGCGGCGCGGCGCCCGCATCGTCGCGCTGGCTTCGGCGGCCAAGCACGATTTCGTCAAGAGCCTTGGGGCCGATGAAATTCTGGACCGGGCGGCGGTGCCGGACGCTATGAGTTTTGACGTCGTGGTCGATCTTGTCGTCGGGCCGGGCTGGGCCGGTCTGATCAATGCGCTCAAGCGCGGCGGGCGCTACATCACCGCCGGCGCGATCGGCGGGCCGATCTCGGAGATCGATCTGCGCACCATCTATCTGCGCGACCTGACGATTGCGGGCAGCACGTACCAGCCGCCACACATCTTCGAAAACCTGGTGTCCTACATCGAGGCCGGCGCGCTGAAGCCGGTCGTGTCAAAAACGTACCGGCTGTCGCAAATTGCCGAGGCACAGGCCGATTTCGTCGCAAAGACATATCCCGGCAAGCTGGTGCTGGTGCCAGATTGCCTTTGGCAGGATCAAGTTCAATAGGTTGCGGGCAGAGGGATCTCACCGATGAAAACATCCACGCGTGTCGTCGTCATCGGGGGCGGCGTTGTCGGCTGCTCGGTGCTCTACCATCTGGCCAAGGCCGGCTGGACCGACATCATGCTGATCGAGCGCTCGGAACTCACCTCCGGCTCGTCCTGGCACGCCGCCGGCGGCTTTCACACGCTCAATGGCGATCCAAACGTTGCAAAACTGCAAGCCTATACCGTCGGCCTCTATGACGAACTTGAAAAGGTCTCCGGCCAGTCTTGCGGGCTGCATCTGACCGGCGGCGTGATGCTCGCGGAAAGCCCCGAGCGGATGGATTTCCTGCGCACGCTGCATGCCAAGGGCCGGCATCTGGGCATGCAGACCGAACTGATCACGCCGTCCGAAGCCAAGGCCATGTTCCCGCTGATGGACGAAAGCCAGTTCGTCGGCGCGCTCTGGGACCCGGTCGAGGGCCATCTCGATCCGTCCGGCACGACCCACGCCTATGCCAAGGCGGCGCGGACGCTGGGCGCCGAGATCGTCCTGCGCAACCCGGTCAAGGAACTGACGCAGGATGCAGACGGCACGTGGAACGTGATCACCGAGCAAGGCACTGTCCGCGCCGAGCATGTGGTCAATGCCGGCGGCCTTTGGGCCCGGGAAGTCGGCCGCATGGTCGGCCTCGAACTGCCGCTGCTCGCCATGGAACACATGTATCTTCTGACCGAGGACATGCCCGAGGTGATCGCGTTCAACGAGGAGTTCGGGCGCGAACTGATCCATGCGGTCGATTTCCGCGGCGAAATCTACACCCGCCAGGAGCGCCAGGGCATGCTGCTGGGCACCTATGAGCAGGCCTGCGTGCCCTGGTCGCCGGTCAACACGCCGTGGGATTTCGGCCACGAACTGCTGCAGCCGGACCTTGACCGGCTGGCGCCGTCGCTGGAAATCGGCTTCCGCCATTTCCCGCCGTTCGAGAATGCCGGCATCAAGCAGATCATCAACGGCCCCTTCACGTTCGCACCCGACGGCAATCCTTTGGTCGGCCCGGTGCGTGGGCTGACCAATTTCTGGTCCGCCTGCGCCGTCATGGCCGGCTTTTCGCAGGGCGGCGGCGTCGGGCTGACGCTGGCCAACTGGATGGTGGACGGCGATCCGGGCGCCGATGTGTGGGGCATGGATGTGGCCCGCTACGGCGAATGGGCAACGCTGCGCTACACCAATGCCAAGGTGCGCGAGAACTATTCGCGGCGCTTCCGCATCAGCTATCCCAACGAGGAACTGCCCGCCGCGCGGCCGCACCAGACAACGCCGATCCATGACATCCAGGTCAATCAAAACCACGCTGTGATGGGCGACTCATGGGCGCTGGAAACCCCGCTCTGGTATGCGCCGTCGGCGGACGAGGCGCATGACGTTGTCAGCTTCCACCGGTCCAACGACTTCGCGCATATCGCCGCCGAGGTGAAGAATGTGCGCGACAATGTCGGCATCACGGAAATTTCCAACTTCGCCAAATATGAAGTCACCGGCGAGGGCGCGGAAGCCTGGCTGTCGCATCTGATGACCAACACCATGCCGAAGCCCGGCCGCATGGTTCTGACGCCGATGCTGAACGAATTCGGCAAGCTGATCGGCGATTTCACCATCGCCAAGCTGGGCGAGAACCGCTTCATGATCTGGGGCTCGTCGGCAGCGCAGATCTATCACATGCGCTGGTTCGAGCGGCATCTGCCGGACGACGGGTCGGTCCGTGTCCACCGGTTCGGCATGAATTTGAACGGGCTGTCGATCGCCGGACCGAACAGCCGCAAGGTGCTGGAAAAGCTGACCGACCAGGACGTTTCAAACGAGGCGTTCCGCTTCATGGACAGCCGCGAGATGGACGTGCAGGGCTCGCCGTGCATCGTCAGCCGCATCTCCTACACCGGCGATCTGGGCTACGAGATCTGGTGCGAGCCGGCCTATACGCGCAAACTCTATTGCGACATCAAGGAGGCTGGTGCCGCGTTCGGCATCAAGGATTTCGGCATGCGTGCGCTGCTGTCCATGCGGCTCGAAAAGAACTTCCCGACCTGGGGCCATGAGCTCAGGCCCATTTACGGTCCGTTCGAGGGCTCGATGGACCGCTTCGTCAAACTGTCCAAGAACGATTTCATCGGACGCGAGGCCGCGGCCAGGGAACAGGCCGACGGGCCGAAATTGCGGCGCGTTTCCTTCATGATCGATGCGGACACCGCCGATGTGATGCATGACGAGCCCGTCTGGGCGAAGGTCGGCGACACCGATTACGGGACAGTCGGCGGGCCTGAGAAAGTCGGCCCGCGCCGGTTCACCGATGACGGCACCGAACTGGACCCGCCCGGCATGGCGACGATCACCGATGGAGACTGGCGCGTGGTGGGATGGGTCACGTCGGGCGGCTATGCCCATGGCGTCGAAAAATCGATGGCGCAGGGCTATGTGCCCGCCGCCCTCGCCGAGCATGGCGACCAAGGCATGTTCGAGATCGAGGTTCTGGGCGTCCGCCGTCCGGCCGTTATCGCGGTCCAGCCGCCCTTCGACCCTGAGGGCCAGCGGATGCGCGGCATCGCCTGACTGGCGCCACGCATCTCAAGGGTAATAAAGAGCGCCGCGTCAGGCGCTCTTTTTCATGTCGGGATGCAGCGTCGCGCCCAGAATGTGTTCCGACTTGCCGATCACCTGTGCCGAATGGCCGACGATCAGCGGATCGGGACCGCGCACGATCCGGCGGTCCTTTTTCGGATAGGGCAGGCTCGACAAAAAGTGCTGCATGCAGTTGACGCGGGCGCGCTTCTTGTCGTTCGACTTGACCACCGTCCACGGCGCGTCGGCCGTGTCGGTGTAAAAGAACATGGCTTCCTTGGCCTCGGTATAATCGTCCCACTTGTCGAGCGAAGCCTTGTCGATCGGCGACAGTTTCCACTGCTTGAGCGGGTCCTTGCCGCGCGACTGGAAGCGGCGCAATTGTTCGTCGCGCGTCACGGAGAACCAGAATTTGAACAGCCGGATGTCCGACCGCACCAGCATGCGCTCAAAGTCCGGTGTCTGGCGCATGAATTCAAGATAGTCGTTGGGCGAGCAGAAGCCCATGACACGCTCGACGCCGGCACGATTGTACCAGGACCGGTCGAACATGACGATCTCGCCGCCCGCCGGCAGATGCTCGACATAGCGCTGGAAGTACCATTGCGAGCTTTCGCGCTCCGACGGCTTTTCGAGCGCCACAACACGAGCACCGCGCGGATTGAGATGCTCCATGAAGCGCTTGATCGTCCCGCCCTTGCCGGCGGCGTCGCGGCCTTCGAAGAGAACAATGACCTTCTGTCCGGTGTCCTTCACCCATTCCTGGACCTTGAGCAGCTCCACCTGCAGTTCGGCCTTGTGCTTCTCGTAGGCCGCCCGCCGCATCTTGTTGCGATAGGGGTATTCGCCGCTTTCGAAGGCATGCGCGATGGCCTGGGGATCGTTGCGCATTTCGGCGATCGTGGTCGGCCGTCCGTCGGCCATGCCGGGGTCGCCGGCGATCGTTTCCTGATCAATCATCTGCGTATCCTGTTCAAAAACGGAAAGATCAATTGGCAATATCGCCCTATCTCACTCCTTTTTGTGCAGCGCTGCAATGCGACTTGCGCCATATGACGCAGCGTAAGTTTTCTTGCCGTCACACGGGTGACACATGAGTCTGATTCTGCGAGGATAACCGACATTTGGTGGGTCCGATGATGAACGAACCACGGCGGTTCCGGACGCTGTTCCTGTCCGACATTCACCTTGGCACGCGGGGCTGCCAGGCCGAGATGCTGATCGACTTTCTGCGCGAACATGACGCGGACAGAATTTATCTGGTCGGCGACATTTTCGACGGCTGGCGCCTCAAAAGGGGTTGGTACTGGCCGCAGTCGCACAATGACGTTGTCCAGAAGCTGCTGCGCAAGGCGCGCAAAGGCGCGGAGATCATCTATATTCCGGGCAATCATGACGAGGTCATGCGAAGCTATCTGGGCTCGCACTTCGGCGGCATCGAAGTGCGCGATCGCGATATTCATGAAGCCGCGGACGGGACACGTTATCTGGTCATTCACGGCGATCAGTTCGACATGGTGGTCATGCACGCCAAATGGCTGGCCCATGTAGGCGACTGGGCTTACAGGGCCGCGCTCTGGGTCAATGGCTGGATGAACCGGCTCAAGCGGCTTTGGGGCGGCCAGTACTGGTCGCTGTCCAAATGGCTCAAGCTCAAGGTCAAGCAGGCTGTCAACTTCATCGGAGCATTCGAAGAGACGCTGTCGGGCGAAGCGCGGCGTGCTGGCGTTCACGGTGTCATATGCGGCCATATCCACCATGCGGCAATCAAGCAGCAGAACGGCATTCGCTACGTCAACACCGGCGACTGGGTGGAAAGCTGCACGGCGATCGCCGAGACCGAGGAAGGCGAGATGGTGCTGATCGACTGGGCGGCCGCCAGCCGTGCTCGCCGCAAGGACCGGATCGTCGATCTGGACGCCGCCAAGAAGGGCAAGCAGGCCGCGCGCATCAAACCGCGGGCCGCCTGATCCTTGGCAGATGCAGCAAATCCGCTAGAACAGTTTTCATCCGACCACTGACAGGGCCAGACCATGGGTTCGCCTTCCGCCACACCGACGGTGCGCACGCAGCTTGGCGGCGCCGTGCAACAGAACAGCGCATTTTCCGTCACGGGCATTCTGGAACGCGCCTTTGCGCAGACATTCACTGGGCTCGTCTATCCGCAGATTTGGGAAGACCCGGTCGTGGACATGGACGCGTTGGCCATCGGGCCGGACGATGCCATCGTCGCGATCGCTTCGGGCGGCTGCAACGTGATGAGCTATCTGACGGCGAACCCGGCTTCGGTCGAGGCGGTCGATCTGTCGCCGGCGCATATCGCGCTGAACCGGCTCAAATTTGCAGCGCCAAGACACCTGCCCGACCAGGCCGCGTTCTTCCAACTGTTTGGCCGTGCGGACGTGCCGGGCAATGCGGCGCTGTTCGACCACCATCTTGCGCCGCATCTCGATGTGGCAACGGTCGATTATTGGAACGGGCGCAAGGGCCTGGGCGGACGCCGGATCGACATGTTCGAACAGGGGTTCTACCGCTTCGGGGCGCTCGGCCTGTTCATCGGATGGGCCCACCGGATCGCACGGTTCAAGGGCATTGATTTCTCCGAGTTCATGGCGTGCCGCGACATCGAGGAACAGACCCGCTTTTTCGAGGACAAGGTCAAACCGGCGATTGACAGCCGTTTCATCAAGACGATTGCCCGCAATCGGGCATCCCTGTTCGGCCTGGGCATTCCGCCACAGCAATATGAGGCACTGGCCGGCGCGGCCGATGGCGACATGCATGCCGTTCTCACCGAACGGACGCGCATGCTGATGTGCGGGTTTCCGCTGTCGGAGAACTATTTTGCATGGGCCGCCTTCAATCGCGGCTATGATCCGTCGGGTGACGGCCCGCTGCCGCCCTATCTGCAGCGGAAGAATTTCAAAATCGTGCGCGACAACGCGCACAAGGCATCGATCCGCAACCGGACACTGACGGATTTCCTGCGCGAGGCACCGGGCGCATCCAAGGATTGTTACGTCTTGCTCGACGCTCAGGACTGGATGACCGATGCGCAACTGAACGATCTTTGGACGCACATCACGCGGACCGCGCGTACGGGCGCGCGCGTGATCTTCCGCACCGCCGGCGTTGAAACCATCCTGCCCGGGCGCGTGTCGGACAGCGTGCTCGGCTGCTGGCGTTATCATGAAGAGCGTTCCCGCGACCTGCACGACCAGGACCGCTCGGCGATCTATGGCGGCTTTCACCTTTACACGCTGAAAGGCTGACCATGGCCGAGGCGGCGGACACCCATTCGGGGCTGATGGATGCGATCTACCGCAAACAGCGGCACATTTACGATCTGACGCGCAAATATTATCTGCTCGGCCGTGACAGGATGATCGACGACCTCAACGTTCCGCCCGGCGGCACGGTGCTTGAAGTGGCCTGCGGCACGGGCCGAAATCTCATCCAGGCCGCCGACCGCTATCGCGACGCGCGGTTCCATGGCTTCGACATTTCGGCCGAGATGCTGAAATCGGCGCAGGCGACGGTGACCAGAAAGGGCCTTGGCGACCGCATCAGGCTGACACGCGGCGATGCTACCGATTTCGATCCCGAAGCCCTGTTCGGCATTGCCCGGTTCGACCGCGTTTTCATCTCTTATTCGGTGTCGATGATCCCGGTCTGGAAAGAAGCCATCGCGCGCTCCGCCACCGTGCTGGAGCCGGGCGGTGAACTGCATGTGGTTGATTTCGGAGAACAAACCCGCCTGCCGCGCTGGTTCGGCGCGGGCCTTCGTCGCTGGCTCGCCAAGTTTCATGTCACCCCGCGCGGCGATCTCGAGGCGGTGATGCAAGCGGTGGCCGACCGTCACGGAGGACGACTGCAGTTTGTCTCCCTTTACCGTGACTATGCACGATATGGCCGCGTGACGATGCCCGACGCGCAGCCATGACCAGTCCTGCCGATTGGTGATTGCATTGATATAAAGACTTCCATATGTGGTTATGTCATCCGTGCCACAAGGACGATCTGCATGACCGCCGACAACCCCCTCGCCGCCCTGATCGCCGAAAAGGGCGTGCTGCTCGCCGATGGTGCGACGGGCACGAACCTGTTTGCCATGGGTCTTGAATCGGGCGATGCGCCGGAACTGTGGAACATCGACGCGCCCGAAAAGATCACCGCGCTGCATCAGGGGTTTGTCGATGCGGGCTCTGACATCATCCTGACCAATTCGTTCGGCGGAACGCGTCACCGGCTGAAGCTGCACCACGCGCAGGACCGCGTGTTCGAACTCAACAAGGCCGCCGCCGAGATCGCCCGCGCTGTCGCGGCATCGGCACCGCGCCGCGTTCTGGTGGCCGGCTCGGTCGGACCCACGGGCGAACTGCTGGAGCCGCTGGGCGCGCTGACCTTCGATGGCGCAGTTGAAGCGTTTCGCGAGCAGATCGCGGGCCTGAAGGCGGGCGGGGCGGAGGTCGCCTGGATCGAGACCATGTCGGCGCCAGACGAGATGCGCGCGGCTGCCGAAGCGGCCGTTGCCGAAGACATGCCCTACACCTGCACGGTCTCGTTCGACACGGCGGGCAAGTCGATGATGGGCCTTCACCCGAAGAATGTCGCCCATGTCTTCGATACGGTGTCGGACAGGCCCGCCGCGGTCGGCGCCAATTGCGGTGTCGGCGCCTCGGACATTTTGTCGTCGCTCCTCGACATGCGGGCGGGCGCGCCCGACGCGACCATCATCGTCAAGGGCAATTGCGGCATCCCCGAATTTCAGGGCGAGAACATCGTCTATTCGGGCACGCCCGACCTGATGGCGGATTATGTGCGGCTGGCGATCGATGGCGGCGCACAGGTCATCGGCGGCTGCTGCGGCACCTCGTTCGAGCATTTGAAAGCGATGCGCACGGCGCTCGACACGCACAAAAAGGCCGAGCCGCCGACGCTGGAGACGATCGCCGAACGGATCGGCCCCTTGGTCAACAGCCCGGCTGCCGATGGCGATGCGGCGCCCAAGCGCGAACGGCGCAGCCGGCGGCGGGGTTAGGTCTCAGACGCCGGGGCCGAACGTCTTAATGTCGGGCTTGCCAGCTCCGTGAAGTTCCAACCACTCGCGATCAATATCCAGCAGATCCTTGTCGTCGATTGCCAGTTCAAACGACTGCAGGCGTTTGTAAATCGATAGCAGTTCCACGATTGTCGTCCATGAATTGACCAAATATTGGAACGAGTTCGAGACCTGGTTGAAAGCCGTTAGTATCTGCTGAAACACACCAAACGTGAAGCCGACCGCAGCGCCTGTCGCAATCGTTGGTATCAAGAGGAATAGAACGAAGATATTGTCGATCTGCAGATACATGAACCGAAAAATGTTGAAATACATATATTCGAGGTACAATCGGAAATAGTTGTTCCGCACGTTTCCAAACAATTCGCGGACGGTCATCGGTTCGGCGCGTTCGGCGCGATCTTCACCATAGACCAATTCCTTGCGGTAAGCCGCTTCCACGCGCTGGTTCTTGAACTCCAGCCCCGGCAGCCGAATGCCGACAAGAGCAAGGAGCCCGGTGCCGAAAACTGACCAGATGATGGCGGCCGTGAACAAGGGCGCCGGGATCTGGCCGACGATCGGCAGTTCGGTGACATACTCGGAGAGTCCCCATAGAATGGGTAGGAAGGCGATCAGCGTCATCACGGCGTCGATGGCATGGGAGCCCAGACCCTCCATGATACCGGCAAACCGCATCGTATCTTCCTGGACACGCTGCGAGGCGCCCTCGATGTGGCGCACCTGTTTCCAGCGGGCCATGTAGTAGTCGTTCATGGCCGTGCGCCAGCGGAAGACATAATGGCTGATAAAAAACCGTGCGGCCACCAGGATAAATATCCAAACGGTCGCCAGTTCGACAAAAACCAGTAGCAGACCAAATAGTTCGGCAGAGGTGATGCTGGCCTCTTCTGTCAGCGCTTCTTGAACACCGTCGAAAAAAGGTCGCCGCCAATTGTTGATCGCAACGGAAATCTGAACGCTAAAATAGGTGAAAAACAGAATTCCCGACGAGCCCAGAACCGACCAGACCTCCCACGGATGCGCCGCACGCCAGCGCCAATAGAAGTAAAAGGCGGCGGTGAAGGCGATGTAGTAGATATAGAACCACAGGAACTCTGGCGTGGTGAAATGGCCCAGGCCGATCACCGTCTCGGCCTCTTCGGGGGTGGACCCGAGGCCAATCAGAGCACCCCACTGCCCGGCGCCCGCATACCAGGCGATCATCGCCACGGCGGTCCAGATCAATGCTGAAAGAAAAAAGAGCTTGGGCTGCGGAAAGAAGGATTTGAACAAGGGCGAATGCCTCTCGGAATGTCCGTCGATTAAAACTTATGGTGGCAGTTGTAGGCCAAAAGCCGGTGAAAACCAGCGCCGGCGGTCACTTCGGCGTCAATTCGCCGTGTGCTCCACATCAAAGCGCATTATCGTGGCGGGCCGGTGCGACCCATGCGATAAGGTGTCCGATGACAACAGCCTCCCTTGCCGCCGCCGGCCTTTACGCCGGGCTCAGCATGCTGATCATGTTCTGGCTCGCCAACGCGATCGGCGTTCTTCGGCGCGGTCACAAGATCGCGGTGGGCGATGGTGGCAACAAGCATCTGGCGCGGATCATGCGCGGACAGGCCAATGCGGCCGAAAACATGCCGCTGTTCCTGATCATGCTGGTGATCGCCGCAGCGACCGGAATGGCCGCGTGGCTGGTACATCTGCTTGGCTTGGCATTCATCGCAGGCCGGGCGCTGCACGCCTGGCACTTCATCCAGCCCAAGGCGCCGCTCTGGCAGCGATTTGCCGGCTTCGGCATTGCCGGGCTCTCATCGTTCGGCCTGGCGCTCTGGCTGATCGTTGCGGGCTTGCGTGCCGTGTTCACGGGCTGACACGGGCAGGCCGGCCAATGGCGGTCACGGCCGGCGGATCGCAAACGCCATGTTCTCACCATTGACGGCAAGATAGCCGTCAGCCGTTTTCTCGAATGTCACACAACGTTGCGGCATGTTGACCATGGTCAGGCAGACCTGTTCGCCGTCGGCAAACCAGCTTCCGTCCATGGACATGATGCCGCGGCGCATTTTGAGGGTGCCGTCCGGATTGAAGGTCATCTCGCCGCGCCGGCCATTGAACATGGTGACCTGCCAGGGCTGGCCGTCGGCGATCTGGCTGACGTTTTCAGCCGCTGTCGCTGGCGAAATGACAACCGAACCGCTCGCAATGACCAAAGCGACGACACAGCTTGCAACGAAACGGATGCGCATGGCTCTCTCCGGCTTTGTGCTGGCAATTGGAGCCGTTCATAGCGGCACTTCACATCAATGTGGCGTTACGATTTGGCAATGTTGATGTCCACGTTCGCGGCGCCGGCGGCCGCTTCATGGCATCGGTCGTCCGCCGTTTCCCGAAAGGAGAATATCGAGCGTGTCGCGTGGTGCCTCGGCATGGGGCATGTGACCAGCGCGCGGAAAATGATGGATGGCGATGCGTGGCGAAAGCCCGGTCGCGTCCCGCCAGTCGAAAATGCGGTCGCGATGGCCGACGAGCATCCGCACCGGAATATCCGCGGACAGGCGGCGCAACACGTCGATGATGCTGACGGTCTGGCCCTGCCGCCCGACCATCTGGCCGGCCAGTTTCCCGAGACGGCGGCGTTTCTGCACGTTGAAGATATCGGCGATGGCGGATTCGGACAGGTTCGCCGGCGTGTCGGTCAGCATGCGCAGCAGATGCGCCACCTCACCGGCGCTTGACGGATCGGCCATGCCGGCGACGAAATCGGCGTTGATCGACAGGCCGACACCGGCGGGCGCGATCAGGCTCAGTGACAAAACAGGGCATTTCCGGACCAGGGCGACGGCCGGGACAGCACCAAGCGAGTGGGCGACAAGGTGAAACGGACGCTCGCCGAACAGTGCGCGGATAAAGTCGGCAAGTGGGGCGGCCAGCGCGCCGATGTCCGGTGCCTCATGTTCGGTTGCGCCATGGCCCGGCAGGTCTATGGCGACGACATGGCGGCCGGCCTTGGCAAGCCCGTTGATAAGCGAAGCGAACGTGGTGCGGTCGCCGGCAAAGCCGTGGATCAGAAGGAACGGCTCACCGGTCGCCGGCCCTTTTTCCGTGTAGGCAATGCCGTTGGCGAACCGCAGATCGTCCGATCCGCCCTGCCCTGCGCCAACGACATCGCGCGCGTCGATGCGTCCGCGCCGACCCGACCCGGCAAGCGTTGCCAGATCGATGCCCTGCCGGCGCGCGAGCCGGCGCGCCACCGGGGTCGCGCGGACATGACCCGCGCCCGGCCGCGCCGGGACCAGGTCAGCGTCGGTTTCGGTCGCGGAACCGGCCGCCGGTTCGGCTTGCGCCTCATCACCGGTCTCCGGAGCCGCTCCGGTTTCCGCGTTGCCCTGATCACCGGCGTCGTCGTTGGCCGTCCAGTCCGGACCATCGCCGACATCGACCCTGGCGATCGGCGCGCCGACCTCGACCGTCTCGCCCACCTCGGCCAGTCTTTCTGTCAGGGTGCCCGCACCGAGCGCGGGAAACTCGACGACCGTCTTGTCGGTCTCCACCTCGATCAACGGATCGCCGCGCGCGAAACTCTGGCCGACATCGACCAGCCAGCCGACGATCTCGCCGCGTTCCATCGTCTCGCCGAGACGCGGCATGGTCAGCAAGGCTTCGCTCATACCAGCATCTTCCGTGCTGTTTCGGCAATGAGGTCAGGCGTCGGCACCGAAGCGGTTTCAAGCGCGGTGGAAACGGAAATGGGCACATCCTCGCCCGCTACGCGGATCACCGGATCGTGCAGGAAATCGAAACATTCCTCGGTGATGCGCGCCGACAGTTCGGCGGCGACGCCGGCGGTCAGCGGACCTTCGGACACCACCATCACCCGGCCGATCGGCTCGACCGCGTCCCTGATTGTGCCGAAGTCGAGCGGGTTGAGCGTGCGCAGATCGATGACCGTCGCCTCGATGCCCTGCCCGGCCAACGCGTCTGCGGCCTGCAATGCATGATGGACCTGGCGCGAATAGGTGACGATGACAAGATCGGAACCGGTCCGCCGCACCACCGCCCTGCCCCAATCGGGCGGCGGCACGTCGAGATCGATCTCCTCGGATATGGCATAGAGCGCCTTGTGCTCGATGAAGACGACCGGATCGGGCTGCCGCAGTGCCTGCCGCAGCAAATGGTAGGCGTCATAGACGGTGCCGGGCATGACGAGCCGCAGGCCGGGCGTGTGCATCACCCAGGCTTCAAGGCTCTGGCTGTGCTGGGCGCCGGCGGAGCGGCCCGTGCCGCCCTGGGTGCGCAGAACCATCGGCACGCCGATCTGGCCGCCGAACATGTAGCGGATCTTGGCCGCCTGGTTGCAAAGCTGATCCATCGTCATGCCGATGAAATCGACATACATGAGTTCGGCGACCGGGCGCATGCCGGCCATCGCCGCGCCAATCGCCGTCCCGACGATGGCCGGTTCGGAAATCGGCGTGTCGCGCAGCCGCTCGGCGCCGAATTCGTCGATCAGCCCCTTGGTCACGCCGTAGGCGCCACCATAGCGGCCCACCTCCTCACCGATGACGAACACGTCCTCGTCCTCGGTCATGGCGTCGTGCAGCGCCTTTTTGAGCGCGTCGCGGTAGGTCAGTTCGGCCATTTGGTCAGTTCCTCGCCAGCACGCGGTCGATGCGGACCGCCAGCGGCTCCGGTTCCGGTTCGCCAACGGCGAAGACATCGTGGAACATGGACGACAGAGGCGGTTCCTCCGACCGGGCAGCGAAATCGATGGTCGCATCCATCTCCGCGGCGGCGGCGGCGTCGATGGCGTCAAGCTCCGCCTCGTCTTGACCGGCTTCGACAAGCGCCGCGCGGGCGAAGGCGACGGGGTCCTTGCGGCGGCCCGCCTCCTCCTCGTCAGCGTCGCGGTAGGGGCTCTTGTCCTTTCGCGCATGGCCGAAAAAGCGATAGCAATCGATGGCAAGAAAGCCCGGCGTGCCGCCGCGCGCCGCATCGACGATACGCTCAGCGGCGTCGCGCACGGCAACGACGTCGAGCCCGTCGACGGTCTCGCCATTGAGGCCGAAGGCGACGGCGCGCTCGTGCAATGCGGTCGCCCTGGTGGCCTGGTCGATGCGCGTGCCCATGCCATACTGGTTGTTAATGCACACAAAGACCGCCGGCAGGTCCCACAGCGCGGCCATGTTCATGCTCTCGTACAAGATACCCTGCTGCATGGCGCCATCGCCGAAAAAGGCGATCGAGACCGCACCGGTCTTGCGCTGCTGCGCCACCAGCGCGGCGCCGACAACGGCCGGAATGCCGCCGCCGACGATGGCATTGGCGCCCAGATGGCCAAGCCCCATGTCAGCGATGTGCATCGAGCCGCCCTTGCCGCGGCAATAGCCCGTCTCCTTGCCGCCGATCTCGGCCATCATCCGGTCCGGATCGGCGCCGCGTGCCAGAAAGATGCCGTGGCCGCGATGGTGCGTGGTGAAGGTGTCGCCATCCTTCATCGCCGCGCAGACGCCGACGGCGGCGGATTCCTCGCCGATCGACAGGTGCAGCATCGAACCGGCGCTCAGGCCGCGCACGAACAGTTCGCCGACCCGCTCTTCGAAGGTGCGCACACGCCTCATCTGGCGGTACAGGCCGACGAGGTCGGTGTTCGAGCCCGTGGCAGTTTGGGGATTGCGTTCGCCCATCGGATCCTCATGCGAGTTTGCGCGGCCATCGCCGGACCTTGCGTCTCCGGGCGCCGCAACCCAGACGCGGGGTCAACAGGTTTTGTTCCGGATAAAGCGATGGCGACACAAATGTCAAGGACAGATACAATTGTTCGATACTTTCGTTTGATCACTCCAGACGTTCAGCTAATCTGGGCGCATGAGCCAGATGACCGAGAGCCAATTGATGACCCGCGCCGCCTGGCTCTATTATGTCGGCGGCCTGAACCAGGAGCAGACGTCGGCGCGCATGGGGCTGACACGCGCCCGGGTGAACCGGCTGTTGCAACAGGCCCGCGAGACGGGCCTGGTCGCGATCACCGTCGATCGCCGCGACCTGGGTCTTCTGCCGGTTGAGGATGCGATCCGCCGGGAGTTCGGTCTGAGCCATTGCATCGCGACCCCGGCTCTTGGCCTGACGGCGGAGGACCGTGCAGCCAACGCCGCACTGGCCGAGTTTCCGCTGCGCGCGGTCGGTTCGGCGGCAGCAACATTTCTGCGCGATGCGCTGGCGGCCAAGCCCGATGCCGTGGTCGGCACGGGTTGGGGCCGCACGCTGGCGCAGATGGCGCGGCACATGGCCGGCGTCAGCGCGCCGAAGGCCCGCTTCATCAGCCTGATGGGTTCGCTGACAGCCAATTCGGCGTTCAATCCGTTCGAGGTGGTGCAATCGCTGGCCCAGGCGACTGGCGCCGAGGGCTATTTCCTGCCAGTGCCGTTCATCGCCGACAGTGCCGCCGACCGCGACGTGCTTCGCTCGCAGCGGGCGGTCGCCAAGCCACTCGAACTGGCCCAGTATGCCGATCTGGCGCTGATAAGCGTGGGGCAACTGACCGAAGCATCGCTGCTGCGGCGCCAAGGGATGATCAGCACGGACGATCTGGCCTCATTGCGCCGGGCGGGCGCGGTCGGCGACACGAACGGCATTTTCTTCGATGCCAACGGACGGCCGGTCGATCATCCGCTCAATGCACGCACTCTGGCGGTCGGCCTTGACGATCTGCGCCGCGCCGAGACGGTGGTGCTGTCTTTCGGCGTCGAAAAGGTCGGGGCGACACGCGCCCTTCTGAAAAGCGGTGTTGCCAAGGGGCTCATCATCGATGGAGACGCAGCCGTCGCGCTCGCCGGAGGGTTGCTTGGGGGCTCCGGATGACGCAGTCGCGCCTGTCGTTTCACGCGGCCGCGACGGCGACCGAAGACAGATCGGGCGATGCGGCCTTGTGGCGGAACCGCGCTGTCAGAGGATCGGCCTCGTAATCGTCGATGAAGCGGTCGCAACGGGCGGCCAGCCATGCCACCCCGTCAATGATTGCATCGGCCTTGTCGTCGGTCATGAGATGGCTGAGGTTGAGCCGCACCCAGCCCGGTTTTTCCAGTTCATGGCCGGCGCCGATCCGGCCGAACAGGTCTTTCGAACGTCGGGGATCGATGCCCAGCAACCGGTGCCCGTAGGAGCCGGCGCAGGCGCACCCGCCGCGCGCCTGAATGCCGAGCACATCGCTGAGCATGCGCGTGAAAAGCTGGTGATGAACGCGCTCCCCGTCCGGGCCTGCGACCCGGAAGGAGAAGATCGGCAACTGGCCGTCGGTCATTGTCTTGCCGAGCAGTTCGATCCCCGGCACATCGCGCCATGCATCGATCGCTCTTTTTCTGAGCATCGCATTGCGCACCGCGATCCGGTCGCAGCCAACAACGTCACGCGCTATCATGGCCAGAGCCACGCGGATGTCACCGACGACATTGGGCGTGCCGGCTTCCTCGCGCGCTTCAACCGAGGCGCTGTAGACGTGATCCCATGGCGAGACGAACGTGACCGTACCGCCACCCGGCGCCGTCGGCGTCGCGCGCGCAACGATCGTGTCGCGAACCACCATCACGCCCGATGCGCCGGGACCGCCGATGAACTTGTGCGGCGAAAAGACAATGGCGTCCTTGGCGCAGTCGGCCCCCGGTGTCATGTCCATCTCCAGATAGGGCGCGCCGCACGCATAATCCCAGACCGCCAGCGCGCCATGCGCCTTCAAAAGCCGCGTCACCGGGTCGGGATCGGTCAGGATGCCGGTAACGTTGGAGGCGGCCGAAAAGCTGCCGACGATCAGATCGGCGTTCCTTGCGGCAACAAGTTCCGCCTCGAGCATGGCGAGATCGGCCCCGCCTCCGGCCGCTTCGCCGATCTCGCGCACTTGGGCGCCGGATTCGCGCCAGGGCAGGATGTTGGAATGGTGCTCATAGGGGCCGATCAGCACGACCACCCGTTCTCCGGACGCGACACGGCGGGCAATATCGAGCAAGCCGACGATCCGGTTGACGCCGGAGGTGGCGCCGCTGCCGGTGAAGACGGTGTGGCAATCGGGGCCGGCATTGACCGCATCGGCGATCACCGCCCGCGCCTCGGCCCGCATCCGCGTCATCGCCTGCCCGCAATGGGATGCCTCGGTGTGGCTGTTGGCGTAAAAGGGCAGCACACGCCGCGCGGCGAAATACTCGATCTGCGCCAGCGCGCGGCCCGACGCCACATAGTCCGCGTAGAGAAGCGGCTTTTCGCCGTATGGCGTCTGAAACGCCATGCCGTCGCCGATCAGGCCGGTGCGCTGGGCCTCGACCGGATCGCCGGCGGCAAGGCTGGCGCGAAATTCATCGAAAACGGACATTGGCTCCTCCAGCGGTTTGCGTGGAGCGTATCGCGTTCTGTGCCGATTTTTCTCTCGTTTGACATCCAATTTTGCCATATTGTCGTGACTATGATCGAAAATTTGTCGAAAATAGACAAGATTGATATTCTGCTGCTTGAAGCGATGCAGCGCCAGCCAGACCTGTCGCAGCGCGATCTCGCCGAACGCGTCGGCCTGTCGCAAAACGCCTGCTGGCGGCGCTTGAAGAAACTTGAGGAGAGCGGCGTCATCGAGGGCCGGAGCCTGAGGCTGAACCGCGAGGCGCTGGGCCTGAGCCTCGTCGTCTTCACCATGATCCGGACGCGCAGCCATTCGGCGCAGTGGCTGGACACATTCCGGCGGCACGTGGCCAACATTCCGGAAGTCACCGACTTCTTCCGCATCGGCGGCGATCAGGACTATCTGTTGAAGATCGTCGCACGCGACATGGCGAGCTATGACCATGTCTATCAGCGCCTGATCGACAAGGTCGAACTGGATTCGGTCACCTCCTATTTCACCATGGAGGCAATCATCGAAAATCGCGGTCTGCCGCTGCGCGCGGGGTGAACGGCGCCGGCAGGCCGGTCAGTCCAGCCTAAACCCAGCGGCGGCCGACTGTTCGTGCAGGAAAGGAAGACCGGCATCGATCACATCGTCGGCCGGCTCGGCCACCGGCCGCCAGATCGCCAGCCCGGATGCGATGTCGGGATCCACATGGTTCATGCTCTCGAGGGTGACGATGCCGCCAAATCCGGTGCCGGCAAGCGCGCGGAAGACCGCGTCCCAGGCGATCGTGCCGCGTCCCGGCACGCCGCGATTGCTCTCGGACAGATGCACATAGCCCAGCCAGTGACCGCACGCCGCAAACCCCTCGGAGAACGCGGCTTCCTCGATGTTCATGTGGTAGGTGTCGAGATGGATATAGAGATTGTCTGCGCCAACCGCTTCGCAGACGGCACGCGCTTGGGCGCCGGTGTTCATCAGATGCGTCTCGTAGCGGTTGCACGGCTCGATTCCGAGCCGCAACTCGAACGTTGCCGCAAGCCGCGCCGCCTGTTCGAGGAACCGGCAGGTGCCGGACAGTTCGTCGTCGGACGGTGGCGCGCCGGTCGTCCGGCCGATCGTTCCGTAAGTAACGCCTGACAATGACGACGCGCCGACCGCGCGCGTCACCTCAAGGGCGGGACGCAGGAAGTCGAGCCCGGCCTGCGGGTCGGCGATCACGTCAAGGCTCGCCGGAAGCCCGAGCGAGCAGACCGGCTCCAGACCGGTTTCCTGGAAGAAGCCGCGTGTCGCCGCAATGTCGATTTCCTGGGGCCGCAAAAGCGGAATTTCGAGCGCGCGAACCTTGTGCCGATGCAGCTTGGGCAGGAGGCCGCGCATGGCGTCCACGTCCCAGACGGGCGCGGCGGCGAATGTGTGCAGACCGAGACGTGCCATTCTCACCCCCTCGCCTCGTGGGCCGCCGCATCGGGCATGCCCGCGCCGCCGACGATCGCCGAGACCACTTCGGCCATGTCCGTTTTGGCGGTCACCAGATTGGCGGCGGCCTGGCCATGCCGCAGCACCACGATCCGGTCGGTGACGCTCAGCACATCGTTGAGCCGGTGCGAGATCAGCACCGTCGTGATGCCTTGTTCCTTCAACTGGCGGATGAGATCGAGAACGCCCTGCACCTCGCGCACGGCCAGCGCGGCGGTTGGCTCGTCCATGATCACCACCTTGGGATCGAAAGTCAGCGCCCGCGCGATCGCCACAGTCTGCTGCTGGCCGCCGGAGAACGAGCCGACATTGCGGTTGATGGCCGGCAGGTTGGCGCCGAGCCGGTCGATCATCTGCTGCGCCTGCGCCTTCATCCGCGCGCGGTCGACGAACGGGACGCCGAGGATCGACCGCACGGGTTCGCGCCCCAGAAAGATGTTGCTGGCGACATCCTGCTGCCGGGCCAGCGCCAGATCCTGATAGATCATCTCGATGCCCATGGCGCGGCGTTCGCCGGGCGACAGGTGCATCAGCGGCTCACCGCCGAGCGTGATCGCGCCGGCATCGGCGGTGTAAATGCCGGTGATGATCTTCATCAAAGTCGACTTGCCGGCACCATTGTCGCCGACGAGACCAACAACCTCGCCCGCATCGGCGGAGAAGTCGACGCCGTGCAGGACGCTGACCGCGCCGAAGCTCTTTTCGATGCCGCTGAGTTCAAGAAGGCTCATACGCGCGTCTCCTTGCGGACCTGATACTGGTCAATGAAGACCGCAAGGATCAGCACCGCGCCGATCGCCATCTGCTGGTAGTAGGATTGCACGGCCAGAAGGTTCAGCCCGTTCTGCAAGACGCCCATGATCAGCGCGCCGACCATCGTGCCCAAGATCGAGCCACGCCCGCCGAACAGGTTGGTGCCGCCGATGATGGCGGCGGTGATCGCCGTCAGCTCGTAGGTCAGGCCGGCGGTCGGGTCGCCGGCATTGATGCGCGCGGCGAACAAGAGCCCCGCAAGCCCGGCCAGCGCGCCCGACAGCGTGTATAAAAGCCGCCTCTGCCAGTCGACGGAGATGCCGGCGCTGCGCGCGGCGTTCTCGCTGTCGCCGATCGCCAGCGTGTGGCGTCCGAAGCGGGTGTAGGCCAGAAGGCAGTGCATGACGAAGGCCGTCACGACGAAGATGATCACCGGCATGGGAATGCCAAACGGCCGGCCCTGGCCGATATAGACCATCGCCGATGGCAGGCCGTAGATCACCCGCCCGTCGGAGATGACCAGCGCGATGCCCCGGGCGATGCCGAGCATGCCGAGCGTGACGATGAAGGCGGGCACGAAGGCGCGGGTGATGATGGTGCCGTTGACGAAGCCGGCCAGCGCGCCGGCGGCGATGCAGGCCAGCACGGCGACGGGCGCCGGAAGTCCCATCGTCACGCCGACATAGGCACCGACCACGCCCGAAAGCCCCATCACCGAGCCCAGCGACAGGTCGAGCCCGCCGGCGCCGATGACGAACGTCGCCGCGATCGCCAGAACGCCGATGGTCGACGTCGCCAGCAGGATGTTCATGAAATTGCTGACCGACAGGAAGAAGGGGGACAGCACCGACATCAGCGCGCACAGCGCCAGAAGGACGATCAGCGATTCAAGCCGCACGTGAAGCTGTTCGATCGAACCGGCCTGAAGCCGGGACCAGAGGCCTTTTTGCTGCACCTTGGTGGATGACATGGGTGGACGCGCCGCTCGATGGGTTGGCCCGACGCGAAAACGGCGTCGCCGGCCGGAAAGCCATGATGGAAGGAAATGGCCGGCGGGGCCGGGAGCGCCCCACCGGCCGGCTGCTTATTTGACGAACTCAAGCAGCGGTTCGGTTCCGGCGTCCATCACATCCTTGGTCAGGACGAGCGTCGGCACGATAACACTGGACGGTACCTCTTCGCCGGCAAGCGCCATCTTGACATTCTCGACGGCCTGTTTGCCCACCAGATAGGGAAGCTGTGCGACCGAGGCGGTCAGCCGGCCGTCATTGATCGACTTGACCGCATCGGAATTGCCGTCGACGCCGATGATCACGACATCGCCGCCCTTGCCGGCGGCAAAGACGGATTCGACCGCGCCAAGCGCCATGCCGTCATTGGCCGCGAAGATGCCAACAAGGTCCGGATTGCGGGTCAGGATGTCGTTGGTGATGTTGGCCGCCTTGCCGCGATCCCAGTCGCCGGGCAGCGAAGCGACGATTTCAAGGCCGGGCGCCAGTTCGGCCAGCTTGTCGGCAAAGCCCTGCGCGCGCTTCTGGCCGGTCACATTGCCTGAAAGCCCCTCGATCACCAGCACCGGCCCGGTGGCATCGGCGCCAAGCTGTCCGACAATGTATTCGGCGCCCTGGGCGCCGGCGAGCACATTGTCCGACCCGATCGAGAAGGTGATCTCGATGCCTTCGGCCTCCAGGATCGCCGGGTCGAGATTGCCGTCCAGATCAACCACCTCGATGCCGGCCTCACGCGCTGCCTTGAGGCACGGCAGAAGGTTGGTCGAGTTGATCGCCGCGGTGATCATCGCCACCGGCTGGCGTTCGAGCATGGTGTTGCAGACGTTCAACTGGCTTTCGGCGGCCTGGTCGCTTTCGACGGCCTGCACGAAATAGGGTACGCCGGCCTCGGTGGCGCCATCCTCGACGCCCTGGCCCATCGCGCCCCAGAACGGGTTGGCCAGCGTCTTCATCAGGACGCCATATTCACCGTCGGCCTGCGCGGTTGCCGGCACCACGGTCGCGGCGACTGCAACCGCCACGGCCGCAGCCAGTGTCTTGATCGTTACGGGTTTGGTCATCGTTTTCCTCCTCTTGAACATTAATTGTCTATGCGCGCGGGTGGGTCCGCTCTTCCAGCGGATCGCCGGGCGTGTCCTGCCCGCCGGACGCGCCGAACGATTCGCGCATGATGAGACGGCACGGCTCGAGATGCTGGGCGGTCAAATCCGGCCCGCCGTCCAGTCGTGAAAGAAGCGCCGACACCGCCTTGCCGGCGATCGTCCTGACGGGCTGCGCAACAGCCGAAATGGACGGCCATGTAGTCTGCATCCATTCGGCATCGTCAAAGCCGACCAGCGCCATGTCCTGCGGGCAGGCAATCCCCAGCCGGCGCATCTCGGAAAGGACCAGGAGCGTGCTGTGCTGGGAAAGCGAAAAGACCGCCGTCGCGGTCCGCTCGCTGCGCGCTTTCTTGAGATAGTCGCGGACGGCCAGCCTTTGGGCGTCCAGCGCTTCATCGCTCAGCAGCGTGTCGATGGTCATGGCCGGCTCAAGTGTCCGGGCACGCTCGGCAAAGCCCTCGACGCGGGTGCGTACCGATTTCGAGATCGTGGTGGCGCCGTGCAAAAGGACATGCCGGTGCCCGGCCTGCCAAAGCTGCTCGGCGACATGGGCGCTGGCCTCGAAATTGTCGGCCGTTACCGTGTCGAAGGGACCGCCAGCCGAAACACGATCGACCAGAACGGCCGTCATGCCGAGCCGGGCGAGCGTTGCCGCGCCGGCGCCACGTTCAGAGCGCACCGGCGCGAGCACGGTGCCGGCCACCCGCCAGTCATCCATGCGCGCGACAAGGTCGGCTTCCCGGTCTTCCGACTCCCGGCTGGAGGCGATGATGACATTGTATCCGGCATCTTCGGCGGCCTGTTCCAGCGCGGTTGCCAGAGCACCGAAAAACTCGCTTTCGAGATCAGGCACGACCGCACCGATGATGCGGCGACGCTCCTGCCGGAGGCCGGAGGCCAAGGGATCGACACGGTAATTGAGATCGGCAACGGCCTGGCGAACCCGTTGGGCATTGTCAGCCTTCACCGACGTGACGCCGCGCAGAACCTTGGAGACGGTCGCCGCGGACACGCCGGCGCGCGCCGCGACATCGTGAATCGTCGCCCTGGAGCTGGACGCGCCGTTCGCCATTGGTCCTCCCATTCCGCCATGGCTTGGCGGATCGAACGTCGATAAACCGATTTACACAAAAAGTAAATCGATTTATCGATAGTCCACAGGGAGGACATGACCATGCCCCAGACCACAAAGCCGCTCGTTATCAGCGCGCCGCACCCGCGATCGCTCGATTTGATCTTCACGGACGAAGCGCGACGAATCCTGCACGACCGGTACACGATCGTCGAAACCGATCCGGACCTGGTGGCGGCGCTCGATACCGAGACGCTGGCATCGGCACGCTATGTGATCGGCCAGCCGCCGGTAGCGCCAGACACGCTCTCGCTCATGACAAACCTGCGCGCGGTGCTCAATGTCGAATCCAACCTGATCGACAACATGCCCTATGAGGATATTTTCCGGCGCGGCATCCATGTGTTGACGACGGGCGCGGTGTTCGCCGTACCGGTCGCCGAACTGGGCCTTGCCATGGCATTGAATCTGGCGCGCCAGATTGTCGATGCGGATATCGATTTTCGTCGGGGCCGGGAACAATGGGGCGGCGAAGGCAACCAACATGCGCGGCTGATCACCGGCGCCGAGGTCGGTGTTGTCGGCTTCGGCGATCTGGGACGGGCGCTCAGGCGCCTGCTCGCCGGCTTTGGCTGCACGGTGCGCGCGCACGACCCCTGGCTGCCGGCTTCGATCCTGCGCGAGGCGGACATGATCCCAGCCTCGCTCGACGAGGTGCTTTTGCACAGCGATTTCGTCTTCGTGCTTGCCGCCGTGACCACGGAAAATCGCGGTTTTCTGGGCGCCGGCGAATTTGCGCGGATGAAGAGGGGCGCCGCGCTTATCCTGCTCAGCCGCGCGGACGTCGTCGATTTTGGCGCCTTGATGGATGCGGTGCGCGACGGCCATATCGTAGCGGCCAGCGATGTGTTCCCGGAGGAACCCCTGCCCGCGGACCACCCGGTGCGTGATCTTCCGGGCTTTTTGCGTTCGGCCCACCGGGCCGGCGCGCTCGACAGCGCGTTCAAGCAAATGGGCGAAATGGTGCTCGAGGATATGGATCTGATGGACCGTGATCTGCCGCCTGTTCGCTGCAAGCGGGCCGAGCGCGAGACGGTGGGGCGCATGCGCTCAAAACCGGTGGCCATCAACTGACGCCAGCCATGCACGCCGCTTCACGGGGCCTGGCTGTGTGATGCAGGCGTCGTCACATTGCGCCGCCTGGCCGGCAAGTTGCCAAGCGTAAGCCGATGGTCGCCGGCCATTGGCTGGATTTGCCGATCATTGTCATATGGCATGATTGACGCTATATTATGCCAAAAGGAATGATCTTATGACCCGGTTGCATCTTGTTCCATCGGCGCCCGACGCTTTCGCATCCGATCCGATCACGGACGAGGAAGCGGCGGCGATGTTCCGCGCGGCCGTGAATCTTTTTCATCTTTGGGGCGTGACGGACGGCGAAGCGGCGATCCTGCTCGACATGCCGGTTCGCAGCTATGCGCGCTGGAAGGCGGACGGTCCACAGCGCATGGGACGGGACGGCAAGGCGCGGCTGTCGAACCTGATGGGCATTCACAAGGCGCTGCGCATTGTCTTCCGCGATCCGCAGCGCGCCCATGGCTGGGTGCGCAAACCCAATGCGCTTTTTGCCGGCAAGTCGGCGCTGGACATCATGCTTGGCGGCGAACTGACCGACCTTATGCGCGTACGCCGCGTTCTTGATGCGGAGCGCGGCCTCTGGTGAGCCCCGACCCTGCCGCCATTCCCGTTGCACCGGTTCAATGGGCGGGCGCAAGACGCATCATTCGCAGCCTTTATCCGCCGATTGATCTTTTCGAGGATATCGCCGATCCGGCCGACTGGCCGCTTCTGATGGCAGCGGAGATGAAGACCAATCCGCGGCTGATGGAATCGATCGGCGCGATTGATCTGGTGCCTGTGCAGCGGCGCGTTTCGGGCCCCGGTGCGTCCTACCTCATGGCGCCCTTCACCCATGTCTCGACCGATCGGCCCAGCCGGTTTTCCGACGGCAGCTACGGTGTGCTCTACGCGGCGGAAACGTTCGAGACGGCGGTGTTCGAGACGATCCACCATCATGGTCGCTTTCTGGCGGCGACGGCGGAAACGCCGGGCTGGACCTCGCAGTTTCGCGAAATCGTGCTCGACATCGATTCGGACCTGCATGATGTGCGCGGCGAAAGCCCGGCTTTGGCACCCTTGCGCGACCGGGACGATTATGCCGCGCCGCAAGCGTTCGGCCGCGCCCTGCGCGCGCTCGGTTCCGATGGCATTGTCTATCCAAGCGTTCGCCATGAGGGCGGCGAATGCGCGGGCCTGTTCTGGCCCGACATCGCCTCCGGGCCCCGTCAGGGCAGGCATCTCGACTATCATTGGGACGGCGAGCGGGTGGACCTTGTTCGCGAGCCGGCAAACGGCACTGTCTGGCGCGTTGAGCCGTGAAAGGACAGCGGCAACCCAGGCCGAACCTCCTGAGACCCAGAGCGGTTCATCTTTAGCAGGAAGCGCTCTACCGCGTTTCCCGCGCCGCCACACGCGCGCCGTCAATGATCGCCGACGACGGATAAAGAATGACAATGTCATCGGGCTCAAGACCCTCGGTCACCTGCGCATCGATGCCATTGTTGCGGCCAAGCGCGATTTCGGTCTGGATCGCGGTACCATCCCGGACGGCGAACACGGCCCAGGCATCGCCGACGCGGAACAGGGCGCTCGATGGCACGATGACGGCATTGTCGGTCTGCCAGACGACGATCCGCGCCTCGACCCTGTAGCCATGGCCAAGCCGGGCGCGGCCTTGAGGCGCGCCGGTCAGCGCGATCGTGACGGGCACGCGCTGTTCCTCCACGCCAAGCGCCGAAAACTTGGTGATGCCGAACGGGTCGATCCGCGCGACCTGGCCCTCGAGCGTTTCCGCGCCGCCCCAATCCTCGATCAGGACGCGGTCGCCCTGGCTGACCTGAACCGCATCGGACGAAATCAGTTCGACGACCACCTCCAAAGCGTCATCGACATCGCCGATCTCCATGATCGGCGTGCCGGCGGGCAAGGTCGTTTCACTTTGATGCATGACCTGCAGGATACGGCCGTCGGCCGGAGCATAAAGCGGCATCTCGGCGCCGTTGCCGGCGGCACCGAGCGCCGCGGCCAGACCCTGGTCATCAAAACCGATCAACTCGGCCCGCGCGTTGGCCAGATCGGCCTCGCGCATCGATATGGCCGCCTCAGCGGTGTCCACGGCGGCATCGGCAACGCGAAACAATTGTTGCGTCCGCTGGATTGCCGCATCGCTGACCACATTGTCTTCCGCAAGGCGCCGGTTGCGATCAAGATCGGCCATGGCCAGATCCCGGTCGGCCAACACTGCATTGAGGTCGGCCCGCGCCGCGCGCAGGGCCGCCTCGGCGGAGGCAACCGAGGCGCGCGCCTGTTCGCGTGTGCGCACATCCAGCGCGGCCGGATTGGTCGGCAGCATGTGGGCGACGATGGTCTCCCCGCGCGTCACCGGATCGCCGGGATCGACCTCGACCCGCTGCAGGCGGCCGGCGATCGGCGTGGACACGACATAGGGTTCACTGACACGGGTGCGCCCCTCTTCATCGATCGTCACCATCATGGCGCCACGCGCGACGGTGCCCATGTCAACCAGCGCCGGGCGCGGCCAGAAGGCGGCCGTCAGGGTTGCACCGATGGCCAACACCGCCAGCGCGGTGAGCACCAGCCGGGAGCGTTTCCTTGCCTTTGCCATGTTCTTCTATTCCCGTGTCTTGAGAGCCGAAACCAGATCCGCGCGGTCGAGGTCGCGCTTGACGATAAGGCCCGAAATCAACGCCGCGCCCAGAACGACCATGATGGCCATGCCATAGCTTCCGGGATCGAAATCGGCCGGAACCTGGTAGAATTCCGTCGAGAAACCGGCGGCGATGCCGAACGACAGATAATAGCCCATCAGCGCGCCGAGCGGTAACGCCAACAGCGTGACGACCGCCAGTTCGCCCAGCAGCACAAAGGCTGCTTCCGCCTTGGTGAACCCGATGACACGCAAGCTTGCCAGATCGCGTGTCCGCTCCGCAAAGGCGATGCGGGCTGCGTTGTAGATGATGCCGAATGTGATGATGAACGCGATCGCGCCATAGACGAAACGCGTCGCTCCGGCGCCGGAATTGATGATCGCTTCAAAAGCGGCGCGGGCATCGGACTTGACGCTGACGCCGGCGACCGTGGGCATGTCCTGAAGGGTCCGGTAGATGTCCGATTGGAGCGCTTCATCGATCGTCAGATAGGCGCCCGACACGCGGCCCGGCTCGCGCAAGGCCCGATTGAGCGCGTCGAGTTGCATATAGGCCGGCGACCCGAGCAGCGTGTGCGCTATGCTGGCGACGCGAATCTGCAAAAGCGGCTGGCGCCCCTCGCGCACATCGACCGCCAGCATGTCCCCGGCTTCGATGCCGAGCGTACGCGCCAAGGGGACCGAGAGCACAATCCCCTCGGCGGGCAGGACAAGCGGCTCCATGTCGGCATCCAGAGCGCGGTTGAGATCCGGTGTCGATGGCAGACCGGTCAAGGCGCCGCGATGGCTCCGCAGACCGTTGCGCAGCACGACCGAGACGTTGCGGACCGGCTCGGCGCGTTCGACACCCGGTATGCGCTGCAGCTCGAAAAGGGTCTTGGCGCTGAGAGGATGGGTGAAAGTGACCATCACATCACTTCGATCAACAACCGAGAATGTCTGGTCCATGGTGCGCTCGAAGCCCGCAAACAGCGTCAGCATGGAAACCGACAAAGCCATGCCGCACGCAATGCCGACGATCGCACCGGCCATGCGGCCGGGCTGCCGCGTCAGCCGGCGCAACACCATGCGGCTCGGCTGATCCAGAAACGTCTTCAATCCGCCCAACCGTCGGCCCGAACGGCTGTAGTCGGGCGGCGCGGGCGGACGCATGGCGTTGGCCGGTGTCAGCGCAAAGACGTTGCGCAGCACCAGAAGACCGCCGGCCGATGCCACCAGAACGCTGACCAGAAAGCCCGTGATGAACGATCCCGGATCGAGCTGAAAGACGAGGAACGGGAATTTGTAGTAAGTCGTGTAAAGACCGACCAGGCCGCGCCCGGCGGCGATGCCCAAAAGGCATCCTGCGGCGGCGCCGCCGACGGCAATGGCGAGCACGAATTTGAGATAGTGGGCGCCGACCTCGGCATTGGTGTAGCCAAACGCCTTGACGAGCCCGATTTCCTCGCGCTCGGCCTGCACCATGCGCAAGATCACGATGTAGAGAAGAAACGCGGCCACAGCCAAAAAGATCGGCGGCACGACCCGCGAGGCGGCGTCCATCTGGGTGATCTCCTCGGCGACGAACCGGTTGGACGCCTGATCGGCCAGGCCATAGGCTCCCGCACCGCCATAGGGATCAAGCATCCGGTCGGCCGCGCTCAGGACAGCGTTTTCGTTGGCGCCGCGCGTCAGCGCGATGAGCGCCTCGTTGAACGCGCCCTCCATGTCGTAGGCGGCTGCAAGGCCCGACCGGCTTGTCCAGATCACCCCGAAACGCGCATCATCGGGCACCAGTTCACCGGGCGCGGTGGTATAGAGGAACTCGGGGCTCTGTGCGAGCCCGACGATCTGAAAGCTGCGCCTCTGACCGTTCATGGTGGCGCGCAACATGTCACCGGGCGCCAACTCATGGGCACGTGCGAAACTGTTGAGCAGCACGATTTCATCGGTGCGGCCGGTCTCGGGCAGGCGGCCATCGGTCAGAAATATGTCGTTGAGGGCAGGACGCCCGCGATCGGGCAGGGAGATGGCCCGGGCCTGCACGGGCAGATCCTCGCCCGGAACGTCGATCAGCGCCTGACCGGTCACACGGCCCTCAACCGCCGACACACCGTCAATGCCGGCCAATTCGGCGATCATCCTGTCGGGTGCGCGCGAGACAGGCGCAAACACGTCGGCCAGCCGATACCGATCGTAATAGGCATGGCGCGTTTCGCTGAGCGAAGCGACGAGCCCGGTCATCATCACCAGCATCATCACACCCATCGCGATGACCAGGCCGATGGCCGCGGCCTGCCCTTTCATGCGCCACAGATCGCGCAGCAATTTGTGGTCGAGGGGGCTCACCAGTCGATCTCCGCTGGTGAAAGCTTGGTGTCGTTGACCACCACTTCGCGCAAAGCGCCATCGGCGAAATGGATCACGCGGTCGGCCATCTGCGCCGTGTTGGCGGCGTGGGTGACCATCAGGACGGTCGATCCCAGCGTTTCATTGACATCGCGGATGACCTCCAGAACGGCGCGGCCGGTCTGGGAATCCAGCGCGCCGGTGGGCTCGTCACAGAAAAGAACGTCGGGCTGTTTGGCGATGGCGCGCGCGATCGCCACGCGCTGCTGCTCGCCGCCCGACAATTGGGCGGGAAAATGATCGACGCGCTCGCGCAATCCGACCAAAGCGAGCGCTTCTTCGGGGTCCATCGGATCGCGCGCGATCTCGGTGACCAGTTCGACATTTTCATGCGCCGTCAGGCTGGGCATGAGATTGTAGAACTGGAACACAAAGCCAACGTGATCGCGGCGGTAGCGCGTCAACTGGCTGTCGGTCATTTGCGAAAGGTTCCGGTCCCGGAAATGGGCCGAGCCGTCAGTCGCCCTGTCGAGCCCGCCGATGATGTTCAAAAGCGTAGACTTGCCGGACCCCGACGGGCCGAGCAGAACCACGATCTCGCCGCCCGGGATTTCAAGATCGACGCCCCGCAACGCATGGACCGCCGACCGGCCTTCGCCATAGACCTTGGTCAGGCGGTGTGTGGTGAAGGCTGGTTCGGGCACAGGTGTTTGTCCTTGGTCGCGTCGGTTGGCAGCAATGTCTGACGTAGTACATGTGGCGAACGCCGCCATGACACACATCAAACCCGATTGCGGCAGCGCTGCGACGGCGGGAAGAGGCGTAACCCGACCTTGGACAACAAACCGTCGGACGGACCGGGACCGTGTCAGAACGGGGAGAGGAACCGCATCTGGGCCTGAACCTGGTGTTTGGCCATCTCGTGGCCTGAAATCGTGCCGGCCCCGGCAGCCTTGGCTGATTCGATCATCGGAGTTGGCGCCGGACCCGTCACGACATCGCAATAGATTGCATCGGCCGAAAACCCGACGTTTGAAAACGGAACCGCATCGTCGGCCGACTTGCCCAACGTCGTCGCATTCACGAAGATGTCGAACCTGTCGTCCGCCGCAAGCTCGATCTTCACATCGGGATAGGCGGACCGGACAAGCGCGAATGTCCGATCAAGGCGCCCAGGGTCGGTATCTTCAAGGCACAGCGCGCCGGCGCCGGCCTCGGCGAACGCATCGGCAATCGCCCGCCCGGCACCTCCCCCGGCACCGATGATGCGGGCCCCGGCACCGGCTATCGCATGCCCCTTTGCCGCAAGCGCGGACAGCATCGCCATGCCGTCGGTGGCATCACCCCGCAATTGCCCGCCCGGTTCACGGCGTATCGTGTTCAAAGCGCCGAGCCGGCGCCCCCGTTCGGTCATCGCATCGACGGCGGCGAACACCGTCTGCTTGTGCGGATAGGTCACAGAACAGCCCACAAAGCTCTCCGAAGCACGCAACAGCGCCAGAAAATGCGGCAGGTCCGCAGGCGGCACGTCGAGCGCCATCATGCGCGCATCGATGCCGTTCTCCTCCAGCCAGGCATTGACCGCAGGCGGCGAACCGGCATCGGACGCCGGATGTCCGATCAGCGCGATCAGACGCGTCCGCGCAGTGATTGTCATGTCGCCAAAAAATCCCTGCTTGACTCGTTCGTCCGATCATTTCACAAATATCCAATATTTTTCAACATGTGGTACGAAATTGCTTTTCGGGAAGAACAAGGATCAGGACGATACGGTCGTCGCCATGCTCGCTGCCGCCATCCGGCGCGATATCTCGTTCGGCGCGCTCAGCCCCGATCAGAAGCTGAAGATCGAGGAACTGCGCCAGCGCTATGGCGGCTCGAACCATTCGATGCGCGAAACGCTGCGCCTTCTGACCGCCGAGGGCATGGTCGAGGCCACGGCCCAGCGCGGTTTCCGCGTCACCTCGGCCACCGAGGACGATCTGCGCGACATTTTGATGATGCGGCTGCATGTCGAGCGCTTCGGGCTGATGCGGTCGATGGAGCGGGCCGATGTCGCTTGGGAGGGCAGCGTGATCGCCGCCCATCATGCGTTGCGCCGCGCCGAGGAGCGCGTGCAGGGCGATCCGGATGACCTGACTGCGCTCGAATGGGACGAGGCATGCCGGGTCTTCTCGGCGACACTCGTTGCCGCCAGCGGTTCGCGCCGGCTGATCGAGATGCAGGACAAGTTCTACAACCAGTCGCGGCGTTTCCGGCTCGCTCTTTTGCGCGAAGCCCGCCTGGACTTTGCGGCCCGCGCCAAAGATCAGGACGCATTGCGCGACGCAATCCTGGCCAAGCAAACCGATCACGCCATCGCGCGTCTGGAAGACATCACAAGGGCGGAGATCATGCCTGATACCGGCTGACGCACAGCCTGAACGGACGACCAAAGGGAGGAAATCATGACGACATTCAACAGACGGCAGACGCTGGCCCTGATTGGCGCGGCGGCAGCGGCAGGGCTGGCGACGCCGGCGATCGCGCAAAACCGCAAGGTCACGGTGGGCGCGTTGCGCTTCACGAGCCATTCGGCCAGCTTCATCGCGCTCGAACGGGGCTATTTCGCCGATGCGGGCCTCGACGTCGAACTCAAGTTCTTTCAGGCCGCCCAGCCCATGGCCGTGGCGATCGCCAGCGGCGATGTCGATTATGCCGTGACCGCCGTTTCCGGCGGGCTGATCTCGCTTGCCGACAAGGGTGCCATCAAGGTGATCGGCGGTGCGCTCTCCGAAGAGCCGGGCATCGACGGACAGAAGATCCTCGCCTCCGATGCCGCCTTCCAGGCCGGCCTGACCTCGCCCGCGCAATTGGGCGGCAAGACGTTCGGCATGAGCACCGCCGGCTCGTCCTTCCACTATATGGGATCGAAGGTGGCGGCCGCCGAAGGCGTCGAGATGAGCTTCAAGCCGCTGCAAAAGGTCGGCGCGATCATCGGCGCGCTGAAATCGGGCCAGATCGACGCCTGGTCGATCGTGCCGCACATCGCCAAGCCGCTGGCCGGCTCGGGCGACGTCCACATCATCGGTGACATAGCCGACTATCTGCCCAACTATCAGGTGACGACGGTCTTCACCTCGGCCGCCAATGCCAGCGACGAACGCGAGACGACCGAGAGCTTCTTGGCCGCGTTCAGCCAGGGCGTCAGCGACTACAACGCGACGATGATCGACCGCGCAAGCGGCGACGAAGGCGTCGACCAGATGGTCGACCTGATCCACAAATATGTCTACACCGACCGGCCGCGCGACAACGCCGCACCATCGATCATCAATGGCACGATGCGGCTGAACGAGGGCGCGGCGCTGAACATCGCCTCGGTGCGCGACCAGCTCGAATGGTTCCAGTCCGAGGCACTGGTCGATGAGGCGATTACGCTCGATACGCTGGTCGATGCCAGCTATGTCAACACGATCGACGCCTGAGTACAGCTCAGGCGGCCTTTTTGCCGCCATGCCGGAGCCCCGGGGTTCCGGCACCTCACCTTCCGGAGTTTGAGATGGATATCCGCCTGGATGGCGTCGGCCATGCTTATGGCGATTTCGAGGTCATGCGCGACATCACGCTCGACATCCCGTCCGGGCGGATCGTCTGCATTGTCGGTCCGTCGGGCTGCGGAAAATCAACCCTTCTGCGCTTCATCGGCGGGCTGGAACGACCAACCAGCGGGCGCATCTTGCAGATCGGCGACCCGCCGCCTGATTGTCTGAACCCGCTGACCTATGTGTTTCAGGATTTCGCTTTGTTGCCCTGGCGCACGGTGACGGGCAATGTTTCGCTGGCGCTCGAGGATCACCGCATTGGCGGCGCCGAGGCCAAGGCGATCATCGACGATGTTCTGTCCCGCACAAAGCTGACTGATTTCGCCAAGGCACTGCCCAAGCAGCTTTCGGGCGGCATGAAACAACGTGTCGCCATTGCACGCGCGCTCGCGGTCCGACCGGCCGTCATGCTGATGGACGAGCCGCTTTCGGCGCTCGACAGCCAGACGCGCGAACTTTTGATGGACGACCTGATCGGCCTTTGGACCCGCACGCCCTTCACCGCCGTCTATGTCACCCACAATCTCGCCGAAGCCGTCCGACTGGGTCACCTGATTGTCGTTTTGTCGCGCCGGCCGGGGCAGATCCGCCAGATCGTGGAGATCGACAAGCCGCTGGCCGAGCGTGGCTATGCCGATCCCGATCTCGAAGACAGCCAGAAACAGCTCTGGATGCTGATGCGCGAGGAAGCGCGCGCCGCCGACGCGGAGCTGATCGATGCCTGACGCCACCCTCGCGGCAACACCGGCTCGGGACAAGGTCCGCGCCGTCGACTTTCGCGGCGGGGGTTTCGCCCCCAAAACGCGCCGCTGGGTCGGCATTGCGGTCTTCATCGTCCTGATCGGGTTTGTCGAGTGGGGCACGCAGGCCGGATGGATATCGGCACTGACCCTTCCCAAACCGTCCGATGTCCTCGCCACCTTCGGCGAGCTCTACGCGTCCGGCCTGCTGTTCCAGCACCTTGGCCCGTCGCTGACCCGCCTGGTTGTCGGCGCGACCATCGGTGCCTCGATCGGCGTCACGACCGGCGTGCTGATCGGGCTTTTTTCCTACATCCGCGCGGGTCTCGTTCCGCTTGTGGCGGCGATCTTTCCGATCCCGAAGATCGCGCTTTTGCCGTTGTTCGTCATCTGGTTCGGCATTGACGAGGGCTCCAAATATGCGCTGATCGCGTTCGGCACGTTCACCCCCACGGTCGTTGCCACCTATGGCGCGGTCGACAATGTGGACCGGACGCTGATCCGCATGGGCCAGAGCTTCGGTTTGAGCTGGTTTTCCATCGTCCGCAAGATCGTCCTGCCGGGCGCGATGCCTGGCATCCTGTCGGGCCTTCGCATCTCGCTTGCCATCGCCATCATCCTGCTGGTCGCGGCCGAGATGCTTGGCGCGGAATATGGCATCGGCGCCTACATTCTCCAGGCCGGCTCGCTCTACGACCTGGAGCGCCTGTTCGCCGGCGTCGTCATCCTTTCCATTCTCGGCGTCATCGTCAGCGCCGCGATCGGTGCCATTGAGCGCCACCTGCTGGGCTGGCGCACCTGACCGGCCCGTTTTTGATGATGCCGAAAAGGGAGGAAAACATGAAGCAACTTCTGACAATGGCGGCGCTCGCCGTCGCGATGGCCCTCGTGGCCCTGCTGCCGGCACGTGCTGAAACCGTCGATATCGGTGATGGCGTGACACTCGCCTACACCAAGGCGGGCGACGGCGATCGCGTGGCGATCCTCATCCATGGTTACAGTTTTTCCAAGGAAATCTGGGACAGGATGATGCCCGCTCTGGCCGAGGACATGACGGTCTACGCCTACGATTTGCGCGGCTTTGGCGCATCGACCAAGACCGAGACCGGCTATGACTACGCCACCATGGTCGCCGACCTGAAAGGCTTCATGGATGGGTTGAACATCGCCGAGGCCGCGCTGGTCGGCCATTCGCTCGGCGGCGTCTTCATCCAGGATTTCGCCGCCGCCCACCCGGGCCGGGTCAGCCATCTGGTGCTGCTCAACGTGCAGGCACGGAACAAGCCGCCGCTCGGCATGAACGACTCGTTCAAGGCCCGTATCGATGCCTGGGGCGATGCGGAGACGAACCAGGCCATCTTTGAGACGGCAACGCCGATCTATTTCAGGAAGGGCAGCCTCTCGGACGATGAACTGGCCGACCTTGTCTCGCACAACGTCAATTCGGGGACGGCCGCGCTCAAACAGTCCTTCGAGCATTTCCTGACGGCCGAGCCGATGAACGAAGACCGATGGACCAATATCGACATGCCGACGCTGATCGTCGCGTCGACGCATGACATCGTGCCGATTTCGGTCGCCGCCGGCCTGCTCGACACGCTGCCCCAAAGCGAGGTCGCGCTCATCCCGCGCGCGGGGCATTCGCCGATGTGGGAAAAGCCGGACGCTGTGGTCGCAGCCATCCGCGACGCGCTCGAATTGCGCTGACCGGGCTCAGGCAGAGCGGCCGTGGCGAGGAAGCCTGAAAGCGACTATGACGTGATCGTCGCCGGCGGTGGCGCCGGCGGCGTCGGTGCCGCGCTCGGGGCGGCAGCCGAGGGTGCGCGGGTGCTGCTCGTCGAAAAATACGGCTTTCTTGGCGGCGCGGCCACCAACGCCCAGGTTCTGGCCTATTGCGGTTTCTTCCAGCAAGGGCCCGAACCCGTCAGAGCTGTCGGCGGCGTCGCCGACCACGTGCTCGATGAATTGCGAACCCTCGGCCTCGATTGCGCCCCGTTCCGCTCGCCGACGACGTCGAACTGGATCATCCTGCTCGAACCCGAGGCGGTGAAGCTGGCGCTTGATCGCGTGCTGACGAACCATGATGTCGACGTTCTCCTGCACACCCGGGTGGCGGCCGTCTCGCGCACGGCCGAACGGCTGCAATCGGTGACGCTCGCCGGCATGGATGGTCGCAGGCGCGTCGCCGCCGAAGCCTTCGTCGATGCGACGGGTGACGCCAACCTGGCGATGCTCGCCGGGCTCGAGTGCCGTGTGGGCGGTGCGGACGGGCGGCTTCAGGCGATTTCAGCGCCAATCCGCATCGGCGGGCGTGACCGCTCCGTTCCGATCGACCGGCAAGCGATCATCGATGCGTTCGAGCGCTACAACGAGGCCGGCGCTTATCCGGTTGCCCGGCCCGATGGCGGCATCTACACCGATGTCCCGATCAGCGGAGACATGTGGTGGATGATGTTCGATCATGCGCTGCCTGACCTGAGTTCGGCGAGCTTCACCGCCGCCGAACAGGCCGCCCGCGCAGCGGCCCATGACTATGTCGCCGTTTTGCGCAGGCATGTGCCGGGCTTTGAAAACGCCTATCTGATCCAGACCGGGCCGCAGATCGGCATCCGCGAAAGCCGCCATCCGCCAGCGCGCTACAAACTGACCGGCGAGGACCTTTTGACCGGACGCCGCCGCAGCGACGCGGTGGCACGCGCCGCCTGGCCAATCGAGGATCATTCGGTGGCCGGCAAGCCGGTCTACCGATCGATCGGCGGTGCCGGTTTCGCCGACATCCCGCTCGACTGCCTGCGGGCCGAGGCCATCGACAATCTTTTCTATGCCGGCCGCACGATCGGCGCCGACGACATGGCCTATGCCTCGATCCGCGTCATGGGCACGGCTTTTGCGACCGGCGAGGCCGCCGGACGCTATGCCGCCAAGCTCACTGCCGCATGACCAGGTCGAACTTCCGCTTGCCGCGACACGCCAACGACCCGCTGCGGCGTGCGTGTCATCCGGGCTCGTTCTCACTTCCCTTTTGAGTTCGGATTCAGAGAGCATCGTTTTGGCGGCTTCGGCGGCCCAAACGATTTAGCGGCTAGGCAATGTCCAACATCTTCAGCAGGCGCACGACCTTCGGTTCGTCCGATTTTGACGGATGCAGGATCGCGCCCATGTCGCTGTCGAACCGGAAGTGATCGGGTTTGACCCGCCACAATTCGCCCCGGTCTACATAGCCGGCCGCAAAATGGTCAGGCAGGAAACCGATGCCGGCGCCGGCCAGGATCATCATGGCCGCCGCTTCAACCTGATGCACGGTGATCCGATAGGTCTGGTCGCGGAAGAACTGGGCATCGAAACGGTCGAGATAGCCGCGCGCGATCCGGTCGTATTTCTCGACATCCTTGGCCGCCAGCTTCTCGGCCGGCACCCCGAACAGGTCGTGGCCGCGCCCGCAATAGAGCGAGTTGGCTTCGGCATAGATCGGCACGAAACGCAGGCCGGAAACGCGCCGGTGGCGCGGCCCGATCGCCAGCAGAAGATCACCGTCCTGCACCGAACGTTCGAGAACCCGCGGCGAGCGCATGTTGATCTCAAGCCGGATCTCCGGGTAGCGCTTGAGGAACTGCGCCAGTTGCCGGCCGATCGGAAAGTGCGGGTCCCCGATGATCCCGTCGGGCAAACCGATCCGAAGCGTGCCCGCCACGCCCGACCGGATCGAGGTGAGCTGGTCCCGGAACTCTTCGAGATCGAGCAGCATGTTGATGGCCAGCCGGTAGACCTCTTCGCCGGCCGGCGTGACGTGAAAGCCGCCACGGCCGCGCTCGCACAACCGCAACCCCAGCCGGGCCTCAAGGTCGGCCATGTGCTGGCTGACGGTGGATTCGGCGAGATTGAGCCGCGGCACGGCCAGCGAAAACCCGCCCGCATCGACAACCGCAACAAAGATCCGCAGCAGGCGTATATCGATGTCGCTGACGCGGCCGACCATGATGCACTCGATTACTTCGACAAAATCGAAGTACAATCCGCACCATCTCGGGTCAAGGCTGGCGCTCGCGCTGATAAGGTTCGGCCATGGCTGCAAACTCGCCGATGGACATGTCGGACATCACAGGTGCGCCGGGCGTCCGACACCGGTTCGGCCCCGGCGATCTGCCCATCAGCGTCAGGCGCAAGGGCAACGGGCCGACCGTTCTTCTGGTGGGCGGCACGCATGGCGACGAATATGAGGGCCAGATCGTGGTTGCCGAGATGGTGCGCCGTCTCGACGGGCTGGATCTGCACGGCACCCTCATCTGCCTGCCCCGCCACAATCCGGGCGCCTGCATGGCCGGGCGCCGCACCGACCCCGAAGATGCAGACCAGGACATCAACCGCGTCTACGGCACGGGATCGGCCACTGGCCGTGCCAAGGTGATTTCGGACTTCGTGTCCGGCGCCATACTGCCGCATGTCGATTGGGTGATCGACCTGCATTCAGGCGGGGTCAGCCATGAGTTCGTCGTCAGCGGCAACATTCAGGCGGTCATCGGATCGGACGAGGATCTCGCCATGCGGCCCTATCTGCAGGCCTTCGGCGCGCCCTTTTCGCTGGTGTTCGACGGGTCGGACCATTCCATGCCGCATGCGGGGACGCTGGAACATCACGCAAAAGGGTTCGGCGCCCGTGCCATTTCGAGCGAACTTGGCGGCGGCGGCCGCGTCAGCGCCGCGTCGATCACGGCCGCCCGCGATGGCGTGATGCGGCTTCTGGGCGCGATCGGGCTGCTGGAGGGGAGCCCGCCGCCACCGCCACCGGGCCCACTTCTCGAAATGAGCGGCGAACGGCATACGGTGACGTGCGGCATCGCCGGTGCCATCGAACCTGTCGCGCAACTGGGCGATGCCGTAGCTTTGGGGCAGACGGTCGCCCGGCTTCACCCTGACGATCTTTCGGCGCCGGTCGATCTGACTGCGCAATGCACGGGTGTTTTTGCCTGCATTGCCGCGAAAGGCCGAAGCGATGCTTATGTGGAGGGCAGCGACGTGATCGGTTATGTCTGCGAAACGATCACCGAGGGCTGGCCAACGCGATGAACTGGACCCTGTTTTCGATCGGCGCGGAAGGCTGGGGCGACGAACTGCTCTGGGGCTTTGCGCTGACGATGGCGCTGGCTGTCGCCGCCTATGTGGTCGGCACGGTCATCGGGCTTTTTGCGGCACTGGCGCTGTTGTCGAAGTCCCGGATCCTGCGGTCGGTTTCCGCTGCTTACGGCACCGTCTTTCGCAGCGTGCCCGAGCTTCTCATCCTGTTTCTGACCTATTATGGCGCCGCGCTGATGATCAGGTCGCTGTTCGCGCCGATCGGCCTTGATCTCCGGGTGTCGCTGGATGCCTTCACCGCCGGCGTCGTGGCGTTGGCGCTGGTGCATGGCGCCTATACGGCCGAAGTATTTCGCGGCGCGATCATATCCGTGCCGACCGGCCTGCGGGAGGCGGCCCGCTCGCTCGGCATGACGCCGTTCGTGACGTTTCACAGGATCACCTTTCCCGTTGCCCTGCGATACGCCTTTCCGGGCCTGTCCAACCTGTGGATGGTGATGATCAAGAACACGCCGCTCGTCTCCGCCATCGGTCTGGCCGACCTGATCGGACAGGCCAACACCGCCGGCCAGAACACCAAACACTATTTTGCGTTCTTCACCGCCGCGTTGATCGCCTATCTGCTGGTCTCCGCCATCTCGCTCTGGGGGCAGATCCGGCTTGAACGCAACCTGACGCGCCACCTGCCCAGACAGGGGAGCTGGTCGCCATGATCATGGATTTCGAGACGCTGCTGTCCACGCTGCCGGGCTTTGCCGAGGGGCTGGGATGGACGCTTTTTCTCACCGTGTCGGTCCTGTTCTTCGGCATGATCATCGCGTTGATGATCGTGCCTTGCCGGCTGTCCCAAAACTGGCTGGCGAACGGGTTCGGCCTGACATTCGTCTTCGTCTTTCGTGGCGCGCCACTGCTGGTTCTGTTGTTCCTTGTCTATTACGGCGTGCCCGAACTGCCGATCGTCCGTGACACGTTTTTATGGCAGGCGTTTCAATATCCGGTCTTCTGCGCGATCCTGGCCCTGTCACTCAAC
The DNA here is from genome assembly GCA_017642895.1 of Roseitalea sp. Taxonomy (GTDB): domain Bacteria; phylum Pseudomonadota; class Alphaproteobacteria; order Rhizobiales; family Rhizobiaceae; genus Roseitalea. The sequence continues at coordinate 140,084 of JAEPON010000007.1, forward strand.
TCGGCTGGCTACCTGACCGAAGTCATCGTCGGCGCGGTGCGCGCGGTGCCGCGCGGCGAGATCGAGGCGGCCCATGTCGCCGGCCTGTCGCGGTGGGCGGTGATCAAGGGCGTCATCGCGCCCAACGCCATTCGACTTGGGCTGCGCAACTACGGCAATGAGATGGTCTTCGTGGTCAAGGCGACATCGGTCGCCAGCTTGGTGACCATCCAGGAACTGATGGCCCGTGCCAGCGGCGTCTACTACCGAACCTACGACCCGATCACGCCGCTGCTCGTCGCCGGCGCGATCTTCCTGGTGCTGATCCTTGCGCTCAGCCGTTTCATGGCCTTTCTGGAAGTCCGTTTGTCGCCAGAACTGCGCCGCAAGGCCGAAAAGGCCCGGTCCGGTGCCGGAAGGCCCGCTGCCAGCCTTACGGCCGTTGATGGGCCATCGCTCCCACAAACTCCAGAAACCGGTCGCTGACACCGCCGCCAAACATCTGCTGGCTGGTCCCCGCTGCGACCACAAACCCCTTTTCCATGAAGAACACACGGTCGGCGATGCGCCGGGCGAACCCCATTTCGTGGGTGGCGCACAGCACCGTCATGGGACGTCCGCTGAACCGGCCTTCGGCCACTTGCGTCAAAAGATCGAGAATGCCGGCGATGGTCTCGGGGTCGAGCGATGCCGTCGGCTCGTCGAGCAGCAGAAGTTCCGGATCGCCGATCAGGGCGCGCGCAATGGCGACCCGTTGCTGTTGTCCGCCCGACATTTCGAACGGGTATTTGTCGGCCAGCCCGTCGCAGCCCACAAGTCCGAGGAGTTCCCGTCCGCGTTCGTTCAGTTCGCTTTCGCTGCCCAGACGCAAATGCCGCGCGGCAAAGGTGATGTTGTCCAGCGCGGTGCGCATCGAATAGAGATTGAAGTTCTGGAAGATCATCGCCATACGCCGGCGCGCCTTGCTCCATTGCGCGGGCGTGGCCGGCGTCGATCCGAACAGTCCAAAGTGCCCGTTTCGATCCGAAAGCAGTCCGGCACAAACGCGCAACAGGCTGGTCTTGCCCGAGCCGGACGGGCCGATCAGCACGATCTTCTCGCCTTTGCGGATCGTCAGATCGATGTCGGTCAGGACCGGAAACTCTCCGATCCGGACACTCAATCCGACGGCCTCGACAACAGGTTCACCCGGCATGGGATTGGGCGAACGCGTCGATGCGCTCCAGCCCCGTGTCCAGGTCCGGACGGTGGACGCCGAAGCCGATCCTGATGTGTCCGGGAATGCCGAACCAGTCGCCGGCGCACACGAACACACCCGTCCTGTCACGCAGTTCATGCACGAAGCGCTCGGACTCCATGTCCAGATCATATGCGACGAACGCCATGCCGCTTGCCTCCGGCCGCACCAGAGACCATCCGTTGCGGCCACGCAACCAGTCTTCGATCCGGTCGCGTCCGGTCGACAGGATTTTGCGGCCGCGCGCCAGCAATCGATCGCGCACCGGATCGGTCAGCGCCCGCCGCGACAGTTCCTGGGCCAGCGGGCCAGTGCCGATGGTGGTGTAATCCTGGCGTTCATGCATGCGCGCCACCAGATCGGGCGGCGCGATGCACCACCCCATGCGCAGGCCGGGCAGCCCGAACGATTTTGCAAGACCACCGGTGACGATCACCTTGTCGCCCATGCCCCAAGCGGTAGCGGGCGGGCGCCCGTCGATCTCCGAACCGCGATAGATCTCATCGACCAGAAGCCACACGCCGGCCTCTTCGGTCAACACGGCCAGGGCGCGGCGCCTCTCGTCACGCAGCAGCACGCCGGTCGGATTGTTGGGATCGCACAACGTCACGAGGCGTGTCGACGGCCTGAGAGCCGCGCGAACATCGTCCATGTCCGGCTGCCAGCCATTGTCCGGCCTGAGTGGAACGCGGGTGACCTCGACCCCGAGCGCCCGCGCCAGCCCGTCGAGCTGCATGAAGTTCGGCGTCAGCATGACCATGTGATCACCGGGGTCGGCGAGGCTCATCAGGGCCAGCATGTTGGCTTCGCTGGTGCCGTTCGCGATGAGGACGTTTTCGGGCGATGCCGCCGGATACCAGTCGGCCACGGCCTGGCGCAGCGCCGGTGTGCCGTCGGTGTAGCCATAGCCCAGCGGCAGGTCGCGGATGGCGTCCATCTCGTCGGGCGGCACCAGATCGGCCATGGTCGCGTGATGGACGCCGCTTTCCGTCAGGTTGATCTCGACCTCGTTTTCGTAAAGCGTCTGGCTGCGTTCGAGCAGAAACGTGTCGATCTTCACTGCGCAGCCTCCAGCGACTGCGTCAGGCGCGCAAGAACCGCCTTGGCGATCGCAATGTCCTGCACCGCGACACCGGTCAGGTCGCTTATGGTGATCGCATCGGCGGCGGGCCGGCCATCATGTGAGCCTTCGATAATGGCACCCAGTTCGGTCACATCGCCCTCGGCGATCGTGCCCGCAGCAAGCGCGTGAAAAATCTCGCCCCGTTCCCGGCATTGGGCCAGGCTGTCGGCGACGACAAGATCGGCACGGCCAAGAAGGTCTGGTGACACTTCGTTCTTGTCCGGCGTGTCCGAGCCCATGGCAGTGATGTGCGTGCCCGGCGCGATCATGTCCGCAGAAAGCAACGGCGTCTCGGCCGGCGTTGTCGTCACGATCAGCCGGCAGTCTTTCGCCACGTCTTCGGGAGAGTTCGCCTCCTCCACCGCATAGCCCATGGCCGCGATGTCGCGGGCAGCGGCGCTGCGCGAGGCTTCGCGCCGCCCCCAGATCATAAGCCTGCGGCATGGGCTGACCCGGCGCAGATAATCGGCCTGCAACCTTGCCTGAACGCCGCTGCCGATGATGCCGATACAATCCACATCACCCGGGGCAAGGTGCCTGGCCGCAACCGCCCCGGCGGCCGCTGTCCGATGGTTGGTCAGTTCGCCTTCTTCCAGAAGCACCGCCTCGACCATGCCCGTCTTCTGGCTCAGGACCAGCATGCAGCCTCCGAAGGGTGGCAGTCCGAGCGCGGGATTGCCAAAGAAGCCGGTCGCAACCTTGATCACGAACACATCATCGCCGCGCACAGCGCCATATTTGATGTGCATCTCGCCTTGCACGTCGGGGAACAGCAGTTCGCCAACCGGCGGAACCGTCACTTCGCCCCGCGAGAACGCGGCAAAACCCGCTTCCACCTCCGACACCACGTCCACATCGGGCAGCGCGGCGATGATCTGGTCGAGGGAAAAGACCGACGTGATGGTCATCATGCAACTCCCGCGTGGCGCGCAACGATTTCGAAGGCCTTGACGAGGCCCCGGAACGTGGCGCGGGTCGCATCTTCGCGCAACCGACCGTCGCCGTCGATCATGCCAAGGCCCGGTCCGATCAGCACATTGCCGCCATAGATGGTGGTGCCCGCCTGTCCCATCGCCATGCACGCCGCGTCGATGGCATTGGTTCCGGCCACCAGATCCTCAAGATTGTAGAGCGGCAAACCCTTGTCGCCGCCCTTCCATGTGTTGGCGTAGTTCAGCTCGATCCCGCCCATGTGATAGCTCGGCGTGACGATCAGATCGTCGCGGAAATGCGCCGGGAACCGCTCGAGTTCTTCCATCAGGATGCGGTGCATGCCGTCCACCGGATCGGTGACGCGCGTCGGCTCGTTGACCATCATGCGCAGGAAGGCCAGCATGCCGACCAACGAGTCGCGCCCCGGATCGTGCATCGAGAAGACGCCCTTGCCGTAGGACGAGGTGCCGCCGCTGCGCGGGCCGATCCAGCCCATCGACTTGCGGATCACGTTCATCGGCTCGGCCTTGCCGATCATCAGCCCACCAATGGGCGAGCGGCCGGCCTTGTCCATCGAATAGATCATGATGTCTGCATCGATGGCACGCGGATCGATACCGACGACGGGCAGGCATGTCGCGCAGTCGACGATGTAGGGCACGTCCCAGTCGCGCGCCAGGCCGCCCAGCCGCTTCATCAGGTCCGGCGCGCCCTCGCCCGCCTGACCAAAGCCCCATCCGGGCGTGTCGTACCCCACCGCATGGACCGCCGAAACATAGGCGCTGTGTCGGTTCGCCGCGCGCTCCATCGCGGCCATCGTGCCGTCGACATCAAGGCCGGTCATCAGGGCCACCGTGTTCTGGCGCACGCCATGGATTTCATATTTGACGCCCGGCGCCCGGACGAACAGCGTATCGAGGTTGGCAAGGCTTTTGCCGTCAATGCCCAGTTCGCCTCCGGCAACGGTCCGGTCCATGGCGAAGTGCCGATATTTGGATGGAAAGGCACGGCCGTAACCGCCGCCCCACTCCGCATCCTCGCCGTAGATCTGTAGCGACCGGGCGCGGTACTGGTCGCCCTTGCGCATGGAAGGGGGCGCAACCAGCGTTTCGAAGGCGACGCGCAGCGACGCTTCGGCGGTGTTGGTGACGCACACATCATACTCGTCGCCATAGACGTCCTTGACCAGCGCGCGCATCTCGTCGGCGATCTGCACCGCCGGCAACACATCGACCCGGTTGGCCTGGGCGATCGCGTCCATGACATAGTCGGGAAGCCGGGCCGGACATCCCGATGATCCCTGGTAAGTGCCGATCCCTCCAGAAAACCGGTCAAGACCTTCGACTTGCGCAAAGGCGGCGGCTTCGCGTTCGATTTCGGGAATCGCGTCGTACAGCGACTGATACCACTGATGCAGATACATGGCGGGCCTGTGAAATAAGGAAAGAAAAGAGCGGGGCCGAAGCCCCGCCAAACAGCGGTTGGAACAGCCTATTCGTCCCAGAGCATGTCGGCACGCAGGTTCATGCCTTCGGGAAACCATCTGGCGGCGATCGTGTCGAACGTCCCGTCGGCATAGATGTCGCGCAGTGCCGCGTTGACCCGTTCGCGCAATTCATCGTCGCCCTTGCGGAACATCGCACCCGCGCCGCTGCACGTGATGCAAAAGCCGCTATGGACGATCTCGAAATCGGCGCCCTCTGGTTTGCCGAGAAAATCGCGAATGGGCGTTTCCGCCTCAAGCGCGCCGACGATCCGCCCGGCCTGCATGTCGGCGGCGATCTGATCGAAGCGCTGGTAGCCGCGGAACGTGATGTCAGGATAGTTTTCGGTCATGTATTCGCGGACACCGGCCGACGCCTCGTAGCCGCCGATCGTCTTGCCTGCCAGATCGTCGGGGAAGGTGGTCACCTCGCCCTTGCGCGCCACGAACGCATCCTTGACATTGAAGTAAGGCACCGAGAAGTCGGCGACCTCCTTGCGCTCTTCGGTGATCGACATGGCCGAGAAGATCATGCGGAACTTCTCGGACAACAGCGCGGCGATCGCGCCATCGAAGTCCTGCTTGACCCATTCGCACTCGGCTTGGATGCGCGTGCACACTTCATTGCCCAAATCGATCTCGAACCCTGAATAGGAGCCGTCGGCTTCGGTCTGGCTGAAGGGCGGGTAGGACGCCTCGGTGGCGACCAATATCGTTTCGGCGGCGGCGCCCGAAGCCGACAGGCCAAGGGCAACCAGCGCGGCGGCGCCAAATCCGGTTAGCGTTTTCATCATGCGTCTCCTTTTCGCTCGCACCGAGACGGGTGGCCCGGCGGTCCTCTGCAGAGCTCAAGCCTAGCGGGACGCCGCCCACACCTTAATGGAGGGTTTGCGAAGTTCAGTTCGAGAAACGGCGAAGGAAACGATACGCGCCTCCGGATATCATCATCCCGCATGCGTATCTTTGACGGTCACAACGATCTTCTGTTCCGGCTGTGGGACTCGGGCGACCAGGACGGCATGGCCTTCCTGTCGAGCGACGGGCAAGGCCATGTCGATCTGGCACGGGCACGCAGTGGCGGTTTTGCCGGCGGCCTTTTTGCCGTGTTCGCCGACAATCCGGAATTCGAGCTGGCCCTTGCATCGACAGACGCATCGGCCGCGCCCCTGTCCATGGACGGTATCGGGCCGATCAGCCAGTCTTATGCAACGACGGTCTGCCGCGCGCAGATCGCGATCGCGCATCGGATTTTTGAAGCGCGGCCGGATGCGCTGCGCATCTGCACCTCCACCCAGCACATCGAACAGGCCATGTCCGACGGAGCCGTGGCCTGCGTGCTTCATGTCGAGGGGCTGGAAATGATCGACGATCCCGAGGCGCAGTTGCCCGGGCTGTACGATCGCGGCGTCCGTTCCATCGGGCCGGTCTGGTCACGGCCGAACAGGTTTGGTCACGGCGTGCCGTTTCGCTACCCGGCCCACCCGGACACGGGCCCGGGCCTTTCAGCCGCCGGCTTTGAACTGGTCGAGATGTGCCAACAGATGGGCATCCTGGTTGACGTCGCGCACATGAACGCGGCGGGTATCGCCGATGTGGCCTCGGTCGCGCGAAAACCGTTCGTGTCCAGCCATGCGGGCGTGCACGCCCTGTGCCCGGCATCGCGAAACCACACGGATCGGCAACTGCGAACCATCGCGCGCTCCGGGGGATTGGTCGGCATTGTGTTGAACACCGACTTCATTCGGCCCGACGGGCGGGCTGATCCGGATACCGACCTGTCAGTGTTCGTCGCACACATCCGCCATGTTATCGATCTGGCCGGGATCGAAGCGGTGGCGCTGGGGTCTGATTTCGACGGCGGTCCCGTGGCCAACGACCTGCCCGATTGCGGTGCCCTGCCCCGTCTGGTCCGTCAGATGGAAGCCGGCGGCCTGACCGGAGGCGAGATCGAGGCGGTGTGTCACGGCAATTGGCGGCGGGTTCTTTCAGACACGATCGACTGATCCCGCGCCAGAAGCCGGCACCGGCGGGTCAAAAGACCACGGAGGTCGGTTCAAACCGCCTTTCGCAGGATGCCTGACGATGTTTGGACCGGGGTGCGTTTTACAAGGACCTTGCCGGCAAACCCTCCGGAAAAGTGGCCAGCCCGTCGATCGGGATCACATCGGCATATTTGCAGTTGTGTCGAACAGCGACATTGGGTGGTTGGCCTCGAACCGGTCGAACGCCGTCTCCTCCGGGATCACCACCTTGACGTTGAACCAATAGGCATCGAAAGGACGGGGGATTTTGGCGTTATCATCTGCGAGCCCTGGTGCAGCAAGTCGAGGTCGCACAGCATGAAGTCCCGACCATGGGCCGTGAGCCGCGCTGAACTGAGTGCTCCCGTCTTCAAACGGCGTGGCGTCGGCGGTGAACGGCGTTCGCACTCTTGTTCCAGGGCAGCCGCCATGCGAGGCAAAAATGCGAACTGTTCCTTCGCCATGGCCCTGCGCTGGAACAGCCTTGAGTTCGAAGCGCAACTCTATTGCTCGCTGGATCACGCCGCAGCACTACAATTGCCGTCTGGTTCAGAGGAGGACAGCTCCTTGCCCTTTGGCGCCGAGATGATCGCCAGCGTTTCGGAGAGGGCATTGCTTCACGGACAAACACCCACAGCCGATGCAGTCGTCAAGACCGTCGCGCAGCTTTGTCAGCGCTTCGATGCGATCGTTCAGGCGGTCGCGCCATGACGTCGAAAGCCGGGTCCAATCCCGTTGGTTTGGCGTTCGACCGTGTGGAAGCGCACTCAGCGCATCGCGGATTTCGCCCAAGGGGACGCCGGCTCTTTGCGCTACTCGGATGACAGCGATCCGCCGCAACACGTCACGTGCATAGCGACGCTGATTGCCGGCCGTGCGCCAGCTTTCGATCAGGTGCTCACGCTCGTAGAAATGCAGCGTGGAGATGGCGACACCGCTTCGCGCCGAGACCTCTCCCACGCCGAGCGGGCGTTTGACGTCGATTTTTTCAGGCATTGAAACTGGCTCTTGACCTCAACATTTGTTGAGGTTGTATGCCTTATGGCGGCTTGCCTGTGCAAGCCTTTCCCCACCAGATCAAGGCTTGGAGGCCGCCATGACGACAATGGAAAACTCACGAACAAAACCCGGAAGCGACCAAGCCTCGTCCGGCTGGGGCGCGCTGCTGCGCGGTCGCAACGGGGTACTGTGCCTCGCTTTGGCGGGCGGCGTCATGCTTCACGCCATCAACGTCTATGTGACGATTACGATCCTGCCATCCGTCGTCGAAGACATTGGCGGGGCGGCCTATTACGCCTGGAACACGACATTGTTCATTCTCGCCTCCATCGTCGGCTCAGCGGTGTCTTCCAATATCCTTGCACGGCTTGGCCCGCGAACCGGCTATCGGCTCGCCATCCTCGTCTTTCTGAGCGGCGCAGCGATTTGCGCGGTCGCGCCAAACATGCCGGTTCTTCTTACGGGCCGCGCGATCCAGGGGTTGGGCGGGGGCATCCTCTTTGCCCTGTCCTACGCGATGATCAGGATCGTTTTCGACGAACACCTGTGGCCACGAGCCATGGCGATCGTCTCCAGCATGTGGGGTGCGGCGACCCTTGCAGGTCCGGCCTTGGGAGGCGTTTTCGCGGAATTTGATATGTGGCGCGGCGCGTTCTGGGGCCTGCTGATCGTCGGTGCGCCGTATCTTCTGCTGACTGAGAGGATCTTGCCCAAAAAGGATGCGAAGAGGACCGACATGACAGCGGTCGCCTGGCTTCAGATCTGCTTCCTGACACTTACGGTCATGCTGATTTCGGTTGGCTCTCTATCATCCGCCTTGGCGATCAATCTTGTCGGTCTTGCCGCCGCCGCGATCCTGATCGCGGCGTTGATCTTCATGGAACGTCGAAGAACGCTTCGTTTGCTGCCGCGCGGGTCTTTCGATCCCGGCGGATCGCTTTCGATCCTCTACGCCGTCATGGCCTTGCTGGTGATCGGGATGCAGACGGAGATCTTCGTTCCGTATTTTCTGCAAGCCATGCACGATCTGTCGCCGCTCGTTGCCGGCTATCTGGCGGCCCTGATGGCGGCAGGCTGGGCGATTTCTGCCATTCTGTTTTCAGGGCTAAACGGCCCTGGCGCGCGCCGGGCCGTCATGCTGGGGCCGATGATCGTCACCCTCGCACTTTTGGCCCTCGTTGTCGTTTTGCCCGCGGTGTCTCCCGCTGACGACATCGGGCTCTTCATGATTGCTGCCGGCTTGACGGCGGTGGGCTTCGGGATCGGTCTTGCCTGGCCGCATCTTCTCGCCCGCGTTTTGGTCGTGGCACCCAAGGACGAGGAGGACAAAGCCTCCTCCGGCATCACAACGCTCCAGCTCTTCGCAACGGCGCTGGGAGCGGCGCTGGCGGGATTGGTGGCAAACGCCAACGGGTTCGACGGCTCGGGCACGGTTGCCGGTGCGAAGGATGCTGCCTTCTGGCTCTTCGCGAGTTTTGCGCTGGCACCAGCGATGGCGACTATACTCTCGATCCTGGTCGCAAGAGACATGAAAATGGCGAAGAATAGCCCTCAAACCAATGAAAGCCGACGACTCAGATCTGAGTCAAACCCGACCGCCCGGCCTTGAAGCGACGATGAATGTCAACTCCCGCAGCATTCCTGCATTTTGCCAACAAACAATGGACCAGACGAAATGCCAGAAGTTCTTTTTGCAGGAATCGCGCTCACCATTGCCGGGTTTGCCAAGGGGCTCGTCGGTCTCGGGTTGCCGCCCATTGCGATGGGACTGCTGGTCCTCATGATGAGTCCGGTTGAAGCTGCTGCTGTGATGGTCGTTCCGGCGCTGCTGACCAATCTCTGGCAGGCGATTGCAGGGCCGGATCTGCGCGGTCTTTTGAGACGGTTCGGGCCGATGCTCATCCTGACGGCCTTGGGAACGCTTGTTTTTGCGGGCGCTTTGGCGGCCCATGCGGATACCGCCATTGCCGTTCTTGGTGTGTTGCTGGTGGCATATGGAGCCTACGGGTTGCGTAGCCCTCATAGTGTTTTGCCACAGAAAGCCGAACGGTGGGCCGCACCGTTGTCGGGGACCGCGACGGGAATAGTCACTGCGTTCACCGGTGTCTCTTCAATGCCATCGGTCCCGTTCCTTCAGTCCGTTGGCCTGCCGCGAGACACCTTCATCCAAGCAATGGGCCTATCCTTCTCCGTGTCTGCTCTCGCTCTGATCGCGTCCCTTGGCATGTCCGGTGGCTTTGCCAACGGTTCCATCACCACAATCAGCGTAGCAATCCTGGGGGCTTTTTCGGGCATGGCGGGTGGCACACATCTTCGCAAAAGGCTCGATGAAGCGTTCTTCAGACGGATTGTTTTGCTCGTGCTGATTGTCCTGGGTGCATACCTACTGCTGCGGTGAACCGTGACGAGACCAGTCAACTGGCTTCGGCTGGAAGGATGATCCCGCCATCAACAAGCCTGGATCGCGTTTCTGGTTCGATTGAAAGCAATTGGGATGGCAGCCGTTGGAGTGCATTTGGAGTTCCCCCGGTTTGGTGGACGGTTACAGGCTGTCGGTTTCCAGTCCTTCAGAGGCGCTTCTTTCGTCGTCGATTGGTGACTTGTAGCCGAGGGCGGAATGCCGCCGGCCAGGCAGCTCGCATTCGAGCGTGCCGAAGACCCTTGCCCTCATTGTCAAAGTTGAACTCATGCCCTTTTTTGCGCTCGGCCGTTCTGGTCGTCGTCCTGGCTGCCGTGCGGTACTCCGCAGCTCCTGGTGCCAGGGCCGCCGCCGGCGCCTCGTAAGCCGTTCAGACGCTCGGGCCCGTCGCGCAGGCTCGAAACGCGCGCACAGCCGGCGCCGCGCCATCCAGAGACACGGCAACGGCCTGGTCGCCGAGCAGGGCCGTGGCGGTATGGTTGAACTCGAGCCCGTTCAGGACATTGCCGAAGCCGCGGTCGGTCACCGTCAGGGTCGCGCCGCCCCTAGAGACAACATGACGGTCGGTGACGATCGTGTTGCCGCGTGCCCCATCGAAACGCATCGCGAAGACCGGGCCTTGCAGCCAGGGACCTTTGGGCGTGATCGCGATCGCGTATTCCGGGATCGCCGGATCATAGGTGACACGAACGAAAGCGTTCTCACCGTCGTGGACAAGCTCGCACACGCGGCCTGACGTCGCCTCCCAGGCCCACGCCGGTGCAGTGGTCAGCAAAAGAACGGCAAGCGCACGCAACATGAGAAACGGCATATCATATCAAGCGGGCTTGTGTATCGGCCGTGAGCGTGAAGCGCTGCTGCCGACACTGGCGGCAAAGGTGTCGGAAGATCGCGGCTGCGAACTCTCGTTTGATGCAACGACCCGCTTCACCGCCTTCGACGCCCATCTGCTTACTCGGCTGCCAAACGCAGCGGCTGAACGGCACCATCATTCAATTCGCGCCGGCCGGCGTCGAGGCTGTCCACGTCGATCGCTGACCGTTGCGACCGTCCTTTGGCCGCGTAGATCAATTTGAACATGGGCGGTGTGAAGTAAAATGAGACAATCGTCGACAGAAGCACGCCGCCCGCGACCGACATCGCAAAGGGCGGCCAGAAGCCGCCACCGGCGAGAATGAGCGGAAGAAAGCCGCCAAAGGTGGTGATGGTCGTTGAGACAATGTGCCGGCTGGATCCCATCAGCACCTCCACCATTGCCGCCTCGTCTCCGGCGCTGGCGTGATCGTCGGCCTGAAGGCCGGTCATGATGATGATGGCGGCGTTGATCGAGACGCCAATCGAGCCGATCACGCCGATGATGGCATTGATGCCGAACGGATACTGGAAGATCGCCAGCGCAAGAATGCTCAACCCGGCGGACAGACCGCACACGATGAAGGCGATCGCCGACAGGCGGAAAGAGTTGAAAGTCAGGACGATGACCGCGATCGTCAGCAGCACGATAAGACCCACGGACGCGAGCAGGTTGCCGAGCGTGTCGGCGCGCGCGTCGCTGTCGCCGCCAAATTCAAGGCGATAGCCGGGCGGCGGCGCAAAGCCCGTTTCAGCGAGCAAGGCCTGCGTCTCCGCCAGCGCTTCCTCCGGCAGTACGCCGCGCAGGATGAAGGCCTGGACCGTGTTGACCCGCTCGGCGTTGCGCCGCGTGATCGAACTGTTCGACGGCACGATCTCGATATCGGCGATCGCAGAAAGGGGCAGCGCCGGGAATGTGCCTTGCGCCGAAAGGGCCGCCGCATTGGGCACAATGATCGGCAGGTCGGCAATCGCGTTGAGATCGCCGCGCTCGGCATCGCCGAGACGCACGCGCACCGGCAGCTCGTCGGTGCCTTCGACAAGCGAACCACCGGTAGCGCCCTCAAGGCCAGCCTGCATCTGGCCGGTGATGGCCGCCAGGTCGAGGCCCAGAAGGCGGGCGCGCGCTTCATCGACCGCGATGCTCACCTTGGGCGGCACGGCGTTGATGGTGGCGCGGGTTGTCGTCACGGTGGGCACATCGGCCAGCATAGCACGCAACTCGTCGCCCAGATCGGACAGCGTATCGAGGTCCGGGCCGACAAGGCGCAATTCGACGGGCGCAGCGACCGGCGGTCCCTGGACCAAGCCACGCACGAGCACCTGTGCTTCCGGCGCAAGCGCCGACAGCGAGCGCTGCAACTCCGGCAGGATCGTTTCAGTCGCTTCGGGCGAGGCGGTGGTCACCAGCGCCTGCGCATATTGCGGCGCGTTATCGCGGTTGCCGACGATGTTGTAGTAAAAACCTGGCGCCGAGCGGCCGATCACCCAACTGACGCTTTCGATCTCGTCGTGATCGCGTAACACCGCATCCAGAACGGCCACTGTCTCCCCGGTCTTGGTGATGGCCGCAGCCGGCCCCAGTTCGACCTCGATATGGAACTGGTCCCGATCGACACCGGGGAAGAACTGCGCCGTCAGTGTCGGCATGGAGACAAAACCAAGGATCGGCAGGATCAGCGACAGGGCAACCGAGCGCAGCGGATTGGCCACAGCCCAGCACAGCGAGCGTTCAAACAGCCACGCAATCGGCCCGCCGGGCACGCCGTTGGCGAACCAGGACCGTGTTTGCCCGTCCGGCATCGTCCATGCGGCGAGCGCCGGCGTGACGGTTACCGCGACAGCGAATGACCACAACAGCATCACCACCACCGCAATGGCGATCGATCCGACGAAATCGCCCGCAGGCCCCGGCAGCAGGATCATCGGCGTGAAAGACAGAGCGGTCGTCAGCGTCGAGGCGAGCAGAGGCGCAAACAGGCGTCTGGTCGCGGCACCGGCTGCATTGATACGGGTTTCGCCGCGCCGCACCCGTTTGGCCACCTCGTCGGTCATGACAATGCCCGCATCGACCAGAAGACCCAACGCCACGATGAGGCCGGTCACAGACATCTGATGGATGGCGAGACCCAGGAAGTTCATCGTCAGCAGGCTGGCAAGGCTGACGATCGGCAGGATGAGGGCGACGATCAGCGCCGCCCGTGCGCCGAGCGTGATGAAAAGAACGCCGACGACCAGCGCCACACCGATCGCCATGTTGGTCGCCACCTCCAGAAGCCGGTCGGATGTGTAGGTCGATTGGTCAAAGGACAGATCGAGCGACAGGCTGGCCGGGACCTTGTCCTGATAGGCCGCCACTTCCTCGCGGATCATGGTCATCCAACGGTCGACCTGCAGCCCGTCTTCGAGCTTGGCCGCGATCAGAATGGCCCGCCGGCCATCATGGATCGCCAGTTCGGCGGCGGGCGTCCGGACGCCCCGCGATACCTCGGCGATGTCGCCCAGCCAGGTGATCGTGCCATTGGCGGATTCGCGGACAACCACATTGCGCAGCCGGTCCAGCGCATCGATCTCACCTGTCAGATTGATCACCAGATCATTGCCGGTCGCGCGCAGACGGCCGGCCTGACCTTTCGCGTCAGCCGACTGGATCGCTCGAGAGATGTCCCGCGCCGTCAGGCCAAGCGCCGCGCTGCGCTGCGGGTCGATCGTGACCAGCACTTCTTCTTCAGGTGCGCCAAAAAGATCGACCAGCTTGGTGCCGGGCACATTGCGCAACCGATCGGCGAAATCGGTGGCATAGCGGCCCATGACGGCAGTGGAGACATTGTCATGGCGCGCCGACAGCGCGGCGATCGCCCCATAGGCGCCGGCGCCATCGGTTTCCAGTTCGGGCGTGCCCGCGCCGGCGGGAAACTCAACCTGCGCGTCGCTGAGCGCGTCGCGGATTTCCGACCAGACCTGTTCGATCTGATTGTCCGGCAGCGTGTCGGTCAGTTCGATTGAGACAATCGAGATGCCGGTCGCCGACGTCGACTCAATCACATCGACTTCAGACAATTCCCGCAGCACATCCTCGATCTTCGCCGTGACGAGCGTTTCAACGCGCTCGGGCTCGGCACCGGGAAAGACGGTCGTTGCGGTCGCAAAGAGATTGGTGATTGTCGGGTCTTCCTGCCGTCCAAGCGCCATCAGAGACGACAATCCGCCTGCGACAAGGACCAGAATGATGAGCGCGACAAGGCGTGGATAGCGGAAGGTGAGCGTTTCCATCACTGGGCTCCGGCGTCGGCGGACTGGATGAGCCGGCCATCGGCGGGAGTGGTTGCCAGTGCCTGGCCGACAACGATCTGGTGGCCGCCATCGGCGACGATGGTGGCGCGATCGGGCAAGGTCCCGGACACGTAGGCGCGCAAACTGTCGGCATGGATGATCTGGACCGCTTCGATCGCGGCCGTTGAAGCGTCGGCGCTTTCGTCGACGGTCATCACGGTCCATGTCCCGCGCACACCGTCGCGCAGGGCGGCGAGCGGCACCCAGAAGCCGGGTTGCGCGATGGTCTCGGTCAGCGTGATCGTGCCCGTATCGCCCAGAAGAACGCTGTGGTTCTCGTCAAAGGCAAACAGAACCTTGCGCGTGCGCGTCACCGGGTCGACCTCGGGCAGGATGGCATCCAGCGCCACCGCCCACTGCGTATCGCCAAGTGTGACCACCGCCTTTGTTTCGCCGTGGACCCGGTCGGCCAGATCGGGTGCAAGGCCCACACGGAAGCGCGGAGGCACATCCTCAACAAGGCCCACAACCGTTTGGCCACCGCCGACGGTCGCACCGATGTCGGCGGAGCGGCTCGCAATGCGCCCGTCAAACGGCGCGCGGATCTCCGCCTTCTCAAGCCGCACATCCACGGCCAGCAAACCCGCATCGATCTCGGCCTGCCGAGCCGTTGCTTCAGCCAGGGTCAACGTGGCTTGATCGGTCTGCTGGTTGGAGGCAAAGCCCCGCTCCCGCAGTTCTTCTTGCCGGTCAGCGGTCCGGCGCGCCAGTTCACGCTGCGCGTCGAGCGCCTGTCGGGACGCGAGCAACCGGTTCCGCTCTGCAATCAGCAGGCGTGTGTCCAGTCGGGCGATGACCTCGCCCGCAGCGATCACATCGCCCTCATCGACCAGGATCTCCGTGATCGTTCCGCCTGCTTCGAAGGCAATGCCGGTTTGCTGGGCGGCTTCAACCTGGCCGGCAAAACGCCGATCAATCTGAAAACCGTCGAGACGCTCGACCGCCATCACAGGCACCGTGATGGGCGGCACGGGCACAGGGGCTTCAACGGTGGCGGCGCGGTCGGCAATCGCGCGCGACCCGCCGACAATGGCAACGCCGGAAGCCGCAAAGAAGACACCGGTGAGCATAATCGTGGCGGCCGTCGTCAAAAGGCGGCGGATCGGCAATTTTGGCTTTGCCACGCGATCGGCCGATGGCGCGGTTTGATCGGACGGGTTCATAGCGGGTCTCCAGGCTTGATAAGTAAGCAATGCTAACTTAAGTTAGTGCTTCTAACCGATGTAAGCAATACTCACTTTCTTGAAATCTGGATCACGCGCTGTGACAATAAATTTGGAGACACGCGATTCTGGGAGGAGCGTCCTCATGGACGACGCTGAAGCCGGCAGCAAAGCGCCGGGGCGGGAGACGTATCACCACGGCGACTTGCGGCGCGACCTGATCGCATCGGTCCGGCAGTTGGTGGAGACCCATGGGCCGGACGGATTTTCCGTGGCCGAGGCCAGCCGGGCGGCAGGCGTCAGCACGGCTGCGCCCTACAAGCACTTCAAGGACAAGACGGCGATCCTGCACGCGGTGGTCGAAGACGCCATGCAGCGCATGGCCGACGCGATGGCGGATGCGGTCGCACCGCACCCGGTCGGATCAATCGAGCGGATCGACGCGCTGGGACGGAGCTACATCGACTTTGCCCGGGCCCAACCAGGCGTATTCCGTCTCATGTTCGGGCTGACGCGCGGCCATGAAAACGATGAGGTAATCATGGAGCGCGGCCGCAGCGCGTTCCGGATCGTCGTGGACTGCGTCGCCGACTATCTCGGCATCGACCGCGATGCGAACCTTGCCTGGCAACGCGCCTACATGCTGTGGTGTTTCGTGCACGGTCACTCGTTTCTGGTGATCGACGACAAGACGACCAAGCAGGAACTGGACATCGACGAGATAACGCTCCTGAGCGCGGTCAGCCAGGGCATTCTGGGAACGGTGAGCAAGGCAGCCGACAGTTGAGTCGGCTTATTGCCGCATCTGCCCAAGGCGCGATGGCGTCGGCGGCCAAACTTGGATGTCGAAACCGAGCCCGACCTACGCGGCAAGATCGCTTGCGAGACGGAGCCGATACGGCGCGATGCGCTTCGAAGCTGCATCTCAAGCACTCACAAGCCTGATAGAGGCAATGGCCATCAATGTTTGAAGGCCGCCAACGAAAGCGAATCGACTGTTCGAAGCTGAGCTGGATTTGACGGCAAAGCCGCCGCCGACTTCCGACGCACTTTGGGCCCAGAGCAGAACTCCGGTGGCTGCGCTTGCGCCGTAAAACGGCACGCCACGATACGGCATTTGTTCGATCCCGGAGTCGCCATTGTTTCGGGACTTAAGCGTCCTTCATCCAAATCACACGGTTGCAAGACCGCTGGCGGTACAGGGTTGTGTTGGACATGAGGACGCTGCCGAAAAAGAACAATCTCTATTGCTCAATACCGCTTAGGGCACAGAGATGAATCATGCGCGCTGTCGCCAACTCGATATCGTAAAAGAGCCCGCTTTGAACGGCCAGCCGGAAAATGTCAGCAAGATGGATGATACCCCTTGCCGATTCCATTCCGCCGATCATGCGAAAATGGCTTTGGTGACCGGCGAGCCAGGCAAGAAACACCACGCCTGTCTTGTAGTAATGTGTCGGCGCTTCGAACAAGCGGCGGGACAAGCGCACCGTCGGTCCGAGTAGGTCATGATACCGTTCGGTTTGCCCCTTGGCGAGCGCCTTCAATGCCGGGGCTGCCACCGGCGCGATCGGATCGAATATGCCGAGCAGTGCATGGGAATGGTGCTCGCCGTCGCCCTCGATCAGTCCGGGATAATTGAAGTCGTCGCCGGTGTACATCCGGACACCGGGCGGAAGAGCGGCGCGCATCGCAACTTCCCGATCGGCTTGCAGAAGCGAAATCTTGATACCGTCGATTTTCTTCCGGTGGCTTTCGATCAGCGCCAATACGCTGCGCATTGCAACGTCCACATCGTCACTGCCCCAATAGCCCTTTAGCTGCGGGTCAAAATCGGTGCCCAGCCAGTGCAGGATGACCGGGTTGCGTGCGCCCTCGATCAATCGGCCATAGACGGCGAGATAGTCGTCGGCACCGCGCGCCACCCGGCAAAGCGCGCGGCTGGCCATGATGACGGGCCGTCCGCCACAGCGTTCGACATGTTCGAGCTGGGTTTCGTAGGCTGAGGCGACGTCGTTGATGCCGGTGCATCGGACCGGGTCCAGCTGATCGGTTCCCACGCCGCAGACGATCGCGCCGCCGGCGGCTTTGGCTTCTGCGGTCGACCGACGGATGAGTTCGGCGGCATTGGTCCAGGATAGCCCCATACCGCGCTGGGCCGTGTCCATGGCTTCGGCAACGCCGAAACCAAGGCTCCAAAGATGCCGGCGATAGGCCATCGTGGCATCCCAATCGATCGCCGCTTCGTCCCAGGGCTGTCTTGAATGCAAAGGATCGGCCACCGCATGCGCGGCAGCGAACGCAATCCTTCCGAAATCGCCGCCGTTACAAGGTGGAGGCCCGTCGCAACCACTCGCATCGAAAGGTTCGATCCGGCCGTCCCGCGTCGGCAGCTTCAGGCGCTTCATGGTGCGTCGCTTTCGGGACCACCCATACCGAGGAAACGCCAGATCGGGCCGATCTGGCCATCGAGCATGCACCGACCCGGCACTATCGGATGACCACGCGCTTCGGCCTCACGCAGCAAGGCTGTCACCGGCGGCACCATCACGGCTTCGGCAACCACCGCGCCGGCATGCAATCGGTCCAGCGAAAAAGGCAGCCGCCGATCGGCTCCCATCCCCACCGGCGTTGCATTGACGACAATATCATGCCGAGGCCCCGGAGGCGCAATTCCGATCGGCGCCGGCGCGTCGCCGCTTAGCCGGTCGACGGCTTGGTGGGCGCTCTTTTCGTCGATATCGCTCAAGTCAACCGCGGCGCCCTGCTGCAACAGGGCCTCCGCGATGGCGCGGCCGGCGCCGCCGGCGCCAACGACCGCGACATGCCTGCCGGACACGTGATGATTGTGTCGGGCAAGGCCAGACACCAGGCCGACGCCATCGAACAACTCTGCCTCCCAAGGCCCGTGCGCGCCGGGACGCAGGATATTGGCCGCGCCGGTCCGCGCAACGCGCTCGGAAACCATATCGGCGATCTGCGCGGCGCGTTGCTTGTGCGGAATGGTGACGATCAATCCGCCCAGATTGGCGATTCGGCGCAGTCCGGCCAACGCCTCGGCAAAATCGTCGGGCGGCAGATCCATGGCAATCATGGTCGCATCGATGCCGGCACGTCGGAAACGATCGTTGAAGACGGCCGGCGAACGCGCCTGGCCGACTGGATGACCAATTATGGCAAACAGCCGAGCGGGCGAGACGCCGGTTCTGTTGTCAAGGGTTGCGGTTATGGCCATTCGGAACCCATCGGTCACTGCGTTCGCCCCGGTGAAAGAGCACGGACTTCAGTTCAGTGAATTCTTCGACCGCCTGGGCACCCTGTTCCCGGCCGAGCCCGCTCTGGCGCATGCCGCCAAACGGCATTTCGGCAAACCCGTCCATCCAGCAATTGACCCAAATGGTGCCGGCGCGAAGGTCGCGCGCGGCGCACACCGCCCGGTCATAGTTTCCTGTCCAGATACCGGCCGACAGCCCGTAATGTGTGTCGTTGGCAATCGCAATCGCCTCGCTCAGACCGTCAAAACGCATCGTCGACAAGACGGGTCCGAACACTTCGTCCCGCGCTATGTCCATATCCGATGTGACGTTGGCCATCACGGTCGGCTCGAAAAACCGGCCTGGCCCGCCGTCGATCCGGCGGGTGCCGCACAGCGGGGACGCACCCTGTGATATCGCCTGCGCCACGTAGGTTTCGATCTTGTCCATCTGCGCGTCGTTGATGATCGCGCCGATCTTGGTTGCCGGGTCCAGCGGATCGCCGAACGGCACGCGTTCGGCCAGTTCGACCAACCGTTTGTGAAACTGTTCTTCGACGGATGCTTCGACAATCAGTCGGCTCGATGAGTTGCAGCACTGGCCGGCATTGAAGAAGACGCCGAAAACCACCGCGTCTGCAGCCGCGTCCAGATCGGCGTCCGCACAGACGATCTGCGGGTTCTTGCCGCCCAGTTCCAGCGACACCTTTTTCAGGTTGCCCGCCGCGGCCCGCGCAACGCTCCTGCCGACCTGGGTCGACCCGGTGAACGAGATCATGTCAACGTCGTCGTGCTCGGCCAGACGCTGCCCGACGGTTTGGCCGTGTCCGACGATGAGATTGACCGTTCCGGGCGGCATTTCCGCTTCGGTGAGCAGTTCGCCCAGCCTGAGTGTCGATCCGGGCGTCAGTTCGCTTGGCTTCAGCACCACGGTGCAGCCGGCGGCCAGGGCGAAGGGCAGCTTCTGGCTCAGAATGACGAAGGGGAAATTCCACGGCGTAATCATCGCAACCACACCGATTGGTACGCGTTCGATCAGCCCCAGCATGTGCTGGCCCAGGCCGGCCGGCACCGTTCCCTCGATCGCTCGCGCCCGTGTTGCGGCATAGCGCCAAAGATCGACGGCACCTTCCAATTCGGCCCGCGCCTGGGTGATCGGCTTGCCGCTTTCGAGCACGTCAATCAACGCCAGTTCCTCGGCATTGGCGGCGATGAGGTCGGCCACGGTCGCGAGCATGCCGGACCGTTCGGCCGCCGACATTCTCGGCCAGGGGCCTTCATCGAACGCGACCCTGGCGGCCGAGACAGCCATATCGGCGTCGGCGACATCGGCCAGGGGATAGCAGCCGACCTGCATGTCATGCGCGGGGCTTTGCCGCCCGAACCGTTCAGCGGACGCAGCTTCCCCCAAGCGACCGTCAACAAGCTGCCGATAGGCTTGAACCGGGCGTTTTTCGATCTCAATCGGAGAAAGGGTCATGTTGGTGTCTCCGCTGCCAGCGGCGGCCGTCCGGCGACAAGGTCGGCCGCCTTTTCGGCGATCATGATCGTCGGCGCGTTTGTGTTGGCGCTGATCTGGTTGGGCATGACCGAACTGTCGCAGATGCGAAGTCCGTCGATGCCGTGAACCTTCAGGTCCGGCGCAACCACGGCCATGTCGTCGACGCCGATCTTGCAGGTGCCGACGGGGTGATAATCGGTCTTGGCCCATTGACGCACATAAGTGGCGAGCGCCTCGTCGGACTGCACCCCGTTGCCGGGCATGTACTCTTCGTCAAGCCATGGCCGGAACTCCGGTTGCGCCATCACCTGCCTTGCGAGTTTCAACCCTTCGATTGCCATCCGCCGGTCATACGGCTCGGCCAGGTAGTTGGGGTCGATCAAAGGCGTGTCCTGCGGATCGGCGCTTTTCAACCGGACTGTGCCGGTACTGCGCGGGCGCAGGAGATTGGAATAAAGGCTGACACCGTAGCCCGGAACACGCTTCATACCATGATCGATGACATAGGCCGGCAGGAAGTGTAGCTGGATGTCAGGGCGGTCAGCATCCGGTCCAGCCTTGGCGAAAGCGCCTGCCTCGACGATGTTGGTGGTGACGGGGCCGTTCTTGAACAGGAGATATTGCACCGCCCATGCGGCCTGTTTGAGATATTGGTCGACACCGTAATAGGAATGCGGCCCCTTGAGCGCATAGGCGGTATAGCAGTCCAGATGATCCTGAAGGTTCTCGCCGACGCCCGGCAGATCGACGACGACCTCGATTCCCATCTCGCGCAGATGCGCCGCCGGGCCGATTCCGGACAGCATCATCAATTTCGGCGACCCGATCGCGCCGGCGGTGACGATCACCTCGCGCGATGCCGACGCCATGGCGGTGTCGCCGTTCTGCGTGGTGTAGACGATGCCGCGGGCTTTTGATCCATCGACGGCAATCTTGTGCACCCGGCAAGATGTCAGAACCGTCAGATTGGCACGGCCGCGCGCCGGCCGCAGATAAGAGACCGCTGCGCTGCCGCGCCGGCCATCCCGGGTCGTCGTCTGGTGATAGCCGACGCCTTCCTGCTCGGCGCCGTTGAAATCGGCGTTGTAGGGCAGGCCGGCCTGTTGGGCGGCGCGAATGAAGGTCGCCGTGATCGGCAGGGGGCTGATCGGATCGGAAACGCGCAAGGGACCGCCAACGCCATGATAGGCGTTGCACAGGCGCACATTGTCTTCCGCCTTGCGGAAATAGGGCAAAACGTCGGCATAACCCCAGCCTTCGGCGCCGGCCGCCTTCCAGTCGTCATAGTCCCGCCGGTGGCCGCGGGTGTAGATCATCGCATTGATCGAGGAGCCGCCGCCAAGCGTCTTGCCCTGCGGATACCACATCTCGCGATCGTCGAGATGCTTCTGCGGCACGGTTCGATAGCCCCAGTTGACGCGCGGTCCCGACAGCTTGGTGAAACCGGCCGGCACATGAATGAGCGGATGATTGTCGGCCTGGCCGGCTTCGAGCAGCAGGACTTCCGCCCCGTCTTCGCTCAAGCGTGCGGCGAGCACGCAACCGGCCGATCCACCGCCGGCGATGACATAGTCATAGGTCCTGTTTGCCGTCCCGGCCCTGCTCATGCCGCCTTGTCCGCCACATTGCGAAACAGTTTTTCGTCCATGGCGCGCGGCGCGCGCATGATTGGCTCGAAACCCATACGGTCAAGAATATCGCGCCGCAGGTCGACCCCCGGCGCGACCTCGGTCAGTTCAAGACCGTCTTCAGTCAACTCGAACACCGCCCGTTCGGTGACGTAGGTGACCTTTTGGCCGCGAAGGCGCGCTTCCGGCCCGCTGAAGGTCACGCCCTCGACTTTGGTCACCAGTTTCGGCACGGCGCCGGCCTGATCGACGGTCAGCCGTCCGCCCGATGCCGACACGCGAAGCCCCTTGGCCTCGAAGGCGCCGCAGAACACGACACGGCGTGCACCCTGGCTGATGTCGATGAACCCGCCTGGTCCGCTGATCTGGCCTCCGAAATGGGATACATTGACCGAGCCCTCGGCATCCATTTCCGCAAGGCCAAGAAATGTCTGGTCCAATAGGCCGCCCGAATAGAGATCGAATTGCTGGCAGGACGGCATGATCGCCGCAGGCGAGGCAGCGATGCCGAACAAGTCGCCAGTCAGCAGTTCGCCGCGATGGATGCCCTGTTCGATCGTGAACCAATAGTCGGACGTGCGGCCCTCATCGGCGACGATCTGCGCCACATCGGCAGACATGCCGAAGCCGAAATTCACCGTCGAGTCGGGGATCAGCTCCCGCGCCGCCCGTTCGGCGACGATCCGGCGAACCAGCGAACTCGTCTCGATGGGGCGTTGGTGCTCATCACGAACCGCCAGACCGGCGAGCACGGGGTCATAGGCGCCATGATAGGTTTGCATCTGGTCGGCAACGGGCAGCACATAATCGACCAGATTGCCGGGAATGGACACTTCACGCGGACGGATGCCGCCATCGGCCACCATCTCCCGCACCTGCGCGATCACGATCCCGCCACTCGCCTTGGCGGCCAGTGCGATGGCGTAGCTGTCAAGGTCAGCGGGCTCTTCGCTTGCGCTGATATTGCCTGATGCATCAGCCACCGTGCCACGGACGACCGCTACGTCGATGGCAAAGGGCAAGTAGCGCAGCCACGTACGGCCGTCGATCTCGATCAGTTCGACCAGCGGCTCCCTGGCCGCCTCGTTGCAGCGCCCGCCAGCCTGTCGCGGGTCGCAAAACGTGCCCAGGCCGACATGGGTGATCAATCCGGGGCGTTTGGCGCCGATCTCCCGGAACAGATGGGTCAGGACGCCCGACGGCATACAGTAGGCTTCGATCTGATTCGTCCGCGCCATTTCGAGCATGGCGGGCGACCAGATCCAGTGCCCGCCGACAACCCGCCGCACCATGCCCGAATGGGCAAAACGGTTGACGCCCCTGGTCTTGCGGTCGCCCATGCCGAGCGCGTGGATGAGGGTCATGTCACGGGGTTGGCCGCCATCGAGGAAGGCACGTTCAAAGACCGCAAAGACCGCATCAGCCTCCAGCAATCCGCCGCCGGCGCCGGAAATCGCGATGGTCGCGCGCGGCGCCAGATCGGACAGAATTGCCTGCAAGGATTGTTGATCGACTGTCTTCATTGGTTCAGTGCGCGCCGACGATGTGGGCGACCACGTCCTGCATGGTCGTTTCTCCGGTTCGCTCGTCCGCGATGACGGTCCCCTGGCGCAGGGCGACGATCCGGTCAGCGACCTCGAAGACGTCGGTCAGGCGGTGACTGATGAGAATGACGGCGATGTTGCGGCTTTTCAGTTCCTTGATCAGATCCAGCACATGTTCGATCTCGCGCACCGCCAGGGCCGCGGTCGGTTCGTCCATGATGACGACCTTGGGCGAGAACGTCAGCGCACGGGCGATCGCCACCGACTGCTGCTGGCCGCCCGACAGCTTGCCGACCTGGATGTCGACGGAGGGCAGCCGCGCGCCGAGCTGTCGGATCATGTCTTCAGCCTGATCGCGGGCTGTCTTGAAATCGATGATGTTGGTGGCCAAACCGAAAATCGTGCGTGTCGGTTCACGGCCGAGAAAGATGTTGGCGGTAACGTCCTGTTGTCCGGCAAGTTCGAGATTCTGGTAGATCATTTCGATGCCGAGCTCGCGGATCGCGCCCGGCGGCGTACCCGAGATGTCCTCGCCATCGAGAATGACCGAACCGGACGTTGCCGAGTAGACACCGGTTACGATCTTCATCAACGTGCTCTTTCCCGCGCCGTTGTCGCCGACCAAGGCGACACACTCGCCCGGATGCAGGTCGAACGTGACGCCGCGCAGGACGTTGACCGGGCCGAAGTGCTTTTTGACTTCGCGCAGTTGCAGCGTCGCCATCACTCAACGCCCCTCTTGGCCAATTGGTCGAGCCACACGGCGGCAACGAGCACGATGCCGATCGATATCTGCTGCCAGAATGAGGGGATGGCGAGCAGGTTCAGGCCGTTTTGCAGAACGCCCATGATCAGCGCGCCGATGACCGTTCCCAGGATGGTCGCGCGCCCGCCGAACAAATGCGTGCCCCCGATGATCGAGGCTGTGATGGCGGCGAGCTCGAAATTCATGCCCGCGGTCGGATCCCCGGCATTGACCCGCGCCATGGTGAAGAGCCCTGCCAGCCCGGCGGTCAGGCCGGATAGGGCATAGATTTTGATGCGCAGCGAACGCACAGGCACGCCCATCGCCATGGCGCCGTGCTCATTGTCGCCGATGACCAGCGTATGGCGACCGAAGCGGGTGTGCGTGAGCACGAAGTGCAGGATTATGGCCGTGACGATGAAGCCGATCGCCGGTACCGGAATGCCGAACGGGCGGCCTTGCCCAAGCCAGATCAGCGCCTCGGGCAGGCCGTAGACCGCCTGGCCGTCGGTGATCAGCAGGGCCACGCCACGCGCCACGCCCATCATTCCCAGCGTGACGACGAAGGCCGGCACACCGCCATAGGCGACGATCAAGCCGTTGATCCATCCGGCAAAGGCGCCCGCAGCCAGGCAGGCCGGAACTGCAAGCCACCATGGCAGACCCAGATGCGCGGCAACCATCGCGCCGACGACGCCGGCAAAGGCCATGATCGATCCGACCGACAGATCGATACCGGCCGAACCGATGACGAAGGTCGCCCCGATTGCCAGGATGCCGATCGTCGAGGTGGCCAGGACGATGTTGAAAATGTTGGCCAGCGTCAGGAAATAGGGCGATGCGTAGGACATGACCGCCACCAGCAAAGCCAGAACGATCAGCGATTCCAGACGCAGAGCGCTTTTTTCCCGCATGAAGGCAGCAAGCCCTTGCGCCCTCATCGGAGCGGCCGGATTTGCGTCTGTCATCGAAAGCCTCCTGCTGGTCGATTGGCCGGCGCTGCCCCAAAGTCGCGGCGCGGCGCCGGCGATCAACTCAGCGCAGATACTGGATCATCTCGTCGGAGCCGTCCTCAAGAATGCTCTGGGTGATGACAGACTGACCGGTCGACTGATATGAGTCGAGTTCAGTGTGGTCCTGGAACTTCTCGGTCAGCAGTTCGACAGACCGTTTGCCGACAAGATAGGGAAACTGTCCAACCGTCGCGGTCAGCCGGCCCGATTTGATCGACTGGATGGCGTCCGAGGTCCCATCGACGCCGACAACGATGACATTGTCCAACCCTGCGGCCAGCAGCGCCTCGGTTGCACCCAGCGCCATCGTGTCATTGGCCGCAAACACCGCTTTCAGATCCGGATTCCGCTGCAGCGTATCGTTGGTGATGTTGGCCGATTTGCCGCGATCCCAATCGCCATTGAGCGTTGTCATCCCGATATCCGGCGCGATCTCGGCCATGCGGTCGCGGAACCCCTTGCCGCGTGCCGCGCCCACGGGGTTGCCAGGCAGGCCCTCCAGCACCAGAACGGGGCCGGACAGGTCATCGACCAACTGCTCGGCGACAAAGTCGGCGCCGACGGCGCCGGTGCTCTCGCCATCGTTGCCCGCGGTGAACGTCACCGTGACGCCGGCGTCCTCGGCAATGGTCCGATCGAGATTGTAATCGAGATCGACGATGGCGATCCCCTGGTCGGACGCGCGCTTCAGGCACGGCAGGAGAATGTTGGAGTTGATCGCGCCGACGATCAGCGCGTCGGGCTCGCGCAACAGCATCGTCTCGCAATTGTTCAGTTGTTGTTCGGCGGCGCCTTCATTGGCGACGGTCGAAACCACAGCCTCGACGCCAAGCTCTTCGGCGGCATCCTCAATACCCTGCGTCATCGCGTTCCAATGCGGATTGGCCGGTGTTTTCAGGATCGCGCCGTAGAGCAGCGTCTCCGCCCCGGCAGTGACTGGCGCGACGATAACGGCCGCGCCGAGCGCGGCAATGGTCAGATGGTTCTTCACGATGGATCCTCCCACACAGATGTCGTGTTGATAGAACGATCTACTAACTAGCAGCGCGTCATAAATCGTGTCAACCCTGGCGAAATCGACGTTTTTTGATCAGTTTTTGGCTGCCGTCGCGATTGACGGTAGTCATGGCGCTCGTTTGATCGAATTGATTTGCTGAATTCAAGCCGCTACGCTGAGCGTTGAAATAGAACGTTCTAGCAGGTCATGATGTCTTTTGTTTCCTACAAGGCCGAAGGTCCGGTCGCCACGATCACGCTTTGCCGCCCCGAAAAGCTCAACGCGCTGACGCCGGACATGCTCGGCATGATTGAAAGCTTCATTCGCCGGGCCGAAAACCAGCACGGTTTGCGCGCGGTGATCCTCGGCGCCCAGGGGCGCGCGTTTTGCGTCGGTGCCGATATCGAGGTGTGGTCCGCACTGTCGCCCGCAGCTTTCCGCACCCAGTGGATCGACGCTGGCCACCGCGCCATGGATACGATCGCGCGCTGCCGCCTGCCGGTGATCGCGGCCCTGCACGGCGCCGTCATGGGCGGCGGTCTGGAACTGGCCCTGGCAGCCGATCTGCGCGTCGCCGAACGGGGCACGCGGTTGGCATTGCCGGAAACATCGATCGGCACCGTGCCGGGATGGGGCGGCACGCACAGGCTGCCAGACCTGATCGGGCCGGCGCGTGCCAAGCAGATGATCTTTTCGGCCAGCCAAATCACCGCCGAGCAGGCGGAGACGTGGGGACTCGTTAACGTCCAATGCGCGCCGGGCACAGCGGGCGAAACCGCGTGCACCATCGCCGCCGATGTCGTCCGCCAGGCGCCGGTCTCGGTTCAGGTGGCCAAGCGCCTGATCGACGGTGCGGCCGGCGACAACCTGCCGGCCACGCTCGAAATGCTGGGTGGCATGGCCACGCAGGCAACGCATGATATGCAAGAGGGTATCGCAGCGTTCCGCGCCAAACGCCGCCCGGACTTCAAGGGTGATCAATGAAAGACAAGCGAGTTACCATAAACGAGATCGCCGCGCATGCGGGCGTGTCGCGATCGACGGTTTCGCTGATCCTGCGGGGCAGCGGCCGGATATCGGAGCCCACCAGACAGCGCGTCCAGGCCGCGATCTCCGAACTGGGATACACCTACAATCGCAGCGCCGCCAATTTAAGGACACAGTCGTCGCAGGCGATCGGTCTGATCATCAACGATCTGACCAACCCGTTCTTTACCGAACTTACGGCAGCAATCGAGCAAACGGCCGAGCGGCGGGGATATTTCGTCTATCTTGTACAGTCGGGCGAGGATCCGGACCATCAGCACAAGCTGTCTTTGTCGATGGTGGAGCACGGCGTCGCCGGCCTTATCATTTGTCCGGCGACCGGCTCGCACCCCGAAACCTTCGAGCGCCTGAGGACGCTCGGGATTCCGGTCTGTATCGCCGTCCGACCGTGGCCCGACGATCGTTTCGACTTCGCCGGACCTGACAATTTCCGTGCCGCGCACATGGCGGTCGACGCTTTGATCGAACACGGTCATCGTCGGATTGCGTTTCTTGGCGGCGAGCGCGGCAACCCCTCGCGCGATGATCGCCTCGCCGGCTATTTCGGCGCGTTGCAAAAGCACGATATCGGCTTCGACGAAACGCTGGTGATCGAAAGTCGGCCGTCGCGAACGAGCGGCATCAAGGATGTCGCCAAGGTTCTGGCGCTGGCCGATCCGCCCAGTGCGGCGCTTTGCTATAACGATTTCGTTGCCATATCGGTCATGCATGGACTGCGCCAGCACGGTTTACAGCCGGGGCAAGACTTCGCTCTGATCGGGTTCGACGGCATGCCCGAGGCCGAAACATCATTTCCGCCGCTATCGACGGTTTTTCTCGACGCTCGCCGTGTCGGCGCCAACGCCGCGCACATGCTGATCGGCCGGATTGATGAACCGGATCGGCCTGTATCGCGTTCCGTGATCGTGCCGGATCTCGTTTTGCGCCAGTCCCATAAGGCATCATGACGGCAGTGATTAAGAGTCGTCCTGACGGTGCAGTCACGTGAATGCAAAACCCTCTTGGGTTTTGCTGTCATGGCCAGCTCTGGAAGGCGAGCGCCTGCCGCGGCCTGGTGAAGGCATGGCCCGGAGCGTTTTCGCGTTGCGGACAAAGGTCTGGGCTTGCAGGCTGGCCCGGGCGGTTCTCTCTGGCGCCTCGGCACTCACACGCCGAGACACGATCTGTCCCGCGATCATGATCAGCAACAGGATCCCGGCACCGGCCAAAGTCAGCCCGAACAAGACCGGGTGGATGAAGAACGACAGCGCCAGAAAGAGCGGAACGAAAGGAAGGTCGAACAGGGCCGTCAGGCCACGTGAACAAACAAAGGCGCGCAGGGTCGCCAGATCGTTGATCGGGCCAATGTCGCCCGATCCCGCGCGGGGCGCCGCCGTCGCGGCCGCAAATGCGCGTGACGCAAGCTTTCCGTCCATCACGGTTGCCACGCGCTGCGCGCAACGTGACGGTACCGCTTGAGCTGACATGCGCATTCATTCCGTCCCTGTCGGAGACCTTGAACGGCTTTCCTTTTGGTTTCAGAGACTTGAGCGCTGCGTTCGTCAACATTTGACCCTCCGTCAGGCAGCAAAACACCGTCAGCCCGGAAACGGACTGCTTTTGAACATCTTTTCTCAATGAAATCAGTGGGTTCGATGACGAAAATACCGTCACGACCACCCAGCTTGGAAAAGCGCTATTCCCACTCGATCGTGCCGGGCGGTTTGGATGTCACGTCATAGACGACACGGTTGATGCCACGCACCTCGTTGATGATGCGCGTCGCGGCTGCGCCCAGAAAGCCCATGTCGTAGGGATAGAAATCGGCCGTCATGCCGTCGACCGAGGTCACCGCGCGCAGCGCGCAGACATATTCGTAGGTGCGCCCGTCGCCCATCACGCCGACGGTCTGGACCGGTAGCAGCACGGCAAACGCCTGCCAGATCGCATCGTAAAGGCCGGCCTTGCGGATCTCGTCCAGATAGATCGCATCGGCCTGGCGCAAGATGTCCAGCCGGTCGCGCGTCACCCCGCCCGGCAGGCGCAGGGCGAGCCCCGGTCCCGGAAACGGATGGCGGCCGATGAACTGATCGGGCAGGCCCAGTTCGCGGCCAAGTTCGCGCACCTCGTCCTTGAACAGTTCGCGCAGCGGCTCGACCAGTGCCATGTTCATGCGCTCCGGCAGGCCGCCGACATTGTGGTGACTCTTGATTGTCACGGACGGGCCGCCGGTGAAGGAGACGCTTTCGATCACGTCGGGGTAGAGCGTGCCCTGGGCGAGGAAATCGGCGCCGCCCAGCTTTTTGGCCTCAGCCTCGAACACTTCGATGAAGAGGCGGCCGATGGTCTTGCGCTTGGTCTCGGGATCGGCTTCGCCGGCCAGCGCGTCGAGAAAGGTGTCCGACGCATCCACATGGACGAGCGGAATGTTGTAGTGCTCGCGGAACATGGCGACCACATCGGCCGCCTCGTTCATCCGCATCAGGCCATGATCGACCAGGATGCAGGTCAACTGGTCGCCGATCGCCTCGTGGATCAGGAGGGCTGCGACCGAGGAATCAACGCCGCCCGACAGGCCGCAGATGACCTTGCCGTCGCCCACCTGTTCGCGAATGGCGGCGATCGCCTGATCCCTGTAGGCGGCCATGGTCCAGTCGCGGGACAGGCCGGCGATCTTGTGCACGAAGTTCGACAGAAGCTTCGCGCCGTCGGGCGTATGGACCACTTCGGGGTGGAACTGGACGGCATAGTAGCGGCGCGCCTCGTCCGCCGTCGCGGCCAGCGGCGCGTTGGGCGAGGAGCCGATCACGTCGAACCCGTCGGGCAGCCGGGTGACGCGGTCGCCATGGCTCATCCAGACCTGATGCTGTTCGCCGACATTCCAGACGCCCTCGAACAGCGGGCTTTCCGCGTCGACGGTCATGAAGGCGCGGCCGAACTCGCGATGGTGGCCGCTTTCCACCGAGCCGCCCAGCTGGGCGGCCATGGTCTGTTGGCCATAGCAGATGCCGAGCACCGGCAGTCCCGATTCAAAGACGATCTCCGGCGCGCGCGGGCTGCCTTCGTCGGACACGCTGGCCGGTCCGCCCGACAGGATCACCGCCTTGGGCTTGAGGCGCGCAAAGCCTTCTTCGGCCGACTGGAACGGCACGATCTCGGAGTAGACGCCCGCCTCGCGCACGCGGCGCGCGATGAGCTGTGTCACCTGGGAGCCGAAATCGACGATGAGGACGGTGTCGGGATGGGGTGTGTCGGTCATGTGTTCTCGTCGGAGATGGGCTCGGTGCCCGGTGGGGCGTACATTTTGTAGATCTGCGCTTCGGTCAGATTCCTGGTCTCTTGCGCAAAGTCGTAGTGGTCGGGCTTCTTGTCGATGAAGACCTGATGGGTGAAGCCAAGACCGGTCTGATCATCAAAGAGCCCGGCGGCCATCGCATACCCATCGGCGTCGATGATGTGATAGAACAGCGCGCTGCCGCACTGCCGGCAAAAGCCCCTCTCGGCCCAGTCCGACGAGCGGAAACGCGTGATCTGGTCTTCATCGGAGAACCGGACGTGGGTGCATTCAATCGCCATGAACGGGGCGGACGCCCAGCGCCGGCACATCGCACAATGGCATGCGCCAACCTCGGGCTTTGCCAGTGTTGCGGTAAAGCGCACAGCGCCGCACAGGCAGTGCCCGGTGCGTTGAAGGCTGGCGGTCATCGGAGCGCCCTCTTACGGTGGAACGTAACCAGCGCTTACGCCAGCCAGCCGGATTTCGCAATCGCCCGATGCTCCGCACGCCCGTCCTGTTCAGTTCATCCACCAGATGGCGAGGTTGATCAACCCGGCAAAGGTCACCCAGGCCATGTAAGGCAGCATGAGAAGGGCCGATGCGCGGTCGGGTTTCCACGCCAGTTGGATGAACAGGACGGTGAGCGCGCCCATGACGATGATGACCAGCAACGCAAGGCCGGGAAGCTGCATGCCGAAAAAGGCCGGCGACCACATGAAGTTGGCGGCAAGCTGCAGGAACCACAATTGCATGGGAAGGCCGCGATAGCCGCGCAGCCAGGTACGCCAGCCGGCGATGGCGACCATGATGTAGAGCACCGCCCAGACCGGTCCGAACACCCAGTTGGGCGGGTTGAAGACCGGCTTTTGCAGCGCCTCGTACCAGGCGCCGGGCGCCGTGACGGTTCCGATCAGCGTGCCGCCGCCAAGCGTCAGGAGCACGAACAGGGCCAGCGACAACCAGCGCCCGCCGGGGCCAGACGCCCCGCCTGCGCCGCGATGGTCGCCGCCGGTCAGATCGTCAAGGGAATTGGTCTCGGTCACGGTGCGGCTCCGGTGTCATGGCGGAATGCAGATGGCATGCGGTTTTGCCGGCCATACGCCATCGGCGAACGGCCGACAACTGCCCGTCACGCGCGCGCCTCGCGCTGCATGACGGCGAAGAAGAAGCCGTCGGTCTGCGTGGCGCGCGGCGTCAGCGTGATGCAGTTCAGATCGGCCGACCAGGGCTGCGGCTTGTCGAAACCGTAAAGATCCTGCCAGACCTCACCCGCCGAGAGCAGCGCCCAGCCGGCATGCCGATCGCCGAAGGCGTAGATCTGCGCCTCGTTCTCCTCGGCGAAGACCGAACAGGTGATGTAGCAAAGGTAACCGCCCGGCCGCACGAAGCGCATCGCATCGTCAAGGATCGCGCGCTGTTCGGCGACGCGCTTTTCGAGCTGTTGCGGCGTCAGGCGCCATTTGGCGTCCGGGTGCCGCCGCCAGGTGCCCGAGCCCGTGCAGGGCGCATCAACGACGACCCGGTCGAACCGGCCTTCGAGCGCGGAGAGATCGGCATCGGCGGCATGGACCTGCACATTGCGGCTGCCGGCGCGCTTGAGGCGATCGAAGATCGGCGCGAGGCGCTGCTTGTCGGCGTCCCAGGCGTGCACCTGGCCCTTGTTCTCCATGGCGGCAGAGAGCGCCAGCGTCTTGCCGCCTGCGCCGGCGCAGAAGTCGAAGACCTGCTCGCCGGCTCGCGCGAACACCAGGTCGGCGACGATCTGCGAGCCCTCGTCCTGCACCTCGAACCAGCCTTTCTGGAACGCCGGTTCGGCCTGCACATTGGGCAGGCGTCCCTCCCGGCGCGGCGGCTTGATGCGCAAACCGTGGCGGGCGATGGCGGCGGGTCTGGCGCCGGTCTTGGCCAGCGCCTTGAGCACCTTGTCGCGATCGGCCTTCAGCGTGTTGACGCGCAGATCGAGCGGCGGGCGCGCGGTGAAGGCCTTTGCTTCTTCCACCCATTCCTCGCCGAAGCTTTCGGCCATCAGGTCGCCGCACCATGGCGCGACGTCGGCCTCGACCCAGGGATCGGCGAGTGCCAGATCGCGCTCGGCGGCGGCCTCAAGACGCGCAAGCGGAATGTCGGGCGCGAACCTGTCGCCCTCAAGCGCTTCGGCAACTCGCTCCGGTGCCATCGCCCAGGAGATGGCGAGCGCGCCGAAAGCGAGCGAAGCGGGGCTGTCATCGTCCATCAGAAAAGCAAGCGAAGCGCGCCGGCGCAGCGTGTCGTAGACGAGATTGCCGATCGCCGCGCGGTCGCCCGAGCCGGCAAAGCGGTGCGCCCTGCCCCAATCGGCCAGCGCCACCGAAGCGGGTCTTGAATGGGTGTCGATGTCGGCGAGCACGTCGATCGCCGCAGCCAGCCGTCCGCCAAGACGCATGGTCGGTTTCCTTGCCTTTTTGCGCGCCTCCCTAGCCGACCCGCGCGGCGGGAGCCAGTGCCGTGTCATCGTCAGCCCCATCTTCGCCCGGTGCGATTGGCCGCCGACGTCGACCGCTTGCCTCATCCTTGGAGGCAAGCGGGCATGCAGCGTCGCCACCGCACCTTCCTTGAAGGTCGAGTGCAAACAAAAGACGGAACAACGGGCGGTTTGGCAGCCGCGATCCGAAGTTTTCTATGTGCGGTCGCCAAACCGCCCGTCCGGCGGGCTTGCGGTGATCGCCATGGTCTCCTTGTGCCGCCGCAGACCTTTCCGTCTCGCTTGTCGCTCGACGGGGCCGCGACTGCTTTTCTGCCGCCGCAGACCTTTCCGTCTCGCTTGTCGCTCGACGGGGCCGCGACTGCTTTTCTGCCGCCGCAGACCTTTCCGTCTCGCTTGTCGCTCGACGGGGTGCGGCGGTGGACTGCGGGGAACGCCCGCGATCCGGAGCCACCTTCATTCCGCCCTGCCGTGGGGATTCAGCATCCAGGTGAGGCACCTATGTGAAACCCCGGCCCTCCGCTCGCGCTTCGGGCGTTCGTCGTTCCGAAAGCCAAATCGTTGGCTTTCGGCCGACCAAGGGTCGACCACTCCTCACCCCGGCAGGCCGCCGTCCCTCTCCCCGGATGGTCGGTTCTAGACCCGAGGTTCCGCGAAAGGGATGGCGGGCAGTTTAGGGGCGGTTGGGACAAGGGGGATAAGTTTTTGCCTGGATGGCATGCGTTCGGCCCCTGTCACGAGGCAGCGCATAAGGCGGGAGAGATT
Source organism: Roseitalea sp. (assembly GCA_017642895.1). Lineage (GTDB taxonomy): Bacteria > Pseudomonadota > Alphaproteobacteria > Rhizobiales > Rhizobiaceae > Roseitalea. Next base: position 173,836 of record JAEPON010000007.1, read on the forward strand.
TCTTTTGCCCGCATGGCGGCCACAATGCAAAGATGCCGGGCCCTTTGCGCAGCCGGGGCCGTGTCGGCGTCGGGCATGCCTTTGGGGCGTTCGAGCCCTCTTGATGCAGGCGAATGCCGATGAGAATTGCGCTCCTGACCTACGATCTCCCCGAAGCGAACATCGTCACCCACCGCCTGCTTCGCGATTTCGGCGACGAGATCGTCGGCATCGTGCAATCGAAGGCCATCCTTCCCGGCCGCAGTGACATCAGTGCCATGCGGCACGTTGGCCGGCAGATGGGCTGGCGATACTCGGCTCGCTGGCTGCTGCACCTTGCGCTGGCCCGCCTCGGCAGCATCTACCTCAGAGCACGACGACAACCGGCCGGCTTCGGATCGCTGGCGGCGATCGCCGCCGAACAGGGCATCGCGGTCTATCCCGCGCGCAACGTGCACGGGCGCGAAGCGATCGACATGCTGGCCTCCTGGACGCCGGATCTGCTGGTCTCCAACTATTTCAACCAGATCCTGCGCAAGCCGGTGCTTGACGTGGCTCCCATCGGCACAATCAATATGCACCCCGCCATGCTGCCCAGGAACCGGGGGCTGATGCCCTGCTTCTGGGCCTTGGCCAAGGGGGATGCCCAGACGGGGGCGACCGTGCACTGGGTGGATGAGGGCGTCGATACGGGACGGGTCATCGTGCAGGAGAGTGTCGAAATCCGCGAACCGGACAGCGTCGTGTCGCTTTCGGCCCGATGCAGCGAGCGTGGGGCGGGACTTTTGCGCGACACGATCGAGAGGCTGAGGAACGGGCCGGTGGCCGGCGACGTCCAGGACGAGGCGAACCGCAGCTACCAGTCGTGGCCAAGCGTTGGCGGCGTGCGGCGTCTTCATCGGCACGGGCACCGATACGGTTCGATGCGCGAGATGTGGGCGCAGGTCGGGCGGCCCGCCTCCTAGGGAAGGAGAGGAACATGGAAGACAATGTCGCCAGAGCCGAACAGGCGCCAAGCTTGCAGCCGGCCGACACCGCCACCGGGACCTACCGGCTGTGGCATCCATTCACGCCCATGAAGCAGTTTCTCGACTTCCAGCCGCTGGTCTTTGAGGGCGGCGAAGGGCCTTACATCGTCACGACCGGCGGCAAGCGCTATCTCAACCTGACGAGCTGTCTGTGGAACGCGCCGTTCGGGCTCGGCCGGACCGAAATTATTGAGAGCATCCATGAGCAGATGCAGCAGCTCGGAGCGGCGTCGCTGTTCCGGGCATCGCACCCGCGGGCGATCGAACTCGCCCGCCGTCTCGGCGAGCAGGCGCCCGGCAGCCTCAATCATGCATTTCTGACGTCGAACGGCTCGGAATCCATCGAGAGCGCCATCAAGCTGGTCCGCCAGTTCTTTTCCCGCCGCGGGTCGAAAAAGTCCAAGGTCATCTCGCTGGACAAGGCCTATCACGGCGTCTCCTATGGCGCGCTGGCGGCATCGGGCTTTGCCGAGGATCAGCACGGGTTCGGGCCGATGCCTGAGGGCTTCCTCCATATCCCCAGGCCGGATGCGCGCGAGGCGCCGCCCGGTGTGACCGCCGCCGACCACAATCTGGCCTGCGCGCGGAAGCTGGAAGAGGCGATCCTGGCCGAGGGGCCCGACACGGTCGCCATGTTCCTGATCGAGCCGGTTCAGGGGCTCGGCGGCGTCATCGTGCCGACGCAGGACTATTTCGACCGCATCGTCGAAACCTGCCGCAAATACGATGTGAAGCTCGTGCTGGACGAGGTGACGACCGGCTTCGGCAGGACGGGGACCTATTTTGCCGCCGAACGCTTTGGCCTGACGCCGGATGTGATGTGTCTGGGCAAGGCGCTCGGCGGCGGCTATTTCCCCGCCGGTGCGGTCCTTGCCAGCGACGAGATCTGGGAAACGTTCTGGGGCGACTCGCTGGACGACCAGTTCAGCCACGGATCGACCTATTCAGGCCACCCCGCCGCCTGCGCGGCCGCCATCGCCGTCATGGATCTCTTGGCGGACGGCACGATGATCCAACAGGTCGAACAGCGGGGCGCCCATTTCCGGCGCAGGCTCGACGAACTGCTCGCGCTTCCGATCGTCGGAGCGGTTCGGGGGATCGGCATGATGTTCGCGATCGATCTGGTCGCGGACAAGAAGGCCAACACGCCGCTGGACACGGACGCCCTGGTGACGGTCTTTCGCGGCCTGTTCGCCAAGGGCCTGTGGGTCCATCCGGCCCACAGCAAGATATTGCTGCTGCCGCCCTTCATCATGGACGAGCCCGTCATCGACGAGGCGTGCGACGGGCTGGCCGAGGTGCTGACGCGCGCCCACCGCTGGATCTAGACGCACAAGACGCCGTCGGCGCCACACAATCAGGCACCGGCAAGGGCGGGCGAAGGTGATCGCAGCGGTCGAAACCGGCGCTTGCCGGGCCGGATTTCCGCCATAGGTGGATGAGGACCAAACCGCCCTTGGCGCATCACACCGGACCGTTTGCCCGACCATGCCGCCCACCGCCCTGCCCTCTCTCGCCCTGTCCGTGCGCCAGCCATGGGCTTGGGCGATCATGCATGGCGGCAAGGACATCGAGAACCGCACCGCCGGTTCGATTCGCGCGGGCCGGATGGATTGCCGGCGCATCTGCATCCATGCGGCCTCGGGCATGCGCCAGTCCGAGTACCGCTGGGCCGTCCACAAGCTTGCCGAGGTTGGCGTGACGGCGCCGGCACCGGACGCGCTGGTGCGCGGTGCCATCATCGGCACGGTGGACGTCGTCGACATCGTCACCGAAAGTGACAGCCCCTGGTTCGGCGGGCCGTGCGGGCTGGTGCTCGAAAACCCCGAGGCGATCGAACCGGTCCCGGCCAAGGGGACGCTCGGTTACTTCGCGTGGGAACGAGCTGGCGAAATCGCGCGCGCCCAACCCTGGATGACCGGCTGGGGCCGGGCCGGCGACGATGGCGGAACGCTTTCGCTGTTCGATGACCTGCCGCCGGGCTTCAAGACAGTGCCCGCAAAGCCCTTCAAGCGCTGAGATCGGACGCTTAAGCCCTTGGCAAGGTCCGGGTGGGCACAATGGGCCGACCGCGACCAGGCAACGACCCATGTCCGACATCACGCATCACGGCTCCGCTGCCCCTTCATCGACCGCGACGCAGCCCGTTGCGCCGGCGCGCATCATGGCCGGCTTTGCCGCGCTGGCGCTACTGGCTGCCGGGCTGATGCTGGCGATGGCCGCGCCCAAGCTGCTCAACGATCCCGACACGCTGTGGCACATCGCGCTGGGGCGCGACATCGTCACGACCGGCATCTTCCCCGTCACCGACAGCTATTCGCATACGTTCGCCGGCGAACCGTGGATCGCCAAACAGTGGTTATCCGGCGTGCTTCTGGCTCTCGCTCATATGGGCAGTGGCTGGACCGGCGTCGTGGCGCTGACCATCGGCGCGCTGCTGGCGACGATGGCGATCGTGCATGGGGCGCTGGCGCGCCATCTGAACCCGGTGGTGGCACTGCTGCTCGCGGTCTGGTTCTTTGCCATGGCGAGCAGCACCTTCCTCGCGCGACCGCATGCGCTGGCCCTGCCGGTCGCGGTCTGGTTCATCATCCATGTGTGGCAGGCGGCGGCACGCGGCGCGGCACCGCGCTGGGCGGCGCTGGGGGCCATGGTGCTCTGGGCCAACATGCATGGCGGCTTCACGCTGGGCTTCGTCGCCACGGCGGTCGCGTTCGGGCATTTCCTCATGCAAGATCCCTTGTGGGCCCGCTGGCGGCGCTGGACGCCGGCGCTGATCTGGCGGCGGCGCACCGTCCGCAACTGGATCGCCTTTCTGGCGCTTCTGCCCATCGCGGCCTGCATCCACCCCTATGGCTGGCAATCGATCGCCTCGACCTTCGTGATCGCCGACAATCCGGCGCTTGCCCATATCGGCGAATGGCGGCCCTATGCGTTCGGCGAGGACAGGGTTCTGACGCTGCATCTGGTCGCCGGCATCGTGTTTCTGCTGGCGACGGGGCTGCGCACGTCACTGGCCAAGGCAGCGTTCCTGACGTTCCTGCTTTACATCAGCCTTGCGCATATCCGGTTCGTCACGCTCCTCTATCTGCTGCCGGCCGCCCTTCTGGCCAGCGAGATCGCGCGCGCCTTTCCGGCCCTGTCGCTCGAAAGCTGGCGGGCGCGGCCCGCGCGCGACGCCCTCGAAAGGCTGGCCGGCCGTTACCCGCGCGGGCTGATGGCGGCTGCCGCAGCGGGCATTGTGCTGGCACTGCTGGCCCCGGTTTCAAGCGGCAGTGTTTCGCCAGGAGCGCGGACCTATCCGGTCGCCGCGCTGGAGGCTGTGCGCGATGCGGGCATCGCCGGCCATGTGCTGAACGGCTATGATTTTGGCGGCGCGCTGATCTTCAAGGGGATACCGACCTTCATCGACGGGCGGGCCGACCGGCTGTTCGACAATGGCGCTTTCATCGCCGCGCATTTTTCCGCCGATGGCGACGCCGACGCGTTGGAGGCAACGCTGGTCGAGCATGATATCGGCTGGACACTGCTGCCGCCGGGCGATCCGGCGGTCGCGCTGCTCGACGCGCGCGCGGATTGGGTGCGGCTTTATTCCGACGATCATGCCGTGGTGCATGTGCCGGCCGGCTCCTGAGGCGATCAGGAACCGCGGCTTTGTCGCGCGGCGGCCAGCCGAAACACCAAAAGCGCGCTGAACGCCAGGACAATGAACGTCCATTTCAAAACCGTGTAGGCGCTCGAAAGCCCGACCGAGGCGTCATTGACGGGCACCGCGCCGGTCAGCATGTCGGCGACGAGGCCGTTTTCGAGCACATCGAACAGGCCATAGGGCGTGACCAGCGCCAGCGGCACAACGATCTGTGTCCAGCGCGGCAAAAGCCTGAAACGCGGCAATCGGCCAAGCGTTTCGCGCATCGCAAAGAAAAGCGCGGCCATCAGGAGCCAGGGAAAGACCAAGTCGGCAAAGCCCGAATGCCAGCGCAGGAAGGCCGCCTGCCCGCCGGCGCCGAGCGCGGCCTGCCATGCGGCAAAATCCTCTGCGGTATAGCCCAGCAGGCGCGAATCGGGGGCGCGCAAGCCGCCTGTCATGGGCTCGAACCAGAATGCGTGCATGCCCGCCATGGCGGCGAACCAGACGATGGCGAGCGCGATCAGCGCCTTGGTTTGGATGGACATGGCGCCCGGTTCAGTTGCCGCCCGGATAGTTCGGGCTCTCGCGGGTGATGGAGACACCATGGGTGTGGCTTTCGCGCAGCCCCGAATTGGTGATGCGCACGAAGCAGGCCCGCTCATGCAGGTCCTTGAGCGTCGCCGAGCCGGTATAGCCCATGGCCGCCCGCAGGCCCCCGGCCAGTTGGTGCAAGACGCCCGAGACCGGCCCCTTGTAGGGCACCTGTCCCTCGATGCCCTCGGGCACGAGCTTGAGCGTGTCGCGCACCTCGGCCTGGAAATAGCGGTCGGCCGAGCCGCGCGCCATCGCGCCGACCGAGCCCATGCCGCGATAGGCCTTGTAGGAACGGCCCTGGTGCAGATAGACCTCGCCGGGGCTTTCATCGGTGCCGGCCAGAACCGAGCCGACCATCGCCGCCGAGGCGCCGGCGGCCAGCGCTTTGGCCAGATCGCCCGAAAGCTTGATGCCGCCATCGGCGATCACCGGAATGTCCTGTTTCTGCGCCGCTTCGGCGGCGGCCAGAACGGCGGCAAGCTGCGGCATGCCGACACCGGCCACCATGCGGGTCGTACAGATCGAGCCCGGCCCGATGCCGACCTTGACCGCATCCGCACCCGCGTCGATCAGCGCCCTGGCGCCGTCGGCGGTCGCAATGTTTCCGGCGATGATCCGCACCGCGTTGGAGCGCTTCTTGACCTCGCCGACCGCATCGAGCACCCGGCGCGAATGGCCATGGGCCGTGTCGACGACGATCACGTCGACGCCCGCTTCGGTCAGCCGGTCAGCCCGGTCGAGCGCATCCTCGCCGACGCTGACGGCGGCACCGACCCGCAAACGGCCTTGCACGTCCTTGGCCGCATCGGGATTGAGCTGGGCCTTTTCCATGTCCTTGACAGTGATCAGCCCGACGCAGAACCCTTTCGAATCGACCACCAGCAGCTTTTCGATGCGGTGCTGATGGAGCAGACGCTTGGCTTCGTCCTGGGCGACATTTTCGCGCACCGTCACCAGATTCTCGCGCGTCATCAGCTCATAGACCTTCTGGTCCGGATCGTCGGCGAAGCGCACATCGCGATTGGTCAGGATGCCGACGAGCCGGCCCGGCTTCTGACTGCCGATGCCCGCATCCTCAACCACCGGGATGCCGGAGATGCGGTGCGCGCGCATCAGGGCTTTCGCGTCGGCGAGCGTCGCATCGGGGCCGATCACCACCGGATTGACGACCATGCCGCTTTCGAACTTCTTGACCTGGCGAACCTCTTCGGCCTGCTCCTCGGGGTTCAGATTGCGGTGGATGATGCCGATACCGCCGGCCTGCGCCATGGCGATGGCAAGGCGCGATTCGGTGACCGTATCCATGGCCGCTGAAAGGATCGGCAGGGACAGTTCGATGTCCTGGGCGATCCGCGTGGTGATGCTCGTCTGCGCCGGCATGATCTCGGAAGCGCCGGGCTGCAAAAGCACGTCGTCGAACGTCAGCGCATAGGCGCCGCTCGCTGTATCAATGATCTTGGCCATCGTCGGGGTCCTGGCTTCGGGGTGCGGAAGAGCGCGCCGCCCGGTCGCGTTGGCAGTGGGCCGTATCACGGCTTTCAGGCCAGCAAAAGGGTGCGGGCCACGATTGACACGGGTTTCATATCTATATAACTAGATTTCTAGTTTTATAGGAGAAACCGATGGACATCGAACGCGCCGCGCAGGGGTTTGCCGCCATCGGCTCGGAGCCGCGGCTGGAAGTCTTGCTGGCCCTCGTCAAGGCCGGGCCCGATGGCCTGACGGTCGGCGACATACAGGCGCGATCCGGCATGGCCGCCTCGACCCTGGCCCATCATCTGCGCTTTCTGGCGTCGGGCGGGCTGATCTCGCAGGAAAAGCAGGGACGCTCCGTCATCAACCGCGCCGAATTCGATCATCTGGAAGAGCTGGGCGCCTATCTGCTGCGCGAATGCTGCGCCGACAGCGCCAGCCAAGAGGGAGCAGCGGCATGACAACGCTCGATACCGTTCAGCCCACCCGAACGACCAATCCGCTTTCGCTGCTGGCAACGCCATGGACCGTGGTGGTCGCCGCCCCGCTGATCATCTCGATCCTCGATCCGGAGCGTTTCGAGGCGGTGGTGGGCTTTGCGGCGGCCGCGTTTCTCAACACGCTGCCCTATATCGCGTTTGCCGTGATCCTGATTGCCTGGCTGAAGGCGGCCGGCGCCGAGGCGACCATCGGCCGGGCCTTTGAGGGTCGCGAGAACCGCGCCATCGTGCTTGCCGCCCTGTTCGGCGGGCTGGCGCCTTTCTGCTCGTGCGAGGTGATCCCGTTCATTGCCGGCCTTCTGGCGGTTGGCGCGCCGCTGTCGGCCATCATGGCCTTCTGGCTGGCTTCGCCGCTGATTGACCCGCCGACATTGCTGATCACCGCCGCCGCGCTCGGCTGGCCCTATGCGATCGGCAAAGCCGTGGCGGCGATCGGGATCGGGCTTGCCGGTGGCTATGCGGTCAAGGCGCTGACGGCGGGCGGGCTGTTCAAGGATGTCTCTCGCGGCGCCATCCGGCGCGGCTGCGGATGCGGCCCCTCGCCCTTCGACGGCAAGCCGGTCTGGCGGTTCTGGACCGAAGGAGAGCGCACCGACAGCTTCACGGGCGAACTGCGCGCCAACGCCGCCTTTCTGGCACAGTGGCTGGCACTCGCCTATGTGCTCGAAGCGTTGCTTGTGACTTACGTTCCCGCCTCGCTGATCGCCGGCCTTGTCGGCGGCGAGGGCCTGGGCCCGATCGTCATCTCGGCGCTGGTCGGCATGCCCGCCTACCTCAACTCCTATGTGGCGCCCGCGTTGCTCGCCGGGCTGACCGAACAGGGCATGAGCCCGGGCGCGGCGATGGCGTTTCTGGTGGCCGGCGCGGTCAGCTCCATTCCGGCCATGGCGGCGGTCTGGTCGCTGGTCAGGGCGCCGGTCTTTGCCACTTACATCGTGCTCGGCGTTTCTGGCGCGATCGTCTCGGGCATCGTCTTCCAGATGGTCGTGTGAGAGCTTTCATGGAACGTCAGATCACCGTGACCGTCGATATGACGGACGCAGCAGGACGCCACATCCTTGCCCCGGTCGGCCTGCCGACGCCCTATCAGCGTCCGCTCGAATTGACCGTCGAGGGCGGAAGAGCCGGCTTCGTTTTCGATGCAACCGGCGCGCAGGCAGCAGCCCTGATCGAGCCGGACGGTTCGGGCACCGTGACTTTGCGCTACCGCGCGGAAGACAGCGCCGCCGGCGCCTATCCGGACGCTATGTTCCGCCACCAGCCCAACCGGTTCACCCGCGCCGCCGATGCGCTTGTCGCCGATGCCCGTGCGCTGGCCGACCGGGCGCCGGACGGGCATGCGGCCATCCAGGCCATCGTCAACGATACCGCCGCGCGCTTCACCTATGGCCATCCCGCCGAACGGTTCATGGACGGCCATGACGCAATCCCGCATCTGGGTTGCGGCGTGGCGGAAGGCTCATGCGTCGATATCAATGCCTATCTGATCGCCGCATTGCGGGCGGCCGGGTTCGAGGCAGGCTATGTGACCGGCTATTTCTTCCCCGTCGAGAAGGGCAATTGGTGCGAGGACGGCCATTGCTGGGTCGTCACACGGCATGAGGGCGTGACGCTCGAATGGGACATTGCGCACCACCTCAAGATGGGTACGCGCGAGATTTGCTGCGGGCTGAACCCCAAGCCCGGCCATCGCATCGCGATGGCCCATTCGATGGGGCTTGATTTCCCGGCGCTCGGCATCACCGACATAAAGATCCTGTCCGAAGCGCTGTTCGTCGATGGAGCCGGCGGCCACGATTTTGCGCCGGTTGCCATCATTTGCGACCTGGCGGAAACGGAAACCAAGGCGATCCCCGCCTGAGCCGGCGGGGATCGGCGACACCTTACAGGTCGAACTGATAGGTTTCCGGGATGAAGCGGAACCCGTCGTCGAGCGGCTCGAGAAAGCCGACCGAGGGGAACGGCATGTGGTAGCCGACAAAGGCAAGCCGGTCGGCCGCGATCATGCCGAGCACGTCCTTGCGGGTCTGCGCGGCGGCCGCCTTGTCGGCATCGAACCGCACTTCCCAATCGGGCCGTTGCAGCGACAGCACGAAATGGTTGGCGGTGTCGGCGATCAGAACCAGTGAACGGCCGTCCGAATCGATCCTGTAGACCATGTGCCCGGGCGTATGGCCGAAGGCGGCCATGGCGGTGATGCCCGAAACGGGCGTGTCGCCATCGCCGACAAAGCTCATCTGCTCCGCCATCGGCGCAACCGAGGCCATGATCGACTGGTGCAGTCCCTCGGCGGGCGTTCCGACCCGGTCGGTCGAGGTCCAGAAATCATACTCCACCTGACCGGTCACGTAACGCGCGTTTGGAAAGGCCGGCGCGCCGGCTTCCATCAGCCCGCCAATGTGATCGGGATGCAGATGGGTCAGCACGACGACGCTCACCTGATCGGGTTCGTAGCCGGAGGCGCGCAGATTGCCGAGCATCTGGCCGACGCCGCCCTCGCGCCCGCCTTCTCCATTGCCCGTGTCGAACAGGACCAGTTCGTCGCCGGTGTTGACGAGCGTCGGCGCGAAGGTGAACTGCATCCGGCCGGTGGGCAGATAGTTCTCCGCCAACAGCGCCTCGACCGTTTCGACCGATTGATCGGTGCCGAAAATCGATTGCGGCTCGGGCACGATGCGGTGCCCGTCCGACAGGATGGTCACCTCGAACCGGCCGAGCATGAAACGCTCGAACGCGGCGGGCATGGACCCGGACATGGCCGGCTGGGCGAAGGCCGCGCGTGTCATGATTTGCGGCGTTGCGAGCGCGGCGGTGGTGATGGCGGCAGTCTTGAAGAGGGTGCGGCGTGTCGTGATCATGGCGATGCGCTCCGGCGTTGATGCGATGTACGAAGACATGGCGCACGCGACAGCGGGGACAAGCATTGTCACGCATGTGTCATGTCTGCTTGGGAGCTCTCAGCAGACATCAATTGTTTCAGCCCGTCTTGAGTGAATCCGGCCGCATCAAGGTTTCACTTATAGCAATGGAAGTCGGATTTCTGTAATCAGGTCGGCTGACGGGGTCGTTTTGGGGTCGCTGATATAGACCTCCAACGGAGGCTCATCTCTTAGCTCAAAACCTGATTGCAACAGCCACGCGCCATAAATCCAATCATATGCGAACTTCAATCGCGCATACGGCCCTTTGTGTTGCAGCACCGCGTATCGTCCGCCGAGAACGTCGAAATAGTCAAGGCTGCTCAAAGTGTCAGGGAAGCCGTCTTTGATCGCTACCGCAACATGGGAGCGAAGCTCGGCGCTCGGCCTTGACTCCGGTGGATCGTGATAAACTGCAAAGACCAACTCGGCACGAGACATGAGCGAGTTTGACATCAGGACACCACCAAGCGCGCTGAATGCTTTGCCGATTTTCTGATAGGGGCCAATGTGGCAAACACCTGCAGCTCTAAAACCCTTTAGATCCAGCACTTTGACCGGATACAAGCCTTCAGCCCCTTTGTTCAGATTCAGAAGAATTGTGGTTTCTGCACCCTGCTTTCGGAACTCCTGTGGTGAGAAACCATGGGCAGCTTTGAAAGCGCGGGAGAAACTTGCCAAGTTCTTGTAGCCGACTTGTTCTGCAACCGCATTAACAGACATATCGTCTCGAAGCAGATTGTTGGCCGCAGCGCTCAACCGCACTCTGCGCACAACATCTGCCAGCGTTTCACCTGTCATCGCTTTGAAAACACGATGCCAATGATACCGAGAAACGCATGCGATGTCTGCGAGCGTATCGAGATCCAGGTCTTCATCCATGTTCTCGCAAATATACGAGAGCACGCGATTCAGCTTGTCTTCATATCGGACAAAAGGTCGGTTTGTCATCGTTCTTCGCTGCCGTTCATTTACGACAATTGATTACATCCGGCACATTTTGCTTGTATTGCTGATATCGTCCCAATGTCCGTTCACCGCACAGTGGACATCCGGACACTCACGCCTCACGCCCGCCCCTTGAACCCCTTGGCCAGCAGGTAAAGCTCGACCGACTCGGCGCGGCTGGCCGGGGGCTTGATGTGCATGACCTGATCGAAATTGGCCTTCAGCCGGTCGAGCAGCGCTTTTTCCGTCCCGCCCTGGAAAGTCTTGGTCAGAAAGTGTCCGCCGGGCCTGAGCACCTCCATGGCGAATTCGGCGGCGACCTCGACCAGATACATGGTGCGCATGTGATCGGTCTTGCGGTGGCCCACCGTGGGCGCGGCCATGTCGGAAAGGACGATGTCGGGCGCGCCGTCGAGCGCCGCCATCAGCTTTTCGGGCGCATCGTCATCGAGAAAGTCCATTTCGAGGATGGTCACGCCCGGCACGGGGTCCATGCCCAGATAGTCGATCGCGGCAACCAGCGGTTTTTCCGGTGTGGATCCCGTGCGCTCGACGGCGACCTGGCACCAGCCGCCGGGCGCCGCGCCCAGATCGATCACGCGCTTGCCGGGCGCCAGAAGCTGGTGCTTGTCGTCGATCTCGATGAGTTTGTAGGCGGCGCGCGACCGCATGCCCTCGCGCTTGGCGCGCTGGACGTAAGGGTCGTTGAGCTGCCGCTCGATCCAGCGGCGCGAGGATGGCTTGAGTTTCTGCTTGCGCCGCACATGCTGGTTGATCGACCGGCCGCCGGGCTTTGGCGATCTGCGTTTCATCGCCGTTCGCCCGGTCCCCGCGGCGCGCGCGGTTTGGGCGCGCCGTCGGGCCGTCCGCGCCGGTGGCGGCCGCGGCGCCAGACGCCGTCGGCGGCCATCATCTCGGTCAGGAGCCCCTCACGCAGGCCGCGATCGGCCACCCGAAGCCGCTGCGCCGGCCAGACATTGCGGATCGCCTGCAGGATCGCACAGCCGGCCAGAACCAGATCGGCGCGGTCGCGGCCGATGCAGGGGTTGGCCACGCGCTCGTCAAACGACCAGGACAGGATCTGATCGTTGATGCGATCGACCTCGTGGTCGCGCATCCAGAGGCCATCGACCCGCCGGCGATCGTAGCGCGCAAGCCCCAGATGGATGCCGGCCAGCGTCGTCACCGTGCCCGAGGTGCCGATCAGGTGGAAGGCGTCGTCGGAGACGCCGTTGCCGCCGCGGCTGTGCTGGCGTGCGAAATCGCCCAGAAGCGCCTCGGCATGGGCGACCATCGCCGAAAAGCTCTCGGCATCCACATGGGTGCCGCCAAAGCGCTCGGCCATGGTGACGACGCCGACGGGCAGCGACGTCCACGCGACGATGTTGTCGGAGAGGTTGCGGCGGCCGGCATGGGGCAGGTCGATGACGGCGATTTCCGACGAGCCGCCGCCAATGTCGAACAGCACCGTCGAGCGCGCCGAGCGGTCGACCAGCGATCCGCAGCCCGAAACGGCCAGCCGCGCCTCTGTCTCGCGGTCGACCACTTCCAGCTTGAGTCCGGTCTGGTCGCGGACGCGGTCCAGGAATTGGGCGCCGTTTTCCGCCGAGCGGCACGCTTCGGTGGCGATCAGCCGCGTGCGGCCAATGGGCCGGGCGGTCAGCTTGTCGCGGCAGACGGCCAGTGCGCCAACCGCGCGGTCCATCGCCTCGTCGGACAGGCGGCCCGAGGCGCCCAACCCTTCGCCCAGGCGCACGATGCGCGAGAACGCATCGACCACGCGGAACGACCAGGGCTTGGTGGGCACGGCGACCAGAAGGCGGCAATTGTTGGTGCCAAGATCGAGCGCGGCATAGGCGGTCGGCGCCTCGCGCTCCCGGCGGATAGCGGGCGCCGGCGGCGAGGTCTTGTCCTTGCGCTGGCCGCACGGCGTTCCAGGCTTTGCGACGGTTGCCATGGCGCCGTTTTCTGTCTGGGCAGCATTGCGCTTGCGGCGGCCGCGCCGGCGCTTGCCGCGGCCGGGCGCGGGATTTGCGTCCGCCTCGCCGGCGGCACCATTGCGCGTCTCATCGGGTGTGACCTGCGGTGCGGCGTCTTTCACCGCGCCGTTGCGGCCGCTGCGGCGACGCCGCCGGCCGCGCTTGGAGGGCCGTTTGGCGAACGGGTCGTGATCGTCGGGCCGGCCGGCATCGGGCGCCAATGATGCGCCGGCCGGGCTTCCATTGTCGGTTTGCGCGGATGTGTCGGCGGACGGCGCCGCGCGGGCGCCCATACTGGCAGGGCCGTCACCGGATCCGGGCGCGGTGGCGCCACGGACATGGGGGCCTGCATGGGACACGTTGGTGTCCGGACCAGGCTTGGTCACATCAAATCTCCCGCGCGGCGCAGCCTTGGGGCGCAGCTCGCGCGCTCTGTGTGCAGTTGGGCAAAGCGTAACAGTGGGGCAGTGAAACGCCAAGGCAAAATGGGGCCAAGACGATTGCATCCGAGCGCCGAAGGCCATATATCGGCCGAACCCGATGGCGCATTCACGCGCCGCACGGGCGTAATGGGGAATAGGTTAACGGTAGACCCACGGACTCTGACTCCGTTAGTCCTGGTTCGAATCCAGGTTCCCCAGCCAGCTTTTCAAATCCGCCCGGATTGCCGGTTCACCGACCACGTCAAGCGCCGGCTGTGGCTGAGCCCCGGTCGGCTATCGGCTGCCGCGCCGCGCGCCAGAACAGGATGCGATAGAGCGCCGGCACATAGAACAGCGCCAGGATCGAGGCGATGCCGAGGCCGCCGATCATCAGCGTCGCCATCGGCTCCCACAGCGCGCCGCCGGCCATGGCCATCGGCGTCAGGCCCAGCACCGTCGTCAGCGAGGTCAGCAGGATCGGCCGGAAGCGCTTTTGCGCCGCCACGACGATCGCATCGTCAAGCCCAAGCGTTTCGCGCTCGATCTCAATCTGGTCGATCAAGACGACGACATTGTTGATGATGATGCCCGACAGCGCGATCAGCCCGAGCGTGCCGAAGAAGGACATGGGCTGGCCGAATCCGATCAGCGCCAGCGGCACGCCGACAATGACCAGCGGCACCGTCAGGAAGGTCAGCCCGACGCGGCGGAACGAGTTGAACTGGACCATCAGGGCGATCAGCATCACGGTGATGGCGTAGGGCAGCCCGGCGCCGAGCTTTTCGCGCACCTCGCCGGCCTGCTCGACCTCGCCGGCAATGGCGATGGTGTATTGCGGTCCCAGATCGAGCGCTTCGAGCGCCGGCCGGACATGGTCGAGAAGATCGTAGGCCGACAGTTCGCTCGAGATCGCCGAAATGGTGATCGTCCGGCGCTGGTCGATGCGGCGCAACGACGCAAATTCCAGTTCCGGCACGAGACGTGCGAGCTGGTCGATCGCAAGCACCCGACCGTTCGCTTCGATGGCAGCATTGGCCAGATCGTCGAAACCGTCGCGATAGGCGCCGTCGCCGCGCAGCACGATCGGGATCATCCGCTCGCCCTGGCGGAAGACCGACACCTGACGGCCGTCGAAGAAGCCTTCAAGCGATTCCGAAATGGTGCGCGAAGACAGGCCATATTCGCGCACCGTGTCCTGCGCCACTTCGACCGAGCCGATCAGCACCTTTTCGCCCCAATCGTTCTGGTTCTGGACGATGCCGGGCGCCGAGGCAAAGCCGGCCTCGACCCGATAGGCCGCCTTGAGCAGTACATCGGCATCGGGGCCCGAAATCTCGACATCGACACCGGGCTCGCGGCCGCCCATCGCAAGGCGCTTCAAACGAAACCGGGCCTCCGGAAACCGGCCGGCCAGTTCCGTATCGAGCCGGTCCATCACCCGCGCCGATCCCTCGAACGTGTCGGTGTTGACGACGAAGAAAGCCGAGGCCGGGTCGGTGTCCGCCGGATCGAGCGTCAGCACGAAGCGCGGCCCGCCAAAGCCGACGAAAAGCGTATGGTCGGTGACTTCCGGGTTGGTCCCGCGATCGCCGAGCCAACCGGACAGCCGCAGCGCGACGTTTTCGGTTCGCGCGATGTCGGTGCCCTTGGGCATGTCCATGTAGACCAGGAACTGGTTGCGTTCCGAAAGCGGGAACAATTGCTGGCTGACATTGCCGAACTGGCTCACCGCCAGCACGACCAGGCCGATGCACGCGGCGATGACCAGCGCCGGCGCCTTCAGGCACAGCGCGATGATGCGCCCATAGCCGGCGGCAATCCTGCGGAACGGGCCATCGCCGGACTTGGCGTTTGGCCTGGGCAGGAGCCAGACCGCCAGCAAGGGCAGGATGTAGAGCGCCGACAGGTATGAGCCCAAAAGCGTCAGCGCGACGACCGTGCCGAGCGAAAATCCGTACTGGCCCTCGGTTCCATCGAGCAGGAACAGGGGCAGAAAGGCCGCCACCGTCGTTGTGAGCGCGACCAAAAGCGGCCGTGCATATTGCCGGCCGGCGGCCAGCGCGGCCTCGGTGCGATCGGCGCCTTCCAGGATGCGCCTGTCCATGTCCTCGACGATGACCAGCCCGTTGTCGACCAGAAGGCCCAGCGAGATGATGATCGCTGCGATCGAGACCTGTTGCAGTTCGATGCCGATGATCGACATGCCGATAAACGCAAAGGCGATGGCGAGCGGTACGATCGGGGCGATGACGAAGGCCTGCTTCCAGCCGATGAAGACCAGCATCACCGCAAGGACGGCCAGGCAGGTCTGGGCCATGTTGACCAAAGCGCCATTGACCGAGACCTCGACCTTGCCGGGCTGGAAGGTGGAAAACTGCGCCTGCATGCCGACCGGCAGGTCATTGCCGAACGCGGCGACGCGTTGCCTGAGCGTTTCGCCGACGGCGACAATGTCCTCGCCGGCATACATCTCCGCCGAAACAAGGACAGCGGGCATGCCATTGAAAAAGACCGGCTCCTCGGCCGGTTCGGCATAGCCGCGCCGGACCTTGACCAGATCGCCGAGCCGGACCAGGCCGACATCGGGAATGTCGATCAGCGTGGCTCCGATATCGCCGACCGAGCGGTAATCGCCCGTGGTCCGCAGTTCGATGCGGAACCCGTCATTGACGATCGATCCGGCCTGCATGCGCACATTCTGGTTGCCGAGCGCGGCGAGCACGGGCTCGAGCGTCGTGCCGATGCCGGCCAGCCGGGCGCGGTCGAGTTCGAGCCAGATATGCTCTTCCTGATGGCCGTGCAGCGTGACAGCGGATATGGCGTCGAGCGCATAGAACCGGTCGCGCAGATCCTCGGCCGCCTCTTCCAGTTGCGCCAGCGAAAAGTCCGGGCCGGTCACGGCAACCGAGGCGACGGCGACATCGCCGAAATCGGTATCGACGTCGGGGCCGCGGGTGCCGTCGGGCAGATCGTTCCGCACCGCCTGCATATCGTCCCTGATCTCGTCGAAGACGCGTTTCAACTCCTGTTCGGGCACGGCGTTTTCAATATCGACCTGAAGGACCGCAGTGCCGCCGGTCAGGCGCGTGCGCACCTCATCGACACCGGGCACGGCCCGCGCGGTCTCCTCGAGCGGCCGGGCGACCAACTCTTCAAGCTGAACGAACGTAAGCCCCGGATTGGAGGCCACGACAATGGCCGTTCGCACGGTGATCGCGGGATCCTCGCGCTTGGGGAAGCTCGAATAGATGGCCGCGCCGAAGGCGACCAGCAGCGCCATGACGAGGATCGTCACACGCCTGTGATCGAGGCCGAGCCGGGTGAGCGCATGCATCAATTGCCCTCCTGCCAGAGCCGGACCTTCTGGCCCGGATGAAGGAACGGCACTCCGGCGACAACCACCCGCTCGCCAGCATCGAGGCCGCCGGTGACGATCATGCTCGATCCGTTCATGCCGCGCACGGAAACCTGCCGTTCGGCGATGACGCTTTCATCGGGATCGACGACAAGCAGGACGGCCTGTCTGTCCTCGCCGTCAAGGGTGATGTCGGTCATCCGGTTGCGCGCCAGCGCCGACAGCGGCAGCTTGAACGTCTTGGCCTCGCCGCCCTCTGCGCGCGACAGCGACACATCGACCGCCATGCCCGGGCGCAGATGCGGCGCGTCTTCCCGCAGGGCGACGATGACCGGGAAGGACGATACGGCCGGCGCGCGGCGGGCGATCTCGGCCACTTCGCCGGCCAGAACGAGGGACCTGTCGTCGGCGATGGTGACGCGGGCATCGTCGCCGAGCGACAGGCCGGTGACGATGTCGTAACTGACCAGGATCGATGCCTGCAGACCCGTGTCGGGATAAAGCGTCAGGACCGGCTGGCCGGCCTGGACATTGGTGTAGCTCTGCACATCGACCGAATTGATGACACCGTCAAACGGCGCCAGCAATTGCGTGTCGGCGCGGCTTTCGCGCACCAGGTCGAAATTGCGGCGGGCCTGTTCTGCGCGGGCTTCGGCCTGTTCGGCGCCGGTGGCCGCGCGGTCGCGCGCGGCCTGCGCGACGACATTGCGGTCGAACAATTGCTGTTGGCGGGCGGCCTCGTCCCGCGCGTCGGCCAGTGAAGCCTCGGCCTCGCGCACCGTCGCTTCGGCCGATTCCAGCCGAAGCTGGAAGTCTGTCGAATCGACCGTCAGCAGGGGCTGCCCCCTGGCGACCTCCTGCCCGATCGTCAGATCGACGAGCCCGACACGGCCGCCGACCTCGAAAGCGAGCGGCGTGATCTGCCGCGGTTCGAGCACGGCGGGAAACGAACGGATTTGCGTTGTGGTGACCGGTTCGGCGGCAATGGCGTGGACGGCGCGGATCACCGGTTCGTCCGGCTGCTGCGCCGTTTCGGCCTGGCAGCCGACGAGGACCGATGATGCGACAATGACCAATGCCCAGGCGCGCATGCTGCCTCCCCGATGCAAAAGGTACTGGACAGTACCAGTGCGTGACCGTATACGGTACTGACAAGTACCAAGTCAAGAGGCAGCGATGCAGCTTCAGGAAAAACAGATCGCCCGGCGCGACCGCATGTTGGCCGCTGCACGCGCCTGCTTCATGGAAAAGGGCCTGAAGGGAACCTCGCTCGACGACATCATCGCGCAAACGGGGGGCTCACGGCGCAACATCTACGATTTGTTCGGCGACAAGGAGGGCCTGTTCGAGGCGGTGCTCCTGCAGTTGATAGGCGAGATCCTGGAAAAGGCGGACGTGTTGCCCGATGCGGAGATGGAACCGCGCCAATGGCTGGAGGAATTCGGCCGGCGGTTTCTGCGCGGCATGCTGAGCCCGGTCGTGATCGGCGCGTTCCGGCAATTGATCGCCATCTCCGCCGACCGGCGCGATCTGGGCCGCCAGGCCTATCGCCGCGGCCCGGCCGTGCTGCACGGCAAGCTTGCAGCCTATCTGGAAACCCAGGTGGCGCGCGGCACACTCGAAGTCGCCGACCCGCTTGCCGCTGCGCGGATGCTGACCGAGATGATCAAGGGCGACTTTCAGTTGCGTCTGCTGATGACGGGCCAGCGGGAGTTTTCCGACGAGGAAATCGCGGCGCACGTCCAAAAGGCGGTTCGGTTGTTTCTGGACGGCACACGGCCGCGGCCGGGCTGATGCCCGGCCTGGCAGCACGTTGCTTCATGGCCCGATCAGAGCGCTTCGGCCTTGACGATTGAGTGGACGGCGTCGATGCGGGCGGCGTCCAGATCGTCTTCGCCGATGCCGAATGACTGGCCCACAAGATCTTCGATGCCGCGCACAAGGGCGAGCGCATCGAGCCCGTACCAGCGCATCAGATAGGCGCGCGAGCCGCCATGAGCATAGGTGTCCTTCAGCCCCAGTCGTACCAGCCGCTTGCCGACGCCCGCATCGGCCATGGTCTCTGCGACAAGGCTGCCAATGCCGCCCTCGGTGACGTGGTTCTCCAGCGTGATCACCCCGTGCCGGATCGATCCGACATGATCCAGCAGCGCCTGATGGTCGAACGGCTTGATCGTGTGCAGATGCAGATGACGGATCGACAGGCCGGCCTTTTGCAGCGCCGAGCGGGCGCGCAGCGCCTCTTCGGTGCAGATGCCGGACGTGACGACCAGAATGTCATCGCCCCGGGCCAGTTCGCGCATCTCGCCGACCCGGATGGGCGTGTCGAACAGGCGCGGCACCGAACCGCGCAGAACGCGGCACCAGACCGGTCCGTCGATCGAGTCGGCCGCCTCGCAAATGCTTTCGACCTCGGTGGCGTCGCCCGTCTCCAGAATGGTCATGTTGGGGATCGAGCGCATCACCGCAATGTCCTCGATCGACTGGTGGGTCATGCCGCCGGGCGTGGTGACGCCCGGCAGAAAGCCCATCAGCCGGACCTTGCGCCTTGGATAGGCGATCGACGCCATCAACTGGTCATAGGGCCGGCGATACATGAAGACGCCGAATGTGTGAATGAAGGGCCGGAAGCCGGCCAGTCCGAGGCCACCTGCGAAGCTCATCATGTTCTGCTCGGCCATGCCCAGCGAGACGAACTGGCCCGGATGCCGGTCGCGGAACCCGTCGATCTCGCAGGACGATGTCAGGTCGGCGGACAGGCACAAAATGTCCGGGTTTCCGGCGGCGAATTTCTCAAAGGCCGACGCGTAGGGGCGGTTCACCATTTCAACCATGATCGCGTTTCCTCAATGGACGTAATCGACGGGATCGACGCCAAGATCTCTGGCGATCGACGCGTTCATCCGGGCGCGCTCGTCCTCGGACTTGAAGCGCACATAGTGCAGGCGCGGGAACCGCTCCTCGAGGATGCTCATCGTGTGGAACGGGTTGGTGTGCGCCAGGATGATCAGCGGCCTGCCCTCATGCGGCTCGCGCACCGCCTGGCGCATGGCATCAAGATCATGGCCATCGATCTCGACGCAGGCGGCGCCGAAGGTGAGGAATTTCTGGCGGATGTCGCCCACCTCCATCACGGTGTCCATCGCCCCGTCGCATTGCTGGGCGTTGACGTCCATGATCGCGTAGAGATTGTCGATGCCATGATGGGCGCAGGCCTGCACCGCCTCCCAGGTCTGGCCCTCCTGCACTTCGCCGTCGGACATGAAGACCCAGGTGCGGCCCGCCTCGCCCCGGCGCGACCGGCCCCAGGCAAGGCCGGCGGCGGTCGAAAGGCCGATGCCGAGCGTGCCATTGTGCACCTCCATACCCGGCGAATGCTCGGCGCCGATCATTTCCACCGACGAGCCGTCCTTGTTGAACATCTCCAGCCCCTCGGGCGCCATGCGGCCGACCTCGATCAGCGTCGCATAGGCGACCAGCGCATAATGGGCGGGCGCGATGAACAGGCGATCATAGTCGGGTGCGGCCGGCCCGTTATAGCCCGCGCCCGTGTGATAGCCGGGATTGTCCGCCGAGGGCACACCGCCGAACGGCTTGGGCACGGGCGGCAAGGTCGGCTCGCCCATCTTCAGTTCCTCATTGTAGAGCCAGGCCAGTTGCTCGCCCGCCGAACAGGCCTGTGACAGATATCCACCATTGTTGCGAATGGCATGCTCGAAGACGCGTCGCCTGATCCCCAAAGCGACTTCTTCGGACGTTCGTTCATTCCGCATCGACTTCCTCCGGGAGAAATATGACATATGTCATTGATTTTTTCATATGTAAATTCCATTGTCGGCTGATCATGACACGCGCGGTCGCACATGGGTGCCGTCCCGGCCTTGCGGAGCGGCGGCGGCCGGATGATGGCCGTCAGGCCAGGCGGCTTCGAATCGTCCTATACCGGCCCGACCATCAAAGGACAAAATAGCGTTCCCGACGCCACATGACCGCAGAAAGGCCCACACCGATGCGTTACACCGCCGCCCACTGGGGCGCTTACACGATCGGCACGGACACCGAGGACGGCAACACGGAACTTCGTCCGGTTGCCGGCGATCCGGCGCCGTCACGGATCGGGCGCGGCTGGATGAGCGCGGCGCGCGATCCGAAGAGCCGCATCCTGGAGCCGGCCGTGCGCAAGGGGTGGCTCGATGGCGATCGGGGCGCGGCGCGCAATGCCGACAGCTTCGTTGCGGTCGGCTGGGACCGCGCGGTGGAGCTTGTCGCGGGCGAACTGGACCGGGTGCGCGGCGCCCATGGCAATGGCGCGATCTTCGGCGGGTCCTATGGCTGGGCGAGCGCGGGCCGGTTTCACCATGCCCAGTCACAACTGCGCCGGCTGCTCAATCTTGCCGGCGGCTGCGTGACCTCGCGCGACACCTATTCGCATGCGGCCGCCGAAGTGCTGCTGCCCCATATCACCGGCATGACCAACCGGGCCTTTCAGGACCAGATGACCAGTTGGCCGCTGGTGGCCGAGCATTGCGAACTGCTCGTGGCGTTCGGCGGCATTTCCGAGCGCACCGCCCAGATCACCTCGTCGGGCACATCGCGCCATGAAGTCACCGGATGGCTCGACACGGCTGCCCGGCGCGGCATGGCGGTGATCAATGTCTCGCCACAGCGCTCGGACATGGCGGCAACGCCCTCCGCCGAATGGCTTTCGATCCGTCCGGGCACCGACACCGCGCTGATGCTGGCGCTCTGCCACGAGTTGTTGATCGGCAAGCTTCACGACCAGGCGTTTGTCGACCGCTATACGAGCGGCTGGGACTCGTTTCGCGACTATCTTCTGGGCGGGACCGACGGGCAGCCCAAGAGCGCCGACTGGGCCGCGTCACTCTGCGCCATGGCTGCCGACGACATTCGCGCGCTGGCCGCGCGCCTAAGCCAGAAGAAGACCATGATCGCCGTGAATTGGGGGCTGCAGCGCGCCCATCATGGCGAGCAGCCGCTGTGGGCGGGCCTGGCGCTGGCCGCCATGCTGGGCGGGATCGGCCGTCCCGGCGAGGGCTTTGCCTTCGGCTATGGCTCGACCACGCCGGTGGGACGCCCGAGCCGGCTGATCGGCTGGCCGTCTGTCTTGCAAGGGTCCAACCCGGTCAGCGATTTCATCCCGGTCGCGCGGATCGCCGACATGCTGCTCGAGCCGGGCGGCGCCTATGATTATGACGGCGCCAAGCGGACCTATCCCGACATCAGGCTGGTCTGGTGGGCCGGCGGCAACCCGTTTCATCACCATCAGGACCTGAACCGGCTGGAGGAGGCGTGGACGCGGCCCGAGACGGTGATCGTCAACGATCATGCCTGGACGGCGACCGCCCGGCGCGCCGACATCGTGCTGCCGGCAACCACGGCGCTGGAGCGCCACGACATCATGATCAACCGGCGCGATCCGTCACTGATCTATATGAGCCCGGCAATGGACCCGATGGGCGCGGCGCTCGATGACCATGAGATCCTGCGCCGGATCGCCGCGCGGCTTGGTGTCGAGCCAGCGTTCACCGAAGGCCGCTCGACGAAAGACTGGCTGCGTCACTTGTGGGACCGCAGCCGCCAGGTGGCGGCCGAGTGGGGCCATGAGCTTCCCGACTTTGAAACATTTTGCGAGGTCGGCCGGTTCGACCTGCCCGACGACGACGCGCCGCGTATCCAGTTCGGTGAGTTCGTCGCCGATCCGGATAAGATGCCGCTTGCTACCGACAGCGGCCGGATCACGCTCTTCAACCCGACGATCGCGGCGATGAAGCTCGACGATTGCCCCGGTCATCCGGTCTGGCGCCAGCCAGCCGAAAGCCTGATCGATGCCGATGACGACGAACTGCACCTGATATCGGGGCAGCCGGCGACACGGCTTCACGGGCAGCTTGACCGCGGCGCCGAGGCGCAGGCCGACAAGATCGACGGGCGCGAGCCCTGCGTGATGCATCCGGAGACCGCCGCCCGGCGCGGCATTGCCGATGGCGACATCGTCCGGCTGTTCAACGGGCGTGGCGCGTGCCTGGCCGGCGCGCGGCTGAGCACTGACATCAGGCGCGACTGCGTGGCGTTGGCGACCGGTGCCTGGTTCGACCCGCAGACCATCGACGGACAAAGGCTCGAGGTGCACGGCAATCCGAACGTCTTGACGCTGGACCGGGGCGCGTCCGGCCTGTCGCAGGGCAATATCGCGCATACCGCGCTGGTGCGCGTGGAAAAATGGGACAAGCCGCTGCCGCCGCTGAGCGTTGACCGGCTGCCGACGATCGCGTCCGGCGGGTAGGAACAGCCCGACAGGGGCGTGCAGATGCGCATGTTGGCGGCGGCGATCAGCCCGGCCACCACGCAGGTCATCGATGCCACGACGAAGCAGACGGCACGTGTCCGGTCCCGTCGGCAGGACGCCGCCAACCTGGCGCACGCAGAGTATTGCTATTTACAAAAGTCAGGCAAACAATCATATGTAAGGCAGACCAACGAGTGCGCGGAATGACCGGTTACTGGCTCGGCGTCGATGTCGGCACAACGATGATCAAGGCGGCCGCCTATCGCCGCGACGGCACCGCGGTGGCGCTGTGCGAGACACCGAACGCGGTTTTGCGGGGCCCCGGCGGGGCATGCGAGCAAGATATGGATGCGGTCTGGCAGGGGGTTTGCCGCGTCCTTCAGGACCTGGTCGGTCGATTGGATGGTGCAGACATCGCCTCGGTCGGCCTGTGCGGCCAGGGCGACGGCCTGTGGCCGCTCAATGCCGGTCGATCACCGAACGGGCGCGCCATTTTGTGGAACGACACGCGCGCCGCCGATGGCGTCGTCGCCCTTTTGGACAGCGGGCGCGCGGCGGCTGTCGGGCGGGCAAGCCATACGGCGCTGTGGCCGGGCACATCGGGCGCGCTCTATCGCTGGCTGCGCGACCACGCGCCCGACCGTGCCCGCGACACGGCCCATGTCGTCTATTGCGCCGACTGGATCGGGGCCTGCCTGACCGGCGAACTGGCCACCGACTTTTCCAACGCATCCATTCCCTTCCTCGATCTGGGCGAAAAGCGCTATGACGACGCAGCGCTCGACGCGCTTGATTGCGCCGGTTTGCGGCCGAAGCTGAAGGCGCCGCGGCGCGCATGCGGGCCGCTCGGGCGTGTAACGGCGAAAGCGGCGGCGGCGACGCATCTGCCCGAGGGTACGCCCGTCTCGGTCGGCACGCTCGATCTCGCCGCGATGATCGTCGGCATGGGCATGGACGCGCCCGGTGAGACGATGATGGTTCTGGGCACGACGGCGGTCGTCAACATCCTGGCCGATGCAATCATGCCGGCGGACCTGCCGGTGGGCGCGACGGCCTTGCATCCAACGGCCGATGTCGCGATCCGCATCCTGGCGCCGAGCACCGGCACGGCGGCGTTCGACTGGTTTTGCGGCCTGCATCCGCAGACGCTCAAGGGCGCGGACGCGCGCGAAAGCGCCGTCAAACTCAACGAACTCGCAGAGCAGGTTGCGCCGGGCGCCAACGGGCTGACATTCCTGCCCTATCTGAACGGCGAGCGGGCGCCTTTCGTCGCGCCCGACGCGCGGGGCGTCTTCTTCGGGCTCGACCAGCGCTCGTCGAGAGCCGAGATGGGACGGTCGGTCATGGAGGGCACGGCTTTCAGCCTGCGCCACTGCTTCACCGAGGAAGGCGGGCTTCCCGATCGCGCCGTCCGGCTGACCGGCGGCGGCGCCCGCAACCCGCTCTGGTGCCAGATCATCGCCGATGTGATCGGCGTGCCGGTCATTGTCAGCGAGGCATCCGATCACGGTCTTTGGGGCGCGGCTTGCCTTGGCGCATCGGCATCGGGCCATGGCGATGCCTGCGTCCTTGCGCGGCGCGACGACCAGACCCGGACCTATGAAGCCGACCCGGCCAAACACCGGGCTTACGACCAGGCGTTTGACCGCTATCTCGCCATCTCCGAAGGAAGCCGGGCCATCTGGCATGCGCTCGGCCGCAACCAAGGTGCCGACCCGTGACCCGAACGATGAAAGCCGCAGTCTACCACGCGCTCGACGACATCCGGCTCGAAGAGCGTCCGGTGCCGCGGATTGGGCCGGACGAACTTCTGCTCAAGACGCTCGCATGCGGGCTTTGCGGCGGCGAGACCATGGCGTGGTACAAGAAATCCGAGCCCAAGGTGCTCGGCCACGAGCCGATCGGCGAGGTGGTCGAGGTCGGATCGCGGGTCACCGGCTATGCGGTTGGCGACCGGCTGTTCGTCAATCACCATGTCGGCCGGATCAACAGCCATCTGTCGCGCCGCGGCCATTTCACCCGCGATCCGTTCTACAGCGCGATGCGGCTCGATCCGGGCGGCGTGTGCGAATATTACCGCGTGACCGCCCAGCATTTGCGCATGGACACGCACAAGCTGCCGGACACGATATCGACCGAGGCGGCGGTGACGATCGAGCCCTGGTCGTGCGTCCTCAGCGGTTTGAAGGTCTGCAACATCCAGCCCGGCGACACCGTCGCCGTCGTCGGCGTGGGCTTCATGGGACAGGGCTTTGTCCATCTGTCGCCGCTGTTCGGCGCGGGCAAGGTGGTGGCGCTCGACTTCTCCGACTGGCGGCTGCAGCGGGCCGGCGAATTCGGCGCCACCCATACGATCAATCCCGGCCAGGACGATCCGGTCGCGGCGCTGCGCGCGATCAACAACGGCCGGCTGGCGGACATTGTGATTGTCATCGCGCCCGTGCAATCGGCCTGGGACCAGGCGATGGCGCTGGTCGAGGTCGGCGGCACGCTGCATCTGGGCGCCCCGCTGCCACCGGACACCGACTGGGTCCGCGATGGCAATGCGGCCTATTTCGACCAGATCACCATCACCTCGCGCTACAGTTCGGACCACACCGACACCTACAGCTATATCCGGCTTCTGGAGGCCGGGCGGATCGACGCGAGCCGGGCCATATCGCACCGGTTCGACATCGCCGATGCCGCCGAGGCGTTCGAGATGCTGGTCAAGGCCGAACGGTCATTGAAGATCGTCGTCTATCCGCACGGCGTACCCCGGGAGATGCCAAGCCATGCTCGAAGCGCTTAAGCGGGAGGTCTGCGAACAGAACCTCGAACTGCCGCAGGCCGGGCTTGTGGTTGGCTCGGGCGGCAATGTATCGGGCCGCGACCCCGATACCGGCCATATCGTCATCAAGCCGTCGGGGCTCAAATTCGCCAAGCTCACGCCGGCCT
The DNA here is from genome assembly GCA_017642895.1 of Roseitalea sp. Taxonomy (GTDB): domain Bacteria; phylum Pseudomonadota; class Alphaproteobacteria; order Rhizobiales; family Rhizobiaceae; genus Roseitalea. Next base: position 199,907 of record JAEPON010000007.1, read on the forward strand.
CCATGGTGGTCGTCGACATTGACGGCCGGATCGTCGAGGGCGACCTGAAACCGTCCGTCGATACCGGCGTGCATCTGGTGATCTACCGCGCCCGTCCCGATGTGTTCGGCATCGCGCATACCCATTCGCCCTATGCGACCAGTTTTGCGGCGCGGGGCGAACCGATCCCGGCGGTCCTGACGCCGATCACCCATATTCTGGGACGCGACGTGCCATGCTCGCGCTATGCCACGCCCGGCGAGCAGGATACCGGGCAGGCGGTGGTGGATGCGGCGGCCGGCGGCCACGCTGCGCTGGTGAAGGCCCATGGCGTCTTCACCATGGGCAAATCGGCGACGGAAGCCGCCTCGATTGCGATGTATCTTGAAGAAGCGGCGAAGACGACGCATCTTGCGATGCTCCGCGGCCCTGTCGAATCATTGCCGCAAGAAGAAATCGACCGGTGCTACAACTGGTTCCGGAGGAACTACGGCCAGTCCGGCGCCAAGAAGATCGAGACCTGATTGCGCATGAAGCCCGAGGCCCCGTCGCGACATTCGGTGCATGACAAGGACAGTCTTCTGTCCAACATCGCGCTGCTCTACTATAGTGAGGGTCTGACGCAGAGCGAGATCGCCAAGCGGGTTGGCCTGTCGCGCGCGACGATCGTCAACATGCTGCGCGAGGGGCGCGAACGGGGCGTCGTCGAAATCCGGGTGGATGGGCGAAAACTTGCCTCGTCGAACCTGTCGCGGATGCTGTGCGCAAAATTCGGTCTGGAGGACGCTTACGTCTCGCTCAACCGCGACTTGCCCGGTCGAAAGGCCGATGCCGGAGAAGCGCGCGCATTGCTGAGCCGGGTCGGCGCGATCGCGATACTTGATGTCGCGGCGGCCGGCGACACGATCGGCGTTGCCTGGGGCGCGACAATCAAGGCCGTGTCGCAGGTCATGCCGCGATCCGCGCTTTCCGACGTCACGGTGTGCCAACTGATCGGATCGATGGTGTCGGAGCGTGTCCACACATCGGAGGACTGCGCGATCCGGATCGCCAACCAGATCGGAGCCATCTGCTACACGCTGCACGCGCCGGCGGTGCTTTCGTCGGTCGAACTGGCCAACGCCCTGATGTCCGAGCCAACCATCCGTGAGCAGCTCGCGCGGCTGGAGACGCTCGATCTTGCCATCTTCTCGGCCGGCGATACCGCACCGGACACCCATCTGGTGGCTGCCGGAATCGCCACGGAAAGGCAAATGGCCCAGGCCGCCGATCAGGGCGCCGTGGCGATCATCTGCGGGCGTTTCGTGGACCGCCAGGGCCGCCAGGTGCATGCCCCGCCGGATGACAGGCTGATCGCCATCACAATCGATCAGCTTCGCCGGGCAAAAAAGAAGCTGCTCATAGCCGGCGGGGCCGAACGCCGCGAGGCGGTGCTCGCCTCCATCCGCGGCGATCTGGTCACCCATCTTTGCGTCGATGAAAAGCTGGCGCGACGGCTGCTCGACGATGCGGGCTGAATGCCCCCCACCGTGCATCGTCCGGCCCTTCGGCCCTGTCTGCCGGATTGTGATTGCCCGATCCATGCCCAACATGCTTTCGTCCGGCATGGGCAGGACCCAAGCGACCGATAGACGATGGGAGCCGATCATGGCGCATGAATGGACCAAACAGGTGCTCGATTTCTGGTTCAACGAACTCACGCCCGAACAATGGTTCAAGCGCGACGCCGGCGTCGACGAAACCATCCAAACCCGGTTTGCCGAGACCTATGAGGCCGTGTGCGCCACGCCGGCGGCCGACCTTGCAACCAGTCCGCGTGCGGCACTCGCTGCCGTGATCGTGCTGGACCAGTTTCCGCGCAACATGTTCCGCGACAGCGCGCGCGCTTTTCAAAGTGACGCGCACGCCCGTGCGGTCGCCGATGCCGTCATTGCCGCCGGGCACGACACGACGATGACCGGCGACGAACGGCACTTCCTCTACATGCCCTTCATGCATTCCGAAGCGCTGGCCGACCAGGACCGGGCCATCGACCTGTTCACGGCGCTGGGCAAGGAAGACGGCGTCAAATATGCACACCTGCATCGCGACGTGATCGTCCGCTTCGGGCGGTTTCCGCATCGCAACGCCGTTCTGGGCCGGCAGACCACAGCCGAAGAACAAAAGCACCTCGATGTTCATGGTGGTTTTTGATCGCGGGGGAACACCAAGTGTTCCACATGGCAGCGTTGACGTTTACGTTAGAATTGCTTGCGACTTTCGGCTAAGTCCAGTATGACCGATCCATGACACTTTCCCGCCATGCGGGAACATTGGGGCGGCCGGACGCGGCGCCCGAAACCACAATGTGGTCCGGCATCGCGGTGATGCGCGTCACATCACAGTCTGGGAGGACAACATGGCAGAATCTGCCGCCGAACGCGTATCCGCAGCAACACAGACGGCCAACATCGACATCGATCGCATATGGCTGAAGTCATATCCCGACGGTACGCCGGCCGAGATCGGTCCGCTTTCCCATTCATCCATTGCCGAGTTGCTCGACCAATCGTTTGCCCGCTATGCCGCGCGCCGCGCCTTTTCGTGCATGGGCAAGGCAATCACCTACGGAGAACTGGACGCGGCCTCGAATGCCTTTGCCGCGCACCTTCAATCGCTCGGGCTTGAAAAGGGCGATCGCGTCGCGCTGATGATGCCCAACATATTGCAATATCCGGTGGCGATGGCCGCCGTGCTGCGGGCCGGCCTGACGGTGGTCAACGTCAACCCGCTCTATACGCCGCGCGAACTGGAGCACCAGCTCAATGACAGCGGTGCCAGGGCGATCGTGATCCTGGAAAATTTCGCCAACACGCTGCAGCAGGTGATCAAGAACACCAAGGTCGAGCACGCGATCGTCGCCACCATGGGCGACATGATGGGCTTCAAGGGCCATATCGTGAATCTCGTCGTGCGCCGGGTCAAGAAGATGGTGCCGGCCTGGCACATTGACGGTCATCAGTCGTTCAAGGCAGTGCTGGCGGCCGCGCAGGGCAAGGCACCCTCGCGTCCCGAGATCGGCCATGACGATGTGGCTTTCCTGCAATATACCGGCGGCACGACAGGCGTCTCCAAGGGTGCGACGCTGACCCACGCCAACATCCTGTCCAACATCGAACAGTCGAGCGTCTGGCTTGATGTGGGCTATCGCGCCAAGGGCAAGCCGGACGAAATCAACTATATCTGCGCGCTGCCGCTGTACCATATCTTCGCGCTGACGGTGAACGGCTTCGTCGGCATCAAGGAGGGCGGGCACAACATCCTGATCCCGAACCCGCGCGACATTCCCGCCTTCGTCAAGGAACTGGGCAATTACGAGTTCCACTTCTTCCCCGGCCTGAACACCTTGTTCAACGCGCTTTTGAACAATGGGGATTTCCGCAAGTTGGACTTCAGCCATCTGCGCATGACGTTCGGCGGCGGCATGGCCGTGCAGAAGCCGGTCGCCGATCGCTGGTTTGACCTGACCGGCTGCATGATCACCGAGGGCTATGGCCTGTCGGAAACCTCGCCGGTGGCCACCGGAAACCGGCTGGACGCGACCGAGTTCACCGGGACGATCGGCCTGCCCATGCCATCGACCGACATTTCGATCCGCGACGATGACGGCAAGGCGCTGCCGCTGGGTGAAGTGGGCGAGATCTGCATTCGCGGCCCGCAGGTGATGGCCGGCTATTGGAACCGTCCCGACGAGACGGAAAAAGTCATGACCGAGGACGGTTTCTTCCGCTCGGGCGACATGGGCTTCATGGATGAGGGCGGTTACACCAAGATCGTCGACCGCAAGAAAGACATGATCCTGGTCTCGGGCTTCAACGTCTATCCCAACGAGATCGAGGAAGTGGCGGCCGGCTGCGAGGGCGTGGTCGAAGCGGCCGCCGTGGGCGTGCCGGACGAGCATTCGGGCGAATCGGTCAAGCTGTTCGTCGTGCGCGCCCATGACGGCGTCACCGAACAGGACGTCAAGGACCATTGCGCGCAAAACCTGACCAATTACAAGCGGCCCAAGCATATCGAGTTCCGCGACGAACTGCCGAAGACCAATGTCGGCAAGATCCTGCGCCGCGAATTGCGCTGATCGAACCGAGAGGGGCTGACCGCTCCGACATGGTTTGCTAATGCGGGGCCTTCATCCATGAGGCCTCGCCATGACCAGCAAGACCGACGCCATCAAGGCTCTCAAAAAGCACGCCGAAACCGGCGCGCCGACCGACATGCGTGCCACGTTCGCCGAGGATCCGGGCCGGTTCGAAGCCCATTCGGCGCGGCTCGACGACATGCTGTTCGACTGGTCCAAATGCCGGGTCAATGGCGAGACGCTCAATCTCTTGGAAGCGCTGGCGGATGCTTGTGACCTTGATGACCGGCGCGCGGCAATGTTCGCCGGCGAACCGATCAACACGACGGAGAACCGCGCCGTCCTGCACACCGCGCTGCGCAACCGGTCGGGCGATCCGGTCATGGTCGACGGCCACGACGTGATGCCCGACATCGAGGCCGTGCTCGCGGCGATGGCCGATTTCTGCCACGGCGTGCGCGACGGCCGGATCACGGGCGCGACCGGGGCGACGATCACCGATGTGGTCAATATCGGCATTGGCGGATCGGATCTGGGGCCGGCCATGGCAGTCAAGGCGCTGGCGCCATACCATGACGGGCCGCGCTGCCATTTCGTCTCCAATGTGGACGGCGCCGACATTGCCGACACGCTCGCGGCGCTCGACCCGGACCGCACGCTGTTCATCATCGCGTCGAAAACCTTCACCACCATCGAGACGATGACCAATGCGGCGACCGCCCGCGCATGGTTGGTCGAACGACTTGGCGAGGATGCGGTCGGCGCCCATTTCTGCGCGGTCTCCACCGCGCTCGACAAGGTCGCCGGTTTCGGCATCGGCGCCGACCGGACGTTCGGCTTCTGGGACTGGGTCGGCGGGCGCTATTCGCTGTGGGGCGCCATCGGCCTGCCGATCATGATGGCGATCGGCCCGGCGCAGTTCGGACGGTTCCTGGACGGCGCGCACGCAATGGATGTCCATTTCCGCACAGCGCCGATCCGCGAGAACCTGCCCGCGATGCTCGGCCTGATCGGCTACTGGCACCGAGCGATCTGCGATTGTCCATCCCGCGCGGTCATCCCCTACGACCAGCGCCTGGCACGGCTGCCGGCCTATCTGCAACAACTCGACATGGAATCGAACGGCAAGGGCGTGACGATCGACGGGGCGCCGGTCGAAGGCGTGTCCGGGCCGACCGTCTGGGGCGAACCTGGCACCAATGGCCAGCATGCCTTCTTCCAGCTTCTGCATCAGGGCACCGACATCATCCCGGTCGAGTTTCTTGTCGCCGCCAATGGCCATGAGGGCGATCTGGCGCATCATCACCATCTGCTGCTGGCCAACTGCTTCGCCCAGTCCGAGGCGCTGATGAAGGGGCGCACGCGCGAAGAGGCGCTTGGGCAACTGGTGGCAAAGGACATGGATGACGACCCCGCCCGGGCGCTGGCGCCGCACAAGGTGTTCGCCGGAAACCGGCCCTCGACCACACTGGTCTATGACCGGCTCGATCCGTTCACGCTGGGGCGGATCATCGCGCTTTACGAGCATCGCGTGTTCGTCGAGGCGCAGCTTTACGGCATCAACGCGTTCGACCAGTGGGGCGTCGAACTGGGCAAGGAACTGGCGACAGCCTTGCTGCCGGTGGTCGAAACCGGCGACGGGGCCGACCACCGCGACGCATCGACCGCGGCGCTGGTTGCCCATGTCCGGGCATTGCGGGCGGGCTAGCCGGCCCCGCAGCGCCCGATCTGCGCGAGCGTACCGTCACCGATCTGCCGGCGCAGATCGGCATTGCGCGTCAACACGAAGAACGAGTCGTCCGGCGCGGTGCGCATCCAGGTCGTCAGCCGGATCGGCCCGTCGGGCACCGGGCCTTCGGCGCAGGCCGTTGCCATCACCGAGAGCTGGCCCTCGCCTTCAATGCCCGCTGCCCGCCATGAGCGAATGCGGCGCTGGACATCCGCCAGGCTGGCCGCATCGTCCGGCGTCAGCGCAGCGACATATGTCCGGCTTCCTTCCGCGTCGTCGCCAATGCCCGGCGTGCCCGCCGGCGCTTCCACGACCACCGCGCCATACTCCTCGACCAGACGCGTTGCCGCCGTGCCACCATCGAAACTGATCCGCAGACGAATGTCGCCATCGCGGACACGCAATGGTCCGGGCAGGCGCGCGGCAAGGCGAATGGCTGCGGGATCGGCCTCGAGCGGGCTCATGCGCGACAGTCTGAGCATTGTGGACGGCGGCGTGGTCAGGCAGCCGGCAAGCGCCAACAAAGCAGCGATGGCGAGCGTGGTTTTGGCGGTTCGTTGAAATGGGGCAGAGATCATCAGAAAAGCCTTGAATTCGTTTTCAAGGCGATCTAATTATCGTTTTACAATAATTTTTTCAAGCCTTATGTGAGGACTGATCATGGCTGCCGACGCATTGGAGGAATTGAAACGCCTGAGCCGGCTGATGCAATGGACCTGCCTGATCGCGATTGCAGCGGTGCTTGTCGCGGTGACCTATTCGGCGGTCGAGGTGGTGATCAATCCGGGAGCGGTCGCCGGCTATTTCGACGGCAACGCGGCGATCCATGGCGACCGGATCACGCGCACGCAGGTCGTGCTCGCCGTGGCGGTCAATCTTTTGACCATCGCCTTGGTCTGCCGCGCGCTTTTCGCGCTGTGGCAGATGTTCGGCGCATTTCGCGCCGGTCACGTCCTGCATAGACGGACGGGGCGCCTGATCCGTTCGGCCGGCACCAATTTTCTGGGCGCAGCGGTCTGGGGCATCGTCGCCAACACGCTGACTGTGCTGATCCTGACGATCAACAATGCGCCTGGCGAACGGCAACTCAATCTCAATCTGTCGACGGACCAATTGTTCCCGCTGCTGATGGCCGGCACCCTGTTTGCCATTGGCCATGTCCTGTCGGTCGCAGCAGCGATCGATGAAGAAAACAGGGCTTTTGTCTGACCATGGCGATCATCGTCAATCTCGACGTCATGCTGGCCATGCGCAAGATGCGGTCCAAGGAACTGGCAGAGCGGATCGGCATCACCGAACAGAATGTCTCGCTTTTGAAATCGGGCAAGGTGAGGGGCGTGCGTTTCGAGACGCTGGAGAAGATTTGCGACGTGCTGGAATGCCAGCCGGGCGACATTCTGGAATACCGCCGCGACGATGCTTGATCGGCACCGCCATTGCCCCTACCGGTAGGGCAAAGGGGAATGGTGATGACCGGTAGCACAACAACGAAACTGCGCAGCCAGGCCTGGTTCGACAATCCGGACAATCCGGACATGACCGCGCTCTATCTGGAGCGCTATCTCAATTACGGGATCACGCGCGAGGAGTTGCAGTCCGGAAAGCCGATCATCGGCATCGCGCAGACGGGCTCGGACATCGCGCCCTGCAACCGCCACCATATCGAACTGGCCAAGCGGGTGCGCGACGGCATCATCGCGGCCGGCGGCGTGCCGCTCGAATTTCCGGTCCATCCGATCCAGGAAACCGGCAAGCGCCCGACAGCCGCGCTCGACCGCAACCTGCAATATCTGTCCTGCGTCGAGGTGCTGTACGGCTATCCGGTCGACGGCGCCGTGCTGACGATCGGCTGCGACAAGACAACGCCCGCCCTTCTGATGGCGGCGGCCACCGTCAACATCCCCGCCATCGCCCTGTCGGTTGGCCCGATGCTCAATGGCTGGCACCGCGGTGAGCGGGCCGGCTCGGGCACGATCATCTGGACATATCGTGAAAAGCTCGCCGCCGGTGAGATCGACTATGACCAGTTCATGGACGCCGCCGCCGCCTCGGCGCCATCTGTCGGCTATTGCAACACCATGGGCACGGCGACGACGATGAATTCGCTCGCCGAGGCGCTCGGCATGCAGTTGCCGGGGTCGGCGGCGATCCCCGCGCCCTATCGCGAGCGCGGCCAGATGGCCTACGAGACCGGGCGCATGGCGGTCGAGGCCGTGCTCAAGGACCGCGCCCCCGCCGGCATCATGACACGGGAAGCGTTCGAGAACGCCATTGCCGTCAATTCGGCGATTGGCGGCTCGTCCAACGCGCCGATCCATCTCAACGGCCTTGCGCGGCATCTGGGCGTGGACCTGACCGTCGATGACTGGCAGACGATCGGCCATACGATCCCGCTCCTCGTCAACCTTCAGCCGGCCGGCGCCTATCTGGGCGAAGATTTCCATCGCGCCGGCGGCGTGCCGGCTGTCGTCGCCGAACTGATCCGCAACGATCTGCTGCCGCATCCGGACGCGATCACGATCAACGGCAAGACGATGGGCGAGAACTGCGCGGCAGCCGAAAACCTGAACGACGATGTGATCCGAACAGTCGCAACCGCGCTGAAAGACGAAGCGGGCTTCATCAACCTCTCGGGCAACCTGTTCCGCTCGGCGATCATGAAGACCTCGGTCATCTCCGGTGATTTTCGCGCGCGCTATCTGTCAAACCCGGACGATCCGGACGCGTTCGAGGGCAAAGTGGCCGTCTTTGACGGGCCGGAGGATTATCACCACCGCATCGACGATCCGGCCGAAGGCATCGACGAGAACACCATCCTCGTCATGCGCGGGGCTGGACCGATCGGCTATCCGGGCGGCGCGGAAGTGGTCAACATGCGGCCGCCGGACGCGCTGATCAGAAGCGGCATCACCTCCCTGCCCTGTATCGGCGACGGGCGACAGTCGGGCACGTCGGGCTCACCGTCGATCCTCAACGCCTCGCCCGAGGCGGCGGCCGGCGGCAATCTCGCGCTGCTTGAAAACGGCGATCGGCTGCGTGTCGATCTGAAGGCCGGCACGGTCAATGTGCTGCTGGATGAGGATCAACTTGCGGCCCGCCGCGCGGCGCTGGACGCCAGGGGCGGCTACGCCTTTCCGGCCTCACAGACGCCGTGGCAGGCAATCCAGCGTTCCATGGTCTGCCAGTTCGACGAGGGCATGGTCCTGGAACCGGCGGTCGATTATCAGCGCATCGACGCAACCAAGGGCCTGCCCCGCGACAGCCATTGAGGGCGGGCCAACCGCCGCTCTCACGCAAGCGCCGGTGAAAGACGCTAAGCCGCCTTTTTGGCCTCGGCCTTGCGCACCATGGACTGGCCGTCAGCATCGAACAGGTGCAGCGCCCCGGCATCGGCGGTCAGCGCGATCGCGGTGCCGCGCTCGACCTGGTGATAGCCGGGCAGCTTGGCCAAGACAGCTTCCTCATGGCCTTCGACCTGGATATAGAGCAGCGTCACTTCGCCCAACGCCTCGACAATATCGACCGTTCCGTTGACCATCGGCGTTTCACCGTCGCCGGCAATGCGCAAATCCTCCGGCCGGACGCCGAGCTTGACGGTGTCGCCGGCCTTGGCGCCCGCGCCGGCGAGCGGAACGCTGGCCTTGCCGCCGCTTTCGACATCGACGGCGATATCTCCGCCCGACGCCGACGCGACCGACGCGTCGAGAATGTTCATGGCGGGCGAGCCGATGAACTGCGCGACGAACAGGTTGGCGGGCTTGTGATAGAGTTCCATCGGCGCGCCGACCTGTTCGACATAGCCGCCACGCAGCACGACAATCCGGTCGGCCAGCGTCATCGCCTCGACCTGATCGTGGGTGACGTAGATCATCGTCGTGTCGGGCATGGTCTCGTTCAGCTTGGCGATCTCGATCCGGGTCGCCACGCGCAGCGCGGCATCAAGGTTCGACAAGGGTTCATCGAACAGGAAGACCTTGGGATCGCGGCAGATGGCGCGGCCGATGGCGACGCGCTGGCGCTGACCGCCCGACAGGGCCTTGGGCAGCCGGTCGAGATAGGGGCCCAGTTGCAGGATGTCGGCCGCGTTCCGGACGCGCTCCTCGATCTCCTGCTTGGACTTCTTGGCGAGCCGCATGCCGAAGGCCATGTTGTCGTAGACCGTCATGTGTGGATAGAGCGCATAGGTCTGGAACACCATGGCGATGCCGCGCTCGGACGGCGGGATGTTGTTGACGACCCGTCCGTCAATTTCCATCGTGCCGGCGGTGATCCGCTCCAGCCCGGCGATCGTGCGCAGCAAGGTCGACTTGCCGCACCCCGACGGGCCGACAAAGACGATGAACTCGCCGCTCTCGATCTGCAGATCGATGCCGTGCAGCACCTCGACATCGCCATATGCCTTGACGATCTTCGTCAGTTTCAGGTCAGCCATAGTCTCCTCCCGCCAGCGATCGGTTGCGCCGGCTCCTATTCATTCATGGTGGCGAAAAACGCGCCATAGGGTGCCAGATCGAGTGTGCGACCGCCGCGCCGCGCGTCTTGGTGCGGGCTGTCCTCGACGGCGCGCCAGTCCGCCGCGTCGAGTTCGACAGATCGCGGCTGGCCGCTCATATTGATGACGACCAGCATCTTTGTGCCCTGATGCTCCCGGACGAACATCAGCACATTGTCAGGCGCATCGAAGAACGTGATCGAACCCTTTGCAAACACCTGATGGCGTTCGCGGAACGCGAGCATCCGCCGGTAGTGCTCCAGAATGCTGTCTTGGTGGTCAGACTGCAGGTCGGCCGTGCTCGTCAGGTGTTCATAGGGCACGGGCAGCCATGGCTTGCCCTCGGAAAAACCGGCATTGGGCTCGTTGTGGCTCCACACCATCGGCGTGCGGCAGCCATCACGTCCCTTGAAGGTCGGCCAGAACTGGATGCCATAGGGATCCTGCAAGTCCTCGAAATCGAGCACCGCCTCGGTCAGGCCGAGTTCCTCGCCCTGATACAGACACACAGACCCGCGCAGCGTCAGGATCAGCGTGGCGTTCATCTTCAGGAACGCGTTGCGATCGACGACATGATCGGCCCAGCGGCTGCCGTGACGCACAACGTCATGGTTGGAGAACGCCCAGCACGACCAGCCGGTCGGCGCGGCGTCCTCGAACTCCTGCACCACTTCGCGCACCCGCTCGGCGGTCAGGCGCGTCGAGGACAGGAAGTCGAACGAATAGCACATGTGCATGCGGTCGCTGCCGGCCGTGTAGTCGGCAACCAGTTGCAGCCCGCGCTGCGCGTCGCCCACCTCGCCCACCGCGGCCGCGGCAGGATATTCGTCAAGCAACGCCCGAAAGCGCTCAAGGAAAGCAAGGTTTTCCGGCTGGCTTTTGTCATACAGGTGGTTCTGGTGATTGTATGGGTTGACGTCCGGCGCGATCGTCGAATTGCGCAGTTCGGGCGCCAGCGGCGGATTGTTCTCGAGGCCGGCGGAATGGACATAGAAGTTCACCGTGTCCAGCCGGAAGCCGTCGACGCCGCGATCGAGCCAGAAGCGCACATCGGCCAGCAGCGCATCCTGAACGTCGGCATTGTGGAAGTTGAGGTCCGGCTGGCTTTTGAGGAAATTGTGCAGATAATATTGCCGCCGGTTGGTGTCCCACTCCCAGGCCGAGCCGCCGAAGATCGACAGCCAGTTGTTGGGCGGTGTGCCGTCATCGTTGGGGTCGGCCCACACATACCAGTCCGCATAGCGGTTGGTCTTGTCCATGCGGCTGTGGCGGAACCAGTGATGCTGGTCGGAGGTGTGCGACAGGACCTGATCGATCATCACCTTGAGGCCGAGCCGGTGCGCCTCGGCAATCATCGCATCGAAATCGGCGAGCGTGCCGAACATCGGATCGACGGCGCGATAGTCGCTGACATCATAGCCGAAATCGTCCATCGGCGACTTGAAGAAGGGCGACACCCAGATCGCATCGACACCGAGCGAGGCGACATAGGGCAGCCGGCGCGTGATGCCGCGCAGATCGCCAATGCCGTCATTGTTGGTGTCCTGGAAGGAGCGCGGATAGATCTGGTAGATCACCGCGCCGCGCCACCAATCGCGGTCGGTTTCGTGGCTTGTGACAAGTCCGGGGGCCTTTTCGGCCGGCATGTCGTAGATGACGTTCACGGATGGATTTCCCTATTTCACCGAGCCGGCCAGAAGGCCGCGCACCAGATAACGTTGCAAGGCGAAGAAGACGGCGAGCGGCACGGCGATCGACACGAACGCGGCCGTTGCAAGGATTTCCCAGTTGCCGCCGCGCGTGCCGAGCAATTCAACGATCTGCCGGGTCATCACGGTTGTCTCGCCGGTCGCATCGATCAGGAAGACCAGCGCGACGAGCAGGTCGTTCCAGGTCCACAGGAACTGGAAGATGGCGAAGGAGGCAAGCGCCGGGAACGAAAGCGGCAGGATGATCCGCATGAAGATCTGAAAGTCCGTCGCGCCATCGACGCGGGCGTTCTCGATAATGTCGCGCGGCAGGCCGACCATATAGTTGCGCAACAGATAGATCGCCAGCGGCAGGCCGAAGCCGGTGTGCGCCAGCCAGACGCCGAGATAACCCTTGCCGATCCCCACCGCATTGTGAAACTGCAGAAGCGGGATCAGGGCCAGTTGCAACGGCACGACGAGCAAGGCGACGACGGCGGCGATCAGCAGGACCCGCCCCGGAAACTCCATCCAGGCCAGAGCATAGGCCGCAAAGGCGGCGATCAGGATCGGGATGATCGTTGCGGGAATGACCACCGTCAACGTGTTGAAGAACGCTTTCGCCATATTGTCCTGACCGGTGCCGGAGAGCAGGACGGTCCGGTAATTGTCCAGCGTGAAGTCGGGCGGCAGGAGCGCGGTGATGAAGACACGCTGGCCGCGCCGGCCGGGCTCCTCGGCGCTTGTGTAGAGGTAGCTGCCATCGGCGTTCAGCGTCAGCGTCTCGCCATCGCCGAATTCGGCCGTCTCGCCGATCTGATAGGCACCGATGGCGCGCGAGGAGACGCCGAAATCGCGCATCTCGACGGCACCGGGCGCATCGTCGCCGTCGGTCAGGATGTTGCCCTCGACCACGAAGACGCCATCCTCCTGCCGCGCATCATCGCGGCCGCCGGTGCGCACCTGGATGACCTGTTCGGAGGTCGACAGGGCTGCCCACCAGCCCGAGGCCGAAATCTGGTCGGCGGTCCGGAACGAGGAGACGAACAGGCCAGCCGTTGGAAAAAGCCACAAAAGCACCAGGGCGACGACGGAGATGTGCACGGCCCACATCAGACCGGATTTGCCTCCGGCGGCGCCTTCGGAGACCTTGGCACGGCTCCGGAACAGGCCCTTGATGAAGATGGCGGCGCCCGATTGGAGCTGGCCGCGGTCAATGTCTTGATTGGCCATCAGCGCATCTCCTTGCGGGCTTGATAAACGTTCCAGACCAGGATCGGCGTCACCAGCAGCAGGATGACGATCGCGCTGGCCGAGCCGACGCCCCAATCATTGGCGCGGAACAGCTTGTCGTACATGTAGTTGGCCAGAACCTGGGTTTCCCACTGGCCATTGGTCATGGCGAACACGATGTCGAAGACCTTGAGAACAACCAGCGTGATCGTCGTCCAGACCACCATGATCGTACCCATGATCTGCGGCACCTTGATCCTGAAAAAGATGTCGAACGGGTTCGCCCCGTCGATGATTGCCGCCTCGATCGTCTCCTCGGGAATGCCGCGCAAGGCCGCCGACAGGATCACCATGGCAAAGCCGGTCTGGATCCAGATCAGCACCACCATCAGGAAGAAGCTGTTCCAGAACGGAATGGTTAGCCATTGCTGCGGAACGCCATAGGTCGGTTCGGCCGTCCAGGCGCCAAGAATCGATTTGAGCGAAAGCCAGATCAGCCATGCGCCGCCGATGACGACGGCAGCACGCAAGGGCATCATCCAGGCCGATTTCTGGCGGCCCGGCTCGATGATGGCGCGTGCGAACAGATAGACAATGTAGCCCACGATACCCGCAAAGCCGGCCAGTATGACGGTCGGCAGGATTTTCAGGACGAGGAGCGACATGGGGCCGCCCTCGAAGTTCATCCAGATGGCGTTGAGGACACCGATCTGCGGCACGTCCGCGGGCCGTGCGTCATAGATCAGCTTGAAGATCACCGAAGCGCCGACAAAGGAAATCGCCATCGGCATGAAGATCAGCGACTTGGCGATGTTGCCCCAGGCAATGCGGTCGGTGAGCTGCGCGACCAGAAGGCCGAAGCCCGTCGATGCGGCCGGCACAACGATCAGCCACAACATGTTGTTGCGGATCGCTTCCCAGAATTTCGGCTCGGCCATCATCTGATTGTAATTGGCAAGACCGACGAACGCGCCGCCCTGGGCCCGGTCGGTCAGCGACAGGCGCAGCGTCTCGATCACCGGATAGCCGAGATAAAGGCCGAGCGCGAAGATCGCGGGAAACAGGAACAACCAGGGGCGCACCTGGTTGGCGCGGTTGATGTTGTCGCCGGCTTTCGGTCCCTTGGCGGGAAAGATCACCTTGTCGAGGATCTGGTTGGAAAAGTAGAAATATCCCACACAGCCGCCGACGCCCACCAATATCGTGATGAGACCCTGCAATGCTGGGTTCATGGTGCCCTCCCGGCGCAGCATGACCGGATCATGCCCGGCGTGCGCTCGTTGTCCCTGGACGGCGGAAGGCGGCGTGCCGCCTCCCGCTCTTGTCAGATTGATGTGACGCTTACTTCAGCGCGTCCCAGCTTGCCTGGATTTCGTCGGCCACGGCCTGTGCGTCCTTGCCGCCGGTATAGTCGACCATGCCGGTCCAGAAGGTGCCCGCGCCGACGCCACCGGGCATCAGGTCGGACCCGTCGAAGCGGAAGGTGGTGGCGTTGACGAGAATCTCGCCCTGCCCCTTGAGCGCATCGTTCATGTAGGTGTCGGCATTGACGCCCTTGTGCGGTGTCAGGAAGCCGGTCTGGGCCATCATGATCTCATGGGCGATCGGAAGCTTGAAGAACTCCATGAGATGGTTGGTGGCATCGGACGGATCGGTGATCGACATCAGCGTGCCGCCGCCCAGAACCGGGTTGCCGAGATCCTTTTCGGCAAACGACGGGAAGTAGAAGAAGTCCACATCCTCGCCGAATTCGATGCCATCGGGGAAGAAGGCGGGGACGAACGATGCCTGGCGGTGCATGTAGCACTGCGGCGGTGATGCAAACAGACCCCGCGGCGAATCGCGGAAGTCGGTGGACGCCACCTGACCGGCGCCGCCGGACACGAAATCGTCATTGCGCGCGAACCAGCCGAATTCCTCAATGGCCGCAACGACGCGTTCGTCGTTGAACGCGATCTCGTTGGTCGTCCATCCGTCATAGACTTCCGGCGGCTGGGTGCGCAGCATCATGTCCTCGACCCAGTCGGTGGCCGGCCAGCCGGTGGCCGCGCCGGAACCCAGGCCGATGCACCAGGGCGTCTCGCCGTCGGCGGCGATCTGCTCGGTAAGCGCCTTGAGGTCTTCCATCGATTCAGGGACGTCATAGCCGGCATCCTCGAAGTTTTCCGGCACATACCAGACCAGGCTCTTGACGTTGACATTGTAGAAGAAGCCGTAGAGCTGGTCTTCGCCGTTCTCGTCGGCATAGGTCCCCAGATCCACCCAGGACTGGCCGGCGCCATAGTTCTCGGCGACCCATTCGCCCATGCCTTCGGGCAGCGGCGACAGGAGGCCGCGCGAGGCCATGTCAGCGGCAAGGCCCGGCTGCGGGAAGACGGCCACGTTCGGTGCCGAACCGGCCTCCGCATCGATAACGATCTGCTGTTCGAACGAATCCGAACCGGTGTAAATCGCTTCAGCGCCGGTGGCGGCGGCAAAATAGGCGATCGCCGAGCGGAACACTCCATCCTCAGGCTGCAGCCAGGGGCCGGCGATCGTCACGGTCTGGCCGCTCAAATCCGGTGCGGACTCGGCCCATTCATTGTAGCTTTCCCAGCTGAAATCGCCTTCGCCAACGGGGAAAACGAGATCCTGAGCCTGGACGCTGCCGGCGGCCAGCACGGCGAAACCGGCCACGCCGGCCAGAAGAGTTCTTTTCATCGGTGATCCTCCCAGATCGATGTCGCGCATTGGTACGATACGAACAACCACGCGCAGTCAAAGCGCTTTGGCTTGCCCGACTTTGGTCGTGGAAGCGCAGCGAGTCAA
>JAEPON010000017.1 GCA_017642895.1 Roseitalea sp.
CATGCCAACCCGAAGAACCTGATCCGGTTAGCACCGGCGTAGGGATTAGACGCGATCGACGCGGTCGGACCCGCAGGCGCCTTTTCCCGTTCAACTCGAACCAAAGGAGGTGCCGCAATGCACACCCGTCCGTCCGTCCGTTTCCTTCTTCCCCTGCTGTCCGCCGGCCTTCTGGCGGGCGCCGTGCACACGGCGAGTGCGACCGAAACGCTGATCGTCTACACCTATGACAGTTTCACCGCCGAATGGGGCCCAGGCCCGCAGGTCGAGACCGCGTTCGAAGCCGAATGCGGCTGCGACCTGCGCTTTGTCTCGGTCGCCGACGGCGTCGCCCTTCTCAACCGGCTGCGTCTCGAAGGCGGCAACACCGACGCCGACATTGTGCTCGGTTTCGACACCAACCTGACCGCCGAGGCGCGCGACAGCGGCTTTTTTGCCCCGCACGGCATCTCGCTCGATGCGGTCTCCGTGCCCGGCGGCTGGGATGACGACATCTTCGTGCCGTTCGATTACAGCCATTTTGCCATCGTCTACGACACCGAGACGATCGAAAACCCGCCCACATCAATGGCCGAGTTCCTGGTGAGCGAAGACGGTCACAAGATCGCCATCCAGGACCCGCGCACCTCGACGCCAGGGCTCGGCCTGATGCTCTGGCTGAAAAAGCTCTATGGCGACGACGCCCCCGATGCCTATGCCAAACTCGCCGACCGTGTTCTGACCGTGACGCCGGGCTGGTCGGAAGCCTACGGCCTGTTCACCAATGGCGAGGTGCCGATGGTGTTGTCCTACACCACCTCGCCGGCCGTTCACGTCGTGCTGGACGGCACCGCCCGCTATCAGGCGATGGCATTCGAGGAAGGTCATTACATGCAGATCGAAGTGGCGGCGCAGACGGTGGCCGGCGCCGAAAACCCGCTGTCGGCGCAGTTTCTCAGCTTCATGACCGGACCCGGTTTTCAGGATGTCATCCCGGAGACCAACTGGATGATGCCCGCCGGCGAGACATCCAGGCCGCTCAATCCGGCCTTCGATGCGCTGGTCGAGCCGGAAATCACCCTGTTGTTCGATCCGCAGACCGTCGCGGACAATCGCGCGGCCTGGACGGCGGAATGGCTCGACGTGATGAGCCGCTGACGGCCGCGGCGCAATTATGCCGACCCAAGCACGCATCGGGCCGCTTGCAGGTGCCGTCATGGCGGGCACATTGCTGGCGGCTCTGTGCACTGTCGCGGTCGGCGCGCTTCTCGTGCAGGCCGGCGGCGCGGACGGTGCCGGCGCCGTTCTGGCCGATCCGGTCGTCTGGCGAACGCTGCGCTTCACCCTGTGGCAGGCATTCTGGTCGACCGTGCTGTCCGTTGGCCTGGCCCTGCCGGTGGCGATCGCGATCACCCGCATGGCCGACGGGCCGTTGCGGCGCGCCGTCCTTGCCCTGTTCGCATTGCCGCTCGCCTTGCCGCAGATCGTCGCCGTCCTCGGCGTGGTCGCCCTATACGGCCAGCGCGGCGTCGTCACGGGGCTGGCCGAACAGGCCGGCTTCGACCCGCCATCGATCTACGGCCTGACCGGCATCCTGATCGCCCATGTCTTCTTCAACTTGCCGCTGGCCACGCGCATCCTGCACGGTGCGCTGGCCGTGATGCCGGCCGAATATGAGCGCCTGTCGGCCCAGCTCGGCATCGGCGCGCTGGCACGTTTCCGCATGATCGACTGGCCGGCCATGCGCCCCGCCGCCGCCGGCGCGGCGGCACTCATCTTCATGTTGTGCGTGACCAGTTTCGCCGTCGTGCTGATCCTCGGCGGCGGGCCGCGAGCGACGACGCTCGAAGTGGCGCTTTATCAGGCGTTGACCTTCGACTTCGATATTGTCCGCGCCGTCGTGCTGACACTCCTGCAACTTGCCGTCACGCTCGCCGCCGTCACGCTGTTTGCATTGGCCGGCGGATCGGTGGAAGCCGGCATGACCATCGCTGTCGACCCGTCGCGCCGTTTCGCCGGCAATCGAACCGCCGGGGCGGTCCTGGGCGGCGCTCTGGTCCTGATCGCCGTCCTGTTCGTCGGCGCACCGTTCGGGGCGATCCTTGCCAGCGGCATGGCCAGCGACCTGGCGAACCTGATGGCGCAGCACCGGGTCCAGCGGGCGGTGCTGACCTCGCTCGGGCTTGGTCTTTGCGCCGCCTTTCTGGCGGTGGGGCTCGCCTATGTCCTGTCCCGCGGGGCGGTGGCCCTGGCCGCCGGGCGCCGCTTTGCCGGCCGACCGGCTATTGCCGAAACGGTTCTGGCCAGCGCCCCGTCGCTGATCCTGGTCGTGCCGCCCATCGTCATCGCGGCGGGCTGGTTCATCGCACTGCGCACGGTGACAAACGTTTATGCCGCCGCGCCCTATCTCGTCATCACGATCAACGCGGCGATGGCCATGCCGTTCGCCGCGCGGCTGATCCACCCGGCCATGCTCGCCGCCGAGGCGCGCAACGGGCGTCTGTGCGCACATCTCGGCCTTTTCGGCATGGCGCGCTGGAGGCTCGTCACCTGGCCGGTGCTGCGCGCGCCGCTGGTCGCCGCGCTCGCCTTCGCGTTGGCTTTGTCGCTCGGTGATCTCGGCGTGATCGCGCTGTTCGGGTCCGAGCAGGTGCAGACCATGCCCTATCTGATCATGCAGCGCATGGGCGCTTACCGGACGCAGGACGCCGCCGGCCTGGCGCTGATCCTGATGATCATGACAATGGCGTTGATGCTGGCCGCCGAGCATTTCGCGCGCCGGTCGCAGATGATTGAGACGGAAGGGAACAGCCAATGAAGGGGCTGCCGGTCACGTGCGACGATCTGCTGTTCCGTTACGGCCCGGATGCGGCGCCGATGCGGTTCGATTGCACGTTCGCGCCACGGACGATCACCGCCGTGATGGGACCGAGCGGTTCGGGCAAGTCGACGCTTTTGGCGCTGATCGCCGGATTCGAGCGCGCCGCGTCCGGCCGCATCATGATCGGCGAGGATGAGGTAACGCAATTGGCCCCTGCAAGAAGGCCCGTCTCCTGTGTTTTTCAGGACAACAATCTGTTCGCCCATCTGGACGTGGCGACAAATGTCGCGCTTGGCATGTCTCCCGGTATGAAGCGCAGCGTCAGCGACGAAAAACGCCTGACCGAAGCGCTCGCACCGGTTGGCCTTTCCGGCTATGGCGCGCGGATGCCCGGCTCCCTGTCAGGCGGCGAACGCCAGCGGGTCGCCATCGCGCGCGCCCTTGTCCGCGAACGGCCCGTGCTTTTGCTCGACGAGGCGTTCGGCTCGCTCGGCCCGGCATTGCGCGAAACCATGCTCGACCTGGTTGCCGATCTTCAGCGCCGGACGGCGATGACGGTCATCATGGTCAGCCACGATCCGGCGGATGCGCGGCGCATTGCGACCGACCTCGTTTTCCTCAAGGACGGGACGGTCGGCGCGCAAGGCCCGGTCGGCGAATTGCTGAACGGTCGTGCAAATGCCGACGTCAATGCCTATCTGGGGTCGCAGGAGCTTCCATCGTGACGCGCTTTCGCCCAATTGTGCCGTCAGGGAGCCATGGTTCCCGGTCTTTTACCGGGCCTTAACCACGAAGCGGGCTGTGTAGCCCTGACCCAATTGCGGCGACCGGGGATGCCGCGCAAGAGGCGGCGCGTCAATGCGTAGTGCGATGCGGAACTGGAACAAGACGCCCGGGCGGCTGACCCGGACGGCAATCACCGTTGCCGCGCTGCTCGGGCTGGCCGGTTGCACGTCGCTGAGCAATATGGGCCTGGACGAGGATCTGGCACCGTCGGCGCGTCCTGTCATCGCCGACAATGTGCGCTCGGGCCGGCTCGCCCGGATCGGCGCGGCGCAGCATCCGCGCATTCTGGCCTCTTATGGCGGCGAATATTCCGACATGCGGCTCGAACGCATGGTCGCCGGCATTGTCGGCCGGCTGGTCACGGTCTCCGACAATCCCAGCCAAGTCTATCAGATATCGATCCTCGATTCGCCGGTGATCAACGCCTTCGCGCTGCCCGGCGGCTATCTTTACGTGTCGCGCGGCCTGCTTGCCGTCGCCAATGATTCAGCGGAACTGGCTGCGGTCATCGCCCACGAAATGGCCCATGTGACGGCCAATCATGGCGTCTTGCGCCAGCAGCGCGAAGCCGAGGCCGTTCTGGCCAGCCGCGTCGTCTCGGAAGTCCTGTCCGACAAGGCGGCCGGCCAGCGTGCCCTTGCGCGCGGCAAGGTCGCGCTTGCCCAGTTCTCGCGCAACCAGGAACTGGAGGCCGACGGGATCGGCATCGCGGCGATGGGCGAAGCGGGTTTTGATCCTTACGCCGCAGCCGATTTCCAGACAGCCATGAGCGCGTTCAACGCCTTCAACAGCGGCACCGACGCACAGGAAAACAGCCTCGACTTCCTGTCGACGCACCCATCGACACCGCAGCGCGTGTCTCTGGCGCTCGGCCATGCGCGCAAATTCGGCGTGCGCGGAGCCGGCGACCGGGACCGGCAAGCCTATCTGGCCGGCATTGACGGCATGCTGTTCGGCGACAGTCCCGACGAGGGCTATGTGCGCGGACGCACCTATGCCCATGCCGAGCTCGGCATCGTGTTCGAGTTTCCGGCGGGCTTTGACATTGAAAACCGGCCGGAAGCGGTGCTCGCAGCCCGCGCCAGCGACGGTGCCGGGATCCGCTTCGACGGTGTCGAAGTGCCGCGCCGCCAGTCGCTGACCGACTATCTCTCAAGCGGTTGGGTCGAAGGTCTCGATCCGTCCTCCGTCCGCGCCGTGACGATCAACGGGCTGGACGGGGCCACCGCCCGCGCGCGCGTTGGCCGCTGGGATTTCGACGTCACCGTCGTGCGTGGCGCTGGACAGGTTTACCGCATCCTCGTCGCCGTTCCGGTCGGGTCGGGCGCGCTGGACGCGCTGGCGCAGAACAGCCGGACCGGCTTCCGGACACTGTCGGCGGCCGAAAAGGCCAGCCTCAAGCCGCTGCGCATCCGCATCGTGCGGGCCGGTAACGGCGATACGGTGGAAAGCCTGTCGCGCGCCATGCTCGGCACGACCGACAAACCTGGCTTTTTCCGTGTGCTGAACGGTCTCGAACCGGGCGAGGCACTGGTCGTGGGCCAATACTACAAGACCGTCACGCACTGAGCCGTCTGGGCGCGGAACGCCCTTCTCGGGGGCAGACCTTCAGCGCAACTCCAGAAGCCGTTCGAGATATTCGCGCTCAAGCTGGGGCGACAGGGCATTGCCGAGCCGCTCGCGGATCGCTTCGAGGATTTCGCGGGCGCGCCGGACATCGATCTCGTCGGGCACGTCGACCGATTCGCCGAAGTCCGGGCCCGATGAGCGCTGCGGCCGTCCGAGCGGGTCGCGGTCCTCACCGTTCCGGTTGCCGCCCGGCTCCATAGAGCCGGCTTGTCCGTTCTGCGCCTGCTGCTGCATCTGTTGCATCATGTCGCCGGCGCCGCGCCGCAGCGCGTCAAGCGCATTGCCCTGTTCCGCAAGTGCCTGTTCGCCCTCGTTTCCGCCCAGCGCCTCGCCCGCTTCGCCCATGGCGCGCCCGGCTTCGCCAAAATCATCGCCCGGATTGATCCCCATGCCGCGCAAACCGTCCAGAAACTGGTCGAGCCGGTCCTGTAGCGCCTGCTGGCCGGGTGCCAGACCCTGAAGGCCCTGTCCCTGCTGGCCGGGTTGTCCCTGTTGGCTACCCTGTCCGTTCTGGCCCATCTGGCCTTGCCCCGGCTGTTGTCCTTGCTGCCCCTGGCCGGGCTGCTGCTGTTGACCCAACTGGCCTTCGCCGGGCTGTTGCTGACCCTGTTGTCCCTGCCGGTTCTGGCGGAAGGTCTCGTCCATCAATTGCTGCTGCTCGCGCAGGATTTCGCCAAGCTCGTTCATCTGCTGCTGCGCCTGGCTTTGGCCGTCGCCCTGCTGGTTCGGGCGCGCCATCTGCAGATTGTTCATCATGTTCTCGAGCTGCCGCAACATGTCCATCGCCTGCTCGCGGGCGCCCGACCGGGCCATTTCCTCGATCTGGTCCATCATCTCGTCCAGCGTCTGCCGGTCGATCTCCTGCCCGTTGGCTTCGGGCATTTGCTGGGCCAGGTCCGGATCGTTCAGCGCGCGCTCGGCGAATTCGCGCATGAACTCGTTCATCGCCTCGCGCAACTCGTCCATCAGCCGGGCGATCTCTTCTTCCGAGGCGCCGTTTTCCAACGCATCCTGCAGCGCCTGCTGGGCTTGCCGCAACCGCCGTTCGGCATCGGTCAGCCCGCCATCCTCGATCTGGCGGGCCACTTCCCACAAATAGTCCACAACGGCGCGCAACTGGTCGTCATTGCGTGCATCGGCAAGCCGTGTCCGCGCCGTCGTCATGCCCAGAAAATGCGATGCGTTGTCGATCGTTTCTTCAGGATAGAGCATCAGCACATCAAGAAGGTCGACGATCTCCGCCTGCCGGTTGGCATCAAGCGCCAGATTGCGCCGCTGCTCGACCAGCGCGCGCGCCAACGGGTTCGAAAAGGGGCGTCCGGGCAGGACCAGCGTCCGCGCCGCGCTTTGGCCCGTCTGGCCAAGATCGTCCTCGGCCTCGAGCGTCAGCCGGACCCGCGCGCCGGCCCAGGGATGTTCGGTCAGATCGCGCATCGTGCGCGCCGCGCCATCTTCGGCATTGCGCCGCGGCAGGGTAAGCGGCAATTCGGGTGCGTCATAAAGCGGACGCGCACCCTCGGCGTCCGGGTCGGCCAGCTCGATCAGCCCGCGCGCGGCCGAAACACGATAATCGTCCGTCGCCGCATAGCGCAGCGTCATCGTGCCGTTGGCCGCCCGCTCGAACGGGTTTTCTTCGGCAAAGGCGATCTCGGGCGCATGATCCTCGGTCATGGCGATCGACCAGAGGCCGAGTGTTTCCTCGCCGTCGGCGATCTGCAAAGCGCCGCCCGTATCGACGGTCGCCGCAAAAGCGCGTGCCTCGCCCTGCGCACCGGCCTCCGCCGCGATCGGCGCATCGGAGCCCGGGAAACTGACGGTTTCGGCGCCGGTTCCGCCAGCGATCCTGACGGTGATGCCACTGCCTTCGGGCACGGTGAACGCGGTCTTGTCGGCATTGAGCTGCGAGGTCAGGAAGATCGGCGCGATGCCGGTATAGGCCGGCGGCGTGATCCACACATCGACGCGCGCCGGCACGATGATCTCGGTCGCGTGCGAGCGCGCCACGTCGGTCAGCCGGCCGCCGTCGGGCGCAAACGAATAGGCAAATGCGGTCACCAGGACGAGCGGGACCAGCGCGCGCAGGGCCCAGGGATCGCGCGCCGGCAGCGTCGTGCGTGCGCGCACCGGATCGACCCGGCCAAGACCCTTGGCGATGTTGTCCTGGTGCGCCTTCCACAGCGCGCGGGCGAACGGATCGTCCTCGCGCGCCAACCGGTCGTCCTGCGTCGTGATCGGCCGGTGCAGAAGCCGGTTTTCACGCTCGAGCCGATGATCGACATCGCGCTCGACAGGCAGGGTCAGCCGGCGCAGCGGCCAGAGCGCGGCGATCGCAGTCAGGACCAGCACGATGCCGGTGCCGATCCGGACACCGTCAGGCACCGCCCGGAAAAAGCCGAACCATGACAGGATCGCAAACAGGCAGACAATGACCGCCAGCGGCAGGATCAGCGGCGCCAGCCGTTCGGCGGCGATCACCGCGCGGCTGAACCGGCGCGCAAAGCCAAGGCCCGCGCCCGCATTGACGCGTGGGATGTCGCGGCCCCGGGGGTCGCCGGGCGGCGCGGGCGGATGGTCGGACATGGCGCTGTGCCCTCTTTTCACCGGCAAAAGGATAGCAGCTTATGTGGCGTTGGCGAGGCGAAAGCGGCTCACGCTTTTGTCACCCGCATCGCTATCCACCGCATTGAACGGGCGGATCAGATCCAGTCCGGGACGCTGTCCAATCCGATCAGCGCCTCATAGGACGGCCGTGGCCGGGCCACATGCCATTGATCGCCATGGACGATCACCTCCGGCACCAGAAGCCGGGAATTGTAGGTGCCCGACTGCACCGCGCCATAGGCGCCAGCCGAGCCGATGGCCAGAAGGGCGCCGGGCGCTGGTTTGGCCATGTCGCGCTCATGAGCCAGATAATCGCCCGATTCGCACACCGGGCCAACCAGGTCGGCGACCACGCGCGGCGCCTCGGGCACCGGTTCGAGCACCGGAAAGACATCGTGCCAGGCATCATAGAGCGTCGGGCGGATCAGATCGTTCATCGCCGCATCGACAACGACGAAATTCTTGGTGTCGAGCGCCTTCAGATAGATCACGGAGGTGACGAGGATGCCGGCATTGCCCGCAATCAGCCGGCCAGGCTCAAAGATCGTCTTCACGCCAAGCGGCCGGACATGCTTCTTGACGATATCGGCATAATCATCGGGCAGCGGCGGCGGATCATTGTCCATGCGATAGGGAATGCCCAGACCGCCGCCCAGATCGACATGCTCGATCGTGTGTCCGTCCGCACGCAACTGGCCAACCAGATCGGTCAGAAGCGCGAATGCATCATCGAACGGCTGCAGCGCGGTGATCTGGCTGCCGATATGCATGTCGATGCCGGTAATGCGCAGGCCCGGAAGTTCCGCTGCGCGGCGATAGATACCGCGGGCGCGGGTCCACGAAATGCCGAACTTGTCTTCCTTCTTGCCGGTCGAGATCTTGGCGTGGGTTCTGGCATCGACATCGGGATTGATGCGCAGCGACACGGGCGCGGTCCTGCCGGCGGCAACCGCGCGCGCCGACAAAAGCTCGAGTTCGGGCTCCGATTCCACGTTGAAGCAATGAATGCCCACCGACAGCGCAAAATCCATTTCGGCGGCTGTCTTGCCGACACCGGAGAACATGATCTTGTCGGGGGAAATGCCGGCAGCCAGGGCGCGGCGCAACTCGCCCTCGGAAACCACATCGGCGCCCGAGCCCAGTTTCGCCAACGTGGCCAGCACCGCCTGGTTCGAATTGGCCTTCATCGCATAGCAGACCAGCGCATCGATATCGGCGAACGCACCGGCAAAGACCTGATAGTGCCGTGTGAGCGTCGCCGTCGAGTAGCAATAGAACGGTGTACCGACCCGCTCGGCGATCAACGGCAGCGGCACGTCCTCGGCGTGCAGCACGCCGTCGCGATAATCGAAATGGTTCACGGCGCGTGGCTCACGCTACTGGATCAGCCCGTCAAGGATGAACGGGCGGTCGGCGTCCTCGGGCTGCGCCTGTTCGGGTGTGCCGTCGGGTCCTGTGCGCGCCGGCGGCGGTTCGAGCGGCCCTGCGCGCCCACAGGCGGCGAGCGCGAGCAAAAGCGCGGCAAGGGCCGTGCGGGTCAGGGCTGTGCAGGCGGTCATGGCGTCGGTCTCGTTTTTCGGCGAACGCGTCTGTGTGCGGCAAATGGTTGGGTGTTGCAAGAGATGGTTTCCGCCTCCCCTTGAGGGGAGGCAGCAGAGGCAAGCAGAACGCAGCCGATGCGGTGGGGGTGACATGGAGGTATCATTGTTCGATGGATACCCCCACCCGGCTCTGTCTCGCTTTGCTCGACGCTCGCCGAGCTCCCCTCAAGGAGAAGGTTTGGTCAAGCGGGTTCACCCCATCTTTTTCAGCCGCTTGCGCCAATAGCGGACCTGCCGTTTGACTTCGCGCGGCGCGGTGCCGCCAAAGCTGGTCCGGCTGGCGACGGATTTTGCGACCGACAGCACCGAGAACACATCGTCGGTGATGCCCTCATGGATGGAGCGCAGATCGTTGAGCGTCAGCTTTTCAAGCCCGACGCCCCGTTCGGAGGCCAGCGCCACCGCCCGGCCGGTGACATGATGGGCTTCGCGGAACGGCAGGCCGAGTTCGCGCACCAGCCAGTCGGCGAGATCGGTGGCGATCGAATAGCCGGAGCCAGCCGCCTTCTTCATCGCCGCCTTGTCGACGGTCAGATCGGCCACCATGCCGGTCATTGCGGCGAGCGCCAGTTCGAGCGATTTGGCCGCGTCGAAGACCTGTTCCTTGTCTTCCTGCATGTCCTTGGAATAGGCGAGCGGCAGCCCTTTCATCACCGTCGAAAGCGCGATCAGCGCGCCGTTGATCCGTCCGGTCTTGGCGCGAACCAGTTCGGCGGCATCGGGGTTCTTCTTTTGCGGCATGATCGACGACCCGGTCGAGAACGCGTCCGACAGTGTGACGAAACCGAATTGCGGCGTCGACCAGATGACGATCTCCTCGGCCAGACGTGACAGATGCGTCGCGCAGATCGAGGCCGACGACAAGAAATCGAGCGCAAAATCGCGGTCCGAGACGGTGTCGATCGAGTTGCGGGTCGGTTCGCGGAAGCCGAGCGCCTCGGCGGTCATGTGCCGGTCGATCGGAAAACCCGTGCCCGCCAGCGCCGCCGCGCCCAGGGGGCACTCGTCGAGCCGCGCAATCGCGTCGCGCACCCGCGACAGGTCCCGGCCGAACATCTCCGCATAGGCCATCAGGTGATGGCCGAAGGTGACGGGCTGCGCCGTCTGCAAATGGGTGAAGCCGGGCATGACCGTGCCCGCATGCTCTTCGGCCCGGTCGATGAACGTGCCGATCAGCGTCTTCAGCGCCCCTTCGGTCTTCTGCAATTCGGCCTTGACCCAAAGCCTGAAATCGAGCGCCACCTGATCGTTGCGCGAGCGGGTCGTGTGCAGCCGCCCGCCCGCCGGCCCGATCAATTCGGTCAGCCGCGCCTCGATGTTCAGGTGAATGTCCTCGAGTGCGCGCGAAAAAGTGAACGTTCCGGCCTCGATTTCCCCGCGGATCGCGGTCAAACCGTCAATGATCGCGTCACGGTCGCCACTGGAAATGATGCCGGTGGCTTCCAACATGGTGGCGTGTGCGATGGACCCGTCAATATCCTGGGTGTAGAGCGCGCGGTCAAAATCGATCGATGCGTTGATCTCTTCCATGATGGCGGCGGGGCCGGAGGCGAAACGGCCACCCCACATCAGGTTGGACACATCGTTCGCGTCGTTTGCAGGTTTGGATGAGCTGGACATGGACAATCCGTCCCCGGACAAGAATGAAAATCGGTCGGCCCGCCGCTGGCCGCTGACGATCGGCGTCTTCGTCGCGCTGGGCCTTGTGGCGGGCGCCGCCATCGGCGCTGCGCGGATATACGGGAGCGGCGGCGCCTCTGTCCATGCCGGTCAGGCCGCCAATGCGCAGTGTACGGCAACGGCAGCCTATCAGAACGCCATCGAGCCGCTGTTGACCGGCGACATGGCGGCGATGGCCCTCCGGGACGACCCCGAGAACCTCTCCGCACTCGCCTTCAACGACGATGCGGGCACCGCGATCACGCTGGCCGATACGGGCGCAAGGCTACGCCTGATCAATCTTTGGGCAACATGGTGCGCGCCGTGCCGCGAAGAAATGCCCTGGCTCGAAACATTACAGCGCGAACGCGGCGGCGACGGTTTCGAAGTTGTGGCGATCTCGGTTGATGGCGGATCGGACGACAAACCCCGCGCCTTCCTTGACGAAATCGGCGTTGAGGGCCTGGCTTTCTATCACGACCCGACGATTGGCGTGTTCAACGCGCTCAAGCGCGACGGCTTGGCGTTCGGGCTTCCAGTCACGCTTCTGGTCGACGAGGCAGGATGCGTGATCGCCAACATGAACGGCCCGGCCCATTGGTCGAGCCCCGATGCCTTCGCGCTGATCGACGGTGCGCTGGCTCCGCGGCCCGGCAGTTGAACAAGCGGCTCCGCTACGCGTAACGCGCGCATTTCGTTAACTCGACGGCGCATACCGGGCCTGTGGATGGCGCCATGAATCGCTATGGTTGTATCCGGCGCGGTGATGGACCCACCACATCTGGTGAGAACAAAGCGCTAACCTTACCCAATCAGCGATTCGTCGCCGGTTCGTTCCCGCCCGGTTCCGAAAGTTAATGAAATCCGCGCAATCCGGTGGACTTATGGTTAACGGCCCGTTAATTTCATCGTTCAATTTCAACCGTTTATCGCGAGAGCCGATGGCGCCCAGCTTTGACGGCGCCAAAGGTTAACGTAGCAGCCTGTGACAGGCATGTTACGGTTTGCACCGAGTCTAGCCGTGGTGGTCAGGCAAGCTCCGACAACCACATATGGTGGGGAACAAAAGCACAACCCATGCGAGTCAGCGATTCGTCAGCGATTCGTTCCAGACTCGTTCCGGTTGTTAACGGCTGTGGACGGAAACCCGTGATACTGGCCCGAAATTGCCGCTTCATCCACTGCTTTTGCGCCTCTGCCATGGTATCGGCGCGGCGCCCGCCCTATCTGCGCGGCACACGGACGTCGATCACTCATGCTCTCCCACATGCGCACGCCATCCCCATCGTCCGAAAACCGGGCGCAGAACGCGGTCTCGGGCCACGCGGTCACCGCGGTCCTCGGTCCGACGAACACCGGCAAGACCCATCTGGCGATCGAGCGCATGGTCGCCCATTCCTCCGGCGTGATCGGCCTGCCGCTGCGGCTTCTGGCGCGCGAGGTCTATGGCCGGGTTGCCGAAAAGGTCGGCACAGCCAGTGTCGCGCTGGTCACCGGTGAAGAAAAGATCGTGCCGGAGAAGGCGCGGTTCACGGTCTGCACGGTCGAGGCTATGCCGCGCGACACCGATGCGGCCTTCGTTGCGATCGACGAAGTGCAACTGGCCGGCGATCTCGAACGCGGCCACATCTTCACTGACCGGCTGATGAATGTGCGCGGGCGCGAGGAAACGCTGCTTCTGGGCGCGGCGACCATCGCGCCGCTGCTGCGCGACCTCATGCCCGGCATCACGATCACGGCTCGGCCGCGCATGTCGCATTTGTCCTATGCGGGCCCAGCCAAGCTGACGCGCCTGCCGCGCCGGTCGGCCATCGTCGCCTTTTCGGCCGAAGAGGTCTATGCGGTGGCCGAACTGATCCGTCGCCAGCGCGGCGGCGCGGCGGTGGTGATGGGTGCGCTCAGCCCGCGTACGCGCAACGCGCAGGTCGAACTGTTCCAGTCCGGCGATGTCGACTATCTGGTCGCCACCGATGCGATCGGCATGGGCCTCAATCTCGATGTCGACCATGTCGCCTTCGCACAGCTTCGCAAGTTCGATGGCCGGACCTATCGCGACCTGACCCCGCCGGAGATGGCCCAGATTGCCGGACGCGCCGGCCGCCACATTCGCGACGGCACCTTTGGCGTGTCGTCGCGCGTGCCGCCGCTCGATGACGAGATGGTTCAGCGGATCGAAGGGCACGATTTCCGGCCATTGCCGGTCCTGCAATGGCGCAACCGCCGGCTGGATTTTGCGTCGATCGCCGATCTGAAAGCCTCGCTCGATATGGTGCCAACGGTCCCCGGTCTGACCCGTGCGCTGCCGGCCGTCGATCAGCGGGCGCTTGAATTCCTGTCGCGCGACGAAACGGTTGCCGAAACGTGCGGCGACGAACGCTCGGTCGAGCAGCTCTGGGACGTCTGCGCCCTGCCCGACTACCGCAAGATCGCGCCCGCCCAGCATGCCGACATCATCTCGTCCATTTTCCTCGATCTGGTGCGCGCCGGCCATGTCGATGAGGACTTCATGGCCGAGCAGGTGCGCCGCGCCGACCGAACCGATGGCGAGATCGACACGCTGTCGCACCGGATCGCCCAGATCCGCACCTGGACCTACGTGTCGCACCAGCCCGGCTGGCTGGCCGATCCCGAGCACTGGAAGGAACGCACGCGGGCGATCGAGGACAAACTCTCCGACGCGCTGCACGAGCGCTTGACGAAACGCTTCGTTGATCGCAGGACATCGGTGCTCATGAAGCGGCTCAAAGAGAACATGACCATGCAAGCGGAAATCAGCCCCTCGGGAGACGTGTCTGTCGAGGGCCATCACATCGGCAAGCTGGACGGCTTCCGCTTTACCGGCGACCAGAGCGCGCAGGGCGAGGACGCCAAGACGGTCAAGGGCGCGGCCCAAAAGGCGCTTGCCAGCGAGTTCGAGGCCCGCGCCGAACGCTTCGCCGCAAGTCCGAACGGCGATCTTGCGATCGGTACCGACGGTTTGGTGCGCTGGCTCGGCGCCCCGGTGGGCTCGCTGGCCGCCGGCGAGGAGTGGCTAGCGCCACGCGTGATCATGCTGGCCGACGAACAGTTGAGCGGGCCGGCGCTGGACAGGGTGCGCGCCCGCGCCGAACGGTTCGTCGCCTTCCATATCGAAACCCATCTCAAGCCGCTGACGGACCTGAAAAAAGCCGACGAACTGTCAGGCATCGCGCGCGGCATCGCGTTTCGCCTGATCGAGAATTTCGGCATCGTGCAGCGCCGCGACATCGCCGCCGATCTCAAATCGCTCGATCAGGATGGCCGCGCCGCGCTGCGCCGCTATGGCGTCCGGTTCGGCTTCTACCACATCTTCGTGCCGGCCCTGATCAAACCCGCCCCGGCGGGCCTTCTGACGCTGCTCTGGGCACTGACCAGCGACAGCCGCGACAAGCCGGGCTATGGCGACGTGGTCACGCTTCTGGCGAGCGGCCGCACCTCGCTCGTCACCGATCAGGGCTATGACCGGGATTTCTTCAAGCTTGCCGGCTACCGGCATCTGGGGCCGCGCGCGGTGCGCGTCGATATTCTCGAACGGCTCGCCGACCTGATCCGGCCTTGCATCTTCTTCAAGCCCGGCGGCGACACGCTGCCCGAGGGCGCCTATGGCAATGGCCGCTTCATCGTCACACCGGGCATGCTGTCGATCCTCGGCGCGACGATGGAGGACATGACCGAAGTGCTCAAGGCGCTCGGCTACCGGCACGAGAGCGTCGACGCAGCCGATGCCGAGGCGGCGCTGGCCGCATTGCGCGCGCAACATGCGCCAACGCCGGCCGAGCCGAAAGCCGAGCCGGCTTCCGGGCCCGTTGCCGGTGAAGACACGCCCGCGCCTGACACCGCCGTGACGGCCGATACGACAACCGAAGCTGCGGTCGGGACCGCTGAAACGGCCCCACCCGCCGGTGCTGAACAGCCGGCGCCCGTCACGGAACCGTCTGCCGAGGCCGGCAGCGCAGAAGCTGCCACTGCCGAAGAGCCCGCGGCGAAGGCGGAGGCCGATGAACCCGGCACCAAGGCCGAGCCGGCCACATCGGAACCCCCCGCAGCGTCGGATGCCGCGACGGATGCGGACGCCGAACCGTCGGCCCCGGTGCTGGTGTGGCGGCAAGGCCGCCCTGACCGGCCGGCCCATGCGCGCCAAGGCCGCCGCGATCAGGACCGCAAGGGCAATGAGGGACGTGGCGATGGCCGCAAGGGCGAGCGCGCCGGAGCCGGACAAGGACGCCCCAAGGGCAAGCGTCCGCCGCGCAACGGCGGCAAGGGCGACGGCCCGCGCGTAACCATCGCCAAGCCGCCGCGTCCGCGCGAGAAAGTGGCCGATCCGGATTCGCCCTTCGCCAAGCTGCAGGCGCTCAAGGACCAGCTCGACAAATGAGCGATCGGCCAGCGGCCGAGCCTCGTCTGCCCGCTGCCGGCCCGGACCGGCAGCGGATCGACAAATGGCTGTTCTTCGCCCGCGTGGTCAAATCGCGGTCGCTCGCCGCAAAGCTCGTCGGCTTGGGCGGCGTGCGCGTCAACGCCGCCAAGATCACCCAGCCCAGCCGCGCCATCTCCGCCGGCGACGTTCTGACGATCAGCGCCGATCGCCGCGTCCTGGTCCTGAAAGTCCTTGATTGCGGAACCCGGCGCGGCCCCGCGCCGGAAGCGCGGCTGCTGTACGAAGACATGAGCCCGCCGCCACCCGAAAAGCCGGGGTCGCCGCTGGACGGTGCCGTCCCGTTGCGTGAGCGCGGCAGCGGACGGCCAACCAAGAAAGAGCGGCGCGCGATCGACAAGCTTGATCGCGACGGCGAACCATGGTGAAAGCCGGTGCCTGCGGCATCTCGTCGCCATCATCCCAAAATCGGGCCGGGACTCGCCGGACCGGCCCCGTCCGAGCCTTGTGCGCGATAACAAAACCTTTTACGTCAGCTTTTGCGGCGCGCAGATTTGGAGTGACACCGTGACCTATATCGTGACCGACAATTGCATCCGCTGCAAATACACCGATTGCGTGGAAGTGTGTCCGGTCGATTGCTTCTATGAAGGCGAGAACATGCTCGTCATCCATCCCGACGAATGCATCGATTGCGGGGTGTGCGAACCGGAATGTCCGGCGGACGCGATCAAGCCCGACACGGAGCCGGGTCTCGACAAGTGGTTGAAAATCAACACGGAATATGCCGAGAAGTGGCCCAACATCACGATCAAGCGTGATCCGATGCCCGATGCGGACAGCTATGACGGCAAGCCCGGCAAGTATGAGGAACTCTTCTCCACGGAGCCGGGCGAGGGCGACTAGACGCGGCCGGCGGGCCTTGGGCCTGCGCACAGGGCTTTGCGCGCATATTGCAGCGCATCATCGCATTAACCACATGGTTGATGATTTCTTACCGCGGCTTCCCGCAAGCGGCCACAGCGTTGAAAAAACCGCAGATTCATGCTATATGACCAAGTAATGCCGCTTTCAGCCACGATGCTCTGCGCTTTGCCGCGCACTTCCAAGAGGTCCTAAAGCCGGGTCAGATCGGTCGTGTGGTGGGTTTCCGCCCTCCGCAACCGATGGTCTCCCGGCTTTGTCGTGCGCCTGCGTCATTGCCAATCGGCTCGCGCCGCAAACCAAAGCCCGGCAAGTGTCTCGTCCGGCAGGGAGTATGAAAAACATGGCATCTTCGCCCAAAAAAGCCTCGCAACGCCAGGGATTTCGGACCAACGAGTTCATCGTTTACCCGGCCCATGGCGTCGGCCAGATCACGGCCATCGAGGAGCAGGAAGTCGCAGGCCACACACTGGAACTGTTCGTCATCGAGTTCCAGAAGGACAAGATGCGCCTCAAGGTTCCGGTCGCAAAGGCACTGTCGATCGGCATGCGCAAGCTCGCCGAAAGCGGTTTCGTCGACCGTGCTCTCAAGGTTCTTCAGGGCCGCGCGCGCATCAAGCGGACCATGTGGTCGCGCCGCGCGCAGGAATATGACGCCAAGATCAATTCGGGCGACCTGATCTCGATCGCCGAAGTGGTGCGCGACCTCTACCGCGCCGAGAACCAGCCCGAGCAATCCTATTCCGAGCGCCAGCTCTATGAGGCCGCGCTCGACCGGATGGCGCGCGAGATCGCCGCCGTCAAGAAGGTGTCCGAGACCGAGGCCGTGCGCCTCATCGAGACCAATCTCAAGCTGGGACCGAAGCGGGCCAACAAGGCCGAGAACGATGAGGGTGGTTCGCAGGAACAGGCCGCCTGATCCGGCCAACGCCAGGTTTCGTAGCGAATTCATGACAAGGCCGGCGCGGCATTCCGCGCCGGCTTTTTCATGCGCGATGGGCGAGATCTCGCACTCATATGCCGCGCCATCTGCAACTTTGACAGCAAGTTTTTCCCGGTCGGACTGAACCGGAACGTCAAATACTGCGTATCTCCTGATGAAGCGGGGAAAAACCGCTCTTGGGAGAGCATGATGAAGTCGGAACCGGCACGACGCGACATGGTCCGCATGGCCATGAATGCACCCTATCTGGAGCGCGACGAGGAACATGCCCTCGCGGTGCGCTGGAAGGACGACCGGGACCAGGAAGCGCTCCACCAGATTACCACCGCGCACATGCGTCTGGTCATCTCCATGGCCTCCAAATTCCGCAGTTTCGGCCTGCCGATGAGCGATCTCATCCAGGAAGGCTATGTCGGGCTTCTCGAAGCGGCGGCACGGTTCGAGCCCGAACGCGAGGTCCGCTTTTCGACCTATGCGACATGGTGGATCCGCGCCTCGATGCAAGACTATATCCTGCGCAACTGGTCGATCGTGCGCGGCGGCACGTCTTCGGCGCAAAAGGCGCTGTTCTTCAATCTGCGACGGTTGCGCGCCAAGCTCAGCCGATCCGGCGCGCCGGTCTCCAAGGCGGCCATGTACCGCCAGATTTCCGATGCGCTGGGCGTCGCCGAAAAGGATGTCGCACTGATGGATTCGCGGCTTTCGGGTCCGGACACCTCGCTGAGCCAACCGGTGTCCGACGATGAGAGCACGACCTCGACCCGCATGGATTTCCTCGTCGATGACCGTCCGCTTCAGGACGAGCTTGTCGAGGACCAGATCGACACCGAACGTCGGTCGATCTGGCTGCGCGAGGCCATGGACGTGCTCAATGAACGCGAGATGCGGATCATCGCCAAGCGACGGCTGGCCGAAAACGGCGCGACCCTCGAATCGCTGGGCACCGAACTGGGCATTTCCAAGGAGCGCGTGCGGCAGATCGAGAACCGCGCGCTCGAAAAGCTGCGTGCCGCGCTGATGCGCGACAATCCGGCGGTCGCCGCAACCTACGTCTGATCGTCAGGCCCGTTTGATCACGCCGCCAGCGCGTTGGTCACCGCACCGCGAATATCGGCGAGCGTGAACGGCTTGGACACCACATCGATGACGATCTTTTCCACGTCGGCGGCGCGCTCGCGCTGCTCGGCATAGCCGGTCATCAAAAGGATGCGGAGATCCGGGAAATCCTTGACCGCTGTCCGGGCCATGGCGATGCCGTCCATCGCCGGCATCCGGATGTCCGACACAACCAGATCGTAGGCGCCGGACTTGTCGGCGATCCGTTCCAGCGCCAGATCGCCATCGTCGGCCTGATCGACCTCATGGCCGTCCAGGGTCAGCGCGCGGGCGGTGAAGCTGCGCACCGAATGGTCGTCATCGACCACGAGAATCCGCGCCATCGGTCAGGCATCTCCTGTCACAACGCCCACAAAGGGCAGTTCGCGGAAGGCATGGCCGACATCCATGCCATAGCCGACCACGAAATGGTCGGGACATTCAAAGCCGGTGAAGTTGGCATCGAGCGGCGTCTTGGCGCTGCGCCGCGTCCGCTTGTCCAGCAGAACCGCGATCGCCACCGAACGGGCGCCGCGCTCCAACAGGATTTTCCGCGCATGGGTCAAGGTGGTGCCCGATTCCAGTATGTCGTCGATCAAGAGGACATCGCGCCCCTTCACATCGCTGTCGATGTCGCGCAGCATCTTGACCTCGCCGGCTTCCGTGCCGGCGCCGTAGGTCGACAGCATCATGAATTCGACCTCGGGCGCCAGGCCGACGTCGTGCATGGCGCGGATCAGGTCGGCGGCGAAAA
Organism: Roseitalea sp.; assembly: GCA_017642895.1. Lineage (GTDB taxonomy): Bacteria > Pseudomonadota > Alphaproteobacteria > Rhizobiales > Rhizobiaceae > Roseitalea. The sequence goes on from JAEPON010000017.1 coordinate 19,186, forward strand.
TGAACGAACCCTTCAGGACCGAGATGACCAGAAGGTCCCTGTAATCATGCGCGGCGATTTCTTTCGCCAGCTCGAGATTGCGCCGGGCAATCGCCGAAGCGGGGAAGAGCACGTCGATACGCTTTCCTCGGACGATCTGCATGGCCTCAGTGGCGGGTGACAAGCGCGATTCGCGGTTCAGTGCCGGCATAGTCGCCCGCCGGAATGCGTGTTGTAAAGGCCATGCGTTCTCCCGGAGCCAACCTTTCGCCGCGTGTGATCGTGTGGGTCACCGAACCGGCGCCGTCGCCGCGTTCGAAGGTGATGGCAACGGCCGGCACCGTGCCGGTCACTTCACGCGCATTGGCGATCGTCGCACGGACCACGAAGACGGCCCGGCGGCCGGACGTATCGATGCGTATTGCCGTGTCTTCGAGCACCATGCCCGATGGCGCGGTCGGCTGCGTTGTGACGACAGCCGTCGCCGCAAACAAGGCATGGCCGCCGGCGACATAAAAGGACGCACAGGCGCTGAGCGTCGCGATCAACGCAAACACGGGCAGGGGCATCGGCTGCCGTGCCGTCTTCGCCCGGCGATCGACGGTCCGGAAAAGGCCCAGCCCGCGATCCGGCGCCGGATCGGCCGCGCGGCGGGGCTTGCGCACCGTCCGCGTCGCCGGCCCGACCGTCTCGAACTGGACATCAACAATGTCGTCGCCGGAGGAAATCACCGTGCCACCACCGCTTCGGTTCGCCCCCATCTAGCGTCATCGGGGTTAACTGAACCTTGCCGCGCGGGCCGTTCAAAGGCCGCACGAGGGTGAAGGGCAACAATCTGTGATCATCTGAGCCCTTTGCGAAGATGCCGTCGCGCCCTAACCTCCAGTCGTCCCGCTGTGGGACCGCAAACGAGGAGACTGTCCATGCGGATGACGACCCTGTCCGTGGCAGCCGCGTTGTTTATGGCTGGCGCAACCGCCGCATCGGCTTGCAACTGGAGCAAGCAGACCGTGGCGCAGACCCCCGTCGACTACAGCAAGATGACCAAGGTCGAAGTGGCGCAGGCGCCGGTCGATGCCTGGCTCATCAAATATCTGGACGCCTGGCACAAAGCCTGAGCGACCGTTCCCGACCTCCATCGACAAAAACCCGGCAGTCCACGCGACCGCCGGGTTTTTGTGTGTCCCAAGCTTAACGTCAAAAGTCGAAACGAAACTTCCGGACCACACCGAGCCGGACGCTGAACTGGTCACGGCTGCCGACGGCGGTGACCGGCGACGAACCGGCATCGCCCGTCAGCCGGTCATAGCCCGCTTCGCCGATGATGGCCCATGAATTGTCGAAGTCCTTCCGCACGCCGACCCCGGCGCCATAGCTCTTGATCCCGCCATCGGCGTTGAACGCGGCGAACCCGGCGGTGCCGGCCGGTACGCTGAAATAGGTGTCCATATAGCGGTCGTCGGCATAGGAAACGCGCGGCCCGGCGGATACGCGCAGCCCCTCCATCGGCCGCGCGACCAGGTCGGCGCCTGCTTCGCCGGCCCAGCCTTCATGACCGCCAAAGCCACGGCGCAGATTGGCATGCAACCGGAAATACTCGGCCTCGTAGGAAACTTCCGCGCCGAACTCGACGGCCAGATCGACATCGGCCAAGCCGGTCAGCGCCGGCGTATCGGTTGCCTTGCGCGCGCCGCGAACATTGAACGATGGCGAGACGGAGAAGCCGCCGCGATCCCGTCCGCCGATCTGGAAGCCGTTCGGCAGCGTCAGCCGGTGGATCTTGATCAACGGCACCGGCGTGACCAGCATCTCCGATGCGCCCTCATAGCGCGGCGCGACATTGGCGGCGGCACCGATCTCGAACTCGATGCCCGGCGCGGCGCTGCCATATTCATCGGCTGCATGGGACAGGGCAGGCAATGCCAGGCCCATGGTTGCGGCCAGGGCGATCAAGCGGGCTCGGCGAGAGAGTGTCATTGCGGCTCCTGTTGTTCTGGTTGGTCGTCGGACCGGCCGGGCGCAGCGCACGGCTTCCCGCTCGATACGACACCAAACGTCAATTGGTTGTTTATCGGACCTGCGTTTTGGCAAAAAGTTACAATTCACTCATGTTGGGCGTCGCTATCGGCTGAAGCATTCTGTCATGGGATTGAACGCTCTATAGCCGCCTCAGGCACGCCCGAACGATCAGCCGGTGGAACGGCAGGATGGTCGCCAAATAGGTGCGGCCGAGCCGGTTGTGCCGGCGGATCAGCGTCCGCACGGTGACGGTTTGACCATCGTCGGCGCCGTCCAGATCGACAACACAGCGGAAATCGAGATGGACGTCATCCATGCCGACCACGACGCGACCGGGCGCGTCGCTGATCAGCGAGAAGATCCCGATCCGCTCGCCATCAGGGCCGTCGCGTCGGTTCCCATCCGTTTGAAGGCCGAGCGGCGCGACCAGGATGTCGCGCACAACCAGAAGCCGCCTGGCCCATGCGGGCATGTTCCCGAAGACCGTCTCCGCAGCCGCTCGGGCGGTCGCATAGGCGTTGATCGGGCTGGTTCTCCAGCCATCGGCCCAGTCGGCGTCAGGCATCACCGGATCGGGCAACGGCGTTGCGACCTCGTGTACCAAGGGGCATGACTCACATGTGCAGCGGTTTGCCCGTGCTCGAGGCAAGCGCCGCCTCGCGCACGGCCTCGCTCATGGTCGGGTGCGCATGGCAGGTCCGCGCCAGATCCTCCGACGAGCCGCCAAACTCCATCAGCACCGCGCATTCGTGGATCAGGTCGCCGGCACCCTTGCCGACAATGTGGGCGCCCAAAACCCGGTCGGTCGCCTTGTCGGCGAGCACTTTGACGAAACCGTCCGTCGCCAGCATGGCGCGCGCGCGGCCATTGGCGGAGAAGGGAAACTTGCCGACCACATAATCGGCCCCTTCGGCCTTCAACTCGTCCTCGGTCTTGCCGACCGAGGCGACCTCGGGCTCGGTATAGACGACCGACGGGATGACGCCGTAATTGACATGGCCGGCCTGACCGGCCATCCGCTCGGCCACCGCCATACCCTCATCCTCGGCCTTGTGCGCGAGCATCGGTCCCTTGACCACATCGCCGATCGCCCAGACGCCGGGCACCGAAGTCTGCCAATGCTCGTTGATGTCGACGCGACCGCGATCGTCCAGCACAACGCCGGCGGACTCAAGTCCCAAGCCTTCCGTGTAGGGTTTGCGGCCCGTCGCCACCAGGACGACATCGGCGTTCAGCGTCTCGGCATCGCCGCCCTTGACCGGCTCATAGGTGACATGGCCGCCCTTGCCGGCCTTGTGCACATCGGTGACCTTGGCACCCAGCTTGAAGGTGAGGCCCTGCTTGGCCAGCATCTTCTGGAACTGCCGTGCCACATCGCTGTCCATGCCGCCCAGGATCGTGTCGAGATATTCGACCACGGTAACCTCGGCCCCGAGCCGCGCCCAGACCGAACCCAGTTCCAGGCCGATCACCCCGCCGCCGACGACGATCATCTTGCCAGGCACCTTGGCGAGCGACAGCGCGCCCTCCGACGATACGATCACCTTCTCGTCGAATTCGACATCGACGCCGGGAATGCCAGCGACATCCGACCCGGTAGCGATGACGATGTTCCTGGTCTCGATCTCCTCGACCTTGCCGTCTTCGCCGGTGACCGCGACCTTGCCCTCGCCGAGAACCGATCCCGTGCCTTTTTTTACATCGACCTTGTTCTTCTTCATCAGGAAGGAGACGCCGTCGACATTGGATTTCACCGTGGCGTCCTTGTGCGCCATCATCGCCTTGAGATCGAGCTTGGGCGCGCCGACATCGACGCCAAGTGCCTTGTGGCTGTGGCCGGCCTCGTGGAAAATGTCGGAAGCGTGCAGCAGCGCCTTGGAGGGGATGCAGCCAATGTTGAGGCAGGTGCCGCCCAGCGTCGGCCATTTCTCGACGATCGCCGTTTTCAGCCCCAGTTGCGCCGCCTTGATCGCGCACACATACCCGCCCGGTCCCGAACCGATCACCACAACATCATAAGCCATCTTGCATCCCTCCGCAGTCCGCTGCGGGTCCTTCCTGTCAGTCTCAGCCGGTCAAAGATCGAGCACGAAGCGCTCGGGGTCTTCCAGGCTCTCCTTGACGCGCACGAGGAACGTCACCGCTTCCTTGCCGTCGACGATCCGGTGGTCGTAGCTGAGCGCCAGATACATCATCGGCCGGATCACCACCTCGCCATTGATCGCCATGGGTCGCTCCTGGATCTTGTGCATGCCCAAAATGCCCGATTGCGGCGCGTTGAGGATCGGCGAGGACATCAAAGAGCCATAGACGCCGCCATTGGAAATGGTGAACGTCCCACCCTGCATGTCGGCCATGGAAAGGTTGCCGTCGCGCGCCGCCTTGCCAAGCCGTCCGATCTCCAGTTCCACCTCGGCGATCGACATTCGGTCGGCATCGCGCACCACCGGCACGACCAGCCCCTTGTCTGTGCCGACGGCCACGCCGATATGGGCGTAGTTCTTGAAAATGATGTCGGTGCCGTCGATCTCGGCATTCACCGACGGGATTTCTTTGAGCGCGTGGGTGACGGCCTTGGTGAAAAAGCCCATGAAGCCAAGCTTCACCGCATGCTTTTTCTCGAACAGATCCTTGTATTTCTTGCGCATCGCCATGACGGCGCTCATGTCCACCTCATTGTAGGTGGTCAGCATCGCGGCGGTGTTCTGCGCGTCCTTGAGCCGCCGTGCGATGGTCTGGCGCAGCTTGGTCATCCGCACGCGTTCCTCGCGCACCTGATCGTCGGCGCTTGACGGCGCGCGCGCGGCCTGCGGTGCGGGGCTCGGAGCCGGGGCTGCCTGTGCGCCCCTGGCGACCGCATCGAGAACGTCGGATTTCAGCACCTGTCCGCGCTTGCCCGAACCGTCGACCTGATCGGCGGTCATGCCCTTTTCTTCCATCATCTTGGCCGCCGAAGGCGCCGGCGGCATGTCGCGCTTGGCGTCCTTCGCGCCCGGCGATTGCGTCTCCGAGCCCGAAGGCGCCGGTTGGGGCGATGCGTCCTTTTTGACGTCGGCAGCCTTGCCGTCGGAGGCGGCCGCCGTCCCGGCTCCGGCGCCCTCTGTCAGCATGCCCAGAAGCGCGTCCACCTCGACCGTGTCGCCCTCATTGGCGACGATTTCGCCGAGCGTGCCGGCGCCCGGCGAGGGAACCTCCAGCGTCACCTTGTCTGTTTCCAGTTCCACCAGCGTTTCGCCGTCGGCAACACTGTCGCCAGGCTTCTTGAACCATTGGCCGATGGTGGCTTCGGTGACCGATTCACCGAGCGTGGGTACGCGGATTTCTTTTGCCATGTTCGGTCTTCCCCGGACTTTGAAAGTCAGTCAGTTAGCTTGTTTCACTCTTCTCAGTCGCCCAGCGCATCCTCGAGGAATGCGGCGAGCTGTGCCTTGTGGGTGCTCATCACGCCGGTGGCCGTCGATGCGGCGGCCGGCCGGCCGGTATAGCGCACGCGCGCATGCTTGGCGTTGATGTGCGCCAGAACCCACTCCAGATAGGGATCGATGAACGCCCAGGCGCCCATGTTCTTGGGTTCTTCCTGGCACCAGACCATCTCGGCGTTCTTGAACCGCGACAATTCGGTGATCAGCGCCTTGGCCGGGAACGGGTAGAGCTGCTCGACCCGCAACAGATAGACATCGTTGATGCCGCGCTCCTCACGCTCCTCGTAAAGGTCGTAATAGACCTTGCCGGTGCACAGAACGACGCGCCGGATCTTGGAATCGGTGACCAGCTTGATCTCCGAATCGTCCTTGCGATACTCCGCATCGTCCCACAAGAGCCGGTGGAACGCGCTCTCCCCGGACATCTCGGCCAGCGTCGATGTCGCACGCTTGTGCCGCAGCAGCGATTTGGGCGTCATCAGGATCAGCGGCTTGCGGAACTCGCGTTTGAGCTGGCGCCGCAGGATGTGGAAATAGTTGGACGGCGTCGTGCAGTTGGCAACCTGCATATTGTCCTCGGCGCACATCTGCAAAAAGCGCTCGAGCCGCGCCGAGGAATGCTCCGGCCCCTGGCCTTCATAGCCGTGCGGCAAAAGGCAGACGAGGCCGGACATGCGCAACCATTTGCGTTCGCCCGACGAGATGAACTGGTCGAACAGCACTTGCGCACCATTGGCGAAATCGCCGAACTGCGCTTCCCAGAGCGTCAGCGCGTTCGGCTCGGCCAGCGTATAGCCATATTCGAAGCCGAGCACCGCCTCTTCCGACAGCATCGAGTTGATGACCTCATAGCGGCCCTGGCCCGCCTTGATGTCGTTGAGCGGCGTGTAACGGGCTTCGGTCTCCTGGTCGTAGAGCACCGAATGGCGCTGCGAGAAGGTGCCGCGCTCGCAATCCTGGCCCGACAGCCGCACGCCCTGCCCGTCGAGCAGGATCGAACCGAATGCCAGCGCCTCGGCGGTCGCCCAGTCGATGCCCTCGCCGCTCTCGATCATCTTGGCGCGATTGTCGAGGAACCGCTTGATCGTACGGTGGACATTGAGGTCCTTGGGGATGGTGGTGAGCTGCTTGCCGATGTCCTTCAGCGTCTTGAGCGGCACGTTGGTCTTGCCGCGGCGGCGCTCATCCTCATTGTCGGCGCGCTGCAGGCCCGACCATTTGCCGTCCAGCCAGTCCGCCTTGTTGGGTTTGTAGTCGTCGCCGGCCTGGAACTCGATCTCGAGATTCTCGCGCCAGTCGGTCTTCATTTTTTCCGCATCATCGACCGTGACGTGGCCTTCGGCGATCAGCTTGTCGGAATAGAGCTGCACCGTCGTTTTGTGCTTGCGGATCGTCCGGTACATGATCGGCTGCGTGAAGGCCGGCTCGTCGCCCTCATTGTGGCCGAACCGCCGGTAGCAGAACATGTCGATGACCACCGGCTTGTGGAACTTCATCCGGAATTCGATCGCCACCTTGGCCGCATAGACAACCGCTTCGGGGTCATCGCCATTCACATGGAAGATCGGCGCTTCAATCATCTTGGCGACATCGGACGGATAGGGCGACGACCGCGAGAAATAAGGATTGGTCGTAAAGCCGATCTGGTTGTTGATGATGAAGTGGATCGAACCGGCCACGCGATGGCCGCGCAGTGCCGAAAGACCCAGACATTCGGCGACGACGCCCTGCCCGGCAAACGCCGCATCGCCATGCAGCAAGAGCGGCAGCACCTCGGCGCGGTCTTCGAGCGGCACGATCTCGGGCCGGTGCGCCCCGCCGGCATGCTGGTCCTGCTTGGCGCGTGCCTTGCCCAGCACCACCGGATTGACGATCTCCAGATGCGAGGGGTTGGCGGTCAGCGACAAATGGACATTGTTGTCATCGAACTGGCGGTCGGACGATGCGCCCAGATGGTATTTGACATCGCCGGACCCTTCCACATCATCGGGCACGAACGAGCCGCCCTTGAACTCGTTGAAGAGCGCCCGGTGCGGCTTGCCCATCACCTGGGTCAGAACGTTCAGCCGGCCCCGGTGCGCCATGCCGAACACGATGTCTTTCAGGCCAAGCTGGCCGCCGCGCTTGATGATCTGCTCAAGCGCCGGGATCAGCGACTCGCCGCCATCGAGGCCGAAGCGCTTGGTGCCCTTGTATTTGACGTCGATGAACTGTTCGAAGCCTTCCGCCTCGATCAGTTTCTGCAGGATCGCCTTCTTGCCGTTGGGGGTGAACTCGACGCCCTTGTCCGGCCCCTCGATGCGCTGCTGCAGCCAGGACTTCTCCTCTGGATGGGAGATGTGCATGAACTCGACCGCCATCGTGCCGCAATAGGTGCGCTTGAGGATGTCGAGCATCTGCGGGATCGTCGCATATTCGAGCCCGAGCACGTGGTCGATGAAGATCGGCCGGTCGTAGTCGCTTTCCTGAAAGCCGTAAGTGGACGGGTGCAGCTCGTTATAGTCTTCCTTGTGGCCGGCAAGCCCGAGCGGGTCGAGATCCGCATGCAGATGGCCGCGCATGCGATAGGCACGGATCATCATGATCGCGCGCACCGAATCGCGCGTGGCGCGCAGCAGTTCCTCGGTCGAGATGCCGCCCGCCGACTGCGCCTTCTCGGCGATCTTGCCGTTCATGTGGGCTTCGACTTCGCCCCAGTCGCCGTCGAGCGCCGATGTCAGTTCGCCATTCGCCGGCACCGGCCAGTGATCCTGCTCCCAGGACGGTCCCTCGGCGGTCTTGATCACATCGTCGCGATTGTCGGACAGCCCTTCGAAGAATTCGCGCCATTCCCCGGAAACCGAAGCCGGGTCTTCCTCATAGCGCGCCTGCATCTGTTCGATGTAGAGCGCGTTGCCGCCATAAAGGAACGAGGTTCCGGCGAAGATGTCGTTGGCTTGGTCCTTGCGTGCCATGTCAGTCACCTATCCGGAACGCCCCGTTCCGGCTCCTTCGGGTTTCCCTTGCCGCGCGGCGGTTCCGCGCTTGTCGTTCCCCCTGTCGAGCAGGTCTTGCCCGCCCCGCCCTTTCGGGCCGGCTATGCCCCTGAAGGGGCACGGCCATCCTGTCCGGGCCTCAGCCCTTGAGCACCTCGACCAGCGTCTTGCCGAGCTGTGCCGGCGACGGCGAAACGCGGATGCCCGCATCCTCCATCGCCTTGATCTTGTCTTCGGCGCCGCCCTTGCCGCCGGATATAACGGCGCCCGCATGGCCCATCGTGCGTCCGGGCGGCGCGGTGCGGCCGGCGATGAAGCCGACCATCGGCTTCTTGCGGCCGTTGGCCGCCTGCTCCTTGAGCCATTCGCAGGCATCTTCCTCCGCGCTGCCGCCGATCTCGCCGATCATGATGATCGATTCGGTTTCCGGATCGTCGAGGAACAGATCGAGCATGTCGATGAACTCGGTGCCCTTGACCGGGTCGCCGCCAATGCCGACCGCCGTCGACTGGCCAAGGCCCTCATTGGTGGTCTGGAAGACCGCCTCATAGGTCAGCGTGCCCGAGCGCGACAGGATGCCCACCGAGCCCTTCTTGAAGATGCGGCCCGGCATGATGCCGATCTTGCATTCTTCCGGCGTCAGAACACCGGGACAGTTCGGGCCGATCAGGCGCGATTTCGACTTGTCGAGCTTGGCCTTGACCTGGACCATGTCCATCACCGGAATGCCTTCGGTGATGCAGATGATCAACGGGATCTTGGCGTCGATCGCCTCGATGATCGCCGCCGCCGCGCCCGCCGGCGGCACATAGACGACCGATGCGTTGGCGCCGGTGGCCTTCTTGCCCTCGGCGACGGTGGCAAAGATCGGCAGTTCCGTGCCCGCCTTCTCGCCGGCGCCCTCGCCGGCCGTCCAGGTCTCGCCACCCTTCTTGGGGTGGATGCCGCCGACCATCTGCGTGCCGAAATAGGCCAGCGCCTGTTCGGTGTGGAAGGTCCCGGTCTTGCCGGTCAGGCCCTGCACGAGAATCTTTGTGTCTTTGTTGATGAGGATGGACATCAGTTCTGGTCCTTCAAAATCTGCTTTATCTCTTTGAGCTCGGCGATCATCTCGCGGTTGGTGTCGACAATCTGCTGATTGACGGCATTCACCTCATCGACGTGCGACCTGTAGTGTTTCATGGAATAGCGGTAGCCGACCCAGACCACGGCGAGCAGAACGAGAAACGGCAGCCATGCCGCGATCAGTTCCGCCGTGCTCTGCGTCTGCATGCATCACCCCTTCACCGCTTCAACGATTTTCTGCGCGGCATCGTCCAGATCGTCGGCGGCGATCACGTTCAGCCCGCTTTCATTGATGATGGCCTTGCCCTGATCGACGTTCGTGCCTTCGAGGCGCACGACCAGCGGCACTTCAAGGCCGACTTCCTTGACGGCCGCAACCACGCCCTCGGCGATCACGTCGCAGCGCATGATGCCGCCGAAAATGTTGACCAGAATGCCTTTGACATTCGGGTCGGCGGTGATGATCTTGAACGCTGCGGTGACCTTTTCCTTGGACGCGCCGCCGCCCACATCGAGGAAGTTGGCGGGCTCGGCGCCATAGAGCTTGATGATGTCCATCGTCGCCATGGCAAGCCCGGCGCCGTTGACCATGCAGCCGATATTGCCGTCGAGCGCGACATAGGCGAGATCATGCTTGGAGGCTTCGATCTCCTTGTCGTCCTCTTCGGTCACATCACGCAGTTCGACAATGTCGTCGTGGCGGAAGAGCGCATTGTTGTCGAACGAGACCTTGGCGTCGAGCACGCGCAGATGGCCGTCCTTCATGACGATCAGCGGGTTCACTTCCAGAAGGCTCATGTCCTTTTCGGTGAACGCCTTGTAGAGCGTCGGGAACAGTTCCAACCCGTCCTTGGCCGCCTGCTTGGTCAGCTTCAGCGCCCGGTTGAGCTTCTTGGCGTCCGCTTCGGTCATCCCCTTGGCCGGGTCGATCGGCAGCGTCGTGATCTTGTCCGGTGTTTCCTCGGCAACCGCCTCGATATCCATGCCGCCCTCGGTCGAGACGACGAAGGCCGGCCGGCCCGTCGTCCGGTCGATCAGGATTGAAAGATACAGTTCCCGGTCGATATCGGCGCCATCCTCGACATAGAGGCGGTTGACCTGCTTGCCGGCGGGACCGGTCTGCTTGGTGACCAGCGTGTTGCCGAGCATTTCCTTGGCGTTCTCGACGACTTCCTCCACCGAGTTCGCCAGCCGCACGCCGCCCTTGGCATCGTCGCCCAGTTCCTTGAACTTGCCCTTGCCGCGGCCGCCCGCATGGATCTGCGATTTCACCACGTAGAGCGGTCCGGGCAGCTTCTGCGCCCACTCCTCGGCCTGCTCGACCGAATAGACCGCAACGCCTGCCGCCACCGGCGCGCCGTAGGAATGCAGAAGGCGCTTGGCCTGATATTCATGAATGTTCATTGGGTCTGCCTTTGATCAAGCGTGGGTTTCATTGGCCTTCCGGCACGATGGAATGGAAGCTGTGGGCGAAACTGCCCTCGGGTCCGATGGAGACGGGCATATCGGTGCCGCAGGCAAAACGGGGGGCCATGGCGGCCGCCCCGCGCGCCACGCCATTGGCCTGTTCGACCTTGGCATCGACGACCGCAACAACGCAGCCCGGCGCCGTGTCCGTGCCGACCTTGGAGACGACAAGCGCCTCGCCCTTGTCCTCGGCGCCGCCGGTCATGCCCGTGTCGACGAAAAAGCGCAGGATCGCCGCATGGGGCACACCGTCCACAACGCGCCATTCGACGGCGTCATGGATCGAATTGAACGGCCCGAAGCTCTCCCAGCGCGCGTTGGGCTGGCCATAGTCGACATCGAAGCGCAGATCGCCCTCGGACGCGAACACCGGATGGCCCGGCAGGCCGTCGCATTGCAGCGCGATGCCGCCGGATTCGCGGTCCTGGGCGAGCACCGCACAGGCATCGAGGTCAAGCGTCGTGTAGACGCTCTCGGCGGCATGCGCCGGGCCGGCGGCGACAAGGCACGCACCGGCGGACAGCAACGCTGCCGCGTACCGTGGCCCGATCTGCCCCCGATGTCGTTCCCCTGGCACTGCTGCTGTCCGGCCCGCTGCTATTTCAGGTTCGGCGCGATGTTCGAGCAAGCCTCGCACAACCCGGCAACCGCCGCCACCGACTTGTCGAACATCTTTTGCTCGGTCTTGTTCAGATCGATTTCGATGATGCGCTCGACACCGCCAGCGCCGATCACGGTCGGCACGCCCACATACATGTTCTTGACGCCATACTGGCCGTTCAAATGCGCCGCGCAGGGCAGGACGCGCTTCTTGTCCTTCAGATAGCTCTCCGCCATGGCGATCGCCGACGAGGCGGGCGCGTAATAGGCCGACCCGGTTTTCAGGAGGCCAACGATTTCGGCACCGCCGTCGCGCGTGCGCTGCACGATGGCGTCGAGCTTGTCCTTGGTTGTCCAGCCCATCTTCACGAGGTCCGGCAGCGGAATGCCGGCAACGGTCGAATAACGGGTCAGCGGCACCATCGTGTCGCCATGGCCGCCCAGCACGAACCCGGTCACGTCCTCGACCGAGACATCGAACTCCTCGGCAAGGAAGTGGCGGAAACGTGCCGAATCCAGCACGCCGGCCATGCCGCACACCTTGTTCTTGGGTAGGCCCGAAAACTGCTGCAGCGCCCAGACCATCGCGTCGAGCGGGTTGGTGATGCAGATGACGAACGCATCGGGCGCATATTTCTTGATGCCGGCGCCCACCTGCTCCATCACCTTGAGATTGATGCCGAGCAGATCGTCGCGGCTCATGCCCGGCTTGCGCGGCACGCCGGCGGTGACGATGCACACATCGGCGCCCTTGATCGCCTCATAAGAATTGGCGCCGACATATTTGGCGTCGAACCCGTCGACCGGCGCGGACTCGGCGATATCGAGCCCCTTGCCCTGCGGAATGCCCTCGGCGATGTCGAACAGCACCACATCGCCCAGCTCCTTCAGGCCGATCATGTGTGCGAGCGTTCCGCCGATCATGCCGGAACCGATGAGTGCGATCTTGTTGCGAGCCATATGCGGTTTTCCCGTTCGTCCCAATGTTCAATCTTCAAATTGGTGCGTGGCAAACCAGCACGCCGCGCCCCCGATATGGACCTACCGCGTGGCCCATGGGCCCTGAAAAATCAACCAAAACTTTCGTAATCAATGTTTTCAAAGGGTTAGATTTTACGGAACTTACGTAAACGTCAATAAAATCCGCAACAGATGGCCGACGGCATTGAACTGTGGCCCGGCAATGACAGTCCCGCCACCTAGGCGAGCACGGTGCCGCACGCAGGCAAATTCGACTTTGGATCGGCGCAGGGCCGGTCAGGCTCATGGACCGGCAGGTTCGATCAGATCCCAAAGATTGCCGAACGGATCGCGGAACACGCCCACGGTGCCATAGGCTTCACGCCGGGGCTCTTCGGTGAAGACCACGCCCTTGTTGCGGAACGCCGCGTGGTCGCGGGCGAAATCGTCGGTCTCCAGAAAGAAGCCGACGCGGCCGCCGGTCTGGTTGCCGATGGCGGCCTCTTGGGCCGGGCCATGGGCCTTGGCCACCAACAGCGCCGCTCCTCCTGCTTTCGGCGCGACCCGCACCCATCGCTTGCCCGCGCCCATGTCGGTATCCTCGAGAAGGTCGAAACCCAGAGCACCGCAGTAAAATGCGATCGCCGCGTCATAGTCGGGCACCACCAGCGCAACGAGCGCGATGCGCTGTGTCACCACCTGTCCCCGATCACGTCCGCGAGCCCATCGGGATAGAGCGTCCAACCGCGCTGTTGGAGTTCCTGGCGACGAAACCAGCCGACGGCGATCTCCTTGTCGTCCAGTATCGTCGGGCGCTCGCGCTCATAGAGTTCGCTATCGGTCAACTCCACTGTCGCCGCAAAGTCGAACTCGTGACCAAGCTGGCCCTCATGCCGATAGATGTTCTCAAGCGTGATCCAGCCGCCAGTGATCCGAATGTCCGTCGACAGCTCCTCGTTGAATTCCCGCGTGAGCGCGACCGCCCGCGTCTCGCCGAATTCGACGCCGCCGCCCAACGGCCGGACACCCTTGACCGCGCCGTCATCATTGGTCACCTCAACGCACAGCAGAGCATCGCCGCGGAACACCAGTCCGAGTACCTTGACGCCAATACCCGGAGAAGGGCGCCAGCGCGTCACGAGGCCACCGCCATCGGCTTCATCGCCGCAACCCAGTCGTCCGAGCGCATCTCGATCAGCCGCGACGCCGTGCGCTCGAACTCGAATGCCTCGGTGCCGCTCTTTGCCTGGTAGAGGTCGTTTGGCTGGGCAGCGGCGGAGACGACCAGCTTGTTGTGATTGTCGTAAAGCGTATCGATCAGATTGATGAAGCGTTTGGCCTCGTTGCGCTTGCCGTCGCCGATCACCGGCACGTTTTCCACCATCAGTGTATGATACTGGCGGGCAATGGCGAGAAAGTCGCGCGCGCCGAGCGGCGCCTCGCACAGATCGGCAAAATCAAAGCGCGCCGCGCCCATCGCGGTGGCAGGGACGGGCACGCGGCGGCCCTTGACTGTGACCTCGGCAGGCGGGGAGGCAATGCCGCCGATGATCTTCACCCAAGCCGCTTCCATCGCCATCTCGGTCTCGGGACCGAGCGGCGTCATGTAGAGAGGCGTCTGCGACAGCCGCCCGAGACGGTAATCGCGGTCTGCATCGAGGCTGAACACATCGACATGCGCGTCCAGAATATCGAGAAACGGCGTGAACAGGCCGCGATTGAGCCCGTCCTTGTAAAGTTCGGACGGCGGCACATTCGACGTGGCGACCAGCACCACACCACGCTCGAACAAGGCCGAGAAAAGCCGTGACAGGATCATCGCGTCAGCGATGTCGGTCACCGTGAATTCGTCAAAACACAATATGCGCGCTTCGTCCGCGATCGCGTGCGCCACCGGCGGGATCGGATCATCGCCCTTGACGGTGCCGTCCTTCAAAGCCGCGCGATGGGCGCCAATCCGGTCATGCACATCGGCCATGAAATCGTGGAAATGGGCGCGACGCTTTCGCCGTGCCGGGCAGGCGCGGAAGAAGAAGTCCATCAGCATGGTCTTGCCTCGGCCGACCGAGCCATGGATATAGAGGCCACGCACCTGATCGAATTTCGGCGCTTTCTTGGCAAACAGCCAGCCCAGCGACGAGGATTTCGATGCCAGCCGCATCGAGCCGATCTGGCCATTCAGATCATCGAGACGTGCGGCAAGGGCATGCTGCGCCGCATCGTCGCTGATGGCGCCCTCGCGCACCAGTTCGCGATAGCGCGAGGCAACCGAATCACCGGGGCGGATTCTGTCGGGCATCGCCGGTCGCGGTCCCGTCCCTTGCGTGCTTACCGGGCCAGGCTGATGGCCCGGCCGCTCGTCGTCTGGCCGTCAAACCGGTCGCCGCCCGACGAGAACAGCGTGGCGACACGGTTGCCGCCCGAATCGCTGAGCACGACCTGATTGCCGTTGATGGTCCAGGACGAGACGTTCGCCGCATCGCCCGGGCAACCACGCGACGCCGCGCGGAAACCGGTCGACCAGCGCGTCAGCGCCATGAACATCTGGCAGTTGGCGCCTTCGGTCGAGACCCGCCATGCGCCGACCATCGCTTCGCGGGTCACCGGTTCGGCGGACGCCACTTGCTGGACGCTGCTTGGATCCGCGTTCGGATCCGTCGGGTCGGCCGCGTCGGTCTCGGGCGGGGTGTCCGTGCCGGCGACGACCGTGCCGCCGGGCGCAACGGGGAAACCGTCAGGCCCCAGCGCCGGGGCGCCGGCACCCGTGCCCGGCTGCGAGGGCGGCGGCAACTGGCCGCTGGTCACCGTGCCGGCCGGCGCCGGGTTCAGCGGCGCCGGTTGCGTGTTCAACGCTCCGATCCGGTTGCTTGTGCATCCCGAAACGGCCACTGCCGCCAACGCAACAGCCGCGATCGGGCCAGCAAGGGTCCTGCCCGAAAGGTTCCTGCCCATGTCCCATCTCCACTTGCGCGGCATGCCTTTGCCGGCGCCGCGATTGCGCCCTTCCTCGTCCAATAAAAAGGCCAAAGAAAGAAAAAACAAGGTTAACAGCCGCTTGCCCGGCGAACTTGCACGCCCTTCGTGACAATTCGGACACGCACCGTGACGGGCGGCCGGCCTGGCCCAGCCCGTGACTGCGGACAAGAAAGGCGGAGCCTCGGCCCCGCCTTTGGGTCAGCCATCTTTGCGGGTCTTATTCGGCCGCAGCTTCCTTGGCCTCTTCCTTGGCCTCTTCCTCGGCGGGTGCCTCGGCGGGCGCGTCCTCAGCCGGCGCTTCGGCGGCGGCCTTGGCTTCTTCCTCGGCAGCCTTTGCCGCGTCAGCCGCTTCCTCTTCCTTCATGCGCTGCTCTTCAAGGCGCTCCTGCGCCTTCTTGCCGGGCTTTGCCTTGTCGGGGTTGTTGCGCGCCTCGCGCTTGGCGATGCCGGCTTCGTCGAGAAAGCGCAGCACACGGTCGGTCGGCTGGGCGCCGACACCGAGCCAATGCTTGACGCGTTCTTCATCGAGCGTGACGCGCGGGGCTTCGCCATCCTTGGGCAGCATCGGGTTCCATGCGCCGACGCGCTCGATGAAGCGGCCGTCGCGCGGCGAGCGCACATCGGCAACGACAACGTGGTAGTAGGGACGCTTCTTGGAGCCCGCACGGGCCAGACGCAGTTTCAGTGCCATGGGTTTTTCCTTTGGTTCAATGACATCATGTGTTGGATGAGAGGATCTGTCGGGGCGGCAAATGCCGCCAGATATCGGCGGTGAAGTCCCAGATCGGGACGTTTTGACGTTCCACGGTCGCGCCCAGCCGACGCGCAACCTTCTGGGAGGCATGATTGTTGGGGTCGATCACGCTGATCGCGGTGTCCCAGCCAAGTTCGTCATAGGCAAAGCGCAACGCTGCCCCGGCCGCTTCGGCCGCATAGCCCTTGCCCTGGGCGGGTCCTGCCAGCGTGTAGCCCACTTCGCGCTCCGGCCAGCCCGGCGGGTTGAGCAGTCCGCAATGCCCGATGCAGGTGTCCGATTGCTTCTCCGCGATGCAGAAATAGCCAAAGCCATGCAGAATCCAGCTTCCGGCCATCGCCGCGAGCGACTTCCAGGCCTTGAACCGCGATTCCGGGCCGCCGGTATAGCGCATCACCGCGGGGTCCGCCTTGTAGGCGGCGACGGCTTCGAAATCACGCAACTCGAAACCGCGCAGGATCAACCGTTCGGTCTCGATGACCGGAATGCGGGTCGTATCGTGGATCATGCGGCTCGACCTTCATCCACCGCCAACGCCGAAGCTGCCGGATAGCGCCATATCTGGACGGGAACGACCTCGTAGAGCATGGCGTCGCCATCGTGCCGTGCGCCGAGCTTCCGCGCCACGCCAAGCGACGCCGTGTTTTGCGCGTCGATATAGCTGATCGCCGTCGCCCAATCGAGCGCCTCATAGACATGGTCGAGCGCCGCGTGCACGGCTTCGGTCGCATAGCCCCGGCCGTGATGGGAGGCCGCGACCCCATAGGTGATTTCAGGCTCCAGCGCCTTGCCGGCCGGATCCCACGGACCGCAATAGCCGATGGTCTCGCCGGTCGATCTGAGCGTCACCGCAAACGGACCCCAGCCCTTGAGCATCCAATGGCCGGCATAGGTCGCCAGTTGCCGCCATGTGGCCGGCTCATCCTTGGTGCCGCCGATGAAGCGCGTCACCTTTGCGTCGCCGAACAGCGCGAACAGCCCATCGAAATCATCCTCGCGCCAGCCGCGCAGGATCAGACGTTCGGTTTCGATGACCGGAATGTCGGCGGGTCCGCGTGTCACTTCTTCGGCCCTTTCGGCAGGCCGGGCAGCGAGGGGCCGCCCAGGCCCGGCAGCTTCGGGCCGCCAAGACCGGGCAGACCGCCGCCGGGCACGCCCGGCGCGCCCAAACCAAGCTGTTCGGCCTGCTTCTGCAGCGTCTTGAGGTCCTTCTCGCTCATCTGGGAAGGATCGGGCATGCCACCCGGCATTCCGCCGGGCAGGCCCATCTTGCCGGCCATGCCGCCCATCAGCTTGCCCATCATGCCGCCGCCCTTCTTGCCCTTCATGGATTTCATCATGTCGGCCATCTGGCGGTGCATCTTCAAAAGCTTGTTGATCTCGGCGGCGTTTGTGCCCGAGCCGGCGGCGATGCGTTTCTTGCGCGAGTGCTTGAGCAGATCCGGCTGGGCGCGCTCCTTCGGCGTCATCGACGAGATGATGGCGAGCTGACGGCCGAACATCTTGTCGTCCATGCCGGCTGCGGCCATCTGGTCCTTCATCTTGCCCATGCCGGGCATCATTCCCATCAGGCCGCCCATGCCGCCCATCTTCTGCATCTGCTTGAGCTGATCAGCGAGATCATTGAGATCGAATTTGCCGGACGCCATCTTCTTGGCCATGGCGGCGGCTTTTTCCTGGTCGATCGTCTCGGCGGCCTTTTCGACCAGCGACACGATATCGCCCATGCCCAGAATGCGGTCGGCGATGCGCTTGGGGTGGAATTCCTCCAGCGCGTCCATCTTTTCGCCGGTGCCGACCAGCTTGACCGGTTTGCCGGTCGCCGCGCGCATCGAAAGGGCCGCGCCGCCGCGCCCGTCGCCGTCCATGCGGGTGAGCACGAGGCCGGTGATGCCGACGCGCTCGTCGAAATTGCGCGCAAGGTTCACCGCATCCTGACCGGTCAGCGAATCCGCCACCAGCAGGATTTCGTGCGGGCCTGCGGCTTTTCTGATGTCGGCCATCTCGACCATCAGCGGCTCGTCGATATGGGTGCGGCCGGCGGTGTCGAGGATCACAACATCATGGCCGCCAAGCTTGCCGGCCTGAATGGCGCGCGCCGCAATGGCGACCGGTTCCTGACCTTCGATGACGGGCAGGGTTGCGACCTCGGTCTGCTCGCCAAGCTGTCTGAGCTGCTCCTGCGCGGCGGGCCGGCGCGTATCGAGCGAGGCCATCAGGACCTTTTTCTTGTCGCGGTCGGTCAGCCGCTTGGCGATCTTCGCCGATGTCGTCGTCTTACCGGAGCCCTGAAGGCCGACCATCATGATGACGACCGGCGCCGGCGCGTTCAGATCGATGGTTTCGGCGTCCGAGCCCAGCGTTTCGACCAGCTCGTCATGGACGATCTTGACGACCATCTGGCCGGGCTTGACCGATTTGAGAACATCGACGCCGACGGCCTTTTCGCGCACGCGTTCGACAAAGCCACGCACCACTTCCAGCGACACGTCGGCTTCAATCAGCGCGCGCCGGACCTCGCGCAGCGCGGCGGAGACATCCTTCTCCGACAAGGCGCCACGGCCGGTCAGCGACCCGAATATCGACCCCAAACGGTCGGAAAGCGATTCAAACATCCGTTCGTTCCATCCCCGATTTCACCGGCGCCGGCGCTGCCGGACCCATGGCGTCGAGATAAGCATCCGCGCGCGCAAACCCAAACGCCAAAGCACAAACGCACCCGAGGGCGCATCGCGCTGTCGGGTGTGGACCTCCGGGATCGTGCCTGTCAGGCGCCCCGGTCGGCGGCTCGGAGACGGGTCTCGTCGCTGATCGGCGCGGCTATGGGGCAAACCGCGCGCCAAGTCAAGAACGGCTGCTTGATTTGGCTACCGCCAAGTGTTCAACTTCGACTCCGATGTAATGGTGGGAGGCAAACATGTTTAGTTGGGGAAACAAGCAGGTTCCGATCAATGGACCTGGAGACCAGGAACCACCGGATCCGCCCGATCCGCCGCGTGATGACGATGAAAGCGGCACGGATCCGGACGGCGACCGCGATCCGCCCGAGGACGATCGCGACGAGGATTCCGACGTCGATCAGTTGCGGGCCATGGTGGCAGGAAACGAGGCGAGTGCCGATACATGCGAACTCGTATCGCTTTCCATGACCATCGCCCGCCTGCTTGAGAACAGCGCCACACGCTACTGGAATAAGGATGCGGAAGGTTCCCTGGGATCGTTTGCCGAAGCCGGCCGCGCGGCCAAGCAATTCGTCAAGACTTGCCAGAGCCTGCGTGGCAAACTCGAGGTCGAACGCGAGCGGATGTCCGTGTTTGAAGGTTATCGCAGACCGCTTGGCGCCGTGACACGGCACGATGTTCCGTTCATGGGTGCGCTTCAGATGGACGAAAGCCGTTTTCGCGCGCTGGAAGAACGCCTCGATATGCTTGCCGCGCAAGGCAGCATGGCAGATGCCGCCAAACGCGAGCTGGATTTGGTCGCGGTGGCGCACAAACGTGGTCAGGCGCTCTTGGATCAGTTGCAGGCGACGCGCGGCACGATCGAAAGCGGCCGCTTCTTTGACCTGATGGTTGGCCAGAGCCGGCCAAATACCACTGACGACCGCCTCAACGCCGTGATCTCGGCAAGCCTTGACCTGTTCCACCTGCGCAACGAGGCGGCGTTGCTTTCCTGGCGCAAATTCCGGCAGAAGACCTAGAGCGCGTTCGGCGAAGAGCCTGCCCCGGACTTGATCCGGGGTGGAATCACCGGAGCCGATAAGACAAGCAATAAAACAATCGGTTAGAGCGGAGCTGCGTTTCCACGAAACGCGGAAACGCTCTAGGGAGCACGATCGCGTCGAACCTGCCAATCGCTGGTCCGCGCCGCCGCGCTGGCCCCGTGAACCGGCAAGATGTGCCCGCAAGGCGCGGCGCCTGTCAGCGGAACTGCACCCCGTCGGTCCAGTGGAATTCGCCGGTTGGCCCGTCCATGACCCACAGTTCGCCCCGGGCGATATCGAACCAGGCGCCGTGCAGCGTCAGATCGCCCTTGTCCAGCCGTTTGCGGACGCATGCGAAGGTCTTGAGGTTGGCAATCGACTGGCGAATGCCTTCTTCCTCGACCGGCCGGTAGCTGTCCTGGTCGCCGGCATCGGTGCACACATGGTCGATCGGTTCGCGGTCGAGCCAGCCCATCCACGCCCCGATGAAGTCGTCCGGCGACAACGGTTCGGTACCGGCGCCGCCGTCCACCAGCGCGCGGATGCCGCCGCAACGCGCATGGCCCAGAACGACGATGTGCCGGACCTTCAGCCCGTTGACCGCGAATTCGAGCGCGGCGGCGATCGACAGGTTGCGTCCGTCGGTCGTGTAGGGCGGTACCAGATTGGCGACATTGCGCTGGACGAACAGCGAACCCGGATCAGCCGAAAAGATCAGTTCCGGCGTCACCCGGCTGTCGCAGCAGGCAATGACCAGCGTGTCGGGCTTCTGGCCCTCCACCGCCAGCCGGGCATGCTGGTAGCTGCCCTTTTCCGCCGCGCGGCCGCGAAAACCGCGATAGCCGTCCAAAAGCCTCAAAGGAAATGTGCGCATGGTCCCGCCCTTACAGGTGAACGGGTTTAGCGCCGGGCCGTTGGCGACGGCAATTACGCTTTTCGGCTAACCACGCGGTCAGAATCGCTCGGGGCGCAGCACGTCCACATCGGCGATCGTGATGATGCCCATTTGCGGTTCGAGCGCCTCGTAGATGCGGTCGATGGCGATATCGGCCTGCTCAACGGACATGACCGAGACGATCATCACCATGCGGCCGGCATCGCCGATGATCCGGTCGCGGTCCCATGTGCCCTCCGAGCCGCGACCCGAAAGCGCCGGAAAAATCGTGTATCCGGTGACCGGGACCTTGTCCAAAACGCGGGTGATGCGGTGCATGACCGGCACTTCGCAGATCACGGTCATCTGTTTCTTGGCATGGGTCTTCATGATCGGATCGCTCGCTTATCCGCCTGTGACCAGCCGCGCCACCGCCGCATAGGCCGGAATGCCGATGGTCAGGTTCATGGGGAAGGTAACACCGAGCGACAGCGACAGGTAGATCGAGGGTCGCGCCTCGGGCAGCGCCAGGCGCATCGCCGCCGGAACCGCGATGTACGAGGCACTGGCGGCCAGCGTCATCAAGAGCGCGACGCCGCCCGGCGACAGGCCGGCGACCAGCGCGAACGGCAACGCCATCGCCGCGCCGATGAACGGCATGAAAAGACCGAAGCCGACAAGCCGCGCATCGAGCACCTTGCGCGCCTGCGCCATGCCGCGCCCGGCCACAGCGCCCATGTCGAGCAGGAACAGGCACAAAACGCCGGTGAACGGAACGACGATGAAGCCTTCGATGGCCGCCATGCCCTCGGCCCCGGTCACCGCGCCAATGACGAACGCGCCCATCAAGACGACCACCGAAGAGTTCAGGAACACCTCCTGCAACAACCCTTCGTCGGCATCGGGATCGGCGGCCTTTCTCTGCTTGGCTGCCGAGCGCGCCAGGAACAGCGCAACGAGGATCGCCGGCGTTTCCATCGCGGCGGCAACGGCGACCATGAAGCCTTCGGGCTCGAGCCCGATGGAACGCACGGCTTGCGTGGCGGCAACGAAGGTGACGATCGAGATCGACCCGTAATGGGCGGCAGCGGCGGCCGCATCAATGCGCGGCAGTTTTGAGATGCGCTGCAAGATGAAGAAGGCGACCAGCGGGATCAGCGCCGACAGGATGATGCCGGCCAGAAGCGCCAGGATCAGCGCCAGCGTCAACCCCTCGGCGGCGAGCGCGACGCCGCCTTTGAAGCCGATGGCAAGCATCAGATAGATCGACAGCGTCTTGGCGACCGCCTCGGGCAGCGTCAGTTGCGAGCCGGCGATCGAGCCGGCAAAGCCCAGAATGAAAAACAGCACGGGCGGCGACAGGATGTTGGCCGCGGCAAGCTGTAAAATGGCTTCCATGGACGCGCTTTCCGTGGACGGGACGGCATCGCGCCCCCGCGCGACACAAAAGGTGGACGCCTCTATAAAGACGCGCCGGACGCCGCACAAGCCGCCGGGCGCCGGGTGCCCCTTGATCCGTGCCGCCGCATTGCCATCTTTGCCGGCATGACACGACGTGGCTTTTTCAGATGGTTGGGGATTGGCGGTCTGCTTGCTGCGGGCGGCGCGTTCGCCGTGCGCCGCGCCAATGCCGGCAATCCCTACTACTCGGGGCCGGCGGCTTCAAACTTCGATGGCCGCACATTCTTCAATCCCGGCGGCGACGAGCCGCGCGGGTTCACGGACCTTTTGCGCTGGCAGCTTGGCGGCGGCAAGGAGCCCTGGCCGGAGACCTATCCGAGCCCGTTCGAACCGGCCAAGCCCGAACCGCGCATGGGCGGCGACGGGCTGAGGGTCACCATGGTCGGACACGCCACCATGCTGGTGCAGGTTGCGGGCCTCAACCTCCTGACCGACCCGGTCTGGTCCGAACGGGTCAGCCCGTTTTCCTTTGCCGGCCCCTATCGGCGCAATGCGCCGGGCATCGCGTTCGACGACCTGCCGCCGATCGATGCCGTGCTTTTGACGCATAACCACTACGACCATCTCGATCTGGCGACGCTCGAACGACTTGTCGCGGCGCACGATCCGCACATCGTCACGCCGCTCGGCAACGACACGATCATCCGTCAGACGGCACCGACGGCGCGCTTGTCCACCGGCAATTGGGGCGATGTGGTGCGGCTTGGCGACAGCGCCCGGGTGCATATCGAACCGGCCCATCACTGGTCGGCGCGCGGCGGCAACGACCGCCGCATGGCGCTGTGGTCGGCCTTCGTGATCGAGACGCCGGCAGGCAAAATCTACCATGTCGGCGACACCGGGTTTCACGACGGCATCAACTATCGCGCGGCCGGCGAAAAGCATGGCGGGTTCCGCCTCGCGCTTCTGCCGATCGGCGCCTATGAGCCGCGCTGGTTCATGCAAGGCCAGCACCAGAATCCCTTCGAAGCGGTGCAGGGGATGGCCCTGTGCCGGGCTGCCCACACGGCCGGCCATCATTGGGGCACGTTCCGGCTGACCAACGAGGCGGTCGAAGCACCGTTGCAGGCGCTTGAGGGAGCACTGCAGAATGTCGGCATCACGCCTGACCGCTTTCAGCCGATGCGGCCCGGCCAGGTATGGGACGTGCCCTCCGGCGCAACGGCCTGACGAGGATCAGGACGCTGGACTGGCAATCGGCGTACCGATCCGCCATATAGGCGGCGTCATTGCTTAACCCGATAATGCGCCCGACGGATGCGGCGAACCATGGCGATCAACGTCGAATTTGCGAAGATGAACGGTCTGGGCAACCAGATCATCGTGGCCGACATGCGCGGCCGCGCCGATGCGTTCACGCCGCACGCCGCCGTGGCGCTCAACCATGATCCGGCGACCGCCTTCGACCAGATCATGGCGATCCACGATCCGGCGACGGACGGCACCGACGCCTTTCTACGCATCTACAACAATGACGGCTCGGAAGCGGGCGCGTGCGGAAACGGCACGCGCTGCGTCGTTCAGGCGTTGGCAGCCGAAACGGGCAAGTCGGCCTTCACCTTCCAGACCATTGCCGGCCTTCTTGACGCGTCCGAAAAAGAAAACGGCATGGTATCGGTCGACATGGGCCGGCCGCGCTTCCGCTGGGACCAGATCCCGCTCGAAGAGGAATTTGCCGACACGACCGGCATCGAACTGCAGATCGGTCCGATCGACGCGCCGGTTCTGCACACGCCGTCGGTCGCCAGCGTGGGCAATCCGCACGCCGTCTTCTGGGTCGACAGGGATGTCTGGTCCTACGATCTCGACCGCTTTGGTCCGCTGCTGGAGAACCATCCGATCTTTCCCGACCGCGCCAACATCACGATCGCGCGCGTCATCGGTCCCGAACATCTGATCATCCGCACCTGGGAACGCGGCGCCGGGCTGACAAAGGCCTGCGGCTCCGGCGCGTGCGCGACGCTGGTCTGCGCCGCCCGCAAGGGGCTGACCGGCCGGATGGCGACCGTCACGGTTCCGGGCGGCGACCTCTTGATCGAATGGCGCGACGACGATCACGTGATCATGACCGGACCAGCCGAACACGAGTTTTCCGGCCTGCTCGATCCCGCAACGGGCCAGTGGCAGCGGCAGATCGAGGGCGACAATGACAATGCCGGCACGGAGACCGGCTGATGGCCATCGACGTCAAGACCTTCGGCTGCCGCCTGAACGCCTATGAGGGCGAGATCGTGCGGCGCGAGGCGGACGCCGCCGGCCTTGGCGCGCTGGAGGGCGGCGCGGTGGTCATCAACACATGCGCGGTGACCGGTGAGGCGGTGCGCCAGGCCAAACAGGCGATTCGGCGCGCGCGGCGTGAAAACCCCGATGCCCGCATCATCGTCACCGGCTGCGCGGCGCAGACCGAGCCGGAGAGCTTCGCCGGCATGGACGAAGTCGATCTTATCATCGGCAATGACGACAAGCTGAGGGCGCAGTCTTATCGCGCCCTGCCCGATTTCGGCGTCAACAGCGCCGAGAAAGTGCGGGTCAACGACATATTCGAGGTGCGCGAAACGGCCGCGCACATGGTCGAAAGCATTGAGGGGCGCACGCGCGCTTTCGTGCAGGTTCAAAATGGCTGCGATCATCGCTGCACCTTCTGCATCATCCCCTATGGCCGCGGCCATTCCCGTTCGGTGCCAATGGGCGCCGTGGTCGACCAGGTCCGACGGCTGGTCGACAATGGATACCGGGAAGTCGTGCTGACTGGGGTCGACCTGACCTCCTACGGGCCGGACCTGCCGGGCAGCCCGTCGCTCGGCAAACTCGTCAAGACGATACTCGGTCAAGTGCCTGACTTGTGGCGCCTGCGCCTGTCGTCGATCGACTCGATCGAGGCCGACGACGCGCTGTTCGATGCCATCGCCACCGAACAGCGCCTGATGCCGCATTTCCATCTGTCCATGCAGCATGGTGACGATCTGATCTTGAAGCGCATGAAGCGCCGGCACTTGCGAGCCCACTCGATCGACTTCTCCAACACCATCCGCCGCCTGCGTCCCGACGCCTCGTTCGGTGCGGACATGATCGCCGGCTTTCCGACCGAGACCGAAGCCATGTTCGAGGGTGCGCTGTCGATCATCGATGCGTGCGGGCTCGCGCGGGTCCATGTGTTCCCCTTCTCGCCGCGCGCCGGCACGCCGGCGGCGAAGATGCCCCAACTCGACCGGGCATTGGTCAAGGACCGCGCCGCCCGGCTTCGCCATAAGGCCGATCAGGCCTGGCAGGCCCATTTGGATGCCTTGGACGGGACGATCCAGCCGGTGCTGCTGGAAAAGCCAGACTTCGGTCGGACGCCGGATTTCACGCCGGCGCGGCTGGCCGGCCATGCGAACATGCCGGGCGCGATGGTGACGACGGCCATAGCAAGCCATGACGGCACGGTCCTGACCGGTTCGGCCGCCATGGCCGAGGCAGCGGAGTAGCCGATGGCCGGTTTCCTCAAGCGCATCTTCTCGTTCGGCAAGAAGAAGGTCGAAGAGACACCCGATCCGGCCGCCCTGGAGGAGGGGACAAAGGCCGAGGCGGCTGATCTCGCCACGCCAACGGCGGCCGAAATGGTCGAGGAAGCCGTCACCGCGCAGAACGATGATCCGGGCCAGCCGTCCGAAGTCCCGCCACCGGCCCCGGTCGAAGTCCCGCCGGAGCCGGCCCCTGCGCCGGTGCAGCCGGAACCCGAAATCCCCCAGACGCCCGAGCCCGAGCCGGGCCAGCCGGACGAAGTGCCGGTCGAGCCGGTTCCCGAGGCGCCGCCTGCGCCCGGGCCCGCCGCCCCGCCGGAGGTGCCCGCCGAACCCGAACCGGCCCCGCCGACCGCGCCCGAAAGGCCCGAACCCGTTGTCCCCGAAGTCCCGGTGACGCCGGAACCGCCGCCTGCGGTCGAACCGCCATCGGTGCCCGTCACACCGCCGGAGCTGGCGCCGGACGACCTGCCCGCCGCCGCACGCACGGTGACGATCGGCGACGACCCACGGCCCGTCGCGCCGGTGGAAACGGAGCAGACAAAGGGCTGGCTCGCCCGCCTGACCTCGGGCCTGTCGCGCTCCTCGCGCCAGCTCGGCGACAACATCGCCAGCGTCTTCACCAAGCGCAAACTGGACGACGACACGCTTGAGGAACTCGAGGACATTTTGATCCAGGCCGATCTGGGTATCGAGACGGCGATGCGGGTCACCGATGCGCTGGCCTCCACCCGGCTTGGCCGGGATGTGTCCACCGAAGAGGTCCGATCCGTGATGGCGGCCGAAATCGAAAAGGTGCTCGGCCCTGTCGCTATGCCGCTCGAACTCGACCTTTCCGTCAAGCCGCATGTCATCCTCGTCGTCGGCGTCAATGGGACTGGCAAGACGACCACGATCGGCAAGCTCGCCGCCAAGCTGCGCGCTGCCGGCCTTTCGGTGACGCTCGGCGCCGGCGACACGTTCCGCGCCGCAGCCATCGAGCAGCTCAAGATCTGGTCCGAACGCACCGGCTCGGCCTTTGTCGGCACCAAACTGGGGGCGGACGCGGCGGGCCTTGCCTATGATGCCTATGAGCAGGCGCGCGATAACGGATCGGACGTGGTCATCATCGACACGGCTGGGCGTCTGCAGAACAAGGCCGAACTGATGGACGAGCTGGCCAAGATCGTCCGCGTCCTGCAAAAACACGACCCGGACGCGCCACACACGGTCCTGCAGACGCTCGATGCGACCACCGGCCAGAACGCGCTCAGCCAGGTCGAGATCTTCCGCAATGTGGCCGGGGTCAACGGGCTGGTGATGACCAAGCTCGATGGAACCGCGCGCGGCGGAATTCTCGTCGCCATATCTGCAAAATTTAATTTACCTGTCTACTTTATAGGGGTGGGCGAGGGCGTCGACGATCTCGAACCGTTCCGCGCCGCCGATTTCGCGCATGCGATTGCCGGCACGCCCGTCCATGAGGATGCCTGAATGGCTGACGAAGCAACAATGGCGCCAGCGCCCAAGGAGAAACCGGCAAGCAGCCCGGCCCTGAAGCTTGCGCTCGAATTCGGCCCGCTGCTGGCGTTTTTCTTTGCCAATGCGCGCGGTGAATGGCTGGCGGGAAAGGTCGGGTTTCTGGGGGCGCTTGGCGAACCCATCTTCGTTGCGACCGCCGTCTTCATGGTGGCGACCGTCATTTCCCTGTCCTTGTCGTGGGCGCTGACGCGAACCATCCCGATCATGCCGCTGGTCGCCGGCGTCGTGGTGCTGATCTTCGGCGCGCTGACGCTTTGGCTGCACGATGAACTGTTCATCAAGATCAAGCCGACCATCGTCAACGGCCTGTTTGCGGCGCTGCTGCTCGGCGGCCTGTTCATCTTCCGCGTGTCGCTGCTGCGCTACGTCTTCGACACCGCATTCCGGATTGATGAGGAAGGCTGGCACAAGCTGACCATCCGATGGGGCCTGTTTCTGGCCTTCATGGCGCTGGTCAACGAGGTGCTGTGGCGCAATTTCTCGACCGATTTCTGGGTCGCCTTCAAGGTGTGGGGCAATCTGCCGATCACGCTGGCCTTCACGCTCGCCCAGATGCCTTTGATCATGCGCCATTCGCTCGACGACGAGGACGAGTAGAACGTTCTGTTACGAGATTGGACCATTCTGCCGGCGCAGGTTTGGTTCAATCCCATGACAGAACGCTCTGGCGACTCACTTGCCGGCGTTTTCCCGCAACACCTTGCGGATATAGGTGTTGGCCGAGCGAAAATGGCTTGGCCCGGACGCCTCCGCCCATCGGCCGAGCGTCCAGTTGTTCATCCAGGGATAGAGCCCCTTGACGTAAAGCAGGTCGTCGTCGTTTTCGGCGATGAACGCGCGCAACCGCGCCGCAGCGGCGTCGAACTCGGCACGCAACTCGGACCAGGGCCGATGGTTGGCACTCTCGTAGATCGGCGCATTGTAGGCTTTGAGCTGGTTCCACTTGACACCCGGTGCCGGCGTTTCGACGGGTTGTCCGGCAACGCCGCCCTCATACCAGTCAAAGAACAGGCCGATCCAATGGGCCCGATGGGCGATCACGCCCTTGATCGTCGCCGGATCGGCCGCCGTGTGCCGGTTGGCTGACTCCTCATCGACACCATCAAGCGTCTTTTGGAGCTTGGCCAGGTCCTTGTCGAAGACGGCCAGGAGATCTTGCTTGTTTGTGGCGGCAGGCATGGCGAACTCCAATGGATGAGACATCTCCATCGTGCCCGTTTTGCGCCAGGGGTCCTTGAGCCGGATCAATCGGGCATGACGGGGTTGCCAAAAGGTGCCTGCCCGTCGCCCTTGTCCAGCGCGCGCTGATGGCCCAGCATCCAGTGGACCGTCGGAAAAGCCAGATCGTCCCAGGGGATGGTGTCCCAGTCAAACAGCGCCGTTTCCAGGCTTTCGACGCCCGGCGAGAACCGGCCGTCGGCGAGCGTTGCCCGGTAGATCAGTTGCACCTGGCTGAGGCGGCGCACGGTGTAGAGCGCCAGAAGACCATGCAATTCAAGGTCCGCATTGGCCTCTTCGCGCGCTTCGCGGCGCGCACCCTCCTCCGGTGTTTCGCCCTGTTCCAGATAGCCGGCGGGCACGGTCCAATATCCCCGCCGCGGCTCGATCGCCCGACGGCACAGCAGCACCTTGCCCGAATGCAAGACGACCGAACCAACAACGATCTTGGGGTTCTGATAGGCGACATAGCCGCAATGATCGCAGACGTCACGCGGGTGGGTATCGCCCTGCGGCGTGGTCTTTGAAAAGCGCTGGTCCAGCCGATCGTTCACGAAACACAATCTAGCCCGCCCAAACGGCGAGCGCCATGGCCGTGATCATCGCAGGCTGGAAATCAGAACTTGTACCCCAGACGGACGGTGACCTCTGACAGGTCGGCATCGATCTTGGTGTGGTTGAAATCGACATAATTGTAGTAGTTGTACTGAACGCCGGCGACCAGATAGTGGGTCAACAGCACGTCAAGACCAACACCGAAAACCGCACCCCAATCCTCGCCTGCAAGGTTTGTGGTGCCGTGCGTCACCCCCGCCATTCCGTAGACATTGTAGCGGTCATAGCCGACACCGGCGCGCAGCTTGGCCGCGAACACGTCTCCGACGCGCACACCCGATCCGTCGGTGAACATGTTGTCGTGCCGGCTGTAGCTGATTTCGCCGCCACCGACAAAATGGCCCACCTGGTGGTTGTAGGCCGCATAGACACCCATCACATCGCCGTCGCCTTCGGCGGTCAGCCGCAGCACGTTGTTCATGTCCTTCATCCAGCTATAGCCGTAAAGGACACCAAGCTGGGCGCCGGTCCATTGCCCGCTTGCCGAACCGGAATGGTCGGTCGCAATCGCGGTGCCGCCGCTCAGAAAGAGGGCAAGTGCGCTGATGACAAGTTTACGCATATCACGACCTTTCAGGGTGGATATGACAGGCACGGTAAATCGATATGGTTGCCAGCAGGTAAACGGCTTCGCCGATCGAAAGATTTCTGACAAAAGCCGAAAACCGGCCCTGCCCGGCTCTCAGCCCGCCAAGGCGTTGCGTCCGCGCTGACGCCCAGCCGGTCGCTCGGCAAACCGGGCCGGTTGCTGCGCGTCCACGAAGTTGCGCAACATGATCGGTGCGACATCCTGCTGGCTTATGGGTTGCGAGAAGTAAAAGCCCTGAAGCTGGTCGCACCCGATCTCGAGCAGAAAATCGAGCTGATCGCGGGTCTCGACACCTTCGGCGGTGATCTTGATGCCGAGATTGTCGCCCAGCGATGCGATCGCCATCAGGATCGCCTTGGCGCTGTCGCCGGTTTCGATATCCTTGGTGAATGAGCGGTCGATCTTGAGCCTGTCGAACGGAAAGCGCAGCAGGTAGGACAGGCTTGAATATCCGGTGCCGAAATCATCCATGACAATCGCGCATCCCAGTGTCTTCAGCGCGATCAACCGGTTCAGGACATCGTCCGAATCCTCGATCAGCAAGCTCTCCGTGATCTCGATCTCGAGCCGCCGCGCCGGCAGGCCGGTTTCTTCAAGCACCGCCTGAACATCGGCGACAATGTCCGATCTCATGAAGTGCGGGGCTGCGACATTGACCGAGACGGCTACATGGTCCGGCCAGGCGGTGGCCGTCTCGCAGGCGGTGCGCAAGGTCCATTTTCCGATATCGACGATCAGGTTCGACTGCTCGGCGATGGAGATGAATTCGACCGGCGATATCTCGCCACGGATGGGATGATCCCAGCGGATCAGGGCCTCCATGGCGCGGATATGACCGCCTTCGGTACCGATCATCGGCTGATAGCACAGGCGGAACTCCTGATCCTCGAGCGCCTGGTGCATTTCCTGTTCGAGGACACGGCGCTCGCGCTGGGCAAAATCCATCTGCGCTTCAAAATAGCGGAACACGCCGCGCCCGTCCTCCTTGGCGCGGTAAAGCGCCAGATCGGCGTTCCGCAAGATCTGTTCGGGACGGGTGCCGTGCTGTGGCGCCAGGGCGATGCCGACACTGACACCGATCCACAACGTTTCGCCGTCGATCTCGTAGGCTTCGAGCACGCTGGCGATCAGCCGGGATGCCAGCTTGGCGGCGAAGACCGCGTCATTGCTTTGTTCAAGGATGATGGCGAACTCGTCACCGCCCAGCCGGGCGACGCAATCATCCTTGCGCACGATCGACTGGATCCGCTCGGACACTTCGGCAAGCAACCGGTCGCCAACAGGATGGCCATAAGTGTCGTTGACCAGTTTGAACTTGTCGAGGTCGAGGAACAAAAGCGTGAACGGCGTGCCGTAGCGCTCCAGCCCGCGCACGGCGCTCTCAAGCCGTTCCGTGAAGCTGGCGCGGTTGAACACACCCGTCAGCGTGTCGCGGTGGGCAAGGCGTATGATCTGGCTCTTGGCCTCCTTTTCGGCGGTGATGTCGCGTACGGTACCGACAAAGCCGGCCAGGACACCTCCATCGTCGCGGATCGGCCGGCCCGAGATACGCCAATACTGGTCGGTTTCGCCGCTTTCGACCCGGCATTCGATGCCCGTGAAAGCATGCCCGTTTCGCAAAGCGGACCGAACTTCGGAAAAGCCGGGGTCGGCAGGCCCGACGACCCGCCCCAGGAGCGCCACGAACGGCTCCCGTTCCGGCGCCGGGCCGGTCGTAGCGAGCCCGAGCCGCGCGGACAGTCGGGACGATATCCGCGCGGTGCGCCCTGCCGAATCGGTTTCCCAAATCCACTCCGAGACCGTTTCCTCATACTCATCGAGCAGATAGCCGATGACTTGCGCGTTTTCCCGGTTCTCGATGTCAGTTTTCAGATGCCGCAGGAACGCGCGGCCATAGGAGACCGCCAGCCAGGGAATGAACAGCATGTAGGTCGCGATCAGGCCGACCAGCGGCGGCCAGTCTTCGGCCAGGGGATGAAACAGTGCCGATGCGATGGTGAGCGATCCGCTGATCAGGACAAACACGAGAACCGCCGGCAAGAGCGCCATCAGGCTGAACGCGGTCACCAGCGTGGCCGACGTCAGCAAAGCGGCCGCGAATATTGTGTGCTCGTGATCGACATAGGGGATGAGCACAGCGGCAAGCCCGCCCCAGAAAAGACCGGTCGCCGCGGCGTAAAAGATCGCACGGCGGACGGCGCGTGCCGTCTCCGCCGCCGTCTCCGGCACACGGTTCCTGTTTCGCCACCACAGCACCAGCACGGCCGCTTCAAGACAGACAAAGCCGCCGAACCAGATCGCAAACGCTGTGAAATTGGCCTCTTCCCAAGCGACATAGGCGGTGATCAGCGCAATGATCAGGCCCGAAACCGCCATCACGGGCAGATGGCGGAAGATCGTCATCACCTGTGCGGCGACAACCGCCGTCTTCTGCGCGTCAACCAGACCGGCGCTGCCGGTCAGGTCTTGCAAATATGTGCTGACCCGATTGGTCAAACTCATTCCGAACATCCAGTCCCCCCACCACCTGCAATCTAGCGTTGCCGGGTTAAGCAATTGTTCCGGCGCGAAGGCGCCAGGCGTTCGATTTCGGACACTGGTTATCTTCAGTTCACCATGCCGGCGTTCAGCGCCCGTTTACCCTCGGACTTAAGCCGGTTTTCATGCGGATCGATTAGTCTGGCCGGACCAAAAGACTATGGGGGCGACCATGACTGACACCAACAATTCGAACCATTTCGACGACATTTCGTTCGGCGCGCTGACCGGCAGCCTGCGCGACTTCAAGTTGAAGCAGGGCACCGATATGCTCGGCCGCACCGACGGCTTCTTCGATTGGCAGGAGGAGCGCCGGCGCTGCGATCTTTGGCCCTATGCCAAGTCGACGGCGACGGCGCCGAAGACCCACTGCGCGGCCAAGACGGACGGTGGCGCGCAGATGGAAGGCGTCAACTTTGCCAGCCAGGACTATCTGAGCCTGTCGTCGCATCCCGCCATCAAGGAAGCGGCGATGGAGGCGATCAAGGAATATGGCGTGCATAGCGCCGGTTCCGCGGCACTTCTGGGCAACACACGCCATTCGCTGCTTCTTGAGAAGCGCATCACCGAGTTCCTCGACGGGCGCGAAACCGTTCTTTATCCGACGGGCTGGTCGGCGGGCTTTGCCGCCATTCAGGGATTTGTGCGTCCCGACGACCATGTCGTCCTGGATGTTCTCGCCCATTCCTGCCTGCAGGAAGGCGCGCGCGCCTCGACCCGCAACATCCATTTTCATGGCCACCTGAACGTTCGTGCCATGGAACGCCGCTTGCAGAAAATCCGTGCAAATGACACCGAGAACGGCATCCTTCTGGTGACCGAGAGCCTGTTTTCGATGCATTCGGACACGCCGGACATCGCCGCCATGCGCGCGCTGTGCGACCAGTACAACGCGGTGCTTCTGGTCGATTGCGCCCATGATTTTGGATCGATGGCCGACGATGGCCGCGGCCACATGAGCCTTCAGAACGTGCTTGATGACGTCGATATCATCATCGGCAGCTTCTCCAAGACGTTCGCGTCCAATGGCGGCTTCATCTCGGTCAAGGATCGGGCCACGGCTGAGTATCTGAAGTACTACTCTGCCACCCAGACCTTCTCCAACGCGCTGTCGCCGGTCCAGGCCGCGACGGTCCTGGCAGCCTTCGAGATCGTCGATTCGGCCGAAGGCCGGGATCGTCGCCGCAAGCTGATGGACAACATCCTCTATATGCGTTCGGAGATGGGCAAGGTGGGCCTTGAAACGCTGGGCGATCCGTCTGCCATCGTTCCGGTGCGCGTTGGCGCCGAAGGTCTGGCCCGCATCGCCTCGCGTGATCTGAGCAACCTAGGAGCGATTGCCAACCTGGTTGAATATCCGGCCGTGCCGCAGGGCGGCGCGCGGTTCCGCGTGCAGGTCATGTCGGACCACAGCCATGATGATGTCGACCAGCTTGTCCGCATGATGCTGCAAGCCATGCGCAGCGCCGAGAAGGAATATCTGTCGCTGTGCGACACTCATCCTTCGCTGATGAAGAACCAGCGCTTGGCAGCACAGGTTGCAGACTGCGTCCGGGACGCCGCCTGATCATGCTTGAGTCACCCAAACGACTTCTGGCAATCGACGACGACGTCTCGTCGGCCGAGTTGATCGTCAGGATCGCCGAGCGTTGCCGTTACGAGGCGTTCGCCACATCCGATTCACGCGGGGTGATGAACCTGACGACAGCGCTCAAGCCATCGATCCTGGCCGTCGACATCTGCATGCCCAATCTCGACGCAAACGATTTGTTCGAGCTTCTGGCAAAGGACGGATATCCCGGTCGCATCCTGATCGTCAGCGGCCAGGAGCCGGCCGTTCTGGAGAAAACCCGTCAGGGCGCGATCGAGCTGGGTCTGAATGCAACGCACAGCCTGCAAAAGCCGCTGGACATATCGGTGCTGCGCAACATCCTGCTGGACCGGGACATGGCCGTAGCGGCCTGACCGGACGCTCCAGCCGACCGCCCGATCAAATCACACCCGGCGCGGACCCCGCGCCGGGTTTTTCATCTTATGAAAGGACAGAACGCCAATCGGCGCGCGGCCCCGCCCTGGCGGCACGTGCCGAAGGCGGCCGCTTCAGGCGTGCAGCG
This sequence comes from Roseitalea sp., assembly GCA_017642895.1. Classification (GTDB taxonomy): domain Bacteria; phylum Pseudomonadota; class Alphaproteobacteria; order Rhizobiales; family Rhizobiaceae; genus Roseitalea. The sequence goes on from JAEPON010000017.1 coordinate 53,539, forward strand.
CCTGGTTCATTTTTCCCAGAAGGCGCGACAGATCCACCGGCTTGGTATCGAAGTCCGAACACCCCGCTGCCAGCGCGTTCTGCCGGTCGGTCTCGAATGCGCTGGCTGTCAGGGCGATGACCGGAATGTGCGCCACATCGGGTATTGTCTTAATGCGGCGGGTCGTCTCGCAGCCATCGATGCCGTCACCCAGTCCGATATCCATCAAGATGATGTCCGGCTTGATCTCCTGGACGCTGTCAATCGCCGAAAGGCCATCGACGGCAAAGCGGATCGTATAGCCGCGTTTGCCCAGGCGCCGTCCGATGATGTCCCGGTTTGTTGGGTGGTCTTCGACAATCAGTACGGTCGTCATGATCTCGTCCTGTCGCTCTCTAGGCGGCGTTCTTGCCAAAATGCAGTTGCAGTGTCTTGCGCAACTTGGCTGAATCGACGGGCTTGCTCATGAAACCGTCGGCCAGTTGGGGCGCATTGGTTTTCGGATCGTCCATGATGGAGACCATGATGACCGGGATCGGTCGCGTCACCGGGTCGTCCTTCATCTTTTCGACCAGTTCCCAACCATCAACGTCGGGCATCAGCACGTCGATCAACATCAATGAGGGCCGGACCGTGCGGGCCAGATGCAGCGCGCTGGCGGGGTCGGATGTCAGGATCGGACTGAAGCTTTCCTTGCGCAACATCCGGTCCATGATCTCCAGATACTCCGGATCGTCATCAATGACGAGCACGGTGCCCCGAGACTGCGTGTTGGCGCCCGCGCCGGCCGACAGGGCCTTGTCGGCATCGTTGAACTTGCGCAGTTCGGCGGCGGCATCCTTCAGCGTCGCATCGACCGCCTCCTCGCTCATCGCCTCGGGCGCGACCGCTTCGACCTCCATCGGCACGGTGATGGTAAACACCGATCCCTTTCCGAGCACGCTGTCGGCGGTGATATCGCCGCCCATCAGCCGGCACAGGTTCTTGGACAGGGAAAGCCCGAGACCGGTTCCGCCGAATTTGGCGTTGATCGAGGCGTGCGCCTGGGCGAAGTTCTGGAACAGGCCGGCGAGCGCCTCCTCGGAGATGCCGACACCGGTATCGTGAACAGCCATCGACAATGTCGGGCGGCCGTCTTTTTCGATCCTTTTCACTTCAAGCGTGATCTTGCCGTTCTGGCAGAATTTGGCGGCATTGGACAAAAGGTTGAACGTCGCCTGGCGCAACTTGGTCAGGTCGAGATGGGCAACACCCAGCGCATCATCCTTGATCACCTCGAAGACATTGGTGTTCTTGGCGGCAAGCGGTCGCGCCGTCACCTCGATTTCCTCGATGAGCTGGTCGAGATCGACATCCTCCAGGAACAATTCGGTCTTGCCCGCTTCAATTTTGGAGATATCGAGAATGTCATTGACCATGGCCAGCAAATGCTTGCCGGCGGCCGAAATCTTCTGCAGATCGGCGATCTGCTCGCCATTGCCGTCCAGTTCGGCGTCTTCCAGCAGGATTTCGCTGTAGCCGAGCACGGCGTTGAGCGGGGTCCGCAGCTCGTGGCTCATCTTGGCGAGGAAGTCCGACTTGGCGCCGTTGGCCCGTTCCGCCTCTTCCTTGGCCGCCGTCAGATCGTCCATCGTCGCCTGATGGCGGTCGATCTCCTTGAGCAGTTCGGACTGCGAATCGACCACCGACGCATAGTAGCTCGCCATGAAGAAGATATAGAGCGATGCGCACAGCATCGAGATCATGGTGACGTCCACCATCTCCTCGAGCGGAATATGCATCGGAAATGAGCGGTTCATCAGGTAAAAGGCGTAGAACGCGCCCAGCCCGATGACGATCTGCGCGAAGATCGCCAACGATGTCCGCAGCCCCGAGCCCAGATAGAAGAACGCCAGAAGCGGCACGACCAGGAACCACATCAGGAGCGGCGAGGAGACGCCGCCGAAATGATAGGCGGTGATCAGGATGGCAAAGTTGAGGTTGGCGACCGATGTGATCGCCAGCAATTCGTATCGCCGCGGGAAAAAGTGCAGGGCAATCGGGAAGAACCAGAACAAGGTGACCGAAAGACCCAGAATGTGCACGTGCGGCCAGGGATTGGGATCGTTGAGGAACAGATAGATCGTCACCGGATGGCCCAGGAACGGACCGAACAGGTGCGACAGGATGAACATGCGCACGCGCTTGTAGACCTGGATGTCCTGGCGCAGATGCGCGGGCGTGAGCGCTTCGGTCCAGCGGTCGATGGTCCGGGTGAAGACGTTCATGGGCTCATATCCTGCGTGATCGGCCCGGCCGTCGGGCGTGCTTACTGTGGCGTTAATTTTTCCATCAAATTGTAAACATCGCCTTAGCCGGACCTTGGCGTTTGCCTGTTAGCCTTCGTTCACTTGCTTCAGGGGGACGCATCAATGGCTGCTGCAAGCGCAAAAGCTCTCAATCCGGTTCTGGCCGGCATGACGGCGGCACAGGCCGGGCCGGCCAACACCAACCGAAAGGCTCCAGCTGAAGCCGGTCAGCCCGATCCGGCACGCCTTTCGGCACAACTTTTCCAGTTGGTGTCGACATCGCTCGACGGGCCGCGCGGCATTCATCCGCAGAGCTTCATCGCCGCCTTTGGCGCGCTGGCCGGCCGCTCGGCGCGATGGATCGTGCATCGGGAGATCGATGCCGGCCTGATCGCCGATGATTTCCGCACGCCGACCGGTGTGCGGCGCCCGGGCGTGAGCGTTTCGACCCATGTTGACCGGCACGTCCATGATCTGACCGGCGACAGCTACGCGGCCGCCCTGGTGCCTGATCTGATCGCCGCCGGCGCCAATTGGCTGCCGCAGATCAACGCGATGATCCAGCAAAATTTCATGGCCATCAACGCGCCGACATATCCGGACTACACGGTGGCCGAGACGCATCTGCCCGAGATCCCGCCGCAGGCCTTGCTCATGATGTTGTGGGAGAACACGCTGACCTGCCTGCGCAGCGCGCCGCACGCCGAACGGTCGGCACCAAAGGCGTTTGCCCTCGCAACGGTCAAGGCGGCGGCCATGTACGAAAAGAAGGTGCCGCTCGACGTGTCCGGGCAGCTGGCGCTTGAGACCGCCATCGCCATGTCAAAGCTCGACTACGGCTTTTGACCGCGACGCGGGCCGGGGCAGTCAACAAAACAAGTTTCACAAACACCATCGACAAAATGAAACGGGCGGGGAAACCAGTGTTCCCCGCCCGGTTTTTGTCTGCCTTCTGGTTTCCGCCAGACGTAAAGGCGTTGGTTTTCAGCGGTGAAGCGCGCCAAGGCTTGCAAAGGCGCGATTGTCGATCAGGATGGCGGTCGCAATGCAGCCGGACATGCCGCGCCGCGCCGAAAGGCACGCCAGGCCGGCAGCCGCCGCTTCGACAGCCGAAAGGGTCAGGAAAAGCGCCAAAACGGCCGGTGCCGTGGCAAAAAGGCCGATGCCGGCCGGCAGCGCACCGGCGGCCAGCAATTGGGCGGCCCACAGAAGCGTTGCGCAAAGGCCCCCTTGCAGGAGACGATCAGCGAAAAGCGGCGCCGGAAACCGCTCGGCGGCACGCGCCAGAGCGATCAGCGCCGACCCGGCCGATGCCGCCGTTGCCAGGCCAAGGGTCGCACCGAGCGAGGCCTCGCCGGCCATGAGCAGGCTCGCAGTCGCAATGAAAGCGCCTGCCGCCAGCCAGACGTCCCGGTCAGGACCGCTGCGGAGCCGTTCGGCGGATTGGGCGCCGGGTCTGGATGTCGAAAGGGTCTGCATGGCGATTGTCCGGATTTCGATGGCCCACTATGCCTGCACAGCCCGTGCCAAAGGGTTAACCGGCGGTTGTGCCGATTATCGGCTTTCATGAGGGTTAACCGCTGGTTGATGCGGGCTGGACGGCACAATCGCCAACGCGGTGGGGGTCGATGTCGGCCGGCGATCGCCGCCGGTCAAGCCGCGGTACCGCCGCGATGTGGAAAAGCGCTTCCGGCTGTCGGCCGCTGACATGGCGATCCCGGCAGGATTCGAATCTGCGACCCTCAGATTAGGAATTCGATTTTGACCGTTGCCTATAGATTGATGTTAATTTCTCGTTGTTCCTAGAACATTGAAATATATGGGTTTATGGTTTTAGAGCATTTATCGCTTTGGACGGCGGTTCGTTCATGTTGGACGCCATTTTCGTCTGCTTGGCTTTGAACTCCACATGCAGATCACATTATGAAGCTTACGAAACGAAATCTGGATTCACTTGAAGCCGCCGGCAAACGATACTTCGTCTGGGACGATGCACTGCAAGGGTTTGGTGTCAGGGTAGAAGCCAGTGGCCGGAAGACATTCCTATGTCGCTACCGAAGTCTTGGCGTTCGACGGCAGTACGCGCTGGGCAGGTATGGGACGATCACACCGGATCAAGCCCGTGCGGAGGCACGGCGTATTCTGGGTTCCGTTTCACTTGGCAACGATCCAGCCCACGAACGTCAAGAACGGAATGCGGCAGTCAGCTTTTCTGAACTGTTTGACGCTTACTTGGCTGGGCACGGGCCGAAGCTGAAACCAAAGACACTTGATGATTACAAGTGCGGCATAAACAAACACGTCCTGCCAGCTATCGGTAAGCTGAAGGCTGAGAACGTCACGGTCCAGGACATTAATGCGATCCATGTAGGACTGGTCGGTCATCCGCATCGCGCCAACCGCGTCGTTGCCTATATGAGCAGCGTATTCTCCTGGGCCACCGAAAACGGCTACATTGAGCGAGGCATCAACCCGGCGGGTGCTATCAAACGGTTCCGAGAAAGCGGCCGTGAACGTTATCTGTCAAAGGATGAAATCAATCGCCTGGGTGCTATCCTTGTTGAAGCCGAAACCAGCGGCTTGCCATGGGAGATCAAGGCCACCGGCGACAAAGCCAAACACATAGCCAAGACCAATCAGGCCATCGTCTATCCGCTGCGTGTCACCAATGCTATCCGGCTGCTTCTGCCGACGGGGTGCCGTTTGCGCGAGATCCTTCATCTGCGCTGGTCGGAAGTCGATTTGGAGCGCGGGCTGTTGTTGCTGCCGGATTCCAAGACGGGCCAAAAGACCGTCATACTCAACCGGTCGGCCATCGCAATCCTGTCGTCATCTGAACGAGTCGGGTCATTCGTCGTGCGTCGGAAGCGATTGGTTTGCTTTTGAGCGCCGCATTGATTGAGGACGAGTCCGAGACGGTTGACAGCCAAGGCGCTCTTTGAGCCGATCCATTCGTCGCGTCTGCCATATGGTTGCTGCGATTGGTTCATCCCCTAGGCCATGGCCGCTCTGGCGGCAAGGCGGCCATCCGACAAGCCGTCTCGCATGGGGGCCGGAGGGACCTATCGACGATACTGAGCAGTGTTTGCGCTACGGCGTGTCGCGTTGCTCTAAATCGAATGCCTCTTGGGTCAACTCCGAAATGACAAACAAGCAATTGGCCGAGGTTTCAACTGGCTCTAATGCCCAGTCGCTCTACAGTCGAAGCCCGCAAAGCACGTCCCATAATGTCTGCAAAGGACCCTCCATCAGCTCGAAGCGGCGCACGGCAGTCAGAACAAGCGGTGTTGACGGCAACCGATCGGAAAGATCCACCAGCCGCCGCTCGTCAAGAGCCGGTTTGACCAGGCTCTCTGGCAGCCAGGCGACGGCGAGGCCATCAATCGCGAAGCGCAAGGCGGCCAGTGTCAAAGCCGTTTCCGTGCGAAGAGTGATCCGCCAGCCGTCGGGCAGATTGGGCAAGATCTCGGTTATCATTATCTCGCCGAGAAAGACATGCACCGGATAGGCGACGATTGGTAGCGAGGCGTTGGCACCAGCGTCAGGCACCAACTCCGCGTCTGCCGCAACCGGCACCAAACGCTCGTGCCGCAAATCGACGCTTTCAAACGGTTGCTTCTGACTGATCACCGGATCTGACTGGCGCCGATAAATCAACATGGCGTCCGCTTGGAGGGTCGCCAGTTGTACCAAGCAGTCATGATGGTTGGCAGACCTCAGACGGACCGATAATTCCGGAGCCCGTTCGGCCAGTCTGGCGACAACTTCGCTCGCCGCTGTGGTCGAAATCGAATGCTGACTGACGACCACCAACTGGTTCTGCATCTCCTGATCGGATTGTCGTAGCTCATTTCGAATTTCGCGAAGGTCAGCGCGGGCGCGACGCATGGAGTTGACCTGCTTCAAAACCGCCGGCGATGGCTTGACCGGCTTTGAGGTTCGGTCGAACAGCGGCACGCCCAGCGCTTCCTCTATGCTCCGAATTCGTCGCGAAAACGCAGACTGAGTGACGCGACGATGCTCAGCTGCAGCCGCCAACGAGCCCTCCTCGATAACGGCAAGAATGTCCTCCAGCCATTCCAGTCTCACTCGGAAGCTCCCTCAAACTTGCAAGAAGTGCATATAGGTTGGCAACGCCCAAAAACGAAATCAACGCAGAGCACAGACGGTCGGGCGGCATCGGACACGCGCGAGAAGCGGGGCCTACCTTTTGCATCAGGCTCTCGCGGGCTACCCCCGACCCCGCACGAAGCCAGCTTACGTTCATTCCGTCTTTTTCGCATAAAACATGGATGATCATGCGAAGCGCGTACCGATCGAGTGGGGTACTTTGGCAGGCGACCATCAGGGGCACCAGCTAATGGTTCAAACGTGTGGCAGCTGGTGTCAGCCTTACCTCGACAGCGGGATGCAAGGACCGTAGCTCGCCTGATCTTGAGTTCAGACTGACTGGATCGATGTGAGAAACATGCGTGTGATGCATGTTTCGTTGCGGAATTTGCATTAGACAAGTTGTCAGAGTTGTCCATAATCACTTTTGCACACGTGTGCATAAATCGAACAACGAGTAAACCCGAAACGCCATCGCAGGTGCAAAGGTGTTTGACGTAACTCTTCAGGGCGGCGCGATCTACGATGGCAACGGAGGCGAGCCATATGGAGCCGACATCGCCGTCAAGAACGGCCAGATTGTCGCAATTGGTCAGCTTGCGAATTTTGAGACGGCCGAGCTTCTGGACATAAACGGCCTGGCAGTCTGCCCCGGCTTCATCGATATCCATACTCATTCGGACTTCACACTGCTGGTGAACGGCAAGGCGGATAGCCAAGTTCACCAAGGCGTTACCACCGAAGTCGTTGGACAATGCGGAACCAGTTGCGCGCCGGCGCGTTGCGACCGCGACATTGAAGTCATGGCGCCTGGCTTCAAACACGGTTTTGCGAGTTTGGGATGGCGAAGCTTCGGGGATTATCTTGATGCGCTGGAGAAGCAATCACTTGGGGTCAATGTAGCTGCGTTCGTCGGCCACGGCACCGTCCACCGGGCAGTGCTGGGGAACGTAAACACCCCGCCGAATCCAGACGAAGTCGAAGCCATGGCGCACATGGTCGAAGAAGCAGTCGATCATGGCGCTATGGGCTTTTCGACCGGGCTCGAATACTGGCCGGGCAGCGTTTCTGCGCCCGAGCATATTGCTCCTCTTGTGGAAGTCGTCGCTAAGCGCGATCTGCTGTACGCAACCCATGTCCGCAATCGCGATATCTACTACGATCTGGGCTTCGGTGAAGCACTGACGACGGCCAGGTCGGCCGGCGCCAAGCTGCAAATATCGCATATCCAGCCGAAATTCGGTGCGCCCGAATATGCGATGCAACACTCAATCGAAATGATCGAGACAGGCCGCCGATATGGCATCGACGTAGCTTTCGATGTGATACCTCACGAGTGGTCTCACACCAGCGTTTTGGCGATCTTGCCGCAATGGGCCCAAGAAGGTGGTATAGCCGCTGTGTTGGAGAGGCTTGCTCGCCCGGAGCTTCGCGAAAGCCTAAAAGTCAATCCAAAGCCGATTTGGAGGATAGTTGCCGCCGGGCGCTGGGGTGACATTGTCCTGATGCAGTCGGAAGCCAACTCCGATCTGGTCGGCTTGACGTTTTCGGAGATCGGAAGGCAACGAGGCAAGCCACCGTTCGACGTCGCGCTGGATCTGCTTCTCGAAGAAGGCGAGAACATCAACCGTCTCCTTTGGACCTCCCGGTCTTTTCGTCAGTCCGATATCGAGTTGTGCTTGAATCATCCGCAATGCGCTGTGATGTCTGACACCTGGGCTTTATCGTCTCAGGGCCCGCTCGCAGACCATATCGGTTCTCTATCCGGCTATGGTTGGGCTGCACGGTTTCTGCGCACGTACGTGCGAGAGCGCAAAATACTCTCATTTTCCGAGGCTATCAGGCGGATAACGTCATTGCCGGCAGATCGCTTGGGGCTGTCTGGCCGGGGCCGACTGGCAAAAGGCTCAAGTGCGGACATTACCGTATTGGATCCAGCAACAATCACCGATCACGATACTGTCGAACAGCCGAGACGCTACGCCAGCGGCATCGCTCACGTGATGGTCAACGGCAAGTTGTCGATGCGCAACGGGAAGCGAACACACATCAACAACGGCTCGGTCCTGCGCCATCGATAGACAAGCTGTCACCCGGCCGACTTTCGGCCCTCGTTGACGCAGGACACGGTGGCCGTAGAGCGCGATCTTGATCGATAGCCGGAATTTATTGTGACGGGCAAGGATTGCCCAAGCCAAACAAGGAGAAGGCGATGAACTTGTTGACCAAAAGTGCGCTTGTAGTGGGAGCTATTCTGGCATCGACCTCACTGGTGCACGCCGAATGCCGGATTGAAACAGGGTCGATCCAGATGCTTGGTAACGAGTTTGCGGCACTGCAGGCCGTCGCGGATCGGGTTGAGGAATGCGCGTCTGAAACCATCGACGTCTCAATCAATCTTACCAAGGAGTTTGGCAAGCTTCAGGTCGCCGCACTTTCAGCCGATCCGGCCGAGTATTCTGTTGTGATTACCGACAATGGCGCACTGGTGCCATTGATGAACGAAGGGCTGGTGCGTCCGCTTGATGACCTCGTTGAGCAGTATGGGGAAGGGTTAAACGAAAGTCAGCTTATAAGGGTCGACGGAAAGGTCATGGCAATTGCGTTCATGGCCAATGCACAGCACTTGTTCTATCGGGCCGACATCCTTGAGCAAGTGGGCGTAGACATCCCGTCGTCCTACGAAGAAATCATCCGCGCAGCACAGGCGATCAGGGACGCCGGGATCATGGAGCATCCTTTTGCGACCAACTCGAAAGTCGGTTGGAACTTGGGAGAGGAGTTCGTCAACATGTACCTGGGTTATGGCGGCTCCTTCTTTGCGGCAGGCTCGGCTGAGCCTGCGATCAACAATCAAACGGGCATAGATGCGCTGAACTCCATCAAGACGCTGACCGAGTACTCAAATCCTGACTTTTTGACATTCGATTCAAACGCCACTCAGGCACTTTGGGAAGCGGGTGAGATTGCGCTGGCGATAATGTGGGGATCTCGCGGCTCGTCAATTCTCGACGATGAAGGTTCAACGTCGCAGATTGTAAGCAACACGGTATTGGCAGGTGCGCCATCGGTTGGCGGAAACGACAAGCCAGCAACAACGCTCTGGTGGGATGGGTTCGCCATTGCTGCCAACGCTTCCGATGAAGACGCCGAAGCCAGTTTTCGAGCCATGATGCATGCGCTGTCGCCGGGACTGCTCGAAGCGCATAACGATAAGGCGGTTTGGCTTGTTCGGGGCTATCAACCTACCCCCGCTGCCACCGGCGTTTCTGCCAGCGCGTCTAACGGAGCGTCGCCATACCCCATGCTGCCGTACATGGGATTGCTGCATGATGCATTGGGCGCCAACTTGGGAGACTTCCTGCAGGGGCGTGAACCGGCCGAGCAAGCATTGGCGGACGCAGAGGCGGCCTATCGAACAGCCGCCAGGGAAAAGGGCTTCCTCAACTAGGACGCTGGACCACCTGCAGGGCGCGCACCCGCGCGCCCTCCCACCTACAGTCGCCGAGCATCTTTATGCCGCACCGCACTTTTCTCGGATTCATTTTTGCGCCGCTGCTCGCAATGATCCTCTTCATTGCGATGCCAATCGTATCTGTTGTTCTGCAATCGTTCCACATCGAGCACGAGCAGGTCGTTATCCAGACCGAGACTTGTGGGCCATTCGGATGTACCTATTCAACGGCTATCGACACAGCGGCAACCGAGCAACTAAGACGCGAGCAACCTCTCGGTCGGTTCGTCGGGCTCGACAACTACCTGGACCGCGGACACCTTGCTGCGGATGAAGTCCAACATGCTTGGAGGACTGCAGGATCAATCGGCGCGTTTATGACGCAGCTGATGAATTTGCCGTTCTACAATGCGCTTGCCTTCACACTCTTCTACACCTTTACGGTAACGCCACTGGTTTTGGTTCTAGGGTTTGCCATCGCGCTTGGTGTCAATAACTTGCCCAAGCTGCTGCGTGGGCCGACCATTTTTGGCTCGCTGCTCCCGATGATCGTGACACCACTTGTTGGATCGCTGGTCCTTTTCTGGATGATCGATGCGCAAGGCGTGATTGGCAAGAATCTGCAACTGCTGTTTGACAGCCCCAACTTGTCGTTGAAAGCCTCCGCAACTCTGACTTGGGTCACCCTGATGATTTACGGCGTTTGGAACTCCGCGCCGTTCGCGTTCATCGTCTATTATGCGGGGCTGCAAACGGTGCCGCAAGAAACGCTCGAAGCGGCGATGATCGACGGAGCCAACTCCTGGAAGCGCATTCGGTACATCGTACTGCCCCATTTGGCGCCGCTGACGGTCTTCATCACACTTATCCAGCTCATGGACAACTTCCGGGTCTTCGAGCCCATTGTGGGCTTCGCGGCCGAAGCCCATGCGACGTCTCTATCCTATATAATCTATACCGATCTGCGCAGTCAGATCACGCGGTTCAACTCTGCTGCGGCAACGTCTGTTTTGACAATTATAGGCGTCGCCGTGCTTCTCACGCCGGTTCTGATCAGGACCTGGCGTGACTTCAACCGCAAGCGAGTCTGAAAATGGCAAAACGCAAATCGCCCTCCCTCCAGTTCCTGTCAGCTTCTTTCGTGATTCTCTGGCTCGTTTTGGCCATCTTTCCATTTGTTTGGACCTTCTGGGGCTCATTCAAGGTTGAAGCCGATTTCTTTTCAAAAGCCGATTGGCGCAATGCTCTGTGGGGAACGCGCACCATTGCCGAGACCGGTGACGCATTTACCGCCGCGGGCTATTTCGGCGCATGGATCCAGGAAGAGTTCTGGCGCGCAGCACTCAACACTGGAATCGTTGTCGTCTCTACGGTGGCGATATCGTTGACCATCGGAACTTTAGGCGGCTATGCCTTGGCAAGATCCGGCTACCGCTATGCGTTTTGGCTGTTGATGGTGGCACTCATCTTCCGAGCAATGCCGCACATCACGCTAGTGTCCGGGTATCTGCCGCCGTTCTTTCAGTGGAATGTTTGGGGGGAGCTGCCTACAGCAATCATTGTCCTAGTCGCAATAAACCAGCCATTTACATTATGGATGCTCCACTCATTCTTTCTGAATATTCCAAGAGATCTTGACGAAAGCGCCCTTATTGATGGGTGCACCCGATTTCAGGCATTTCGTTATGTGATTATCCCGGTAATGTGGCCCGGTGTAATCACCACAGGCCTTTTCTCCTTCTTGCTCGCGTACAATGACTTCACTGTCACCGCATTGCTCCTGAATCAGCAGAACCAGACGATGGTGCCCAAAATAGCCAGTTTTCTGGGTTCGACGTTTGAAGCCGGTAACGTCATGTTTGCTGTAGCAGCGGTGGTGTCAGTTTCGGCGCCGCTTTTTCTGTTGGTGATGTTGTTTCAGCGCCAGATCGTTAGCGGTTTAACCGCCGGCGCAGTAAAGGGATAAAGTGCTAGATGGAGAACGGGAGCGCCGGTGTGGAGGCCATTCCATCGCCCGTAAATTCTTCGAGTAGTTGAGGTTGTCTTATGACCGCGTCGACATCCAATTGGACGCGACAAAGGTTGGCTGCTGACGAGATTGGTTGAGCGCCGAGCCAAGCCGTCAGCGGCTCTCAGACCAATCCAAAATCACCTCGCCAAATCGCGCGGTGATACACGCCGTCCCCCCTAGTCTTTGTTACTTGTCAATGAGACCGTTTGGGCCCGGTCCGCTTTGGGGATTCTGGCGCATTGGCTTCGACAGGAGTTGGCGGCGAAGCCGACATTGGACTTCTGGTCATCTCCGGCCCTTAGCTGCCACCCACAATGAGCGTTACGGGGACCCAATTGCCGCAGAGCGCGGTTGTCTAGCCCCCTTGGTCTGGGCCACTGATTTTCGGTTTCTCTGGGATGGTTTCTGGCACGGGCGGACGCATGCCGAGCGCGTGATGCGGTCGGATGTGATTGTACTGGCGCAGCCATGTGTCGATGACGATCTGCGCCTGACGAGTGGTGGCGAACCACTCGGCGTTGAGCAGTTCGGTGCGCAATGTCCCGTTGAAGCGCTCATTGTATCCGTTCTCCCAAGGTGAGCCTGGATAGATCCTGATCGGCTCGATCTCGACCCGCCTGAGCCAGTCCTGGAACGTTGCAGAAGCGAACTCAGGCCCGTTGTCCGAACGAATGTAAGTCGGCGTGCCACGCTTAAGCAGCAGCGGATAGAGCGCTTCCAGAACATCGGCAGCGTCCATCGTGATGCCAACGCTCACGCACAGCGCTTCCCGTGTGTACTCATCGAGCACCGTCAGCATCTTGTAGCGACGCCCATTGCTGAGCTTGTCGTGGACCAGATCGATCGACCAGATGTGGTTCGGATACTTCGGTCTCAGCCGGATCACGGACGCATCGTGGTGGTACAGGCGCCCGCGCTTCTTGTGCCGGTGCGGCAGCTGCAGACCCTCTTCACGCCATAGCCGCTCGACCTTCTTGTGATTGACCCGCCATCCTTCGGTGCGCAGCAGTTCACCGATCTTGCGATAGCCATAACGGCCATATCGTTTGGCCAACCGGATCAGGGCGAGGCGCAGATCATCGTCGTCTCTGGAAGTTGACCGGTACTGCAGTGTGCTGCGTGCAAGGCCGACAAGACGGCAAGTCCGTCGTTCCGATATACCGAGCTTCTGGCGGGTGTGGATGACGGCCTGACGCAGATCGTCGGTCGTCTCCCTCTCGGCACTTGCTGCGCAACTGCCTGCCGGTCAGTGGGCCTTGGGCTTTAAAAAATCCAGGCTCTCCCTCTCGGCGATTGCAAGCAATCGCCTGCCGGGCAGCGCTTGAGGACCAGCTTGTCCAGCTCAAGGTCCGCCACGATCTTCTTGAGCCGGCTGTTCTCCTTCTCAAGAGCCTTCAACTCGGCCAACTGCGACCGCCCCATGCCACCGAACTTCTTGCGCCACGTGTAATAGGTCGCATCCATTGCTCGACAATTGATTGCAAAGTAATCAATGAGAGGGGCTGATACCGGCGGATCGACATGCCGACGGCACATCCGAACCGGAAGACAATTGAAGCTCGATCTCCCGAAGCAAACGCAGACAGTCCTCATCCGAATAACGCTTCCTGGCCATCACGTGTTCCTCCATCGACAACACAAAGATGGCACAGTTTTACGGGGCCAAGACATGATGAACGAACACGACTTTCAATCCACGCTCGCGCGCTTCGGCAACGTTCCTTATATGCAACACAAAAGGGCCATCCCTGATGGTATGCCGGGACTGGTGGGCTATGTGCAGCAACTTGTGAAGCGCTTTCCCGACTATGGTTTCGATGTAAAGCGCATCATCGCGAGTGGTGATTTCGTGGTGCTGCACAGCCACGCAACACTGAAAGCGGCGCATAGCGGAGATGAGAGCAAGGGCTTTATCGTCACCGATGCGTTCAGACTGAAGGATCGCCAGCTGGCAGAGCATTGGGATGCGCTCCAGCCCATCGACTTTGCCACCCGTTTCCTGTTCCTGCTGACCGGCGGCACCGTGGGCAACAAAAATCCAGTTTTCTGATATTGTACATCCGGCTTGGGGTTCCAAGCTGACAGCCGGTCCAGACGGTGAAGCGGACATCACCAAGTGATGGCTTTGCGGACAACAAAGCTACTGCCACTTACGCTGACGGGAGTGTCTGCCTTGCTGCCGCCGGACTTGGATCGTGATTTGGACGGGCTTACTCTAGGGGTATGGGACAGGTCACATCTCTTTTTGCTCGGAAAGTGGTCGGCGTTGCAGGCGATGCCATTGATGCCAAGGCTGTGCTGGCATCCGTTGGCGTCGATGCGGACGGCGCGTGGGATCCCAAGCACATGCTCGACGAAGATGACTACTACGGCATGATCGAGCTGATGGCCGAGCAGATGGACATAACGCCTTTGCCTTTGATCGTTGGTGAGGCGATGCGCCCTGATGAATATGGTGCCCTCGGCCTGGCTTGGAAGGCTGCGCCCAATCTGCTCGGTTCGTTTTCTCGCGTGTCGCGGTATTGGCGCATCTGGACCAGTTTCACGCGATACGAGCTGGAAGAGACCGATCAAGGCATGTTGTTCGTCGAGCATCGAGAAGGCATACGTCGGCTTGGAATGCGCATCTCGATAGAGGCCGATCTTGCCAGTGGCGTCTCTCTCAGTCGGCAGGTCTCGCCGGGACCGTTTGCGCCGATAGAGGTCTATTTCAAGCATGCAGCGCCCAAAACGACTGTACATCACGAAGCCTATTTCGGCTGTCCCGTTCATTTCGGCGCGGATAAGGATGCGATGCTTCTCTCCCATCATTCTCTTTCCCAACCCAACGTCCTGGGGGATGAGGGGATCACGCAATTTCTTGTCTCACATCTTGATCAGGAACTTGCGCAGATTGACGACACGCCCGCTTTGCAGGTGCAGACAAAAGGCGAAATCGCCCGCGCACTCAGTGAAGGTCTGCCCAAGATGGCAGATATCGCGCGCAGGTTGGGCCTAAGCGCGCGTTCCTTTCATCGACGCCTCGCGGAGCAAGGGCTCAGCTTTCAAACTCTGACGGAAGAAACACGCCGCGAGATCGCCACGGCCATGCTTCGGGAAGAACGCTACGCGCTGTCAGAGATCGCATTTCTCACCGGGTATTCGGAGCAAAGCGCCTTCAACCGTGCGTTCAAAAGATGGACCGGCGTCACACCAGCGGCCTATCGGAAGACGCTTGGATGACATCGATCTGGCGGGCGCTGTCAAAACTCTGGCCTCAACGGTCAATCCGTTCTTTCTGCCTGCCTCTACCTTGCTGATGCACACGAAACACATCCGTTCAAGGAGAGAGAAAATGACCGCACTTATCGTTGCACGCTTCGACGTCAAAAATGCCGAGAGCATGGATGCCTACGCCGCCGCGGCTGGCCCAACCGTGCTGGCTCACGGTGGCGAATTTGTCGCCATGGGCGAGAAGGTCAGCGCACTGGTTGGGGAAGACGAAAAACGGTCCGTAGCCATGGTTCGATTCTCGGATGTCGCATCGGCCAAGAGATGGTTTGACTCGCCTGAATACTCGGCCTGCAAGCCTCTGCGCGAAGAGGCCGCGGAGATGCAATTCACGCTCTACGAGACAGAATAGCAAAATCAGTACACTGAAGCCGAAAAGGGCGGCGCTGGAATCTCCAGCGCCGCTTTCGTTTTTGCGGTTTGTCTCAACGCGAAACCCGGTTGGCAGCGGATGTCAAAATCTTGGCAAGCGCGGTCAATACCGGCGCCCGTCGGTCTTTCTAAACCCGGGTCATCAACTTGACCCAAGGAGAATGAACATGACTCACCAACCTATCCTCGTTATCGGCGCCACCGGCAAAACCGGCTCCCGCGTCGCCAGCAAACTAGAAGCTAAGGGCATAGCCGTGCGGCGCGGTGCACGAGGTTCAGAGACCCCTTTCGATTGGGAAGACCCGGCAACTTGGGCGCCGGCGCTAAGCGGAGTTTCAAAGGCCTATGTGACCTACTTCCCGGATCTGGCCTTCCCCGGTGCGGTCGAGAAATTGGAGGCGTTCACTAAGGTTGCGGCCAAAACCGGGTTACAGCACATCGTCCTGCTTTCGGGCCGCGGCGAGTATTTTGCCAGCATGGGCGAAGACGTTGTCCGCAACTCGGGACTACCCTTTACCATCGTGCGGGCTGCATGGTTTGCGCAGAACTTTTCCGAAGGGTATCTGCGTGACCCGGTCCTGGGCGGCGTACTTCCGATGCCGGGCGGCGACATTGCCGAACCGATCATCGACATTGACGACATCGCCGATGTTGTCGTCGCGGCACTGACCGAAGAAGGTCATTTGGGCGAGCGTTACGAAGTGACCGGCCCCCGCTTGATGACGTTCGCCGAGATGGCCGAGGTGCTGTCTACGACGCTGGGGCGTCCGATCCAGCACATCCCAATCACGTTTGAAGACTTCCACGCCAATGTCGCGGCCTCTGGCGGTGAGATTGTGGCCGACGTCTTCACATCAATCGCACGTGAGACACTGGATGGCCGCAATGCACATACAACCGATGGCGTCGAGCGCGCGTTGGGCCGCAAACCGCGTGACTTTGACGAGTTCGCCAAGACCGCAAAGGCCGCAGGCGCTTGGTCTGTCGCCGCCTGATCCAACCCACAAAACGAGAGGCAGGAGACTCCGTTCTCCTGCCAAACAATCCATCAGGAGTAACGACTATGTCGACTGCATTCCATTTTCTTATCCAGTTTGCGGTTCTCGCCTATGCCTTTGTCGGTGGTGTTTTCCTTGCCTTCTCCGATTTCATCATGCGGTCTCTTGCACTCACCGGTGGCCGTGGCGGCATCGAAGCCATGCAAATCATCAACCGTGAGGTCTTTCGCTGGGTCTTCATGGCATTGTTTCTGGGTATGGCGGCCGTTTCGCCGATCATTGCGGGCTACGGCGCTTTTGGCCTCTCTGGACCAGCCGGAATGCTGGTCACGCTTGCTGGGCTGGTTTACCTCATCGGCTGTTTCAGTGTCACCGTTTTCTTCAATGTGCCGATGAACGAGGCATTGGGGAGAATGGAAATGTCGTCTGACACCACGCGCGACTACTGGCTCCAGACGTATGTTTCCCGCTGGACCTTCTGGAATTCTGTCCGGACAATCGCCTGCGCTCTATCTGCTGCACTGCTTCTCTTCGGGCTTTTCTGGATGAGCCAAGACCAAGCATAGGCCGGCGGTGCGTATCGTCCATGCGCCGCCCTAAGGCTTGGGTGAGTATCAGATCGTAGAAGGGCAGGGCGCCAAGCTGCCGTTCAGCAGCTCTTGGCGGCTTAGCGGGCATGGCGATTGGTCGAAGATGCATCCTCACCAACTTCGCCTGTGTCATATGGTCGTGACAACGGCGTCACAAACAACGGCCGGGCGGCGCTGCGTTGAGCGCGTTCAAACATGGCGATTTAGCAGCGCGCACCCTTGTCGCAAGCGTGTGATGTTCTCGCGTGCGGCGTCCAGGCTGCGTTGAAGCGTCTCGCGGGTCAGCCAGGCGACATGCGGCAAAGCCACCACATTGGGCGCGGACAAGATCGCCGACCCTCTATCGAGTGGTTCCTGCGCAAAGACATCCAAACCCGCCCCTGCAAGGTGCCCGCTCTTCAGGGCCGCAATCATCGCCTTTTCATCAATCAAGCGGCCGCGCGCCGTGTTGATCACAACCGCGCCGGGCTTCATCTGGTCGATGGCCTTGGCGTCTAACCAGTTTCTCGTTTCCACCGTTTCGGGAACATGCAGTGAAACGATGTCGGATTGCGCCAACAAAGCTTGCCGTGGGACACACGTGCCGATGGCCGGCGAGAACGCGGTGCGACTGTGGATCAGCACCGTCCCACCAAGTGCATCGAGCACAGCTTCCAGGCGGCGCGAGACATGGCCATAACCGACCAAACCCACCACTTTTCCCGATATCTCTCCAAATTGCCCTTGGGCTGAAGGCGGAAGTGCCCATGTGCCTCGCCGGCGCAATTGATCGTCTAAAGCGGGAATGCCACGCAGCACGCTCAGCATCAGGCCAAGCGTCAATTCGACCACGGCTTGAGTGTTCGTTCCGGGCATGTTGCACACCGCTATATTCCTTGCCCGCGCTGCTTCGAGATCGATGGCGTCCAAACCTACGCCGATCTTCTGGATCAGTTGGAGGTTTGGTGCGCGCGCCATCATGGCCGCGGACACCGGGTGCAGAACATGAAGAAGCACGTCTGATTTTGCGAGCATCTCTTCCAGGTTGGGACCGTCGGCTTCCGCCACGATCTCTATGGCGAGCTGATCGCTTTCCAATGCCGCCAGTTGCTGGCGCAGCCATGGGCCGCTCGGATGATGAAACAGGGCACGCATCAAGCTGCGGACCAAAGAAAACGATCGGCTGGCGGAAGCGCGGCTCCGCAAGGCGCGACGTCGGCGATCCGCAGTCCTTCGTTCCACTTGGCCATGCGTTCGGAGCGGGCGAAAGAACCCACCTTAAGCTGCTCAATACCCCAACCGACGGCCATGTGCACAATGGTGACGTCTTCGGTCTCGCCGGACCGGGCCGATATGATGGCACCCCATCCAACCTCGCGGGCGGCTTCAAGCGCAGCGCGCGCACCGGTTACGGTGCCCACCTGGTTGGGCTTCATCAGAAAAGCGTTGCACGCGCCGGCCGCCGCCGCGGCGCGTATCCGAGTTTCACTTGTCACGGCTGCGTCATCGGCAACAACCTGGACGGTCGATCCGGCGCGGCTGGTGAACGCCGCCAACCCGACCAAGTCATCTTCGGCCAACGGGTCTTCCACCGCGACGATCGGATATAATCGCAGCCATTTCAGTATGAGCTCCGAAAAGGCATCTGTCCCCAGTTTGATGCCGTCACACGATAATGAATATCGGCCATCCTCGTTGAATTCCGAGGCTGCGATATCAAGTGAAATAGCGATCTCTTGGCCGGGTTTTCGGCCGCTTTGCTCAATGGCCCTGACAAGGATTTCAATGGCTTCTTCATTCGTATCGAATACCGGCCAGAATCCGCCTTCGTCGGCCACACCGACGCGGCGGCCGCTTTCCGACATCAACGCGCCTGCGGCCCGATAGACATCGGCGACCCATTCCAGTGCCTGATGATAGTCGTCCGCGCCCACCGGCACGACCATGAAGTCCTGAATATCGACGCGTCGTTCGGCGTGAGCGCCACCACCGAAGATCTGCACTTCCGGTAGCGGCAAATGCGGCGGATCGCGATCTCCGGCTAGATAGCGCCACAGCGGCAGATCGTGCGCGGCCGCCGCGCAATGCAGCGTTGCCATTGATGTCGCAATGCTCGCATTGCCACCCAGGCTGGCCATATTGGGCGTGCCGTCAATCTCAATCATGCGTCCGTCAATTGCCGCCTGATCCTCGGCATCCATGCCGATGAGAGCGGGGGCGATGCGTTCACGCACGCCGGAAATGGCGCACTGGACGTCAAGGCCGGCAAACGCCGCGCCACCATCGCGCAGATCGACGGCTTCTCCAGCGCCGGTCGAAGCGCCCGCAGGCGCAATGGCTCTGCCTGTCGCGCCACCGGCCGTGGACACTTCGACCTCCACGGTGGGGTGCCCGCGGGAATCCCAGACGCGGCGCGCCCGGATGCTGTTGATAGTCGTTTTGCTCATCGGTGTGGGTTTCGGTTGAGAATTTCGGCAATTTCCAGCGGATGATCCGCCGGCGTGAGCAGGAACCGGCGCGCCGTCGCGCGAACGCGATCCTTCATGGCCTCCCCGGAAAGGTATTCGACCGGCGACTTTCCATCGACCCTGGCCAACAGCAGGCCGGGCAAAAGCGCCGTGGCGCGCTCGAGGACAGGCCCGGACTGATCTTCTGTCGCCGCGCGGGCATGGCCTTCGATCAACGCACTGATCGCCCTTGCCAAAGCGTCCGCCGCATCGGGTCGAACAACGCCCTTCAGCAGCAAATGGTTCAGAACGAATGCCAGATCGAAGGCCGGGTCGCCATACCAAGCGCATTCGGCATCAAGGATCACCGGCGCCTCGTTCTCGCTGACCATGATGTTCTTGGGGCTGACATCTCCGTGCACCAGCGTTTCTCGACGCGCGGCGGTCGTGTCGGCAAGCGCGTTTAGTCTTACGGCGAGTTCGGGATGCCTGCGCGCGCATTCGCGCAGATAAGGATCAAGCCTTATCGCTTCGAACAATGCGCCCGTATCAAAGCGCTTGGCAAGATCGGGGCGTTCCCGTGTGGCGCTGATCAACCGCCCCAGATGACCACCCACACATCTTGCGACACCGATGTCCACCGATCCTGCCAGAAGCTGCGGTTTCCAAAGCGTCCATTCGGCACTGTCCAGGAACGGCAAAACAATCAGGCCCTCGGCTTCCACTTCAGCCAGCAGGTCCGGCGCAAATCCCGGCACCTCGGCGCTGACCACACGCAGGAACTCCGCCTCGTAATGATTGCGTTCAATCGGGACTTCCCAGACTGCATCCACCGCCAGCCGATCGCGGGCACGCTTGACGCAAAGCGGGCGATCGGCTCCGCTCACTTTCCAGATGTCGGACGAAACGCCGCCCGTCAGAGGTACGAACCGCAAATGCGACCCGTCACGGGCCAGTCCCTTCGCCACGAGGCTCTCGGCGATTTCGATCGGAACGGTCATGCGCCGGTCTGCTCCCCCTCGGCAACCACCTGATTGACCAGCGTCCCGACACCTTCAAGCTCGATCTCCATGCGGTCGCCCGGCGCAATGTCACCGACGCCAGATGGTGTGCCCGTGATGATGACGTCGCCGGGCTGGAGCGTGACCGCTTGGCTCAGATAGCTGACCAGTTCGGGCACGGAAAACAGAAGATCGGACGTGCTGCTTGATTGTCGCGTTTGCCCGTTCAGACGCGCTTCAAGCCGCAGGTCGGATGGATCAAGGCCTGTCGCGATCACCGGGCCGAGAGGGCAGAATGTGTCAAAGCCCTTGCCGATTAGCAGGCAGCCCTGATCCATTTCCTCTTTCTGGATAACGCGCTCACTGATGTCGTTGGCACAGGTGTAGCCCAGCACGACACGATCCGCCTCCGCGACGTCAATACGGCGTGTGGTCTTCCCGATCACGACTGCCAACTCGGCCTCGTAGTGAATGGTCTGGCCCTCGCGCGGATAGATCACCGGGTCGCCCGACCCCGTGACTGCACTGGAAGGCTTCATGAACAGCATGGGCCGAACCGGCGTCGCCATGCCCATCTCCGAGATATGGGCCTTGTAATTGGCGCCGACGCCAAACACGCGCGGGGCTTGCACCGGCGCCAGCAGGCGCACAGTGTGCAGATCATCGACGTCGCCCGTCGGCGTCATCCGGCCGAACGGCGTGCCATCCATGCGATGTAGACGGTTGTCTTCCAGATGACCGTAGAACACTCCGCTCGTCGTCTCGTAGCGCGCTATTTTTGTCATGGCATCGTCCCTTGAGTCATGGTGTTCGGAGTGAGGAAGGAGAGGCCAGCCAGCGCATGATCTGGCGGATGATCGCCATCGTGGGCAACATAGCGGCAGCAAAAGCGAACTTCATCGCCAGGACTGAACTTGAGCCCGGCGTCGCGAATTCGTCCAACCGTCATCACACCCCAGTCGCTGACGAACCAAGCGTTGGCATCATGGGAATCGGGAATCATCGTGATGCCGGCCGTGTCACCACCGCCAACCGATCCCGAATAGTCCACCCAGGCTAGGCCGCGAGGACCGATCGCCGCCGCCCCGCGCGTGCCTCTATCGTCGATCGGCGCGCTTGCGGGATCGAGCGCTATGGCATCGGCGACCCGTGCATTGAACCAGGCATGGCGGGTCGGCCCCAGAACCATGAAGTGATTGTCGGCCGGCGTGACGTCCGACGTGATATCGAGCACGAAGGCATCGTCCAGAACGCTGACTACCGTCCAGCGTCGTTCGGACAGCACGGCCCGGCCGTCGGACGCACCCCACTCCACGGGGCCAATCCACTCAAGCCTTTGTTCGATCAGCGCACGGGTGTCGGACTGAGTCGCCAGGTGCAATGATGCCTGTTCGATGCGGCCAGGGGCGCGACCCTGGAAGACCGTGTCCACGTAGAAATTGTAATCGTAGCGTTCTGTACCATCGGGGCCGTCGATCATCAGCGCGACGTGATCGGAGGCGACCCAGATGCCGCGATGGTGGGGGTGGTCGGCCGGCTGCTCCGCCGTCACCACATGGCCTTTCGGTGTCCAGACCGGATGCAACCCTGGGCGAAACGTTGCACGGGTGAATGCGCACACCGGTTTCGACTTGTGACGCAACACGTCGCGGCCACCACCGGCGAACGCCCCGCGTGGCAGTGCGACATCCATGGGTTCAAGCGTGAAGCTGTCGGTCATGGGCCCAGCACCTGCACCAACCCGGTCGACAGGATCGGCACGAACGCGACCAGCAACAACACCGTGATCAATGCGCCCAGAAACGGCATGGCGGCTCGAAAAACCAGCATCGGGCTGGTCCTTGCAATCCTTGCAGTGGTGAAGATCAAAATTCCGAGCGGCGGCGTCAGCGCGCCGATCACCAGGCTCAGTACCACGATAATACCGAAATGGATGGGGTCGATGCCCGCCTCCATGATGATCGGCGCGAAGATCGGAACCATGATGACCATCGCCGCGATCATCTCCATGAATAGGCCGATGAACAACAGCAGCAAGATGATCAGCAGCAGCAGCATTTCGGGCGACGTCGCCATGCCCGCCAGCGCCTGCCCGACTGTCTGTGGAACCTGTTGGCTGGCAAGCACCCAGGCAAACGGGCTCGCTGCCGCCACAACGAACATCACGACAATGGTGTCCTGAACCGCTTCGCGCAAAGCCTGCACGAAGCCGTGCGCGGTCAGCACGCGATAAAAAACGATGCCGCAGAAGACCGCATAAACGAATGCCATGGCGCCGGCCTCGGTCGCGGTAAACACACCAAACCGCACACCACCGACAATGATGACCGGCAACGCAAGGGCGGGCAGAGCCAGAAGCAGCGCGTGCCAGCGCTCGGCCGCCGAACTGCGTTCGCTGTCACCGCCATAGCCGTGGCGGATCGACAGCAGATAAAGGACGAGGCTGAGGGCGACAGCCACTATCACGCCAGGCACAATCGTTGCGATGAACAGAGCCCCGACCGATACCGACGCCAGCGCACCGTAGATGATGAGACCGAGCCCCGGCGGGATGAGATTGGCGATCACGGCCGATGAAGATGTCACCGCGCAGGAAAAGGGTCGCGGATAGCCCTTGCGCTCCATTTCGGGAACCATGATCTTGGCGACCGAGCCGGCATCGGCCATCGACGATCCAGACACGCCGGCCAGCATGACGCTGGTGAGGATGTTCACCTGTCCCAATCCACCACGCAAATGCCCGACCAGATGGCTGGCCAAACCGATCAATCGCTTGGTGATCCCACCAGCGTTCATTACAGCGGCCGCGGTGATGAAGAATGGTATCGCCATTAGTGTAAAGCTGTCGGTGGCCGACGCCATATTCTGGCTGATGGTCACCAGAAAGAGGGGCGGTTCTCCGGCCAGCGCGGCGAAGACGGCCACAACCAGCGCAAATCCAATGGGAACACCGACGACGACCAGCGTCAAGGCAATGGCAATCAGAACGGTGGCCGGCTCCAGCGTCGCAATGATCGGCACCAACGGACCGACGACGGCCCAATAGATGGCATAGCCAACGGCGCACAAGGGCAGGCCGGCCCAGACCGCCAGTGGCGCCGGCGGCGCCAGCACCAAGAAGACCAGGCCCAGAACGGCACCGACCGGAACGGTCAGATAGAGCCACTTGATCGGGATCATCAGCGCTGGGGTGAATGACATGGATCGCGACACAAGTTCCAGGCCATGATGGGCAAGTGCCGCGCAGGCCGCGGCGATGAACACGACGCGGATGGCGACCGGCACGTGCTGGCTGGCATTGGCAAAGATCTTGTCGATCAGGTCGATCCGGAGATGAGCGTCCCGGTGGATCGCCAGCCCCATGCCCAGGAAGACCGTCCACACAAAGCCAAGCCGGGCCACCTCTTCCGGCCATGGCAGGCTGTTGTTCAATCCATAGCGAAAGAACACCTGCATGACGGCGACGAGACAGCAACCCAGCAGCGTGACGACGGCGACCGTCTCGACCATGCGATCAAGCAACAGGGCGAGTTGACGTGTGAGAAAAGGGGGGCGCTTTGGGACAGCGCCCTCTTCGACCATGTCCTGAACGCTCATACAGGTGCGCCGAGATGTGTTGTGATCACAGGGCGCGGATCGCCGCGATCATCTCCGCCGTTTCCGTGCTGGCCTGGCCAAACTGATCAAACAACGGCGCCGACGCCTCGACCCACTGATCCTTCTCGTCATCAGACAGTTCGTGCACGGTCACACCCTTGGCCACAAGGTCGTCAAGTGCGGATGCCATGCCGGCACGGCTCGTCGATCTTTGTTCGGCAAAGGCCGCCTTGGCCGTGCTGCGCACCATGTCTTGCAGTTCCGGCGTCAGCGCGTCGAGCCAGGTTGCGTTCACTCGCACCGCCTTCGGCAGGAACCAATGATTGGTTAGCGTCAGGTGCGGCGCCTGCTCGTACCAGTTGAAGCCAAGGATCGAGAAGAAGTCGGCCTCGAGCCCCTCGATCACGCCCGTCGACAGCGCGTTATACTGCTCGGCATAAGGCAGTGGTGTGGGGTTGGCGCCCAGAAGCTGCCAGAAATCGATCCAAACCCGCAGTTCGGGCACGCGAATCTTCACACCGTCCAGTTCCGCCAAGGACGTCACCGGCTCTTTGGTCAACAGATGCCGGAACCCGACTTCCCCGTAAGCGACGAATTCGACACCCGTCTTCTCGCGCGCGATCCCGGAGACCTGTTCGCCGATCGGCCCTTGAAGCACGGCGTCGACATGGGCCTCATCGCGGTAGATGAAGCCCGGTGCACCGCCGGTTGCGGCGATCTCGGGCGCCAGGGCTTCTTCCGTATCGGGACCGCCCGTGGTCACCTCAATTGTTCCAAGCCGGTTGCCTTCGATCAGTTGCGAGTAGCTGCCCAGTTGGCTGGCCGGAAAATGTTGGGCGTCAATGGCGCCGTCGCTTTGCTCGCGCAGCATCGCTGCCCATGCCTCAAAGGCCTCGCTGATCGGAGAGCCGACCGCTTCCGATGTCGCGATGCGACAGGTTACCCCTTCCGCGCGCGCCGGTCGGAAGATCGCCGGAGTCGCGATGCCAGCGACAGCGCCGGCGACCGTTGCCTTCAAAACCATCCGCCTCGTGTGGCTGGATGTCCGCTTTTTGCTTGAGTGTTCAGCCATTGCTTCTCCTCCCTTGAAGAACTCTCTTGCTACCGTCTTCAGTCGAGCGGATTAGTTCATGAGAACGTTCTCATGTAAAGTGCTTTTTGCCCAATACGGCGCCTCTGCGCCCGCGTTTTCGAGAACGGTTGTCAGCGTTGGACGGTCAAGATACAGATTCCCAGGCCGGTTTTGAGGACAGGCAAAAATGGTCACGATCAAGGACATAGCCCGCGACACCGGCTTATCACCCGCCACGGTGGCGCGCGCCCTAGGCGGCAATGGGCCGACCAGACCTGAAACGCGACAGAGAGTGCATGAGGCGGCGGATCGCCTTGGCTATGTCGTCAGCAGCGCGGCCCGTTCGATGCGCAATCAGTCGAGCGACATGGTGGGGCTGATCGTACCGGACATTGTCAATCGTTTCTATTCGGAAATGGCGCGCGCGATCGCGGCTGCTTGCGACGCCCGCGGCCTCCACTTTCTCCTCGCCGTGACGGATGACGACCCCGATCGCGAGTTGCGTCAGATGCGCGCGATGGTCGCGGCTCGGGCCGCCGCGGTGGCGCTGGTGCCGGGGCCGCACTCGCATCGATCAATGATCGCTCTGGCGGAGCGTCAGCCGTTCGTGCAGCTGGTGCGTCGGTCCGAATGGCTACGGTCGGAATGGTTCGGCTTTGAAGAGGAAAGTGGTCTTGAGACCGCAACGACCCACCTTTTGAGCCTGGGGCACCGTCACATTTTGCTGGCGTGCAGCGGCGATCGATATTCGACCGGCGCGGCACGACAGCGCGGCTACACCGACGCTTTGAAAAAGCATGGCCTCAGCGTGGACGACGCGCTGATCCGCGCCGGCGAGCCAACCGTTGCGCACGGACGCGCCGCGATAGCCGACATTCCCCCTCACGTAACGGCGATCATCACGGCCGGAACCTTGCTCACCGAAGGTGCCGTTGACGTGCTCACCGATCGCGGCGTTTCGATACCTGGAGACCTCTCGATTGTCGGGTTTGGTATCGAGAAATGGCTGCAATGGTGGCGTGGTGGTATGACGAGGATCATTCCGCCGGTTGACGTGCTTGCAGAGACCTGCGCTGAGCATTTGTTGTCGCGCATCGGGACGGAAGCGGCGGGGTATTCGTCGGGAACCGGAGTAATTGGGCATCCAACCGTGTTTGAGATCGGACAGACGACAGCCCCGGCGGCAACGTGAGCGGGCTCGGCCATCAAGGAGAAGTTCGCAGCAGAGCCCTGAGCGCATTCCACAATGTGCGGTGAATTAGATTGAAGACTGCCAGTGCGATCTGGCGCCATATCGAATTCAGATTGAGTACAAGACCGGCCGCAATAGCCGCCATCGAACCTGGTGTGATCATGCGATTTTCCAGAGACAAGCCCAACTGCGGTGGCAAGGCGACCGTGACCAGTTGCCGTTTGCGCCCGGCAATGGAATGCTTGACCAATGGCTTGGCAATCGGAGCACGCCGAGACTGACCTGCTTCCCGAAAACTGGACCGTTTTGAGCTGGAATTTTCCACTTATGATCCCGGTTGCGGGAAGAGGGGAATTCCATGAAGCGTTCGAAGTTCACCGATGCGCAGATCGCATTTGTGCTCAGGCAGGCTGAGGAAGGAACATCAGTTGCCGAGGTTTGTCGCAAGGCGGGGATTGCCGAGGCGACGTTTTACAACTGGCGCAAGAAGTACG
>JAEPON010000012.1 GCA_017642895.1 Roseitalea sp.
CATCGCAGCCTGATGCAGCGCGTCCACCCCGATCTCGGCGGCAGTTCCTTTTTGGCGCAGCGGATTAACGAGGCGAAGGATTTTCTGTTGCGGCTTCATGGCGAGCGGTCCTGATACGCGGATACAAAAACGGGACGGCGAGGGGTCGCAAGACTAGTTCTGGTAGGCCAGGCACGAATAATTGTGCCCCTCAAGGGCCGAGCAGGCGTTCCAGGCCTGTGATTTTGAGGCAAAGCCGGCAAAGCGCGCCCTGTGATAGGTGACACCGCTCTTGACGAACTGCTCCACGAACGGCTCACGCGAACCCAGAATGCCCGGTGCACGTGCCTGCGCGGTGCGCAGGTAATCGACGGCCTCGGTCTGCGTTTCGAGCGCGGCGATCTGGATCACCCAGCCCGACCGGGTCTCGGCCGTTGCCGTGACGATCGGATCGACGCTGGCGCGCGGCTGCGGCGCCGGCGCATAGGCAGCAACCGCTGTCGCAGGTGCGGCTTCCGCCGAACGGTCGGTGAAGGCCGGGATCG
The DNA here is from genome assembly GCA_017642895.1 of Roseitalea sp. Classification (GTDB taxonomy): domain Bacteria; phylum Pseudomonadota; class Alphaproteobacteria; order Rhizobiales; family Rhizobiaceae; genus Roseitalea. The sequence goes on from JAEPON010000012.1 coordinate 525, forward strand.
GCAGACGGCTCAGCGGGATCGATGCGATGGTTGCCCCTTGAACGGCAAAACTGGTCGAGCCGTTGCGGGCGATCAGCGGGCCGCGATCGCGGCGTGACGCCTTGGGAAAATACTGGGCGACCAGCTTTTCCATCTGGGCGTTGCGCGAGGCACCGGTGCGGCCGCCCATCACCACGGCGACGATCGAGCGGCCATTGTGGTTGACCGACGTCACCAGGTTGAAGCCGGACGCGCGGATGTAGCCGGTCTTGATGCCGTCAACGCCGCGCACGCGGCCCAGAAGCCGGTTGTGGTTGCGGTGGGTGACGCCCGCATAGCGGAACGAGCGCGTCGAAAACATGTCGAACTGGCGCGGGAAGTGCTCCTGCAGGGCGATGCCGAGGCGCGCCATGTCGCGCGCCGTGGTCACCTGGCGCGAATTGGGCAGGCCCGACGCGTTGCGGAATGTGGTTGAGCGCATACCAAGCTGGCGTGCCTTGCGCGTCATCATCTGCGCGAATTCGCTTTCCGTGCCGCCCAGATGCTCGGCGACGGCTGCGGCGACATCATTGGCCGACTTGGTGATCAGCGCCTTGATGGCGTTTTCCGCCGTGATCGTGCCGCCAACGCGGATGCCGAGCTTGGATGGCACCATCGAGGCGGCATGGCGCGAGATGCGGATCGGCGTGTTCGGCCGCAGCTTTCCCTGCTCCATGGCCTCGAACATCATGTAGACCGTCATCATCTTGGTCAGCGAGGCGGGAAAGCGCTGGCTGTCGGCGCGATAGGCGTAAAGCGTTTCGCCGGTGTTGGCGTCGATGACCACGCCGGCATATTTGGGGTTGGCCTTGGCCGGCGAGGGCGCAGCGGCCACAACGCAAAAGGCGATCAGGGCAAGGGCGACAAGGCGGACAGGCGCAAACGCTGCAGGGGACGCGAAAGAAGACTGGAACACGGGCGGGCACTCTCGTTACACGGGACGCACACGGCCGGACGGACCGGCAAACTGGAGTGAAGCTACGCTGCCAGCGTTACCAATCGGTTTATGGTAACCGGTTCCTTGACCGGACCTGTACGATTTGTGTCGAAGTTTCTTTGTGCAATGCAAAAAAATTCTTGCATTTTTGTGCAGTGCACACTATACAGGGTGCGAGGACGTCATCGCGTCAGATGCCGACCCGAGACCAATGCGAACCGACAGGTGACACCATGATGAAAGCATTCGAAGACCTGAGCAAATCCAACAAGGAAATGATGGACAGCTCGCTGAAAAGCTATGCAGCCATGACCAAGGGCATGCAGGCCATCGCCACCGAAGCCACCGATTATTCGAAGGCTTCCTACGAAGCCGGCGCCGCTGCCTTTGAAAAGCTGGCCGCTTCCAAGTCGCTGGAAAAGGCAATGGAAGTTCAGACCGAATACGCCAAGTCGGCTTACGAAGGTCTGGTCGCGCAGGCCACCAAGATGGGTGAACTCTACACCGATCTGGCCAAGGAAGCCTACAAGCCCTTCGAAGGCATGGTTCCCGCAGCAACCAAGTAAGCTGCAACGGAACTTGGCGCGCGTTTCAACGCAGCGCCGTGATCAGACCCGCGTGCTTCGGCTCGCGGGTTTTTTCGTTGCGGAACGCTCCAGGCGAAATCAGCAGCCCATTGACACCGATCTGTGTCTTGCGCCTCGGGGACGGGGACTTAAAATGCGCGCGATACGACCTAAATAATGCGGGGAATCGGAACCACCGGTTATTCCAGACGACCAATCGAAACCGGAGATCATGGACAGCTTGCCGGATACCAGCAAACCACACGGCGTGCCCGCCCGCATGGGCATGTCGACGATCAGGGCCGCCGACGGCGACAATGACCGCGAAGGCGGCACGGGTCGCGGCACCTCGGTCATCACCCGAACCGAACCCAAGACCAAGAAGCCGAGCCTTTACCGGGTGCTCCTGCTCAACGACGATTACACGCCGATGGAATTCGTCGTCCATGTGCTCGAACGCTTTTTCCAGAAAGACCGTGATCAGGCCACGCGCATCATGCTGCATGTGCACAATCACGGCGTCGGCGAATGCGGCGTCTATACCTATGAGGTCGCCGAGACCAAGGTGACCCAGGTGATGGATTTCGCCCGCCAGAACCAGCACCCCCTGCAGTGCGTGATGGAGAAGAAATAATGCCGGCCTTTACCCAGACCCTTGAACGCGCATTGCATCAGGCGCTGACCTTCGCAAACGAGCGCGAACACGAATATGCAACGCTCGAGCATCTGCTGCTCGCGCTGATTGACGACAAGGATGCACGCGCCGTGCTCGATGCGTGCAATGTCGACATGGATGCGCTGCGCCGCACATTGTCGGACTATGTGGACAATGACCTGTCCAATCTGGTCACCGGCTATGACGAAGACGCCAAGCCGACTGCCGGCTTCCAGCGTGTCATCCAGCGTGCGGTGATCCATGTCCAGTCATCGGGCCGCGAGGAGGTGACCGGCGCCAATGTGCTTGTCGCCATTTTCGCCGAGCGTGAGAGCCATGCCGCCTACTTCCTGCAAGAGCAGAACATGACCCGCTATGACGCGGTCAACTACATCGCCCACGGCATCGCCAAGCGCCCCGGCGCGTCGGTCACCCGCACCCCCAACGGTGCCGATGACGAGAGCGAGACCAATCGGGCGGGCGAGGGCGAAGAGGGCGCAAAGAAGCAGGAAAGCGCGCTTGGCGCCTACTGCATCGACCTGAACGCCAAGGCCAAGGGCGGCAAGATCGATCCGCTGATCGGCCGCACCGACGAGATCAACCGGACGATCCAGGTGCTGTGCCGGCGCTCCAAGAACAATCCGCTCTATGTCGGTGATCCCGGCGTCGGCAAGACGGCGATCGCCGAGGGCCTGGCCAAGCGCATCGTCGAGGGCGATGTGCCCGAAGTGCTGGCCGACGCCACCATCTTCTCGCTCGACATGGGCGCGCTGATCGCGGGCACGCGCTATCGTGGCGATTTCGAGGAACGGCTGAAACAGGTCGTCAAGGAACTCGAAGAGTTTGACGGCGCGATCCTGTTCATCGACGAGATCCATACCGTCATCGGTGCCGGTGCGACGTCCGGCGGGGCGATGGATGCCTCCAACCTGCTCAAGCCGGCGCTCTCCAACGGCGCCATCCGCTGCATCGGTTCGACCACCTACAAGGAGTTTCGCCAGTTCTTTGAAAAGGACCGCGCGCTGGTGCGCCGGTTCCAGAAGATCGACGTTGTCGAGCCGACGCTCGATGACGCGGTGGAGATCATGAAGGGCCTCAAGCCCTATTTCGAGGACTTCCACAAGGTCAAATATTCCGACGATGCGATCAAGTCGGCGGTCGAACTGTCGGCGCGCTACATCAACGACCGCAAACTGCCCGACAAGGCGATCGACGTGGTCGACGAGACCGGTGCGCGGCAGATGCTGGTGCCGGCCAAAAAGCGCAAGAAGACCATCAATGTCCACGACATCGAGGAGACGATCGCGACGATGGCGCGCATTCCGCCCAAGTCGGTCTCCAAGGATGACGAGAAGGTGCTTGCGAACCTTGAAAAGGAACTCAAGCGCGTCGTCTACGGTCAGGATCTGGCGATCGAGGCGCTGGCCTCGTCCATCAAGCTGGCCCGCGCCGGCCTGCGCGAGCCCGAAAAGCCGATCGGCGCCTATCTGTTCTCCGGCCCGACCGGCGTCGGCAAGACGGAAGTCGCCAAGCAGCTCGCAAGCTCGATGGGCGTCGAACTGCTGCGCTTCGACATGAGCGAATATATGGAGCGGCACACCGTGTCGCGCCTGATCGGCGCGCCTCCGGGCTATGTCGGCTTCGACCAGGGCGGCCTTCTGACCGACGGCGTCGACCAGCATCCCCATTGCGTGCTGCTGCTCGATGAGATCGAAAAGGCTCATCCAGACCTGTTCAACATCCTGTTGCAGGTGATGGATCACGGCAAGCTGACAGACCATAACGGCAAGCAGATCGATTTCCGCAATGTCATCCTGATCATGACGACCAATGCGGGCGCTGCCGAAATGACCAAGAACGCGATCGGCTTCGGCTCGTCGCGGCGCGAGGGCGACGACATAGAGGCGATCAACCGCCTGTTCACGCCCGAATTCCGCAACCGTCTGGATGCGATCATCCCGTTCGGCCCGTTGCCGGTGCCGGTGATCCACAAGGTGGTGCAGAAGTTCGTCATGCAGCTCGAGGCGCAACTGTCCGAGCGCGGTGTCACCTTCGACCTCGACAAGGCGTCCGTCGCCTGGCTGGCCGACAAGGGCTATGACGAGCGCATGGGCGCGCGGCCGCTCGGCCGGGTGATCCAGGAGCAGATCAAGAAGCCGCTGGCGGACGAAGTGCTGTTCGGCAAGCTCAAGACCGGCGGCACGGTCAAGGTGACCGTCGCCAAGGACGAACTGGGCGAGGAAAAACTCCATCTGGAGGCCGTCGCCGACGAGGTGCCGGTGCAGCCCAAGCGGGAGACCCCGGCCAAGCGCAAGCCGCGGGCCAAGGCCAAGACCGCGACGGCCAAGGCGAAGCCCGCATCGAAGAAACCGCCGGCCCAAGGCGATGGCGGCGACTCCGATGGCGGCAACTCCGATGCGGCGCCCGACAAGGGCGGCGACACTGGTGGCGCGAAGGCGTCCCGCTCCGCCGTGCCCCGCGTGCCGCGCAAATAACAGCCGGTGATACCGGTTTCGGAAAACCCGCCGTCCGGCGGGTTTTCTTTTGCGTCGATATGATCGTTCGGCGCCGCGAACGGTTCGGGTGAGGTTCCGGCTCGTCGCCCGCGCTGATCCGTGCTAGCGCGATGCGATGACCGAGAACGTCGTTCCCGACCAGGATGAACCGACTGCCAGTGGCGGCTTCTGGTACTGGTACGGGCGCGGCATGCGCGAGGTCTTCTCGCTGCCCGCCCTGATGCTGATGACGGCGTTTGTCGGCTTTGCAGGCTTTGCGCGCGAGGCGGGTCTGCCAGCCGGGCAGGTCGTGCTGATGACGCTGATGATCTGGGCACTGCCGGCCAAGTTCGTTCTGGCCGCTGCCATCCAGTCCGGCGCCTCGCTGGCCGCCGCCTTCATCGCTGTCACCCTGTCGTCGGCCCGGCTGATGCCGATGGTCGTCTCGATCGTGCCGGAAATGCGCACCAAGGATACGCGCACCTGGGTGCTTGTCCTCCTGTCGCATTTTGTCGCCATCACCGCATGGGTCATTGCGATGGACAGGTTCCGCACCGTGCCGCGTGCGTGGCGGACCACTTTCTTTGCCGGCCTCGGCTGCACACTGACGCTTGGCAACACCGCCCTTGTCGGCGTCGTTTACGGGCTGGCGCCCAGCCTTCCGGCGGAAGTGCTCGGCGCGCTGTTCTTTCTGACGCCGGTCTATTTCCTGTGTTCTCTTTGGGGATCGGCGCGCGAGCCGTCAGGCCAGTTGGCGATGGTGTTCGGCCTGCTGCTCGGACCCGTCTTCTATCTGCTCGTGCCCGGTGTCAGCCTGCTGGTGACGGGTGCCGTGGCGGGCGTTGCAGCCTATGGGGCAGGGCGGTTTGCGCGGTGGTGGGCCAACCGCACATGAGCTATCAATCGATCGATGCGCTGTGGTGGCAGATCGGCTTCATCCTGATCGGCGGATGGATCGCGACGGACCTGTGGCGCGTGATGGGCGTGCTTCTCGGCAACCGGATCCGCGAAAGCTCCGAAGTGCTGGTTTTCGTGCGGGCCGTGGCCACCGCGCTCGTTGCCGCGGTCATCGCCCAACTGATCGTCTTTCCCAGCGGTGCGCTCGCCGAACAGACAACACTGCTGCTTCGCGTGATCGCGGCAACAGCCGGCTTTGCGGCCTATCTGGCTCTGGGGCGCCGCGTCGCCGTGGGCGTGTTCACGGCCCTTGGCGTTCTGGGGTTCGGGATGGCGCTTGGTCTCTGACCGGCCGCGTCAGCGGCCGATCATCATGAAGGCGGGAATGTCGTCGCCGAAGCCGACCGGCGCATCGCCGCGTTCGGATTTGCCGCGCGATCGCGACCGTCCGCGCTTGTCGCCCTTGCCGGCATCATCGTCATTGGCCGCCGCGGCGGGCCGCGCTTCGGTTTCGGGCTTGGCGGGCGCTGTGGCATCGGACAGCTCGTCGACGGCCTTGGCGCGCTTGCGATTGTCGTCCTTGATCTTGTCGCGGCGCGGCTTGCGATCCCGCCCGCGCCCGCGCGCCGGACGTGCCTCGTCTTCCTCGCCATCGGCCTCGGCGGGCGCGGTGATGCCGTCCACATAGTCGAGCGATTTGTCGATCAGCTTTTCAACAGACTCCAGATATTTCATCGTCGACCGGTCGACCAGCGTGAACGCCTTGCCCGTTCGCCCGGCGCGGCCCGTCCGCCCGATGCGGTGCACATAATCCTCGGCATGGATCGGCACGTCGAAATTGAACACATGGCTGACATCGGGAATGTCGAGCCCGCGCGCGGCGACGTCGGATGCCACCAGAAGCTGGATCTTGTTGTTGCGGAACCCGTCCAGCATCTGCGTGCGCGAATGCTGGTCCATGTCGCCATGCAGCGCGCCGACCGAAAAGCCGTGCTTGTCGAGCGACCGGAACAGCGTCGCCACATCGCGCTTGCGGTTGCAGAATATGATGCCGTTCTTGATGTCGTCCTGGGCGCGCAGAAGATCGCGCAGCGCGGCGCGCTTTTCGAAATCCTTCGATCCGGTCTTCAGAAGCTTCTGTTCGACGGTCGAGGCCGTCGAGGATGCCTTGGCCACCTCGATGCGCACCGGCGCCGACAGGAACTTGTCGGCGAGGCTGGCGATCTCCGGCGGCATGGTGGCCGAAAAGAAAAGGGTCTGGCGGGTGAACGGGATGAGGCCGGCGATCCGCTCAATGTCGGGAATAAAGCCCATATCAAGCATCCGGTCCGCTTCGTCGATCACCAGAATATCGACGCCGTTGAGCAGGAGCTTGCCGCGCTCGGTGTGGTCGAGCAGGCGTCCGGGTGTGGCGATCAGAACGTCGGCGCCGCGCTCCAGCTTTCGGTCCTGATCTTCGAACGACACGCCGCCGATCAGAAGCGCCACCGACAGCTTGTGGTTGGCGCCATATTTCTGGAAGTTCTCGTCCACTTGCGCGGCCAGTTCGCGCGTCGGCTCCAAAATCAGCGTGCGCGGCATGCGCGCACGGGCACGCCCGCGCTCGAGGCGGGTGATCATCGGCAGAACGAATGAGGCGGTCTTGCCTGTGCCGGTCTGGGCGATGCCGAGCACATCCTTGCCGGCGACCACGTGCGGGATCGCCTGTTCCTGAATGGGCGTGGGCTCTGTGTAGCCGGCGTCCTCGACGGCCTTGATCACCTTGGGTGACAAGGGAAGTTCGGCAAATGCGACCAAAAGTAATATCCGTTGGGTTTTGAGGTTTGCGCCATGCCCCGCTCGGGCAGCGCTCCTGCGCCGCCGATAGGCAAAAGCCGGCGCAATGTCAACCAGAACCCCCGGAATCAAAGGCATTCGGGCCGCTTATGGCGGCAATTGTGACATGGAAGCCCCGGCCTGTTCAAAGCCGCATCGCCGCTTTCACCCCAGGCGGCAAGAACCAATGGATGGTTCAGGCGTAAAGGTGAGAGAGCCGCGCATCAATCGTGCGTCTCGTCATATCTCAAAACGGGAGACTATCGGATGACCATCATTAAGACCGCCATCGCAGCCATTGCTGCATCGGGCATCATGACCGGCGCAGCGCTTGCCGGCGGCATGGGCGCCAAGGACATCGTCGACACCGCCGCAGCCAATGACGATTTCGAGACGCTGGTCGCTGCCGTGCAGGCCGCAGGTCTGGTCGAAACGCTGAAGGGCGACGGACCGTTCACGGTCTTTGCGCCGACCGACGATGCCTTTGCGGCAATCGGCACCACGGTCGAAGAGCTGCTCAAGCCCGAGAACAAAGACGCGCTGACCGCCGTCCTGACCTATCATGTCGTGCCGGGCAAGGTGATGTCGAGCGACCTGACCGACGATGCGACCGTCGCAACCGTTCAGGGCCAGGACATCACGATCGATCTCGACAACGGCCCGATGATCAATGACGCCAACGTCGTGACCGCCGACATCGAAACCTCGAACGGCGTCATCCATGTCATCGACAAGGTGATCGTGCCCGAAGGCATCATGTAAGCCTTGGCTGAGCGGCGACATCACGTCGCCGAAGCAAGAACGCCGGACGGGCAACCGTCCGGCGTTTTTCGTGGTCGGGCGGTTTGCAGCGGCTCAGAATGTCTCGATGATCAGCCGCGCGTCACACGAACTTCCATCATAGGTGCCGACCCAGACATCGAAGATGCCGTCGCCGGCCGGCCGGGTCAGGCGTATCTTGGCATCGCCGGCGCCCAGATCGTCGTCATCATAGTACCAGTTGCGCGCTGACGTGTTGACCAACAGCACCGAGTCGCACTCGCTGCGCACGCGAAACTCGATCGAATAGCCGCTGATGCGCTCGACGGTGATCGAAAAATCGGGGCTGCTGGTCGTGTAGCCCGGCAGCGAGCCGGGATAATTCTGCGCCCTGATGCCGCATTTGGTCAGATTGTTCTGCCCGCCCGCAACGACCGACAGCGATTTGGGTGAATAGAGTTCGTCGCCCGAGAACGTGTATTTGTCGCCCCAGATCGTATAATCTGGACAGGCGAACGCGGCCGTGGCGAAGCACGCCATCACCCCTGCTAGGATCAATCTCATCATGGTAGCCCTCCCTGACATGATGAGGCTATTTGTCACATTACGTGATGTCAAATATGTAACGCGTCGTCAGGGCATGATTCGGCCGCGCTGTCAGTAGCGGAACTGTTCGGCCAGGATGCGCTCGTCCCAGGAGTGGTTGGCGTCAAACAGGATCGTCGCTGTTGCGTCCCGGGCTTCGCGCACGGTCACGCGCCGCACGGATTTGACCTCGGTGTGGTCAGCGACCGCGTTGACCGGGCGCTTGGCCGCCTCCAGGACTTCGATATCCACCGTCACATGGTTGGGCAGGAGCGCGCCGCGCCAACGCCGCGGCCGGAACGCGCTGACCGGTGTCAGCGCCAGAAGCGGCGCGTCGATCGGCACGATCGGCCCCTGCGCGGACAGATTGTAAGCGGTCGAGCCGGCTGGCGTGGCGACCATGACACCGTCGCAGACCAATTCCTCCATGCGCACTTTGCCATCGACCGTGATGCGCAGTTTGGCCGCCTGGTAGGATTGGCGGAAGAGCGAGACCTCGTTGATCGCCAGCGCCCGGTGCGCGGTGCCGTCTTCGCCGATGGCCGTCATCCGCAAGGGCCGGATCGTCTCCGTTTCGGCGGCTGCGATGCGCTCCCGCAGATCGTTTTCGCCATATTCGTTCATCAGAAAGCCGACCGAACCGCGATTCATGCCATAGATGGATTTGCCCGAGTTCATGAAGCGGTGGATGGTCTGCAGCATGAAGCCGTCGCCGCCAAGGGCAACGATCACGCCGGCATCGCCGGTCGATGATTGTCCATAAAGGGCGGCCAGATGGCGGGCGGCTTCGTCGGCATCGGGCGTGCCGGACGACAGGAAGGCCAGGCCACCGGTCACCATCTGGTCCATCGCGCCACGCTCCACCCTGCCGTTACCCGGCGGCGCGGGCATGCGCCCTGACGCCGCGAGCGTGAAACCGGTACAGGTCAGAGGAACAGCCTCGAACCGCACCGGCGGGCGGGGTTGGTTGGCCAGCCGCCCGCAAACAAAGATGGTGCCCCCACACGGACTCGAACCGCGGACCTACTGATTACAAATCAGTTGCTCTACCAACTGAGCTATAGGGGCAACCCGCGGGCAGATAAGCAAAGCGGGGCGATCTGTAAACCCGGCTCGTGCGCAACCGGTTAACCGGCCGGCGCGCTATTCGGCCTCATCGGCCGAAACGGCGTTGAGCATGCCGTATCGCTCGGCGCCGATCTTCTCGAACAGATCGATCTGCGTTTCCAGAAAATCGATATGCCCCTCTTCGTCGGCGATCAGATCCTCGAACAGGGCCATGGTGACATAGTCGCCCGCTTCTCGGCAGATCTCGCGTGATGTGGTGTAGGAGTCCCAGGCGTCGCGCTCCCCGGCCAGATCGGCGTCAAGAACTTCGCGGACGCTCTGGCCGATGCGCAGCGGCGCCACGTTCTGCAGGTTCGGCAGACCTTCCAGGAAAATGATCCGGGCGACGATCTTGTCGGCGTGCTGCATCTCCTCGATGCTCTCCGCGCGTTCCTTGTTGGCCAGTTTCTGATATCCCCAATCTTCGAGCAGGCGGTAGTGCAGCCAGTACTGGTTGACCGCGCCAAGCTCCAGAAACAGCGCTTCGTTCAGCCGCTCGATGACCTTCTCATTGCCCTTCATGGGTGAGTCCCTCCAACAAAGATTAGAATAATTATAAAGTAGCGATTGTCTGGAAAGATCAAGCCGCTTTCCGCATTTTCACCGATTTTGCCAAACGGCGAACCGTCTCTCGGCGGTCATGCTCGGCGCGGATGCGCGCGATGAAGGGGACAATCTTGTCTTCGGGCGTGGCCCTGCGGCGGTGATAGGCTTCGCTGACGGAAATGATCGTGTCGATCACGCGGGGAAAGCAGCCGCAGCATTTGCCGCGTTTCGCCATGGCATGATAGACCATGCCGGGCGTGATGAGTTGCCACTCATCGGCTTGCAGAAAACCGGTGATGACATCCTCGATCTCGCGCAGGGCGATCACATTGCAACTGCATACGATCATCGCGGGCCTGTCCTTGCCTTGATGGATCGGAGCGTCGCACGATGCGGGGCAGGGCGCCTTTGATCCATGTCAAACAGCGAGGGGGCGGGCATCGGTGCGTCGGTGCGTGCGGCGGTCGTCATCGATGGTCCGTCTCAGTGCAATTGGGCCGGCGGGTGCGTGTCGCGGCGCGCCGACTGGTCGATGGCCTCGCTGATCAGCGAGGCGGGCATCGGCAGAAGCGTTTTTCCGAAGCTGCGCATGATCAGCGCAAACGCACCGGCGGCGATGGCGACCGCGTCACAGCGGTTGGCGCAGGTCAAGGCGTGCAGGCACAGATCAACCGCCCGGCCGTCACCATTCTGGATGGCCGCAATCAGCCCGACGATGAGCACCTCGTCCCGGTTCGGATCGGCGTCGGGACGACCCGTATGCAGCGGGCAAACCGCACACCAGCCCAGCGCCTCGACGAAGTCCAGCATGGCCGCGGTGGCCGCTCGTGCCTGCGCGTCGGACAGAGTTTGGCGAAAAAAGCGAAGCAGCGCGGTCTCGGCGACGGGCATGCTGCGTCTGTCTCCAAAAGACGATCGTCTGATGCCTTCCAGAACGAGCTTCTCGGCAGGCCGGGAGAACCGGGCCGACCGATCGGGGCCGGTGTGGTGCAACCGGCTGTTCATGAGACAATGCCTGTGTCCGAACCAATGGCCATGGACATCATGTACGCCTGCCGAATAACTGGTGTCAAACACTCTAGTTTTTAATCGTTCCAGATTGGCGGCTCCGTCACTGCCAGCCTTTTCCGGCTTCAGGAAGCGATCGGTGGCGTGAGGGGCGGGGCGGATTCCCCAAGGTCACCTTTCACGGCTTCTTAAGATCGGCGTGGCAGCATTTCCTGTCAGATCAAAACAAGCTCTCGGGATTGGCATGCCGGGTGCGGTGTGGGGACGGTGCCATGGCGAGAAATGACTGGATGCTGCTTGTGCCGGTTCTCGCGGCGGCGGTTTTGGCGATGGCGGCCGCCATGCAGCCTTTTGTCGATCCGCGCCTTTTGTTTCTCGATACGATCATCGCCGGCGTGGTGTCGGGTGATTGCTGCCGCTCATGGTACGGTTTCATGTCAACGCTTGGGGTTTTGATGTGGGTCGGAACCGGTTCGGTCCTCCTGTTTGCGGCAATGATGTTGATGCGCATGGATCGTGCGCCGGTGGTCCGCCTGCAACTGCTTTTTGCCGGCCTGATAAGCCTGACCTTCGGTTTGGATGATGTTTATCTCATCCATGAAAACGCCGCGCCCAAGCTCGGCGTGCCGCAGCTTGCGGTTCTTCTGGCCTATGTGCTTCTGGCGATGGCCTACATGGCGCTGAGCTGGCGTCGCATCCTCGCCTTCAATCCCGTCCTGTTCCTGCTGGCCGGCGGGCTTCTGGCGGCGAGCCTGGTGGTCGATCTTTTCGGCACGACAGGCAGCGTGATGACCATCGTTTGGGAAGATGGCGCCAAATTCGTCGGTATTGCCGCCTGGTCGAGCTATCATTTGGCGTTCGCCTCGCTGGCCGTTCGGGCGGCAGCCGGCGTCGTCGATCAGCCCAAATACCGCGTCGCTGGAACGCACGACGCCAACCCATCCAGCGCGCGGGTTTACCGCGCAAGTTAACCACCCAACCGTTTTTGGCGCTCTTCCCTTAGGTCATTTCGCGGTAATCGCATAAGGTGTCGGACGGGTGCTGAGGGGACACGGTACGCGATGACGGCATGGGCCACGCAACACGTTTGCCAAGACCACGTTTGCCAAGACGATGGCAGCGGCAAGACACCGCAAGATCGGGCGTTTGACTATTGGCGTGCTCTGGACGCGCCGCCCCACCGCATCGCGCGGGCGCTCCGGTGCGATGAGGCGGGGGCCGCCGGCAAAATGTCTGAAACCGGCGCCGCGACCGGCACCGTTTCCGCAACACCGTGGCCAAACCGTACCGCCAACACGCTGATCCGCAAGGGGCTTTCACGACCCCCGACCGAGCAACTCGTTTTTACGGCCGGCGAGGGCGCTTTGACCGCAGGCGACGTTGCGGCCATCGTTGCGCGGCTCTGCGCCGGTTTGGCCGCGCGCGGCGTCGGCGAGGGCCGCCGCATCGCAGTCGATGCCACACAGCGACTCGAAACCTATCTTGTCACGCTGGCCGCGCTTTTGCAGGGCGCGACGGTGGTCCGGCTTGGTGATACCGTCGGGCCGCAGGCGTTGCGCGCCATGGTGCTGGCCGCGCCGTCCGTTCTGACCTTTTCCGACCGGCTGGACGTGATCGGCGATCTGGCCGAAGTGGGCGAGGGCATCCCGCTCGACGCGTTTGCCGAGTTCGTTGCCGGATGCCCCGATCCCGCCGCCAATTTCTGGGCGGACCTGCCGACCGTGACGCCCGACAATGCCGCCTTTGTCGGCTTCACCAGCGGATCGACCGGCGCGCCCAAGGCGATGGAAACCAGCCATGAGGCGGTGTTCCGTTCGACCGAGATCGCCCAGCGCACCTTCGGGTTCGACACATCGGACATTTTCTGCACAGCGACCGATTTTACCGCACTGAGCGCGTTCCGCTCGCTTGTGACGCTGCCATTTGCCAGCGGCGGACGGGTCGTCATCCCCGATGCCGAGGCGCGCGACAACCCGGTTGCGATGGCGCTTTTGTGCGAACGCTATGGCGTGACCCGGTTGACGGCGGTGCCGGCTGTGCTGCGCGCCTTCGCCAAGGCCGGCGCGCGGATCACCCGAGAGGAGCTGGCCTCGATTCGCACCATCTTCTCGGGCTCTGGCGTTCTCGACTTTGCCACCGCCGATCTTCTCCGCGAGCGCTTTTCGCTGCCGGTGGTCGACTATTATGGTGGCCGCGAGTTCGCGACCGCCGCCTATTCCGATCCCGACACGCCGCACACGATGAGCGCCGGCGGCGGTTTCGTGCGCGACTGCCTGGCCATCATCGTTGATGACAACCGCCAGCCAGTGGAATCGGGAGAGGTTGGCGAGATCGTTGTTCATTCCGATTGCATGACATTGTCGCCGCTGCCGTCGATCGAAACCGCGGGAGACTGGGCCGGCTGGCACTTTACGGGCGATCTGGGCCGTTTCCTGCCCGGCGACCGGCTGGAAATCGTGGGCCGCAAGAAAGATGTCATCAAGACCGCCGAGGGCACGCTGGTCAGTCCCGCCGAGATCGAGGGTGCGCTCAACGCGATCGACTGGGTCATCGAGGCCTGTGTGTTTTCGTGGACCGATTCTCACGGGATCGAACGCATTGGCGCGGCGATGATCGGCGCGCCGGCCAGCGGTGATGCCGAACGCACCGCGAAGGCGGCGGTGCGCGACGCGCTTGGCCCCTACAAGACGCCGGCCCGCATCCTGGTGCTCGATGACCTGCCGAGGCTGGCCCGGCGCAAGCCTGACAAGGCAGGCTTGCGGCAGAGACTCACCCAAGCCGAGAAGGCATCATCGCCATGACCCAACAGCCCCTCGACCTGCACGGTCCGCTGACCGGCCTTATCGACCGGGCCGTGCAATCGGCCGACGCGCAAAAGCCGTTCATGGTGATCGATGGAAAGCCGCTGACCTATGGCGCCTTCACCGACAGGGTCGCGCGGCTGGTCGCGCTGCTTGGCGCCAAGGGCCTTGCGCGTGGCGACCGCGCAGGCATCGTCACCGAAGACCCCGCCATGGCCGCCGCGCTCATCGTTGCGTCCCTGCGCGCAGGCATCGCCATCGTCAATTTCAACCCGGCCATGACGCCGCCCGAACGCACCAATGCGCTGGCCGCCACCGATCTTGCGCATCTGTTCATTGACCGGCTGATGTTCGACGCCGGCCCGCTGCCGGCGGGCCTAGCACACACAATCATCGAGCCGGACACCGGCGCGGGCGGGCTGATCGGCAAGCTTTTGATGCGCGGCGCGAAATCAGCCGGCCCTTCGGGTCTCGCCGGCGAACTGGCGGCCATCGACCCGGCGCCGATGCCGGCACCCGTGCCCGCCGACGCGATCGGCCTGATGCTGTTTACCTCCGGCACCACCAGCGCGCCCAAGGTCGTCCAGCTCAGCCATGCCAACCTCGCCGCGCAGCTCGCCACCTTCTTCAAGGTCTATGATTACGACGCGGACAGCCGCATTCTCAATCCGCTGCCGATGCATTTTACCGATGGCATTCTGCACGGGCCGCTGATGGCCCTCATGACCGGCGCGACGCTCTACCGGCCGCGGCGTTTCAACGTGCAGGAGCTGGGTACACTGCTTGACAGCGTCTATCGCGACCGCATCACCCATTTCAATCTGGTGCCGGCCATGCTGTCGCTGATGGACCGGCTGGGCGATGCCTATCGCGATGCGCTGGCAACGCCCGATTTCCGCTATATCCGCTCCAGCGGCGACCGCCTGCCCGAAGCGCTGTGGCACAGCGTGCAGGACCGTTTCGGCGTCAGGGTCATCAACACGTATGGCCTGTCGGAGACGGTGTGCGAGGCGCTCTATTGCGGACCGTCCGAAGACAGTTTCCGTATCGGCACGATCGGCAAGCCGGTCGATTGCGAGATCCGCCTTGTCGGCGAAGACGGCGCGCCGGCAGCGCCGGGCGCAGCGGGCGAACTGATGATTTCCGGCACCAACATCATGGCCGGCTATCTCAACCGGCCGGACCTGACGGCCGACGCGATCGATGCGGACGGCTGGTTCCGCACCGGCGATCTGGCGACCATCGATCCGGACGGGTTCGTCACGATCACCGGGCGCAAGAAGGCGCTGATCATCTCCGGCGGGGCCAACATCCAGCCGCAGGAGATCGTCGATGCGATGCTGACGCATGATGCTGTGGCCGAGGCGCACGCGCTGGGCACGCCCGATCCGGTCTGGGGCGAACGCGTCGTCTGCGCGATCGTGCCGCGGGCCGGCGATGCCGTGCCGGACCAGGATGCGCTGACGGCCCACGCACGCGCACTTTTGAGCGCCAACAAGGTGCCGCGCGCCTTCAAGGTGATCGACGCGCTGCCGCGCAATCCGGCCGGCAAGGTGCTGGTCGATGGATTGCGGGCGCTGTTCGAGACAGATGGTTCGGACAAAGGCGCCGGCGCAACCGGATCGGTCGAGGACCGCATCATGGCGCTCGCGGCGCAGGTCTTTGTCTGCGAACCGTCCGACCTGCGCCCGTCGTCGGAGCCGCGCTCGACATTCGGCTGGGACAGTTTCGCCCATCTGACGTTGATCAGCGAAGTGGAACGCGCTTTTTCCATCACACTTTCGGCGCGCGACGTGCTGCGTGTGACGACGCTCGGCCATCTGGTCGAAATCGTCGAACAGCACCGGGCCGGGGGCTGATGGGCGATGGACCGCAATTCGCGCACGCCGCGCCTTGCCGCGCACTACCGGCCAGCACCGCCCCTCGTCTGGTTCCATGCGCTGCTTGTGCTGTGCCTTGTTGCGGGCAGCGCCGCCATCATCGTCCTGATCATCCGCTGACACCGTCGGCGACCGTGGCGCGGCCATGAGCTATCTGTCGATCACATGGCTGTTCTGGATGTGGCTGACCGTATCGGTCTACTGGCTGGCTCCGCGCACGGCGCGCCAGTTCGTCCTGATGGCGATCACGGTGATCTTCCTGGCCAGCCGCTCGCCGGACTCCGCCGTGCTGCTGCTTGTCTTCACGGCGATCACCCATCTGGCCGGCAACATCGCCGCGCCGACCTTCCGCCCGGTCGCGGCGGCCATGATCGCCATGCTCGGCGTGCTCGGCTACTACAAGATCACCCAACCGGTGAATCTGGACAATCTGCTCGACACGGTCGCGATCCCGCTCGGCCTGTCTTACTACACGTTCCGCTGCATCCATTTCCTGATGGAGCGCTACAAATCGGCGGTCCCGCGCACCAGCGCGCACGAACTGGCCGGCTATCTGCTGTTCCTGCCGACCATCGTCGTCGGGCCGATCCACCGCTTTGACGACTACCGGCGCGACCGCAACCGGCAGCGCTTCGACCCGGCGCTGATCTCCGAGGGTGGCGAGCGCATCCTTTACGGCTACGCCAAGATCGTCATCCTCTCCAACTTCCTGACCGAAGGCGTGCTCGGCGACTATATCGCCACGTTCGACGATCCGGCCGCGCAGCACGTCATCTATCTGGAAATCGTGCAGAACGGACTGAACCTCTATTTCCAGTTTTCCGGCTATTCGGACATCGCCATCGGCTTTGCGCGCCTGCTCGGCTACCGCGTGCTGGAGAATTTCAACTGGCCCTACCTGCAGCCCAACATCTCGGCCTTCTGGCGGTCCTGGCACATCTCCCTGTCGCGCTGGTGCCGCGACTATGTCTATTCGGTCGTCGTCGCCAAGACCCGCAGCCCGGCGCTCGGCGCCATGGCGACGATGATCGCCATCGGCCTCTGGCACGAAATCTCGCTGCGCTTCCTTCTGTGGGGCGCCTGGCACGGTATCGGGCTGATCGTCTGGCAAAAGAGCCAGGGCTGGACGACACGCATCGAGCAGGCGCTGCCGGAAAGTACGCTGCCGGTCCTGCATGTTGCAAAGGTCGTCTTCACCGTCCATTTCGTCTGGCTGGGCTTTGTCATCCTGACCGCTGGCACGCCGGGCGCCGCGCTTGAAACCTATGGCCGCCTGTTCGGCCTGATCGACTGAAAAGAGGGAGCGATCCCATGTATGGCCTGCTTCTGACCCGGTTTTCCCCCCGCATCGCCGGCTGGCTGTGCGCGATCTGGTATGCCGGTCTGGCCATTGGCATCGTCATCCTCAGCGTCGAACCGCCGGCGGATTTTCGTTATGCGCGTTACTGACCTGATCAACGGCGCATGGGTCGGCCGATGGCTGGGGCGGTTGACCGAACGCCAGACGGAAATCGCGTTCGGCGCCGGCACCATGCTGTTCGTCGTGCTGGCTCTTCTGGCCGGGGAAATGCTTGCACGGACCCATGATGCGCTGCGCGCTCCGCCGCCCGGCTTTGACTGGTTCGCCCTGATGGCCGAAATGCAGCCCGCCGACGGCGATGCACCGCCACGCTTTGCACCGAGCACTCAAACCGGCGGCGTCGCCATCAACGCCCTGGGTTTTCGCGGCCCGGATGTTGCGGCCCAGAAGCCGGACGGCACAGTCAGACTGGTCTTTTTGGGCGACTCCAAGCTGTTCAGCGCCGAACATGCTGAAAAGGAGATGATCGCAGCGCAGGTCATCGACCGGCTCGCGGCCGTCGCGCCAGCCTGCCAGTTCGACCAGATCACCGTTGCCGGCCCGGCCTACACGATGGACCATCTGGCGCATCTGGTCGGCAGCGATGTGGCGCCGCTCGATCCCGACCTGCATGTGGTTCTGTCCGGTTCGATGCGCGATGTTTTGCAACGGCACGCCCAAGACGATGCGCGCGGCGGCCATGTCCTGCATTATCCATGGCTGGTGCTGCAGTCGCGTTTTGCGGACAAGCTCTTCCGGGCCTTTCATCTGGCCCGTCAGGAGCGGCAGGCGCGGCACCAGGGGCCAAAACCCGATGCGGAGCTGGCGGCGATCGCGCAGGCCATCGACGCGCCCATGGACCGTCTCGCCGAGGCGACGCACCCCACGCCGGTCCTGGCGATCGGCTATCGCGGCCAGTTGCGCGAAGGTCTGCCGCTCGACGAACAAATGGCGCATACGCGGCAGTTGCGGCACGAAACGCGCGGGCTGGGCGCGCGCGATATGGCCCGGCTGAACACGCTTCTGGTCGCCGCGCAGAAGCAGGCGGCAGGGCGCCATGGCTGGACATTCATCGATCCGATCGCCGACATCACGCCGGCCGCCGCAAACTTCACCGACCAGTCGCATTTCTCACGTCAGGGGATCGCACAACTCTCCGACGCGATCGCCGACACGGTCATGCCGGTGCTGGACCGTCAGGACATTGCCTGCCTGAACGGACAATCGGGTTAGCTGCCTTGCGAAAAGCGCTGAACGATTTCGTTCGGACCAAGCGCTTCGTGATTGGTCGCAATGAACCACAGATGGCCGAACGGGTCGCGCAATTTGCCCGACCGGTCGCCGTGGAACTGGTCCTTGACCTCGAACAGTGCCTCGGCGCCATCGGCGACCATCGCCGCGAAGGTCGCATCAGCATCGGCGACATAGACTTGCAACGAGACCGGCGAGCCGCCCAGTGCGTCGGGGGCGACGATGCCCATGTCGGGAAAAGCGTCCGAGACCATCAGCACCATGCCGTTCAAGTCGATCTCGGCATGGACGATGCCGCCGCCGGGCATCTCGAGCCGGTAACGCTCGGTCGCACCCAGATGTCTGGCGTACCAGTCAATGGCCGCGCCGGCATCGGCACAGACGAGATAGGGCGTCACGGCGGCATAGCCGGGGCGCTGGGTCATGGCGCACTCTCCTGACTCTACGCGTCCACCAGCCTTTGCAGCGCCATCGCGCCGGCGGGCGCGCGGGATTTGCCGCTGGAAATGAGGTAAGCAAAGACATCGCGCCGACGGGCGTCCGCCGGTGTGTCGGGCGCGGTCAACGGCAGATCGCCGGGCGCGCCGCCTGTCGACCATTGCCGGAGGCGCTCGGCCCAGGCCGACAGTTCGTTGCCGCCATAGCAGGTCTCGATATCGTCCGAGCCAGTCTGCAGGCGCAGATAGGCGAAATCGGTGGTGACATCCCAGATCGCCGGGTAGCTCGCGTGCAGCGCGCCGACAATGGCCACCCCATGGCTGCGGGCCAGCGCGACGAAGTCGGGCACCTGAAAGCTCTCATGGCGCACCTCGACCGCATGGCGCAACGCAACGCCGTCCTGTTCGCGCGGCAGCATCTCCAGAAAGGCGCCAAAATCGTCCGGATCGAACTTTTTGGTGGGCGCAAACTGCCACAGGATCGGCCCCAGCCGGTCGCCCAGTTCGGTGACGCCGGTGGCAAAGAACTTCGCCATCGACTCGCCGGCTTCGGCCAGAACACGGCGATTGGTGACGAAGCGTACGCCCTTGACCGCGAAGACGAACCCGTCCGGTGTCGCCGCCGCCCATTTGGCGAAGGTCTCGGGCTTTTGTCCGCGATAATAGGTGCCGTTGATCTCGATCGTGCGAAGCTGACGGGACGCGTAGTCGAGCTGGTCCTTCTTTTTCACCTCGGGCGGATAGAAGGTCTCGTTCCAGGCATCGAACGTCCAGCCGCCAATGCCGGCGCGTATGGTTTCGGAGGTCATGACGGCGTCGTCCCATTGTGCTTAGCTAAGCGGTTAGCTATATTGCAGGCATGATCGTGAAGATGCATCAGGCGAAATCCCAATTGTCGAGCCTCATCGCGCGGGTGGAAGCCGGCGAGGAGATCATTTTGGCGCGTGGAGACACGCCGGTGGCCAAGATCGTGCCGCTGGCGCCGCCCCGCCGCGAACCGCGCAAGCCCGGCGCTCTCAAGCATTTGCGCGGTGCAATCCCGGACGATCTTTTCCTGCGACCGATGACCGAAGAAGAGCTGGCTGCATGGGAAGGCGTGGACGACGCCAAAGGCGACATTTGAGTCATCTTCTGGACACGCATGCGCTTGTCTGGTGGTTGACCGGAGCGCCGCTGCTTTCGAAAACCGCAGCCGCCATCATCGCCGACCCGGAGATGGATGTCTTCGTCAGTGCAGTCTCGGCTTTCGAGATCGCCAACAAAGTTCGCATCGGCAAATGGCGTGAGGCGGCCGAACTGGCAGACGATTTCGAGGTGATCATCGACCGTGAACGTTTTTCGCCGTTGTCGATCACTCAGCATCATGCGGTCACGGCCGGCCTGTTGCCGGGCGATCATCGCGATCCTTTCGACAGGCTCTTGGCCGCCCAGGCGCGATCGGAAAGTCTGACGCTTGTCACCAGCGACGATGACTTTTCGGCATTCAATGTCGCGACGGTCTGGTAGCGCCACCAATCCTCACTCCGCCGCCTCGACGCGTTTGACCGGGCGGCGTTCGAGCAGTTCGCGGAGGAACTGGCCGGTATAGGAGCGTTCGGCGGTGACGATGTCCTCCGGCGTGCCCTCGGCGACGATCTCGCCGCCGCCGTCACCGCCTTCGGGGCCCAGATCGATGATCCAGTCGGCGGTCTTGATGACTTCCAGATTGTGTTCGATCACGGCGACCGTGTTGCCGGCGTCAACCAGTTCGTGCAGCACTTCAAGCAACTTGGCCACATCGTGGAAGTGCAGGCCCGTCGTCGGCTCATCGAGAATATAGAGCGTGCGGCCGGTCGCGCGCCTTGACAGCTCCTTGGCCAGCTTGACGCGCTGCGCTTCGCCGCCCGAAAGCGTCGTCGCCTGCTGGCCGACCTTGATATAGCCAAGCCCCACCCGTTCGAGCGTTGCCAGCTTGTCGCGCACGGCAGGCACCGCGGCAAAGAATTCGACGCCTTCCTCGACGGTCATTTCGAGAACGTCGGAGATCGACTTGCCCTTGAACTCCACTTCAAGTGTCTCGCGATTATAACGCTTGCCGTGGCAGACATCGCAGGTGACATAGACGTCGGGCAGGAAGTGCATCTCGATCTTGGTGACGCCGTCGCCCTGGCAGGCCTCACAGCGTCCGCCCTTGACGTTGAAGGAAAAGCGCCCCGGCTGGTAGCCGCGCGCCTTGGCCTCGGGCAATTGGGCGAACCATTCGCGGATCGGCGTAAACGCGCCGGTATAGGTCGCCGGGTTCGAGCGCGGCGTGCGGCCGATCGGCGACTGGTCGATGTCGATCACCTTGTCGATGTGCTCGAGCCCCTCGATCCGCTCATGCTCGGCCGGCGCTTCGCGCGCGCCATTGATGCGGCGCGCGGCGGCCTTGTAGAGCGTTTCGATCAGGAAAGTGGACTTGCCGCCGCCCGAAACGCCCGTGACGCAACTGAAGGTGCCGAGCGGCAGCGCCGCCGACACGTCCCGCAGATTGTTGCCGCGTGCGCCGACGACCTTGATCGCGCGGCTCTTCATGTCCACCGGACGGCGTTCGGCGGGCACGGCGATGCCCTTGGCGCCAGACAGATACTGGCCGGTGAGCGAAGCGGGATTGGCCATCACTTCGGCAGGGGTGCCCGAGGCGATGATCGTGCCGCCATGGATGCCGGCGGCCGGCCCGATATCCACCACATGGTCGGCGGTCAGCACCGCATCCTCGTCATGCTCGACGACGATGACCGTGTTGCCGAGATCGCGCAGATGGCGCAGCGTTTCCAGAAGCCGCGCATTGTCGCGCTGGTGCAGGCCGATCGACGGCTCATCCAGCACGTAGAGCACGCCCGTCAGGCCCGAGCCGATCTGGCTGGCCAGGCGAATGCGCTGGCTTTCGCCGCCCGACAGCGAACCCGAGCCGCGCGACAGGGTCAGATAGTCGAGCCCCACATCATTGAGGAATTTGAGCCGGTCGCGGATCTCCTTCAGGATCCGCACGGCGATCGCGTTCTGCTTGTCGTTGAGTGCGTCCGGCAGGTCGGCGAACCAGTCCTTGGCCGCGCGGATCGACATGGCGGCCACTTCGGAAATGTGCAGGCCATCGATCTTGACCGCCAACGCTTCAGGCTTGAGCCGGTGGCCGTTGCACACAGAGCACGGGTTCTGCGCCATGTAGCGCTCGATCTCCTCGCGCATCCAGGCCGAATCCGTCTCGCGCCAGCGTCGCTCGAGATTGCCGATCACGCCCTCGAAGCTCTTCTTCGCCTTGTAGGTGCGCAGCCCGTCATCATAGGAAAACTCGATCTCGGTGCCGCCGGTGCCGTAAAGGATCGCGCTCTGGCTCTCCTCGGTCAGATCGGCCCAGGCATCGGTCAGCTTGAACCCATAGGCCTTGCCGAGCGCCTGAAGCGTCTGCGTGTAATAGGGCGAGGGGTTGGTCGATTTCGACCAGGGCGCGATCGCGCCCTTTTTCAGCGTCAGGCCGGGATCGGGGACGACCAGCGACGGATCGACGCCCTGTTCGGTGCCCAGGCCATCGCAGTGCGGACAGGCGCCGAAGGGATTGTTGAACGAAAAAAGGCGCGGCTCGATCTCCGGAATGGTGAAGCCGGAGACCGGGCAGGCGAACTTCTCCGAAAAGACGATCCGCTCATGGGTGTCGTTCTTCGATTTGTTGGCCGAGCCCTGGCTGGTTTCGGCATCTGGCAGGGGCCTGTCGGCATATTCGGCGACCGCCAGCCCGTCCGACAGGCGCAGCGCCTGTTCGAGCGAATCCGCCAGCCGCGCGGCCATGTCCTCGCGCACGACGACCCGGTCGACCACGACATCGATGTCATGCTTGTACTTCTTGTCGAGCGCCGGCACGTCGGCGATCTCGTGGAAGGTGCCGTCCACCTTGACCCGCTGGAAGCCCTTCTTCATCAGTTCGGCCAGTTCCTTGCGGTATTCGCCCTTGCGGCCGCGCACGATCGGCGCCAGCAGGTAGAGCCGCGTGCCTTCCTCGAGCGCCAGAATGCGGTCGACCATCTGGCTGACCGTCTGGCTTTCGATCGGCAGGCCCGTCGCCGGCGAGATCGGCACGCCGACGCGGGCGAACAAAAGCCGCATGTAATCGTAAATCTCGGTGACCGTGCCGACCGTAGAGCGCGGATTGCGGCTGGTCGTCTTCTGCTCGATCGAAATGGCCGGCGACAGCCCGTCAATCTGGTCGACATCGGGCTTTTGCATCATTTCGAGGAACTGGCGCGCATAGGCCGAAAGGCTCTCGACATAGCGCCGCTGGCCCTCCGCATAGATCGTGTCGAACGCAAGCGATGATTTGCCCGAACCCGAAAGGCCGGTCATCACGATCAGCGCGTCGCGCGGCAGGTCGAGATCGACATTTTTCAGATTGTGCTCGCGTGCACCGCGAATCGTGATGAATTTCTTGTCGGTCATGAAAGTCTGTTCGGGTGTGGGCGACCGGCAGGACATGCGTCCGGCTTGGGTCCTTGAAAATCGATGCCTAATGTAGGCTTCGATGGCGCCATGTCGACCCGCCCATGACGATATGCTGACAGCGGAGGATGCATCTGTGGACGGCGGGGCGCGGTTGACATTGTGTTGCCGCCACAATAGAACAAAATAAGAACAAATTGCAAGCGCGGCGAGAAGTGCCCTGTGCGCGCTCAAAAGTCCCTGTGGACAGCGGGTGGCCGGCTTCATCGACTGGCCGCATCGGCCTAGGGTGCGCCAAACAGGCATTGGAGTGCGAACATCATGGCAGGCAGCGTCAACAAGGTCATTCTGGTCGGCAATCTGGGCGCGGATCCGGATGTCAGGCGGCTCAATTCCGGCGATCCGGTGGTCAACCTTTCCGTGGCGACGTCCGAGACCTGGCGCGACAAGCAGTCGGGCGAGCGGCGCGACCGCACCGAATGGCACCGCGTGGTGATCTTCAACGAGAACCTCGCCAAGGTGGCCGAGAACTATCTGAAAAAGGGCGCCAAGGTTTACATCGAAGGCCAGTTGCAGACGCGCAAATGGACCGACCAGAACGGTCAGGACAAATATACGACCGAGATTGTTCTGCAGCGCTTCCGCGGCGAATTGCAGATGCTCGACAGCCGCGCCGACGCCGAAGCGGGCTATGGCGGGCGCGGGCAGGGCGGCGGCTATGGCAATGACCGCGTCGGCCAGGGCGCCGGCGGCATGGATCGCGGCGGCGTTCAGCAGGGCGGCGGCCAAGGTGGCCAGCAGGGCGGCAATGATTTTGTCCGCGATCTCGATGACGAGATTCCGTTCTAGGGCCGGCGATGTGATGCGTCCCGACACGGCTTCAGGCTTTGCGATCGTGCCGATGGCGCGGGCGTTCGCGCTCGTGCCGCTGTTTGCCGTCAGCGTGCTTGCATTGGTGCTGGCCACCTCGGCGATGGCGCTCGCCGGTGAAGCCGATGTGGTCGATGTCGAGGCGCGGCAGGCCGAAAACGGCACATGGCGGTTCGACGTGACCGTCGCCCATGCCGATGAGGGCTGGGATCACTATGCCGATCTGTGGGAAGTGGTCGCCCCCGATGGCACGGTCCTCGGCAGCCGTGTTCTGGCGCATCCCCATGTCGAGGAGCAGCCCTTCACCCGCTCGCTGTCGGGCGTTTCGATCGATGACGCCACCGGGTCGGTGACGGTGCGGGCGCGCGACAGCGTGCACGGGTTCGGCGGCGCCGAAATGACCGTCGATCTTAACGCGCTGCGTTGATGCCGCGACACCCGGTCGGCTGTCAGGCGGCCATCAGCGCCTTGACGCCGTCGGCGACGAACTGCACGGCCAGCGCCGACAGGATGACACCCAGAAGCCGCGTCAGCACCGAACGGCCCGTTTCGCCCAGAAGCCGGTCGACCCGCTCGGCGAGAATGAAGATAACCCAGGTAGCGGCGAGGATCGCCGCGACGATGCCGATCAGTGCGCCGCGCTCGACCGGCCCGGCAAAATCGCCCGACAGCAGCACCAGCGCCGAGATCGCGCCCGGCCCGGCAATCAGCGGGATCGCCAGCGGAAAGACGGCGACGGACCGGACCTGATCGGCGGAGATCGCCCGCTCGGCGGTGTTTTCGTGCCGCGCCTGGCGCCGTTCGAAGATCATCTCGAAGGCGATCCAGAACAAAAGCAGCCCGCCGGCGACGCGGAATGCGGCGAGCGTGACGCCGAAAAGGCTCAGGATCGCCGTGCCCAGGACGGCGAACAGCACCATGATCGCAAAGCCGATCAGGATCGCCCGCGTGCCGGTCTCGCGGCGCTGGGCGCGATCCATGCCGCCGGTCACCGCCAGAAACAGCGGCGCCAGCCCCACCGGATCGATGGTGACAAGCAGCGTCACCGTCGCATTGATGATGAGGTCCGCATCCATCGGCTTCGCCTACACCGGCCATGGTGCGCCGGCAATCGAAAACCGGTTCCGCCGGTGATCCATGCCGACGGACGATCACGACGCGAAACCAGCATCTTCATCTGTGTGCCATCTCTTGCCCAACGGCCTGTGCAAAAGCCTCCAAATGTCTTGGAATACTTGGTTTTTGCCGTTCGAAACACTATGTTCAAGGCAACGATTCTCACACGGGACACCAGCGTTTGAACGACGAGACACCCCCCGGCGCGGATGGCGGCGCCGGCGACGGCATCGAGCCGATTTCCATCCTCGAGGAGATGCAGCGGTCCTATCTCGATTACGCGATGAGCGTGATCGTCAGCCGGGCGCTGCCGGACGTGCGCGACGGGCTGAAACCGGTGCATCGGCGCATCCTTTATGCGATGCATGAGAGCGGCTATCACTGGAACCGCAAATATGTGAAATCCTCGCGCATCGTCGGCGATGTCATGGGTAAATATCACCCGCACGGCGACTCGGCGATCTATGACGCCATGGTGCGCATGGCCCAGGACTGGTCGCTGCGCGTGCCGCTGGTCGACGGGCAGGGCAATTTCGGCTCGATCGACGGCGATCCGCCGGCGGCGATGCGTTACACAGAGTCGCGGCTGCAAAAGGTCGCCCACGACCTGCTCGAGGACATCGACAAGGACACGGTCGACTTCCAGGAAAACTATGACGGTTCGGACTCCGAGCCGGTGGTTCTCCCCGCCCGCTTTCCCAACCTGCTCGTCAACGGCTCCGGCGGCATCGCGGTCGGCATGGCGACCAACATTCCGCCGCACAATCTGGGCGAGGTGATCGATGGCTGCATCGCGCTGATCGACAATCCGGCGATCTCGCTGATCGAGATGATGGCGCATGTGCCCGGACCCGATTTTCCAACCGGTGCGATCGTGCTCGGCCGGTCCGGCATCAAGAGCGCCTATGAGACCGGGCGCGGCTCGATCATCATGCGCGGCAGGACGCATATCGAACAAAGATCGGGCGACCGCGAATCGATTGTCGTCACGGAAATTCCCTATCAGGTGAACAAGGCCTCGATGATCGAAAAGATGGCCGATCTGGTGCGCGAAAAGCGTGTCGAGGGCATTTCGGACATTCGCGACGAGAGCGACCGGCAGGGCTATCGCGTGGTGATCGAATTAAAGCGCGACGCCAATGCCGACGTGATCCTCAACCAGCTTTACCGGTTCACCCCGCTTCAGACCTCGTTCGGCGCCAACATCGTGGCGCTCAATGGCGGCAAGCCGGAGCAGATGACGCTGCTCGACATGCTGCGGGCGTTTGTCGCCTTCCGCGAGGTCGTCGTCAGCCGCCGCACCAAATATCTGCTGCGCCGCGCCCGCGAACGCGCCCATGTGCTGGTCGGCCTGGCCATTGCCGTCGCCAATATTGACGAGGTGATCGCGCTGATCCGCGCCGCGCCCGATCCGGCGACCGCGCGCGAACAGCTCATGACCCGCCGCTGGCCGGCCAAGGATGTCGCGCCTTTGGTCGCGCTGATCGACGATCCGCGCCACATGCTCAACGAGGACGGCACTTACCATCTGTCGGAGGAACAGGCGCGCGCCATTCTCGACCTTCGCCTGCAGCGGCTGACAGCGCTCGGCCGCGACGAGATCGCCGACGAACTGAATACGATCGGCGAACAGATCCGCGACTATCTCGACATCCTGTCGTCACGCCAGCGCATCCAGCAGATCGTCAAGGATGAGCTCTCTGCCGTGAAGGAGGAGTTCGGCACGCCGCGCCGCACCGAACTGGCCGAGGGCGGGCCGGACATGGACGATGAGGATCTCATCGCGCGCGAGGCCATGGGCGTCCCCTTCTCGCATCAGGGCTATATCAAGCGCGTGCCGCTCGACACCTATCGGGCGCAGCGCCGCGGCGGCAAGGGCCGCGCCGGCATGGCGACCAAGGACGAGGATTTCGTCACGCGCCTGTTCGTTGCTTCGACGCACACGCCGATCCTGTTCTTTTCCTCGCGCGGCATCGTCTACAAGGAAAAGGTCTGGCGCCTGCCGGTCGGCACGCCGCAATCGCGCGGCAAGTTCCTGCGCAACATGCTGCCGCTTCAGGCCGACGAGCGCATCACCACGATCATGCCGCTGCCCGAGGACGAGGAAAGCTGGGCCGATCTCGACGTGATGTTCGCGACCACATCGGGCTCGGTGCGCCGCAACAAGCTGGGCGACTTCGTGCAGGTCAACCGCAACGGCAAGATCGCCATGAAGTTCGAGGACGGCTCGGACGACGCGATCCTGAGCGTTGCCACCTGTTCGGAGGATGATGACGTTCTTCTGACCACGGCAAAGGGCCAGTGCATCCGTTTTCCGGTCACCGACATCCGCGTCTTTGCCGGCCGTTCGTCGACCGGCGTGCGCGGCATTGCGCTGGGCTCGGGCGACCATGTGATCTCGATGACGATCCTTGGCCACACCGAGGCGACGCCGGGCGAGCGCACCGCCTATCTCAAGCGCGCCAGCGCGCTGCGCCGGGCCGATGACGGCGCCGAGGATGAGGCCGTGCCGGCAATCGCCGACGATGAGGAGGGCGCGACCGACGTCGCGCTCGACGATGCGCGGTTCGCCGAACTGGCCGAGCGCGAGCAGTTCGTCTTGACCGTCAGCGAGTTCGGCTATGGCAAACGCGCCTCGTCCTATGATTTTCGCGTCTCGGGGCGCGGCGGCAAGGGCATCAAGGCAACCGACACGGCCAAGGCTGCCGAGATCGGCGAACTGGTGGCCACGTTCCCGGTCGATGATGGCGACCAGATCATGCTGGTCACCGACGCCGGCCAGGTGATCCGCGTGCCGGTGGACGGCATCCGCTTTGCCAGCCGGGCGACCAAGGGCGTGACGATCTTTGCGACGCGCGACGGCGAAAAGGTCGTCTCGGTGGAGCGCATTCCGGAAACCGAGAATGGCGATGGCGAAGAGGACGATGCCGCGCTAGAAACGGATACCGAAGACACGCCGGAGTAAGCCGCCATGATCGACTGGCCGACCCTTGTCGCCTATACGCTTGCCTGCGCGCTGATCGTGATCGTGCCGGGACCGACGGTCACGGTGATCATCGCCAATTCGCTGCGCACCGGCGCGCGCTCGGGCCTTGCCAACGTGGCGGGCACCCAGGCCGGTCTCCTCATCATGATCGGCGTTCTGGCACTCGGCCTTGAAACGGTCGTCTCGGTGATGGGCGAATTGTTCGTCTGGCTGAAGCTCGCCGGCGCGGCCTATCTGATCTGGCTGGGCATCAAGCTGTGGCGCTCGGACGGATCGCTCGCCGACCCCGACGCGGAAGCCGTCAGGGCGCGGTCGCTGCACGGCTATTTCTGGCAGGGCTTCTTCGTCATCTGGTCGAACCCCAAGGCGCTGTTCTTTTTCGGGGCCTTCATTCCCCAATTCATCGTGCCCGAGGGCAATGCCGCGTTGCAGACGATCCTGCTCGGCCTGATCTTCATGGCGGTGGCGACGGTGCTCGACGGCGCCTATGCGCTGGCCGCCGGCAAGACGGGCGGGCTTTTGAGCCGGCGCAATGTGCGCATCCTTGAAAAGGTCTCGGGCACGTTCCTGATCGGCGGCGGCATCTGGCTGGCCCTGTCCAAGCGCACGGCCTGACGGGGCTCAGCGCGGCTCGCGCAGCATGACGATCTCGACCATGTCGCCCACGTCGACCGCCGGCGCATCGGGCGCGCGCACGATCAGCGCGTCTGCCGCCGCATAGAGCCGGATGATCGAGGAATCCTGATTGTCGAAGGCCGTTGCGACCAGAATGCCGTCGTCGCCGCGTGCGAGGCTGGCGCGCATATAATGTTCGCGCGGCCCCGTCTTGCCGATCGGCGCGCCGAGCCTTGCCGTGGTCCGCCGCCGGCTTTGCGGCCGTCCGCCGAGCATTTCGAGTAGCGGCACGACGAACAGATGGGTGCAGACGAGACTGGAAACCGGATTGCCCGGCAGGCCGAGCACCCGCATGGCGCCCAGCCGGCCGAACATCATCGGTTTTCCCGGACGCATCGCGATCTTGTAGAAATCGAGCGTCATGCCGCGCCCGGTGAAGACGGGCCGCACCAGATCATGATCGCCGACCGAGGCGCCCCCCAGCGTGACGAAAACATCGCAATTGGCGGCGATCGCCGCATCTAGCCTGGCTTCGAGCGAGGCGGCATTGTCGCGCGCCATGCCCAGATCAATCACCTCGGCACCGGCGTCGCGGGCGATCGCGGCGACCCCAAAACTGTTGGACGCAACGATCTGGCCCGGATCCGTCTCGCTGCCCGGTGCGACCAGTTCGTCGCCCGTCGCCAACACGCCGATGCGGGGGCGGCGTATGACGGGCAGGCGCGCATGGTTGCCGGCGGCGGCAAGGCTCAGATGGCCGGCATCGAGCAAAGTGCCTTTTTCAAGCAGCAGGTCGCCCTCGGCAAAGTCCAGCCCGGCGGGCCGCAGATAGCGGC
Source organism: Roseitalea sp. (assembly GCA_017642895.1). Classification (GTDB taxonomy): domain Bacteria; phylum Pseudomonadota; class Alphaproteobacteria; order Rhizobiales; family Rhizobiaceae; genus Roseitalea. Next base: position 30,493 of record JAEPON010000012.1, read on the forward strand.
CGGCGGTCACCGGCTGCAAGGCCCGGATTTTTCCATCGCCGGCCGGCTCGGCATTTTCCTGGATCAGGATCGCATCGGCGCCGTCGGGCAGCGGCGCGCCGGTGAAGATGCGGACCGTCTGGCCCGGCTCCACGCGACCAGCAAAAACCTCGCCGGCGGCCACCGCGCCGATCACGTCCAGCGTTGCCGGCGTCTCGGCGATATCGTCCGCGCGCACGGCATAGCCATCCATGGCCGATGCAGTGAAGGGCGGCTGGGTGCGCAGCGCGACGATGTCTTGGGCCAGCACGCGCTGCTGGGCGTCGTGCAGTCCGACCCGTTCGGTTTCGAGCGCGTTGGCATCTGCGAGAAGCCGTTCGAGCGCGTCGGCGACCGGCATCATCGCCATCAGCCCCCGTCCGAGACCGCGCCGGGACGATGCCAGGCGCCGGATTTGCCGCCGGTCTTGGAAAGAAGGCGTATGTCCTTGATTTCCATAGCCTTGTCGAGCGCTTTGGCCATGTCGTAGATCGTCAGGCAGGCGACGCTGACCGCCGTCAACGCTTCCATCTCGACACCGGTCTTGCCGGTGACGCGGACCGTGGCGCGCACGTCGAGGCCATCCTTGGCGGGCTCGATCTCGATGCTCACCTTGGCGATGGGCAGCGGATGGCACAGCGGGATGAGATCGGATGTCTTCTTGGCGGCCATGATGCCGGCGAGCCGCGCGGTGCCGATCACGTCGCCCTTGGCCGCATCGCCCGCAAGGATCGCGTCCAGCGTTGCCGCCGCCATGGCGACATGGCCTTCGGCGGTCGCCTCGCGCGCACTGTCCGCCTTGGCCGACACATCGACCATGTGCGCGGCGCCGCCGTCATCGAGATGGGTGAGGGGCGTGTCGCCCATCTCAGGCCGCCGCCGTCTGTCGCGCCAGAAGCGCCTTGGTCGCCGCCGTCACGTCCGGCTGCCGCATCAGGCTCTCGCCGACCAGAAATGCCGTGATGCCGGCGCGCGCCAGCCGTGCGCAATCGTCGGGGGCGAAGATCCCGCTTTCGCCGACCAGCAAGCGGTCGTCGGGCACCATGGGCGCGAGTTGCTCGCTCACCGCCAGATCGACCTCGAAGGTGCGCAGGTTTCGGTTGTTGATGCCGACAAGCTTTGACCCAAGCCGCAGCGCGCGCTCCATCTCGTCCGCATCATGCACCTCGACCAGCGCATCCATGCCCAGATCGAACGCCGCCTGTTCGAGATCGCGCGCCAGCGCATCATCGACGCTCGCCATGATGATCAGGATCGCGTCGGCGCCCCAGGCACGCGCTTCGCGCACCTGATAGGTGTCGAACATGAAATCCTTGCGCAGGGCGGGCAGGGCGGTCGCGGCGCGGGCCCCGGTCAGAAACGCCGGCGCGCCCTGAAAGGAGGGCGTGTCCGTCAGCACCGAAAGACAGGCCGCGCCGCCTGCCTCGTAGGCTTTGGCAAGCGCGGGTGGGTCGAAATCGGCGCGGATGAGGCCCTTGGAGGGGCTCGCCTTCTTGATCTCGGCGATCAGCCCGTAACCGCCGGCCACAGATTTTGCGCGCAGCGCATCGGCAAAGCCGCGCGGCGGTCCGGCCTCGGCGATCCGGTCTTCAAGCGCGGACATCGGCACGGCGGCCTTGGCGGCGGTGATCTCCTCGCGCTTGTAGGCCTCGATCTTGCGCAGAATGTCGGCCATGGCTCAGCCCTTCCCGGTCGAGATGGCCACGACCCTGTCCAAAACGGCCCGGGCGCTGCCATCGTCAAGCGCGGCCTGCGCTTTCGTCACGCCCTCGGCAATGTCGCCGGCGCGGCCGGCCACCACAAGTCCGGCGCCGGCGTTCAGGCAGGCAATGTCGCGATAGGCGTTGTGCGCGCCGTCCAGTACCGCGCGCAAGGCGGCGGCATTCTCCGCCGGTGCGCCGCCTTTCAGATCGTCGGGCCGGGCGCGCGGCAGGCCGGCATCCTCCGGCGTCAGCGTGAAGCTGCGCACCGCGCCGTCCTTCAGTTCGGAGACCATTGTCTCGCCTGCGGTCGTCAACTCGTCCAGACCCTCGCCATGGACGACCCAGACATGCTCCGAGCCCAGCGTTTTGAGCACGTGGGCGAGCGGTTCGACCCATTGCGGCGCAAAAACGCCCAACACCTGCCTTGCCGCACTGGCCGGATTGGAGAGCGGCCCGACCAGGTTGAAGATGGTGCGCGTGCCCAGTTCGATCCGGTACGGGCCGACATGGCGCATGGCCGGATGGTGAACCGGCGCGAACATGAAGCCAAGGCGGGCATCATCGATGCAACGCGCGATCGTGCCGGGTTCGACCTCGATATCGACGCCCAGTTCGGCCAGCGTGTCAGCGGCGCCCGATTTGGACGACAGCGACCGGTTGCCATGCTTGGCGACATGGGCACCGGCACCTGCGGCGATGATCGCGGCAAGCGTCGAGACATTGTAGGAGCCCGAATTGTCACCGCCCGTGCCGACAATGTCGATCACCGGCTTTTTTGTCTCCACCGGCCGCATCTTGGCGCGCATGGTGGCGACCGCGCCGGCGATTTCATCGACCGTCTCGCCACGCACCCTCAGGCCCATCAGGAACCCGCCGATCTGTGCGGGCGTGGCGTCCCCCGACATGATGATGTCGAACGCGCGCCGTGCCTCGTCCCAGCTCAGCGGATGGCCGTCGGCGGCCTTGGCGATCAGCGGTTTGATGTCGGCCATCGCGGTTCGTCTCACATGCCGGCGTCAAGGGCGCGCTCGAGCGCCGTCGGGTAGAGCGTCACCGGAAACTCGCTCTGCAGCCGGTTGACCATCTGGTTGAGCAGATCATCGGCAAGGTTCGCGCCGATATTGGCGCGCAACGCCGGATCAAGGCTCTCGGCGCCGCCGAGGGGATTGGAAATCTGGTCGATGCGAAAGACGAGCCGCCGGTCGCCGGTCGCCCCTTCGGCGATATCGACGCCGCGCGGGCCGACACCAAAGACGGCAGCCAATGCCGGCGCGCCGAAATCGGCGTCTTCACCGCTGCGCGACAAGCCGAATTTGAGATCCGCGCGATAGCCGTTCTCGGCCGCGATCGTCGCCGGATCGCCACCGTCGCGCAACGCTTGCGCGACCTCTTGGGCCGCCCCGTCCAGCGCGTCGCTGATCTGCTGCGCCTGCCAGTCGGCGATCACACGGCCGCGCACCTCGTCGAGCGTCCGGTCGCGCTCGGGGTCGATCCCGGTGACCTCGTACCAAAGGAACCCCTCCCGGCCGGCATCGAGCGGGCGCGATTCCTCGCCGATCTCGGCGGCAAACGATGCCTGAAGCAGTGCCGCCGCCTGGGGAATTCCGCTGACCGGCTGGCCATCCTCGCCATTGCCGTTCGCATCGACCGGCGGCAGCGTTTCGACCGTGATGCGCTGTGTCGCGGCTGCTTCGGCCATCGAGGAACCGCCGGCGCGCGCATCCTCATAGCCGTCATGAATGTCTAGCAGAACGTCGCGCGCTTCGAGCGCGGCGAGTTCCTCGCGGATGCCGTCCGTCACTTCGTCAAAGGGCTGCACGCGCTCGGGCTGGATCTCGGTCACACGCACCAGCACAGAGCCGAACGCTCCGTCGACAATCTCTGAAACATCGCCTTCGCCGGCAAGGCCGAAGGCGGCTTCGGCCACCGCCGCGTCCGGCACATCGTCGCGCTCAAGCGTGCCGAGCGTCACATCGGCCATCGATCGGCCGGTCTCGGCCACGGCATCCTCGAAGCTCTGGCCGGCCAGGATGCGTTCGCGCGCGGCCTGCGCGCTGTCCTCGTCGGAAAAGACCAGTTGCTGGATGGTCCGCGTTTCGGCCTGTGCATAGCGGGCGCGGTTGTCTTCATATTCGGCGCGCACGGTCTCGATGTCGATGGCGCCGGGGTCGGCGATCGCCTCGGGCGTCAGCAGCACATACTGGATTGTCCGGTATTCGGGTGCGCGATAATCGTCCCTGTTCTCCTCGAAGAACGCCTCGAGCGTTGCTTGGTCGGGCGTGCCGGGCGGCGTCAGCGCCGCAGCATCGATCTCCACGAAGCTGACATCGCGCGACTGGCCCTCATAGCGATGCACCGCCTCAAGGAACGTGTCGGGCATGGTGATGCCGTCGGCGACCGCCTCGATCACCTGCTGGCGGATGGCGGCCTGTTCGCGATCGACGATATAGTCGGTTTCGCTCATGCCGATCTCGTTGAGAATCAGACGGAACTGGCTGCGATCGAACCGGCCGTCGAGCCCCTGAAACGCCTGGTCCTCGGCGATCAGCCCGGCCAGCCGGTCTTCGGACAGGCCAAGGCCCATCACGCGGGCCTGTTCATCCAAAACAGCCGAGCCGACCATGCGCGCGCGAACGGCATTGTCGATGCCCAGAAGGCGCGCCTGCTCGCGGGTCAACCGGGTGCCGAACTGCTGTGACTGGATGGCCAGTTGGCGGTCATAGGCCAGCCGGTACTGCTGCGCGGTGACCGAGGTTTCGCCGGCCTCGATAACGACGTTGCCGCCGCCACCGCCGAGGATCTGGTCGGAAATGCCCCAGACCGCGAACGACAGGATCAGGAGCAGCAACAACAGTTTGGCGACCCATGTCTTGGCCGCATCGCGCAGGGAACCGAGCATTTGATCCACCGGTTGTGTTTCGTGCGCCTTCTTAGGAAGCCCAAGCGGCCGATGCAAGCGCCGGTGGGTGGCGCCTCGATCGCCTGCACGGGGCTTTTGTTGCGATCCCAAAAAGGCTAGCAGGCGGCAACCGAACCTGGAGAGACTGACCATGGCCGACCCCGTCCGCCCGCTGATCGCCGGCAACTGGAAGATGAACGGCACGAGCGCCGAACTGCCCGAACTCAAGCGGATCGCCGACGGCGTCGAAGGCACGCGCTCGGATTCGCCCTATGACGCGCTGATCTGTGTGCCCGCAACGCTGGTCGACCGCGCCGTGCGCACGGTCGTCGGATCGCCGCTCGCCGTTGGCGGCCAGGACTGCCATGGCGAGGAAAATGGCGCGCATACGGGCGATATCTCTGCGGCAATGCTCGCCGATGCGGGCGCGACACATGTCATTGTGGGTCACTCGGAACGGCGTGCCGACCATGGCGAAACCGATATCGACGTCATGGGCAAGGCGCTCGCCGCCCATGCACAGGGACTGACGGCGATCGTCTGCGTCGGCGAAACGCGCCAGGAGCGCGAGGACGGACGGGCCATGGATGTGGTCGATACCCAACTCGCCGGTTCGCTGCCGGAGCATGCGACGCCCCAAACGACCGTCATCGCCTATGAGCCGGTCTGGGCGATCGGCACGGGCCTAACGCCGTCGCTGCACGATATCGAAGCGATGCACGATCATATGCGTGACCGGTTGCGCGAACGGTTCGGCACCGCCGGCGCGCTCTTCCGCCTGCTTTATGGCGGGTCCGTCAAGCCCGCCAATGCGGGCGAGATTTTTGGCATTTCCTCGGTGGACGGCGCCCTGATTGGCGGTGCAAGCTTGAAATCGGACGACTTCCTTGCCATCTGCGCGGCAATGCCCGCGCGCTGATCACGGGACGGCCGATCGCCCGGCCTTGGCAGGGCGGGGCAATCCATGTACAGACGCGCCAATTCATCCATCGGCCCCGGCATCGCATCCGCGCCGAAGACGGAAATCCTTGATCCATGCAGACCATCCTGATCGTCGTCCACCTCATGATCGTGATCGCGCTTGTCGGCGTTGTGCTGTTGCAGCGGTCCGAAGGCGGCGGACTGGGCATTGGCGGCGGCAACAACGCCATGAGCGCGCGCGGCCAGGCCAATCCGCTGACCCGGTTGACGGTCATTCTGGGCGCTGCCTTTTTCGTGACGTCGGTGAGCCTCGGCCTTCTGGGCCGCTACGGCACCGACCCGACCGACGTGCTCGACCGCATTCCGGCGATCGGCGAGACGATTGATGCGGAAACCGGCGAACCAGTGCCCGGCGAGGGCGGGGTTCTCGATCTTCTGGGCGGCGAAAGCCCTGCCTCCGACGTGCCTTCGGGCAGCGAGGTGCCGGCCGGCGGTGTGCCCACCGGTGGCGGCGCGTCGGGCGGCGTTCCCAACAACTGACCGGGCGCTGCGTCGGCCACTGGGCCGGCGGCGTCGTTTCTGTTTGCAACGGCATTTTTTCTTTGCGGAATCGCGTCCGCCCGTCTAAGCGTGAGGCCCCATGGCACGGTACGTCTTCATCACCGGTGGCGTGGTTTCCTCCCTTGGAAAAGGCATCGCTTCCGCCGCTCTCGGCGCGCTTTTGCAGGCACGCGGCTATTCGGTCCGGCTGAAAAAGCTCGACCCCTATCTGAACGTCGATCCGGGCACGATGAGCCCCTATCAGCATGGCGAGGTGTTCGTCACCGATGACGGCGCCGAGACCGATCTGGATCTTGGGCACTATGAGCGGTTCACCGGCCGGTCCGCCAACAAGCACGACAACATCACGACCGGTCGCATCTACCAGAACATTATCAGCAAGGAGCGGCGCGGCGACTATCTGGGCGCGACGGTGCAGGTGATCCCGCACGTCACCGACGAGATCAAGCAGTTCGTGCTGGAAGGCAATGAAGGCTACGATTTCGTCCTGTGCGAGATCGGCGGCACCGCCGGCGATATCGAGGCCATGCCGTTCATGGAGGCTATTCGCCAGCTTGGCAACGATTTGCCGCGCGGCAACGCGGTCTATGTCCATCTGACGCTGATGCCCTGGATCCCGGCGGCGGGAGAACTCAAGACCAAGCCGACCCAGCATTCGGTCAAGGAACTGCGCTCGATCGGCATCGCGCCCGACATTTTGCTGGTGCGCGCCGACCGGCCGATCCCTGACGCCGAGCGGCGCAAGCTGTCGCTGTTCTGCAATGTGCGCGAGAGTGCCGTCATTCAGGCGCTGGATGTCAGGAACATTTACGACGTACCCAAGGCCTATCACGAGGAAGGTCTGGACGCCGAGGTGCTGGCCGCGTTCGGCATCGAACCGGCGCCCAAGCCGCGCATGCATGTGTGGGACGATGTGTGTGCGCGCATTCACAATCCCGAAGGCGAAGTCACCATCGCCGTCGTCGGCAAATATACCGGCCTCAAGGACGCCTACAAATCGCTGATCGAGGCCCTGCACCATGGCGGCATCGCCAATCGCGTGAAGGTCAATATCGAATGGATCGAATCGGAGATTTTCGACAGCGAGGACGCCGCCCCGCATCTTGAAAAGGTGCATGGCATCCTTGTTCCCGGCGGCTTCGGCGAACGCGGTGCCGAGGGCAAGATAAAGGCGGCCAGTTTCGCGCGCGAACGCCAGGTGCCCTATTTCGGCATTTGCTACGGCATGCAGATGGCGGTGCTCGACGCAGCGCGCAATCTGGCCGGCATCAGCGATGCCATCTCTTCGGAGTTCGAAAAGCCGGGCACCAATGTTGTCGGCATCATGACCGAGTGGCTGAAGGGCAACATGCTCGAAAAGCGCTCACGCCAGGGCGATCTGGGCGGCACGATGCGGCTGGGCGCCTATGAGGCGGTTCTGGAAGAGGGCAGCCGGATCGCCGGCATCTATGGCGACACGCGCATTTCCGAACGCCACAGGCACCGCTACGAGGTCAATATCGAGCACAAGGATGCGCTGGAGGAGGCCGGCCTGACCATCTCGGGCCTGTCGCCCGACGGTGTTCTGCCCGAGACGATCGAATATGCCGACCATCCCTGGTTCATCGGCGTGCAGTATCATCCCGAACTCAAGTCCCGCCCGTTCGACCCGCATCCATTGTTTGCCAGCTTTATCGAGGCCGCGATCGGTCAAAGCCGGCTGGTATAGTGTCTGTCCCGCCGCCCGATATTCCACGGTGCGGCGATTTACTTTGCGGAAACCCGAATATGTTCTCCTGACTGACCGAGGAGCGGGGGAAACCGGGTGACACGGGCCAAGGGCAGCTATCTGGTCGACGATTATCTCGAGGTCGCCGATTTCTGGGCCTGGGAGACTGACGAGAATCTCGTCCTGACTTACCTCAGCAACGGCTTCTTCAGCCTGACCGGTCTGCCAGCGTCCGATTTCATCGGCCGTTCGCGCTCGCAGATCGCCAACCGGAAACTTGATGCCGATATCTGGGCCGAGCATCGCAAGACGCTGGAAGACCGTCGGCCGTTCCAACGCTTCCGCTATCCGCTGGAAGCCAGTGACGGCACCGTGCGCTGGTTTGAATCGAACGGTATTCCCCACCACGGCAAAGATGGCCGATTTGTCGGTTATCGCGGCGTGGCCCGCGACGTTTCCGAACAGGTGCGGGACAGGGCGCTGCTTGCCGAAACCGACCGTGAAGCCAAGCTCCAACAGACACTTCTGGCTCATATCGAGCGGGTCTCGCACATCGGGGCCTGGCGCTGGACCCTCGGAGACCGCCTCATTTCCATGAGTGCTGAGATTTACCGGATATTGGGCACGCCCGTCGACACACCCATGACGCCGGAATTGTCGACCCGCCCGTTCACGCCCAAATCCCGCGCTGTTCTGCAATCGGCCATCTCCAAGGCCATTCGAACCCAGAAGCCGTTGGATCTGATCTTGCAGTTGGCATCGAGCGGCAAGGATCATCGCTGGGTGAGGATCATCGGTGTCCCGGAGGTGGTCGATGGTCGGACCACCCGCCTTTTCGGCACATTTCAGGATGTCACCGAACAGCGCGAACAGGAACTGCGGATGCAGCGCCTGGCGATGACCGATGCGCTAACGGGGATCGCCAACCGCGCCGCCTTCAACGAAAAGCTGGACGAGGTCGCGGCGCGGTCAGCCAAGACCGGCAACAGCTTCCTTTTGTGCGTGATCGATCTGAACCGGTTCAAGCAGGTCAATGACCAATACGGCCATGATGTGGGCGACCAGGTTCTCATCCGGTTCGCCGATATGTTCGGTTCGGTTATACCCAAGCACTGGTTCTTTGCACGGATGGGCGGCGACGAATTCGCTGTCCTGATCGGCGACGGCCGGCGGCCCATCGAACTGGCGTCTGCGGCCGATACGCTCTATGAGGCGCTACAGCACGACATCGAAATCGCCGATGTGAACGTGTCGGTGAGGGCCACGGCCGGCTATGCAATCGCGCCCGCTCACGGCACCGACGTGCAGGCCCTGCTGCGGCGCGCCGATCTTGCGCTCTATGACGGCAAACGCGACGCGACGACGAACCTGAAATGCTATGAACCGGCCATGGAAGAGAGCTTCCACCGGAGGGTTCTCGTCGTCCAGGAGTTCGCCGAGGGACTGGAGCAGGGGCGTGTGATCCCATGGTATCAGCCCGTTATCGAACTGTCCTCGGGGCGGATTACCGGAATGGAAGCGCTGGCCCGCTGGGATCATCCCGAAAAGGGCATTCTGACCGCCGGCCATTTCGTGGAGGTCTTCGATGATGCCCGGGTCAGCGTCGAATTGACCAATGTGATGCTCGAACAGGTGTGTCGCGATATGGCCGACTGGCAGCGCCGGGGCGGCGAATTTGGCCGGATAGGCATCAACGTGACGGCTGCGGTTCTGCGGCAACCCGGCTTTGCCTTGCGCGTCATAGAGGCGCTTTCGCGCCATGGCCTGCAAACGCACAATTTCATTGTCGAGGTCACCGAAACGACGATCATCAACCATGCCGCACCGGCGGTGACGGATCAGCTCAGGCATCTGCGTGAAGCCGGGGTTTCGATCGCGCTCGATGATTTCGGGACCGGCTATTCTTCGCTGACCCATCTGAAAAGCCTGCCGTTCAACATCCTGAAAATCGACAAATCCTTCATCAAGGACATGTCGCGCTCTCCGGCCGACCTGTCGATTGTCCGCTCGTTGATCCATCTGGGTCGCGATCTCGGCTACACCACGGTGGCCGAAGGCATCGAAGTGGAGGGCGAAGCCGAATTGCTGCGCGGCATCGGCTGCGAGCGGGGGCAGGGCTTCCTGTTTCACAAGCCGATGCCCAAACAGGCGGTCGATGATCTGATCGGCGCCGACCCGGCGCGAGCCGCCGTGACGGGTCGGTAGCGTGTATCGCAAGCGCCATTGTGCCTTGCTATTGGCGCATTTGGTGGCCATAGGAACACATCGACACTTTTTGGCCCGACGTTCTTTGGCCTTGCGTTATCCACGCTGCTGACGTTCTCACTTCCAAAAGACGACTCGATCAGAAAGCGACCCGGCTTGGTCGCACGTCACTAAGCGTTCAACGAAAGGGTTACGCAAAATGGCAACAGGTACCGTCAAGTGGTTCAACGCCACCAAGGGTTTTGGTTTCATCGAGCCTGAAGCAGGCGGCAACGATGTGTTCGTTCACATCTCCGCGGTTCAGCGCGCCGGCATGCACGGCCTCGATGAGGGCCAGAAGGTCAATTACGAAGTGGTCCAGGACCAGCGCTCGGGAAAAAGCTCGGCTGACAATCTGTCGGCGGCCTGATCCGCACTTTTCCCTTCATGGAAAATACCAATGAAAACGGGCCCTTACGGCCCGTTTTTTTGTGACGATCACACCGTCTCCGACAATTTTCCGCGTGCAACGCGCAGCGTTTCCGCCGATCGCCGGACAAGATGCGATATCTGCATCAACTGGTTGGCGAGCGGGCTCGTCCTGCGCCAGATCATCCCCACCGTGCGCGATGGCTGCGGCGCGCCGAAGCGGGCGACGGAGACGGACGCCGATCTGGTTTCCACCGGCACCGCCATGTCCGGAATGAGCGTGACGCCAATGCCAGCACCGACCATCTGAACCAATGTCGACAGCGAACTGCCGTCGAGCAACTCACGCGGCAGCGGCGAGCGCAGGTTGCAAAACGACAAGGCCTGATCCCGGAAGCAATGGCCTTCTTCGAGCAGCAGGAGCCGCATCTCGCGCAGTTTTTCCGGGCTCGGCACCGGCTTTCCGGCATCCTCGCCGGGTCGCACCAGCACGAAATGCTCTTCAAACAGGGGCGTCTCGGTGAAGGACGGTTCCGAGACCGGCAGCGCGACGATGGCTGTGTCGAGCCGGCCCTCGGTCAGCTCGCGCAAAAGCTTTGGCGTGACCGTCTCGCGCACCCGGATGTCGAGATCGGCGTGCGACCGGGCCAGATCGCCGATAATGGTTGGCAGGAGATAGGGCGCAATGGTCGGAATGACACCGATGCGCAACCGTCCGGCCAGTTGCTCGCGCGACGCACGCGCCAGATCGCCCAGTTCGTCCACCGACCGCAATATGTCCCGCGCGCGTTCGGCGAACTCCTCGCCAAAACCGGTCAACCGGACCTGCCGTGCGCCGCGGTCGAAAAGGGCGGTGCCCAATGCATCCTCCAGCTCCCTGATCTGCATGGAAAGGGCCGGCTGGGAGATGGCGCACGCTTCCGCCGCCCGGCCGAAATGGCGGTGGCGGGCCAGCGCCTCGAAATAGCGAAGCTGCTTGAGTGTCAGGCTGTTCATAAGGCAAACTTATCGCACAAATCAGCAAATACAACTTCACCTGATGGATGCAGTTTGGTACGATTCTAAAGAACCGCCCAACACCCGCACACTCGGAGGAATTCATGAACGCTCCCACCGGCGAAATCACCGGCAAATGCCCCGTGATGCACACAAATTTCGGCGTCCAGTCAAACCGCGACTGGTGGCCGAACCAGCTCAACATCAAAATTTTGCACCAGAATTCGGCGCTGACCGATCCGATGGGCGGCGCGTTCGACTATGCCGAGGCGTTCGGCAAGCTCGATCTGGGCGCGGTCAAGACGGATCTGCATGCGCTGATGACCGACAGCCAGGACTGGTGGCCGGCCGACTACGGCCACTATGGCGGCCTGTTCATCCGTATGGCCTGGCACAGCGCCGGCACATACCGCACGGCTGACGGGCGCGGCGGCGCATCGTCGGGCACGCAGCGCTTCGCGCCGCTCAACTCCTGGCCGGACAATGCCAATCTGGACAAGGCGCGACGCCTTTTGTGGCCGATCAAGCGCAAATATGGCAACGCGCTGTCCTGGGCCGACCTGATGATCCTGGCCGGCAATGTCGCGCTTGAATCGATGGGCTTCAAGACGTTCGGCTTTGGTGGCGGCCGCGCCGACATCTGGGAGCCGGAGGAGGACATTTATTGGGGTTCGGAGACCGAATGGCTGGGCGATGAGCGCTACACCGGCGAGCGCGACCTCGAAAACCCGCTTGCCGCCGTGCAGATGGGGCTGATCTACGTCAATCCGGAAGGCCCCAACGGCAAGCCCGATCCGGTCGCCTCGGGCCGCGATATCCGCGAAACCTTCGCCCGCATGGCGATGGACGATTACGAGACCGTGGCGCTGACCGCCGGCGGCCACACATTCGGCAAGACCCATGGCGCGGGCGATGCGGCCCATGTCGGCCCCGAGCCTGAGGGCGCGCCGATCGAAGCGATGGGGCTTGGCTGGCTGTCGAGCCATGGCAGCGGCAAGGGCGCCGACACGATCACCAGCGGCATCGAGGGCGCGTGGACGCCCGACCCGATCAAGTGGGACAATGGCTATTTCGACGTGCTGTTCGGCTATGAGTGGGAACTGGTCAAGAGCCCGGCCGGCGCCTGGCAGTGGACGCCCAAGGACCTGAAACCCGAGGACCACGCGCCCGATCCCGAAACGGGCGAGCGCAACCGCAAGATCATCATGACAACCGCCGACATGGCGATGCGCATGGACCCGGTCTACGAGCCGATCTCCCGGCATTTCCACCAGAACCCAGACGAATTTGCCGATGCGTTCGCGCGCGCCTGGTTCAAGCTGACCCACCGCGACATGGGCCCCAAGTCCCGCTATCTTGGGCCTGAGGTGCCCGCTGAAGACCTGATCTGGCAGGATCCCATGCCGGCAGTCGACCACGACCTGGTTGATGCTGCCGACATTGCCGATCTGAAGGCGAAAATCCTCGCATCGGGTCTTTCGGTCGCTGAACTCGTCTCTGCGGCCTGGGCATCGGCCTCGACCTTCCGCGGTTCGGACAAGCGTGGCGGCGCCAATGGTGCGCGCGTCCGCCTTGCGCCGCAGAAGGACTGGGAGGCCAACGATCCGGCGCAACTGGCCAAGGTGCTCGATGTGCTCCAAGGCATCCAGAATGCGTTCAATGACGGCGCGTCCGGCGGCAAGAAGGTCTCGCTGGCCGACCTGATCGTGCTGGGCGGCGGCGCCGCGATCGAAAAGGCGGCCAAGGATGCCGGACATGACATCGACGTGCCGTTCGCGCCGGGCCGGACGGATGCCACCGACGCGCAGACCGATGCGGCATCATTCGAGCCGATGGAGCCGATCGCCGACGGGTTCCGCAACTACCAGAAGGGCGATTACACGACTTCGGCCGAGGAATTGCTGATCGACAAGGCGCAGCTTCTGACGCTGACGGCGCCGGAAATGGCGGTGCTGGTGGGCGGCATGCGTGTGCTGGGCGCCAATGCCGGACAGAGCGCCCATGGCGTCCTGACCGACCGGCCCGGCACGCTGACCAACGACTTCTTCGTCAGCATTGTCGACATGGGCACCACATGGGCCCCGGTGTCGGACAAGCAGGACGTGTTCGAGGGCCGCGATGCGAAAACGGGCGACGTCAAATGGACCGGCACGCGCGTCGATCTGGTGTTCGGCTCCAACTCGCAATTGCGGGCGCTGGCCGAACTCTACGCCCAGGACGATGCCAAGGAAAAGTTCGTCACGGACTTCGTCGCGGCCTGGACCAAGGTGATGGACGCCGACCGCTTCGATCTGGCCTGACGGCCCGGTCCCCAAACCATGCGCGGCCGGTCCGAAAGGGCCGGCCGTTCTTTTTTGGCATCAAGAGACGATCGCGCGCACCGACACATTCGCCGCGAACTGCCGCAGCCGCTCATCAAAACACGGAAAAAATGGTGAGCGCGCAGGGGCTCGAACCCTGGACCTACTGATTAAAAGTCAGTTGCTCTACCAGCTGAGCTACGCGCTCCCGACAAGGGAAACCGCGCCGGGGTCGCCGGCGCGGGCAAGGCGTCCTTACGCAAAGCCGGCGGCCCGGTCAACAGCGTTTGCCGCCGTCCGGTCGCCGACGACATCATGCCGCGCCGCATCACGCAATTGGCATGTGATCGCGAGCGCGCTTTCGTGCTAACAGCGTCCAAATTCCGGCCTTCAAACCGGACAGGCAAACAAGAGGCATGACGACCGCAGGGCCATGGCGATCGACATTTCCTATCTGAGCGCGTTCGGCGCGGGCATGATCTCGTTCGTCACGCCCTGCGTGCTGCCGCTCGTGCCGCCTTATCTGTGCTACATGGCTGGCGTGTCGATGGACCAGTTCCGCGACGCGGACAACCACCCCGAGATTACGCCCGATGCGTCGGGCGCGGCGACCGCGCGGCTAACCGCCGTGCGCCTGCCGCTTCTGACGGCGGCGCTCGCCTTCGTTCTTGGTTTTTCCACCGTCTTCATCGCGCTTGGCGCCGGCGCCTCGACCATTGGCGGGGTCCTGCGGGCCTGGCAGACCGAACTGGCAATGGCCGCCGGCGTCGTCATCATCATCATGGGGCTGAATTTCCTCGGGCTGTTCCGCATCGGCCTTTTGTCGCGCGAGGCGCGCTTCCAGAGCCGTGGCAGTCCGGCGAACCCGGCCGCCGCCTATGTGATGGGGCTTGCCTTCGCCTTTGGCTGGACGCCCTGCATCGGGCCGGTGCTCGGGCCGATCTTGACGCTGGCCGGCGCGCAGGACAGCGTCGGGCAGGGGGCGAGCCTGCTGGCCGTCTATTCGGCGGGGCTCGGCATTCCGTTCCTGATCGCGGCGATGTTCTCGGGCCGGTTCATGCGGTTTCTGTCGCGGTTCCGCGCGCATCTGGGCACGGTGGAGAAGCTGATCGGCGCGCTTCTGGTTCTCGCCGGCATCCTGTTCCTGACCGGCGGCATGCAGGCGATGGCGTTCTGGCTGCTCGAACAGTTCCCGGCGCTGGGGCGTCTCGGCTGACGCAAGATCAGGTCAGGCCGGCCGCGCCCTTGCGCAGATTGACGCCATCGACGCGCCAGGCGCCATCCTCCTGCAATTCCATATAGTAGACCGCCGTCCAGTCGCTTCCGTCCGGCGCGCGGATCAGCACCTCCTGGATGATGCGGCCGTCGGCCATCCGGTCAGCGCGCCCAAACGCGTAGTTGCCGGGCCGCAGCACGGGCAAATAGCCGCGCTCGACCATCGACATGAAGCCGTCGAGCGTGGGATAGATGCGCTTGATGTCGTCGGACGCATAGCCATAGGCCCGTTCGAAATCGCGCGCCAGGAAACTCTCAAGCTGCTCTGTGATCGTGTTGCGCGCCGCAGTCTCGTCGGCACGGGCCTGATCCAAAGGCGCCAGAATGAAGGCCAGCGCAAAGGCCATGGTCGCGGCTGCGGTGAGCGCCATCGGGACGAAACGGGGGCGTCTGATCATGGCGGGTCTCCTCTCGTCGTAAAAAAGGTAGGCGGCAGCCGGCGCTTGGCAAATCGGCAAACGTCACCGGCGCGGGCCTTGCTTGCGCAGGACCGGCAAATCGGGCACACGGGCGCCATGACCGGCAACGCCATATCGCCCTATCGGCCGCGCGCCTTCGACCATTGCGTTCTACCGGTCGAGGAGCTGGCTCTCGCCCGCCAACGCCTCGAAGCGCTCGGCTTCCAGGTGGCCGCCGATGCCAAACATCCGTTCGGCACGGAGAACGCCTGCGTCTACTTCGCCGACGGCACGTTTCTCGAACCGCTGGCGATCGACCAGCGCGAAAAATGCGAGCGCACGGCGCAGCGCGGCAATGTCTTCACCGCGCGCGACCAGGCCTGGCGTTTCCGCAATGGCGATGACGGGTTCTCGGCGATCGCGCTCGCAACCGACAATGCTGATGCCGACCACAAGGGTTTTCGCAAACAGGGCATTTCGGCGGGGCGCAAGCTGCTGTTCGGCCGGACGATGACCGATGTTGCCGGAAACAAGGCGCGCGCCACCTTCAAACTGGCTTTTGCGGCCGATCTGCGCTCGCCGGACAGTTTCCTGTTCACATGCCAGAGGGTGAACACGCCGGCGGTCGACCGGGCGGCGCTGCAAATCCATCCCAATGGTGTGACCGGCACGGCCGAGATCATCGCCTCGGAGGCAAACCCGGCCGACTTCCAGTATCTTTTGCAGAACGTGATCAACAATCGCGCGACGCAGGCGCATTCGTTCGGCATCGAGATCGCCGGCGCCGATTTCACGCTCAATGTGATGACGCCGGAAGGCTTGCGCCTCCATTTTGGCGTGGAGCGCCACGTGCCGACGCGCGGCCTGCGCTTCGAGGGCATCGTCTTGACGGTGGCAGACCCGGCAGTGCTGCGGGCGCTGCTCGACGAAAACGGCATCGCAACACACGAAAAGGGGCCGTTTCTGGTCGCCGACCGCGCACCGGGGCAAGGCGCCTTTTTCGCCTTCGACATGCGGAAAGAGAGCCGATGAACACGATGGACCGAGCCGCCACGGCGCCGGCCGAAACCGTCGCCGCCGGCGCGGTGCGCTTCGGCAACGATCTGCCGCTCGCCATCATTGCCGGGCCCTGCCAGATGGAAAGCCGCGACCATGCCGTCATGATGGCCGAGGCGCTCAAGACCATCGCCGGCAATCTGGGCGTCGGCATCGTTTTCAAGACCTCGTTCGACAAGGCCAACCGCACTTCGCTCTCGGGCAAGCGCGGCATGGGGCTGGAGGCGGCGCTGCCGGTCTTTGGCGAAATCCGCGACCGGCTGGGTCTTCCCGTTTTGACCGATGTCCATTCGCCCGAACAATGCGCGGCCGTCGCCGATGTCATCGACATATTGCAGATCCCGGCCTTTTTGTGCCGGCAGACCGACCTTCTGGTCGCGGCCGCGCAGACGGGCAGGATCGTCAACATCAAGAAGGGCCAGTTCCTGGCGCCCTGGGACATGGCCAATGTCGCCGCCAAGGTGACCGGTAGCGGCAATCCGAACGTGCTGCTGACCGAACGCGGCGCGAGCTTTGGCTACAACACGCTTGTCTCGGACATGCGGGCGCTGCCGATCATGGCGCAAACCGGCGCGCCGGTGATCTTCGATGCCACCCATTCGGTG
Source organism: Roseitalea sp. (assembly GCA_017642895.1). Classification (GTDB taxonomy): domain Bacteria; phylum Pseudomonadota; class Alphaproteobacteria; order Rhizobiales; family Rhizobiaceae; genus Roseitalea. The sequence continues at coordinate 47,546 of JAEPON010000012.1, forward strand.
CAGCAGCCCGGCGGGCAGGGCGCATCGACCGGCGGCGACCGGACCATGGTGCCGCCTTTGGCGCGCGCCGCCGTTGCGGTCGGCGTCGCCGGTGTCTTCGTCGAAACCCATGACGATCCGGACAATGCGCCATCGGACGGCCCGAACATGGTGCCGCTCGGCGAGATGGAAGCTTTGCTGCGGCAATTGATGGCGATCGACGCGCTCGTGAAGGGCAACTGACGTCCCCGACGCCGATTTTTGCGCGCCGCCGACGGTTTTCCTTTTCACAAAGCTCGGCTATGGCAGCGGCGAAAGAGCCAATCGCCATCCGGAAGGGAATGCCAGCCATGAGTGCCATCATCGATATCATCGGACGCCAGATCGTCGACAGCCGTGGCAACCCGACCGTGGAGGTGGACGTGGTGCTCGACGATGGCGCGTTCGGCCGCGCCGCGATTCCATCCGGCGCGTCGACCGGTGTGCACGAGGCAGTCGAACTGCGCGACGGCGGCGGCGCATGGCTCGGCAAGGGCGTCGGCAACGCGGTCGACAATGTCAACGGGCCGATCTTCGACGCGCTGGGCGGCATGGATGCGACCGGACAGGCCAAGATCGACGCGGTGATGATCGATCTGGACGGAACCGAGAACAAGGGCAAGCTGGGCGCCAATGCGATCCTGGGCGTATCGCTCGCCGTGGCCAAGGCCGCCGCGCAATCGGCCGGTCTGCCGCTTTACCGTTATGTCGGCGGCGCCAACGCCCACATTCTGCCCGTGCCGATGATGAACATCATCAATGGCGGCGCCCACGCCGATAATCCGATCGATTTTCAGGAATTCATGATCATGCCCACGGGCGCCGCCTCGATCGCCGACGCCGTGCGCATGGGCGCGGAAACCTTCCACACGCTGAAAAAGAAGCTGACGGCGGCCGGCCACAATACCGGGATCGGCGACGAGGGCGGTTTTGCCCCGAACCTGAAAAGCGCCGAAGCCGCGCTCGACTTCATCATGGAGGCGGTGACCGAGGCCGGCTATGCGCCGGGCGATGACATGCACATCGCGCTCGATTGCGCCGCATCGGAATTCTACAAGGACGGCGCTTATGTCTATGAGGGCGAGGGCACAACGCGCAGTGGCCAGGAGCAGGCCGAATATCTCAAGAGCCTGGTCGATGCCTATCCGATCATCTCGATCGAGGACGGCATGCATGAGGACGATTGGGAGGGCTGGAAGATCCAGACCGACCTGATCGGCGACACATGCCAGCTCGTCGGCGACGACTTGTTCGTCACCAACACGGCCCGCCTGTCGCGCGGCATCGACGAGGGAATCGCCAACTCGATCCTGATCAAGGTCAACCAGATCGGCACACTGACCGAGACGCTGCGCGCGGTCGAGATGGCCCACAAGGCCGGCTATACCGCCGTCATGTCGCACCGGTCGGGCGAGACCGAGGACGCGACCATTGCCGATCTCGCCGTCGCAACCAATTGCGGGCAGATCAAAACCGGCTCGCTCGCGCGCTCCGACCGGCTGGCCAAATACAACCAACTCATCCGCATCGAGGAGGAGCTGGGCGATCTGGGCCGGTTTGCGGGCGCCTCGATCCTGCGCTGACCGCCGGTCGGTCTGGAAAGGACGGACCGCCGATTTCGGCGCGCCTTAGGAGGCGCTTAACCAAACTGGCGTACCACTGGACACCGCGCAGCTTTGGTTCCGGGTTCATGTGGACGCGCCAGTACAGAAAATCCCCGCTTCGGCATCTGGTCATCCCGTGCATCGCGGCCGCGTCGCTCGCCTATTTCGGCTATCACGGGATCACGGGCAATCTGGGGCTGACCTCCAAGGCCGAATATGAGCAAAGGCTGGCCGGCCTTGAGGCGGAACTTGACGCGCTGACCACCGCGCGGGCGCGGCTCAAGACCCGTACGGCGGCGCTCAGCGACGGTTCGCTGCAGCGCGATGTGATCGACGAGCAGGCGCGCCTTTCGCTCGGCCTTGCCAACGCCAACGAGTTGATCTTGCTGCATAAAGAATCCGAACGCGCTGCAACATTGGATGATTTGCTGCAGCGCATGAATTAACTCGAATTCAGTTAATTATCGAATTTTCGAGCGATTTTATGACGTTATCGTCATGAAACCTATGCCAAAGTGCGGCTTGATGTCCCCGGTTGGCGCGATAGGATGCGCCGAAATTCAACAGGGACGGAAACCCAGATGGCGACACGCGCACGCAAGGCGCCGGCAAAATCCAAGGCCGGCGCGGGCAAGGGCAGCCTTTCGACACCCAGGCCCGCCGATTTCACCAAGGATGAGGAACTGACCGCCTATCGTGACATGTTGCTGATCCGGCGCTTTGAGGAAAAGGCCGGCCAGCTCTATGGCATGGGCTTCATCGGCGGGTTCTGCCACCTCTATATCGGCCAGGAGGCGGTGGTCACCGGCATCTCCATGGCGATGGAGGATGGCGACCAGACCATCACCACCTATCGCGACCACGGACACATGCTGGCCATGGGCATGGAATCGCGCGGCGTGATGGCCGAACTGACCGGCCGCCAGGGAGGCTACTCCAAGGGCAAGGGCGGCTCGATGCACATGTTCTCCAAGGAGAAGAACTTCTATGGCGGCCACGGCATCGTCGGCGCCAACGTCTCGCTCGGGGCCGGTATCGCATTCGCCAACAAGTACCGCGACAATGGCAAGGTGTGCTGCACCTATTTCGGCGACGGCGCGGCCAACCAGGGCCAGGTCTATGAGAGTTTCAACATGGCCTCGCTGTGGAAGCTGCCGGTCGTCTTCGTTATCGAGAACAACCGCTACGCCATGGGCACATCGGTGGCCCGCTCGTCAGCCGAGACCGATTTCTCCCAGCGCGGCGTCTCGTTCAAGATTCCCGGCTTCCAGGTCGACGGCATGGATGTGCGCGCGGTGAAGGCCGCCGCCGATCTGGCGCTCGGCCATGCACGTTCGGGCGAAGGTCCGGTGATCGTCGAGATGATGACCTATCGCTATCGTGGCCACTCCATGTCCGACCCGGCGAAATACCGCTCCAAGGACGAAGTGCAGAAGATGCGCTCCGAGCACGATCCGATCGAACAGGTCAAGGCGCGGCTGATCGACAAGAAATGGGCTGCCGAGGACGAGCTGAAGGCGATCGACAAGGAGGTGCGCGCGATTGTCGCCGACGCCGCCGAGTTTGCCCAGAACGATCCCGAGCCGGACGTGTCCGAACTTTACACCGACATTCTGCTCGAAGCGTGAGGGGCGACCATGCCGATTGATATTCTGATGCCGGCCCTTTCCCCGACGATGGAAGAGGGCAACCTGGCCAAATGGCTGAAAAAAGAAGGCGATTCGGTCACGGCCGGTGACGTGATCGCCGAGATCGAGACCGACAAGGCGACGATGGAAGTCGAAGCCGTCGACGAGGGCACCATCGGCAAGATCCTGATCGATGAGGGCGCCGAGGGCGTCAAGGTGAACACGCCCATCGCCGTATTGCTCGAGGATGGTGAAAGCGCCGACGACATCGGCAAGGCCGCCGCCGCGCCTGCGCCGGCTGCCGAAGCTGCGCCCGCCGCCGATCCGGCACCGGCTGCTGCACCTGTCGCTGCCGCGCCCATCGTCGAGCAGGCACCGGCCGACCCCGAAGTGCCCGAGGGCACCGAAATGGTGCCGACGACGGTGCGCGAAGCGCTGCGCGACGCGATGGCCGAGGAAATGCGCGCCGACGAAAGCGTTTTCGTGATGGGCGAGGAGGTCGCCGAATATCAGGGCGCCTACAAGGTCACGCAGGGGCTTCTGGACGAGTTCGGACCGCGACGCGTCGTCGACACCCCGATCACCGAACATGGCTTTGCCGGTGTCGGTGTCGGCGCCGCGATGACCGGTTTGCGGCCCATCGTCGAATTCATGACGTTCAACTTCGCCATGCAGGCGATCGACCAGATCGTCAATTCGGCGGCCAAGACGCTCTATATGTCCGGCGGCCAGATGGGCGCGCCGATGGTGTTCCGGGGGCCAAACGGTGCCGCCGCCCGCGTCGCCGCCCAGCACTCGCAATGCTATGCCGCCTGGTACAGCCACATTCCGGGTCTCAAGGTGGTCCAGCCCTACAATGCGGCCGACGCCAAGGGACTCCTGAAGGCGGCGATCCGCGATCCGAACCCGGTCGTCTTCCTTGAAAACGAGATCATGTACGGCCAGACCTTCGACGTGCCGAAGATGGACGATTTCGTCCTGCCGATCGGCAAGGCGCGCCTGCAACGGGCCGGCAGCGACTGCACCATGGTCTCGTTCGGCATCGGCATGAAATATGCCATCGAGGCGGCGGAAAAGCTGGCCGGCGAGGGGATTGACTGCGAGGTGCTCGATCTGCGCACGCTGCGGCCGATGGACCTGCCCGCCGTGATCTCGTCGGTCAAAAAGACCGGCCGGCTCGTTGTTGTCGAAGAGGGTTTCCCGCAAAGTTCGGTCGGCGACCATATCGCCAACCAGGTGACGCGCGAGGCGTTCGACTATCTCGATGCGCCACCGATCACCATCGCCGGCAAGGACGTGCCGATGCCCTATGCGGCCAATCTCGAAAAGCTCGCCCTGCCCAATGTGGGCGAGGTGATCGAGGCGGTCAAAGCCGTCACCTATGCGGGTTGAGGAGAGCGCAATGCCCATCACCATCACAATGCCCGCTCTGTCGCCGACCATGGAGGAAGGCAACCTCGCCAAATGGCTGGTCAAGGAGGGCGACACCGTCTCCGCCGGCGACGTGATCGCCGAGATCGAGACCGACAAGGCGACCATGGAAGTGGAAGCCGTGGACGAAGGCACGGTGGCCAGCATTCTGGTCGCCGAAGGCACAGAGGCGGTCAAGGTCAACGCGCCGATCGCCGTTCTGGCCGAGGAAGGCGAGGATGTGGCGGAGGCCGCCAAGGCGGGACCGTCGGATGGCGCCGCGCCTGCTGCCGAGGCTCCGGCTGAAGCACCGGCAGCGAGCAATGAGGTCGCCCCTTCGACCGGAGATCCTGGCGCTCAGTCCGCAAGTGGCGGGTGGATAAGCAGCGGTGTGGTCGCCGCCTCCGATGGCGGCACGGCAGGCCCGGTCCCGGTCAAGGACGGCCAGAAGGTTTTTTCCTCGCCGCTCGCCCGCCGCATCGCCAACAATGCCGGCATCGACATCACCGCCATTTCCGGGTCCGGCCCGAAAGGCCGCATCGTCAAACGCGATGTCGAGGCAGCGCTTGCCTCCGGCGCCAAGCCGGCCGCCGAAGCGCCGGCGGCCAAGGCCGATGCGGCTCCGCCCGCCATGGCCGTCGGCCCGTCGTCCGAACAGGTGCTCGCCAACTTCGCCGAAGGCTCCTACGACCTCGTCAAGCATGACGGCATGCGCAAGACGATCGCCAAGCGTTTGCAGGAATCGAAGCAAACCATTCCGCATTTCTACGTCACGGTCGATGTGGAACTGGACGCGCTTCTGGCCCTGCGCTCACAGCTCAACAAGGCGGCACCCGTCAGGGATGACAAGCCGGCCTACAAATTGTCGGTCAACGACATGGTGATCAAGGCGCTGGCGCTGGCGCTGCGCGACGTGCCCGACGCCAACGTCTCCTGGACGGACGACGCCATGGTCAAGCATCACCATGCCGATGTCGGCGTGGCGGTGTCCATCCCTGGCGGGCTGATCACGCCGATCGTGCGCCGTGCCGAGGAAAAGACCCTGTCGGCGATTTCCAACGAGATGAAGGATCTGGGCGCCCGCGCCAAGGACCGCAAGCTGAAACCCGAGGAATATCAGGGCGGTACGACGGCGGTCTCCAATATGGGCATGATGGGGGTCAAGGATTTTGCCGCCGTCGTCAACCCGCCGCACGCGACCATTCTTGCCGTCGGTGCGGGCGAGCAGCGCCCGGTGGTCAAGGACGGCGCACTGGCGGTCGCGACCGTCATGAGCGTGACACTGTCGACAGACCATCGCTGCGTCGACGGCGCGCTTGGCGCCGAGCTTCTCGCGGCCTTCAAGACCTATGTCGAAAACCCGATGGGGATGCTGGTTTAGGGAGTTCGTGACAAATAGTGCCGTCGTGCCCATCTGAATGGCTTGGCAACCGGATCAGGAGACCGTCATGGCTGAACCCGAAGACATGATCATGCCGATGCTTCGTGAAATGCGCGCGCAGATGAGGGAAGCGCAAGCCGGTTTTGAAGCGTTTCGCAAGGAGGTGCACGCGGACTTGGATGAGATCAAGCGATCGCAGAAGAACATTCGTCATGCGCTGACTGCAGACACGATGATGTCGAAGTTCATAACCGGCGACTTCGAAGACCGCATTACAGCGCTTGAAGAAAAGGTCGATGCGTTGGCGAAAGACCGTTGAGTTGGGGGAGGGAGCGCGCAGTGGTCTTATCCGTCATGTTCGCCAATGCGGGCTGGCGCGATGCTCGGCAGCTTGGATTGACACCGATCAAGGAGGCATGAGGGCCGGCGGCTAGGGTGTTGGCAAATCACGGACACAGAGGAGCAATGTCCATGGCGCACACGCCGCACGAACTGGCCGAGGAATTCCCAGAACATGTTGAAAAGATGAGTGAAATGAAGGTGTCCAACGCCCATTTCGCTCGCCTTTTCGATGACTATCACGAAATCAACCGGGCCATTCACCGCGCCGAGACGGACATCGAACCCACGGATGATTTCAACATGGAGGACATGCGCAAGAAGCGCATGCACCTGAAAGACGAAATCTACGGGATGCTGACCGGCTGATCCTTTGCCCCGGTCGCCTCCCCGAAAGGACAGGAGAGGCGACTTGGCTGACAATTCCTATGACGTGATCATCATCGGCTCGGGGCCGGGCGGCTATGTGACGGCCATCCGGTCGGCGCAGCTTGGCCTGAAGACGGCCATCGTCGAGCGCGAGCATCTGGGCGGCATCTGCCTGAACTGGGGCTGCATCCCGACCAAGGCGCTGCTGCGCTCAGCCGAGATCATGGACTACGCCAGCCACGCCAAGACCTACGGCCTGACGGTGAACGGCACGGTGACGCCGGACGTCAAGGCCGTCGTCGACCGCTCGCGCGGCGTGTCCGCACGTCTCAATGGCGGCGTCGGCATGCTGATGAAGAAGAACAAGGTCGACGTGATCTGGGGTGAAGCCAAGCTGGCTGGCAAGGGCAAGATAAGCGTTGGCAAACCGTCCAAGCCCGCCTTCGAACCCCAGCACCCGGCGCCCAAGAACACCAAGGGCGAGGGTGAGTACACCGCCAAGCACATCATTGTCGCCACCGGCGCCCGGCCGCGCGCATTGCCGGGCATCGAACCGGACGGAAAACTGATCTGGACCTATTTCGAGGCGATGGTTCCGCAAAAAATGCCGAAGAAGCTCGTCGTCATGGGCTCGGGCGCCATCGGCATCGAATTCGCGTCGTTCTACAATTCGATGGGCGTCGATGTTACGGTGGTCGAACTGATGGACCATGTCATGCCGGTCGAGGACGAGGAGATTTCCAAGCTCGCCCGCAAGCAGCTCGAAAAGCACGGGCTCAAGATCATCACCGGCGCCAAGGTGACCAAGGTCGACAAGAAGTCGGACTCAATTGTCGCCCATGTCGAGGACAAGGAGGGCAAGACGACGCCGGTCGAGGCCGACCGGCTGATCTCGGCGGTCGGCGTGCAGGGCAACATCGAAAATCTCGGCCTTGAAGCGCTCGGCGTCAAAACCGACCGCGGCTGTGTGGTGATCGACGGCTATGGCCGGACGAATGTCGAGGGCGTCTACGCCATCGGCGATGTGGCCGGCCCGCCCATGCTGGCGCACAAGGCCGAGCATGAGGGCGTGGTCTGCATCGAGAAGATCGCCGGCCTGCCGGGCGTTCACGCCTTGGACAAGAGCCTGGTTCCGGGCTGCACCTATTGCCATCCGCAAGTGGCATCGGTCGGGCTGACAGAAAAGGCCGCGAAAGCCGAGGGGCGCGACATCCGCGTCGGCCGCTTCCCGTTTGCCGCCAACGGCAAGGCGATCGCGCTCGGCGAAGACCAGGGTCTGATCAAGACCATCTTCGACAAGAAGACCGGCCAGTTGATCGGCGCGCACATGGTCGGCGCCGAAGTGACCGAACTCATCCAGGGCTTTGTCGTCGCCATGAACCTCGAAACCACCGAGGAAGAGCTGATGCACACCATCTTCCCGCATCCGACCCTGTCGGAGATGATGAAGGAGAGCGTGCTCGACGCCTATGGACGGGTTCTGAACGCCTGATTACGTCGCATGTCCGTTCTTGAACTCTCCGAACTGCTGAGAAATGGCGCTCTCGCACTGGTTGCGCTTGTCGGGCTATATCTGGCTTGGAAGAGGGTTTTCGCGGCGAACCGTCAGGCCGAGGCCTCGACACGACAGGCCGAGCTTGCAAGGCGAGATTTTGTCGCAGAACTCTTCAATCGGGCGGTAGGTCAACTCTCCGATGACAGGCTGGAAGTTCGTTTGGGCGCCGTTTATACGCTGCGGCAAATCGCCGAGGATTTTCCTGATTTGGCGGAACCTGTGTATCGGCTTTTGGCAACCTATATTAGACAAAACTCCAAAGATTATGGTGATCTGTCGCCGCCACCCGATATCGATGAGATCATGAAGATGGTGCAGAGATGGCTAGAACTGAAAAACTGAGACCTGCGCACTTGTCGCCTGACACATTGCCGCCACTAGACATTGCCGGGGCGTTTGTTCGGCGTACAGACCTGAGCGGCGCATCGCTGCAAAATGCAAACTTGGCCGGTGCCGATGCCCGTAATGCCAGATTTGTTGGCACCGATTTTAAAGACGCGAACCTGAAGGGCACCGTGCTCTTGGGCGCGGACCTGACGGATGCACGGAATCTGACGGTTGAGCAATTGTCCGAAGCAATTGTCGATGAGACCACGTTGTTGCCAGACTATATTGACGGCAGCAAGTTGGTCCGTCGCCCGACGACCGTTGTGAACTGAACGGGAAGATTGGAATGGACGCCAAAGCACTGCTCATCATGGCCGGGATCGGCATTGTCGCCGGGTTTCTGGCAAGCCTCGTCGCCGGTGGCGGCAGCGGCATCATCACCTATCTGATCACCGGCGTTCTGGGCGCCTTTGTCGGCGGCTTCGTTTTTTCGGCAGCCGGTATCAAGCTCGGCAGCATGACGCCGCTCGTCGGCCAGATCGTCACCTCGACCGTCGGCGCGATCATCGTCATCATCGTTGCGCGCATGATCACCTAGGAACTTTTGACATGGTCACCATTGTCGACACGGTCAAAGCGGAAAAAGCGAAACCCCGCCATCCGGAAAAGGCGCATCGGCCCGATCAGGAGTCCGGTCTGAAAAAGCCGGACTGGATCCGCGTGCGTGCGCCCGTCTCCAAGGGCTTTCACGAGACCAACACAATCGTCCAGTCGCACAATCTGGTGACCGTGTGCGGCGAAGCCGGCTGCCCGAACATCGGTGAGTGCTGGGACAAGAAGCATGCCAGCTTCATGATCCTGGGCGAGATCTGCACCCGCGCGTGCGCCTTCTGCAATGTGACGACCGGCATGCCGACGGGCATCGACCGGGACGAACCGCTCAATGTCGCCAAGGCCGTCAAGAAGATGGGCCTGAACCATGTGGTGATCACGTCGGTCGACCGGGACGATCTGCCCGATGGCGGTGCGCAGCATTTCGTCGATGTGATCAATGCCATTCGCGACCATTCCCCCGGCACGACGGTCGAGGTTCTGACGCCCGACTTCCTGCGCAAGGACGGCGCGCTGGAGATGGTCGTCGCCGCTAGGCCCGATGTCTTCAACCACAATCTGGAGACCGTCGCGTCCAACTATCTGACGGTGCGGCCCGGCGCCCGCTATTTCCACTCGATGCGGCTTCTGCAGCGGGTCAAGGAACTCGATCCGACCATGTTCACCAAATCGGGGATCATGGTGGGCCTGGGCGAAACGCGCAACGAGGTGCTGCAACTGATGGATGATCTGCGCACCGCCGATGTCGATTTCCTGACGATCGGCCAGTATCTCCAGCCGACCAAGAAGCATCACAAGGTGATGGCCTATGTCACGCCGGACGAGTTCGCGTCCTACGAGACGGCGGCCTATGCCAAGGGCTTTCTGATGGTCTCGGCCAGCCCGCTGACGCGCTCCTCGCACCATGCAGGCGAGGATTTCGACAAGCTGCGCGCTGCGCGGGCGAAGAAACTGGCAGCCGCCGGGTAACCTGATGCCGCAATTTTCCTCGACACGGCGCGTCGGGCACAGTGCCGATGCCATGTTCGCTCTGGTGGCCGATGTCGAGAAATATCCGGACTTCGTGCCGCTCTGCGAGGCACTCACCGTGCGCTCGCGGCGCGAAAAGGCGGGCCGGACGCTTCTGGTCGCCGATATGACAGTCGGCTACAAGGCGATCCGCGAGACCTTCACCAGCCAGGTGATCCTCAAGGCCAACGATCGCGAAATCGATGTCTCCTATGTCGACGGACCGTTCAAATATCTCAGCAATGTCTGGCGTTTCGTGGATTGCGGCGATGGCTGTTGCGACGTGCATTTCCACATCGACTATGAGTTCAAAAGCCGCATGCTGGGCGCGCTGATGGGCGCGATGTTCGACCGTGCCTTCCGCAAGTTCTCGCAGGCGTTCGAGGAGCGGGCCGATACGCTGCATGGCCACATGGCGCATCCGGCCGCCGGCGCCTGATCAGGCGTCGCCGGTCTTCTGCGGCATCCTGGTGCCCAGTTCCAGCAGCAGTTCGAGCGCCGTCACCACGGCGACCTGCCGGATGAAGGCCCGGCCGTGATCCTCGAACTGGCGTTTGATGACAAGCGTCGAGCCGAAGGATGAGGCGGCGCCGAACCAGACCGTGCCGACGGGCTTTGTGTCCGACCCGCCGTCCGGCCCCGCAATGCCGGTGACGGCGACGGCGATATCGGCATCCGAGCGCGCCAGAGCGCCCTCGGCCATCGCGCCGGCAACGTCTCCGGACACCGCGCCGACCGTATCGAGCACCTCCGGATCGACGCCGAGCATCGCCATCTTGGCGGCGTTGGAGTAAGTGACGAAGCTGCGGTCGAAAACGGCCGACGCGCCGGCATGGTCGGTGATCGCCGCGGCGATCATGCCGCCGGTGCAGCTTTCGGCCGTCGCGGCGATCAGGCCCTTTTCGGCAAAACTGCGAACCAGTTCCGCCGACAGCACCTCGATGGCCTCTGTCGGATCGTCCATCGTCAGTCTCCCCTGGCCATGTAGACAACGCTCGCCGTTGCAATCGCCGCAATGCCTTCGCCGCGTCCGACAAAGCCCATTTTTTCGTTGGTGGTCGCCTTGACCGAGCAGCGGCCGGCCTCGATGCCGAGAATTGCCGCGAGCTTCTCGCGCATGGCTTGCTTGTACGGCGCGATCTTCGGCGCCTCGGCGATGATCGAGACATCGGCGTTCATGATCGTGCCGCCGGCGTCGCGCACGATGCGCGCGGCATGGCCGAGGAACAGCGATGACGCCTGGCCCTTCCATTGCGGGTCCGATGGCGGGAAATGATCGCCAATGTCGCCGGCGCCGCACGTGGCGAGCAGCGCGTCGGTCAGTGCATGAAGGCCCACATCGGCATCAGAATGACCGGACAAAGCCTTGCCATGCGGGATGGCGACGCCGCACAGCATGACATGGTCGCCGGGCCCGAACCGGTGCACATCATAGCCATTGCCCGTACGGACATCGGGGAGCGTGGGCGCGCCGGGCGCGTTGGCGTCTGTCATCACGGGTTCCTGAGCAAATCCGTTCCGGTTTATCAAAGAGCAGCGATTGCGCAATCGTGCGGCAATGTATAAAGATTAGGCATCATGCCTGACTGCCCAAAAAACGACCAGAGTGATGCGACCGAGCGGCTGGGCACGCCCTTGGCGATCGGGCCCGTTGCGCTGCGCAACCGTGTGTTCCTGGCGCCCATGTCGGGCATTTCAGACGCGCCATTCCGCAAGCTGGCCTATGGCCATGGCGCCGGGCTGGTCGTCAGCGAGATGATCGCCAGCCGTGAGTTCTGCCAGGATCATGCCGAAAGCCGCAAACGCGCGGCGCGCCATGACGGGCAGGGACCGTTCATGCTTCAACTGGCCGGCCGGGAGGCGCGCTGGATGGGCGAGGCGGCGCGCATCGCGGAGGGCAACGGCGCCGACATCATCGACATCAATATGGGCTGTCCGGCCAAGAAGGTGACGAGCGGCCTGTCCGGCTCCGCGCTGATGCGCGATCTCGATCATGCGATGACGCTGATCGAGGCGACGGTGACGGCCGTCAACGTGCCGGTCACGTTGAAGATGCGGCTCGGCTGGGACGAGACGTCGATCAACGCGCCCGAGCTTGCGCGCCGCGCTGAGGCGGCCGGTGTCCGGATGATCACGGTGCATGGGCGCACACGCGCGCAGTTCTATGACGGTGTGGCCGACTGGCATGCGGTGGCCGCCGTGCGCGCGGCGACAACGCTGCCGCTGGTCGTCAATGGTGATATTGCCGACCGCGCCTCGGCCCAAGCCGCGCTTGACGCATCGGGCGCCGACGCGGTGATGATCGGCCGCGCCGCCTGCGGCCGGCCGTGGCTCGCCGGCGCGATTGCCGGGCAGGGCGCCGGCATGCCCGCGCCCGAGACAATCGGCGCCTATGTGCTCGCCCATTATGACGCGATGCTCGACCATTATGGCGCCGGGACCGGCGTGCGTCATGCGCGCAAGCATCTGGGCTGGTATCTGGACGCCCATGCGCGCCATGTGGCCGGCCTTGCGACGCGCAAGGGCGCGATCCTGCGCGAGCGCGACGCGGACGCGGTCAAACGGCAGCTCGCCGCGATCTTCGCCGAGGTCGCCACCGAAACGCAGGACTTGGCCGCATGACTAGGCCCGACACCCGCAATGGCGGCGGCGCGCGGGCGCTGCAGGTGCTCAACACGATCCGCGACCCCGTCATTCTTCTCGATGCCGACAATCTGATCCGCTTTGCCAATCTTGAGGCGGAATATTTCTTCCTGTCCTCGTCAACCCATCTGGAAGGCCGCCGGATCGACGATTTCCTGCCCTTTTCGAGCCCGTTGATCGCGCTCATCGGCCAGGTGCGGCAGGAAGGCTCGCCCGTCAACGAATATCGCGTCGATCTGTCCTCACCGCGTCTTGGCACCGAGCGCGTGGTCGATATCCATGTCACGCCGGTGCCCGAAGAGCCGGGCGCCATGGTCATCGTCTTCCGCGAGCGGTCCATGGCCGACAAGTTCGACCGGCAGATGACCCATCGCGGCGCGGCGCGCTCGGTGACGGGCCTTGCCGCCATGCTGGGCCACGAAATCAAGAACCCGCTCTCGGGCATTCGCGGCGCCGCGCAGCTTCTGGAAGTGTCGGCGAACGACGAGGACAAGGCGCTGACGCAGCTCATCCGCGCAGAGACCGACCGCATCGTTCAGCTTGTCGACCGGATGGAGGTGTTTTCCGACGAGCGGCCTGTGGACCGCGAGGCTGTCAACATTCACATCGTCCTTGATCGCGTTGAAAAGATTGCAAAAACCGGATTTGCCCAAGGCGTGCGCTTTTCCAAGGCATATGACCCGTCGCTGCCTTTCGTCGCCGGCAACCAGGACCAGTTGATCCAGGTCTTTCTGAACCTTGTGAAGAACGCCGCCGAAGCCTGCGCCGCCGCCGACCGGCCGCGCATCAAGCTGCGCACGGCCTATCGCCCGGGCGTCCATCTTTCCATTCCCGGTGCCAATGAGCGCGTGTCGCTGCCGCTGGAATTTTCCGTCGAGGACAATGGTCCGGGCGTGCCCGAGGATATCCGCATGCACATGTTCGACCCGTTCATCACCACCAAGCCGAACGGATCGGGCCTCGGACTGGCGCTGGTTGCCAAGATCGTCGGCGACCATGGCGGCGTCATCGAATGCGACAGCGCGCCGAGCCGGACGCTGTTCCGCATCCTGATGCCAGCCGCTCCCAAAGCGATGACCCGAAACGGCACGGCCACCGACACCAGCGAGGCCCTGACATGAGCAACGGAACGGTTCTCGTCGCCGATGATGACGCCGCCATCCGCACAGTCGTCAGCCAGGCGCTGTCGCGCGCCGGCTATGATGTGCGGGTCACCTCGAACGCGGCGACGCTCTGGCGCTGGGTCGCCGCCGGCGAGGGCGATGCGGTGGTCTCCGATGTCGTCATGCCCGACGACAATCTGTTCGACTTGCTGCCGCGCATGAAGAAGCTCCGGCCGGACCTGCCGGTGATCGTCATGAGCGCCCAGAACACCTTCATGACGGCGATCCGCGCGACCGAGAAGGGCGCCTATGAATATCTGCCCAAACCGTTCGATCTGGTCGAACTGACGGGCATTGTCGGCCGCTCGCTGACCGAACTCAAACGCCGCGATGACGGGCACGGCATCGCGCCGGACCAGAGCGGCGAAACCATGCCGCTGGTCGGACGCTCGGCGGCGATGCAGGACATTTATCGCGTGCTGGCACGGATGATCCAGTCGGATCTCACGGTGCTGATCAACGGTGAATCGGGCACCGGCAAGGAACTGGTCGCCCGCGCGCTGCACGAATATGGCAAGCGCAAGAACGGCCCGTTCGTGGCCATCAACATGGCGGCAATCCCGCGCGACCTGATCGAATCCGAACTGTTCGGCCACGAAAAGGGCGCGTTCACCGGCGCGCTGACCCGCTCCACGGGCCGCTTCGAACAGGCCGAAAACGGCACTTTGTTCCTGGACGAGATCGGCGACATGCCGATGGATGCGCAGACGCGTCTGCTGCGGGTCCTCCAGCAGGGCGAATATATGACCGTCGGCGGCCGCACGCCGATCAGGACCAATGTGCGGATCGTCGCGGCCACCAACAAGGACCTGCGGGCGCTGATCAGCCAGGGCCTGTTCCGCGAGGACCTTTACTACCGGCTCAATGTCGTGCCGCTGCGCATCCCGCCGCTGCGCGAGCGGCTCGAGGACATTGGCGACCTGGTCAGCCATTTCCTCGCCAAGGTCCAGGAGGAGGGGTTGGAAGCCAAGCGCATCCTGCCCGACGCGCTCGAACTGATGCGCCGCTATGACTGGCCGGGCAATGTGCGCGAACTCGAAAACCTGATCCGGCGTCTGGCCGCGCTCTATGCGCAGGACGAGATCACCGCCGAGATTGTCGCCAGCGAACTGCGCTCGTCGGAGGGGTCGGGCGCCGGAGAAGGCGATGCGCAAGGCGCGATCGCAGCCGGCGACATGACGATTGCCCAGGCCGTCGAACTGAACATGCAGCGCTATTTTTCATCGTTCGGCGACGCGCTGCCACCGCCGGGGCTCTATCATCGCGTTCTGGCTGAAATGGAATATCCGCTGATCATGGCGGCGCTGACCGCCACGCGCGGCAACCAGATCCGCGCGGCCGATGTGCTTGGTCTTAACCGCAACACGCTGCGCAAGAAGATCAAGGACCTTGGCGTTACCGTCATCAAGGGGTGAGACACAAACGGATTTTCCACGACAATGCGGCTTGCGGCGACCCCGCGCGTTGCATTATTGCCACAATGTGTTGCGCAAATGCGACTCCGGGTCGGGGGCGATGAGGCAGGCATGGTTTCGGCGGAACAGGGCGCTCCCCGTTCAGCGATGACGAGAACATTTGGCGGCGGGCACATCAGCCCCGCCGGCGGCATTGCGCTGGTCGCCGCCGCGCTTGTGACCGCGACAATCTCCTTCATCATCCTGATCGGCCTGACGCCGATCCGGCCCGACAACCGGGTCACGATCGGCGCGATCGTCGTCAACGGCCTGTTCGTGGGCGCGCTGCTGCTGCTGATCGGGCTGGAACTGCGCAACATCTGGCAGGCGCGCCGGGCGGGCAGGGCGGCGGCACGGCTGCATGTGCGCATCGTCGCCATGTTCTCCGTCGTCGCCGCCGCGCCCGCCATCGTCGTTGCGCTGGTCGCCGCCATCACGCTCGATCTGGGCCTTGACCGCTGGTTCGAGATCCGCACGCGGACGATCGTCGACAGTTCCATCCAGGTCGCCGAATCCTATGTCAACGAAACGGCGGTCAACCTGCGCGATTCAACGATCAACATGGCGTTCGCACTCGATTCGCAGCGCCGCTTGTTCAACCTCGACCGTACCGGATTTCGTCGCTTCCTGACACAGCAGGCGCTCGGCCGCGCGCTTCTGGGCGCGTCGGTCATCCGGCCGGACGGCAGCGTCATCCAGTCTGCCGACATCGAGGTCGACCGGCCGCTGCCGCTGCCGCCGCAGGACGCGCTGGATGCTGCCGCCGACGGCAAGCCGGTGATCATCCCGCCGGGCACGACCAACCTTGTCGGCGCGGTGATCCAGTTGCGCGAGATCGACAATGCGCTGCTCTATACGCTCAGAACGATCGACGCAGACGCACTCGATGCGGTGCGGCTGATGCAGCAGAACCGCGCCGAGTACCAGAATCTCGACGCCAATCAGGGAACGCTCCAGCTTGCCTTCGCGCTGCTCTATTTCGGGCTGACGCTGATCCTGCTTCTGTCGGCGATCTGGACCGGCATTGCGGTCGCCAACCGGATCGTGCGGCCGATACGGCAGTTGATCAATGCGTCCGATGAGGTCGGCCGTGGCAATCTGGAGGTGCGCGTGCCCGTGCGGGCCTCGGATGGCGATGTCGCCCATCTGGGCGAAACGTTCAACGACATGCTCGGCCAGCTCAAGAGCCAGCGCGACGAGATTTTGAGCGCCAAGGATGTGATCGACAAGCGCCGGCGGTTTTCCGAGGCTGTGCTGTCGGGCGTCTCCGCCGGCGTTCTGGGCGTCGATGATCGCGCGCGGATCAGCGTTGCAAACAGTTCGGCGGCCAGCATTCTCAATGGCGGCAAGCCGATTGCCGCCGGCGCGACGCTCAAGGATGTCGCCCCGCCGGTTCATGCAGGGTTTGTCAAGGCGATCGAATCACGCCGTGCCGACTATCGCGCGCCGATCTCCTATATCGACCGCAACGGCCGCGAGCGCGTGCTCAACATCCAGGTCAATTTCGACCGCCAACCCGCCGGTCAGGCCGGCAAGCCGGCGCGCACCCATGTCGTCACCGTCGATGACATTTCCGATCTGGTCGATGCGCAGCGGTCAAGCGCCTGGGCCGATGTGGCGCGGCGCATCGCCCACGAGATCAAGAACCCGCTGACGCCGATCCAGCTTTCCGCCGAGCGCATCAAACGCCGTTACGGCAAGGCGATCGCCGACGACGATCGCGAGGTGTTCGACCAGTGCACCGACACGATCATCCGGCAGGTCGGCGATATCGGCCGCATGGTCGATGAATTCTCCTCCTTCGCCCGCATGCCCAAGCCGGTGATGACGGCGCAGGATTTGCGGGAGACAATCCGCGAGGCGGCGTTCCTTGTCGAGGTCAGCCGCAACGAGATCACCGTCGAGCGCGATCTGCCGGACGAGGCGCTGCCTGCGGTGTTCGATGCGCGGCTGGTCGGCCAGGCGATCGGCAATGTCATCAAGAACGCGTCGGAGGCGATCGAGGCAAGGCTCGCCGGCCATCAGGACGAAGATGTTGCCGGTCATATCCTCGTTCGGGCTTACCGTACGGACGATGGCGAGCACATCCATGTCGACGTGATCGACAATGGCCGCGGCCTGCCACGCCAGAACCGGCAAAAGCTGCTCGAACCCTATATGACGACGCGCGAAAAGGGCACGGGGCTCGGTCTCGCCATCGTCCGCAAGGTCATGGAAGACCATGCGGGCGCGCTCGAACTGCACGATGCGCCCGACGATTTCCACAATGGCATCGGCGCCCTGGTGCGGCTGGTCTTTCCGGCCCGCAACGGGGCAGGGGTTTCCGACGCCCCAGTCAAACAAGAACAACCCGAAGCTGACACGGCGCGCCCCGACGCGCCGTCAGAGGGTCATCCGGAGGCAACCCCATGAAAGCCGACATCCTCGTCATCGATGATGAAGACGATATTCGCGACATCGTTTCGGGCATATTGGACGATGAGGGCCACGAGACACGCACCGCCCATGACAGCGATTCCGCGTTGGCCGCCATTTCCGACCGCGTGCCGCGGCTGATCTTCCTCGACATCTGGTTGCAGGGCAGCAAGCTGGACGGGCTCGAACTGCTCGATGTCATCCAGCAAATGCATCCGGGCCTGCCGGTCGTGATGATCTCCGGCCATGGCAACATCGAGACCGCCGTGTCGGCGATCAAGCGCGGCGCCTACGACTACATCGAAAAGCCGTTCAAGGCCGACCGGCTGATCCTTGTCGCCGAACGCGCGCTGGAGGCCCACGCGCTCAAGCGGGAGATCGCCGCGCTCAAGCGCCGTTCCAGCGACCATGGAGAACTGACCGGGCAATCGCCGGCGATGAACACGCTGCGCCAGGCGATCGGCCGCGTCGCGCCGACAAACAGCCGGGTCATGATCACCGGCCCGTCCGGTTGCGGCAAGGAACTGGTCGCGCGCGCCATCCACGCCGCCTCCGACCAGTCCGCCGGCCCGTTCGTTGCCCTCAACGCAGCGGCGATCACGCCCAGCCGCATGGAGATCGAACTGTTCGGCACCGAGGCCAATGGCACCGAACGCAAGGTCGGCGCGCTCGAACAGGCCCATGGCGGCATCCTTTACCTCGATGAAGTGGCCGACATGCCGCGCGAGACCCAGTCGAAGATCTTGCGTGTTCTGGTCGAACAGGAGTTCGAGCGTGTCGGCGGCGTCCGCCGCGTCAAGGTCGATGTGCGCATCATTTCATCGACCGCCTTCGACCTTGAGGCGCTGATCGCCGAGGACCGGTTCCGCCGCGATCTCTACAGCCGGCTGGCGGTCGTGCCCGTGGGGGTGCCGGGTCTTGCCGAACGGCGCGAGGACATCGCCATGCTGGTCGACGGCTTCGTCAAGCAGATCAGCGCCCAGACCGGCATCCGTCCGCGCATGATCGACGATGAGGCGATGGCGGTGTTGCAGGCCCATTCCTGGCCGGGCAACATTCGCCAGTTGCGCAACACGGTCGAGCGCGTGCTGATCCTTGCGCGCGACGAGCCTGACGACCGGATGATCTCGCCGGACATGCTGCCCGCCGAACTGAGCGAGAACCTGCCCAAGGCGCCGACCGCAGAAGACACGCACATCATGTCGCTGCCGCTGCGCGAGGCGCGCGAACGCTTCGAGCGGGACTATCTGCTCGCCCAGATCTCACGCTTTGGCGGAAACATCTCGCGCACCGCCGAGTTCATTGGTATGGAACGCTCCGCCCTGCACCGCAAACTCAAATCCCTGGGAGTGTGATTTCCAATGCGCGTCATCATCTGCGGCGCCGGTCAGGTCGGGTTCGGCATCGCCGAGCGGCTGGCCAGCGAGGACAATGACGTCTCGGTCATCGACACCTCTCAGGAGCTGATCCAGCGGGTGCGCGACACGCTCGATGTGCGCGGCATTGTCGGCCACGGAAGCCATCCCGATGTGCTCGCGGCCGCCGGCGCCGACCAGGCCGAGATGATCATCGCGGTCACGCTCTATGACGAAGTCAACATGACCGCCTGCCAGGTGGCGCATTCCCTGTTCGACGTGCCCACCAAGATCGCCCGCGTGCGCGCGCAATCCTATCTCGGCGCCCATTTCGGCGACCTGTTCTCGCGCGACCACTTGCCGATCGACGTCATCATCTCACCGGAAAAGGAGGTCGGCCAGGTCGTTCTCAAGCGCATCGCGCTGCCCGGTGCCACCGATGTCGTCCAGTTCGCCGACGATCATGTGACGATGATGGCGATCGAATGCCGCGAGGATTGTCCGGTCATCAACACGCCGCTGAGCCAGTTGACCGATCTCTTCCCCGATCTCAGCGCGACGGTCGTCGGCGTCTGGCGCAACGAAAAGCTGTTCGTGCCTCATTCCGCGGACCAGCTTCTGGTCGACGATCTGGTCTATGTGATCTCCAATCGCGACCAGGTGCGGCGAACCTTGTCGCTGTTCGGCCATGAGGAGACGGAAGCCCGACGGATCGTGATCGCCGGTGGCGGGAACATAGGCCATTTCGTCGCCAGCGAAATCGAGCGCAGTGGGGCGCGCACCAACGTCAAGATCATCGAGCACAACCGCGAGCGCGCCATCAGCGTGGCTGACACGCTGCGCCGCACGATCGTGCTGCATGGCAGCGCGCTCGACCAGCAGATCCTGCATGAAGCGGACATTCAGGACGCCGAACTGATGGTCACGCTGACCAATGACGACCAGGTCAATGTGCTCTCGGCGGTGATGGCCAAGAAGCTGGGATGTGAGGCGACGATGAGCCTGATCAATGATCTGGGCTATCAGAGCTTTACGGCGACACTTGGCATCGACGCGCACATCAACCCGCGTGCGGTGACGATCTCGCGCGTCCTGCAGCACATGCGCCGCGGCCGCATCCGCCAGGTGCATTCGGTGCAGAAGGGGCAGGCCGAGGTTCTCGAAGCCGAGGCGCTGGAAACCTCGCCACTCGTCGGCGTGCCGTTGCGCGAACTCGATTTGCCCGAAGAGATCAGGATCGGGGCGATCTACCGCGACAACATCGTCGTCAAGCCCGACGGCGAAACCCGCATCAAGGCGCATGACCGCGTGGTGATCTTCGCCAAGACATCGGCCGTCAAGAAGGTCGAGCAATTGTTTCGCGTCAGCCTTCAGTTTTTCTGAAGCGGACCGTCGCGCGGGAGGGAAGGGGACAGATGTCACGCATCGCCTATGTCAATGGCCGCTATGTGTTGCATGCGCTAGCCAGCGTGCATGTGGAGGATCGCGGCTACCAGTTCTCCGACGGCGTCTACGAAGTATGCGAAATCGCCCGCGGCTTCATGATCGACCGGACGCGGCATCTGGACCGGCTGGACCGGTCGCTGAACGAACTGGCGATGGCCTGGCCGGTCGGTCGCGATGCGCTCGGCCGGATCATGATCGAGGTCGCGGCCCGCAACCGGGTGCGCGACGGGCTGGTCTATGTGCAGGTCACGCGCGGCGTCGCCCGGCGCGACCATCCGTTTCCGCCGCCCGGCACGCCCGCCGCATTGGTCGTCACCGCCAAGTCGACCGACCGCAAGGCGTTCGCGGAAAAGGCCGAAAAGGGCGTTGCGGTGATCACCGTGCCCGACAATCGCTGGGACCGTGTCGATATCAAGACGATCGGCCTTCTGCCGAACGTTCTGGCGCGGCAACAGGCGCGCGACAGCGGCGCCGCCGAAGCCTGGATGGTCGATGCGGATGGCATGGTTACCGAGGGCGCGGCGACCAATGCCTGGATTGTCACCACGGACAATGTGCTGGTCACGCGTCCCGCCGAGGCCGGCATACTGCGCGGCGTGACGCGCGCAACGGCGCTCGATGCGGCGGCCAAACTGGGCCTGACCGTCGAGGAGCGCGCCTTTTCAGTGGCCGAAGCCAAGGCGGCGCGCGAGGCTTTCATGACCTCGGCAACCTCGCAGATCATGCCCGTGACCAGCATTGATGGCGCCCCTGTCGCCAACGGTCATCCAGGCGAAACGGCGCGCGCGCTCGGCCGCGCTTTCTTCGGGGCAGCCGAAAAAATCGCGGTTCATGGCTCGCTTTCTCTTGAAAAGCGGTGATCTTTTCGCAAATCTCATAATGAGACAGACGAAATCGTCACAAATGCAAAGCCATTATCGCACAGGCAGGCCGTTGAGCGGCGGTCGCGGGATGGTGATACGATAAACAAAAAGCACCAAGGCGGGGCAACAAGAATGGCCGAAAGGTCGCAGAACCTCCAAGACCAGTTTCTCAACGCAGTCAGAAAACAGAAAATCCCGCTGACGATCTTCCTGGTCAACGGCGTTAAGCTGACCGGTGTTGTGACGTCGTTCGATAATTTCTGTGTGTTGCTGCGGCGCGATGGCAGCGCGCAGCTTGTTTACAAGCACGCCATATCGACCGTCATGCCCGGCCAGCCGGTGCAATTGTTCGACAGCGAAAGCGCGAGCCAGAAGTCGGAGTGACGCAACGCGTTTCCCGGTCCGAGACGATGAAGCAGGGGCGTGGCGGCGGCGTCGACCGTCGCGGCGCGCCGATGCGTGCCATCGTGCTGGCGCCGGACATCGCCAAAAGGGACAGCGACGCCGATCAGGCGCGCACGCCGATGCGGACGGCGACAGAACGGCTGGCGGAAGCGGCGGGGCTGGCGCGCGCGATCGATCTGGTGATCGCCGATGAAATGGTCGTTCCGGTCGGAAAACCGGTTCCCGCAACGCTGATCGGGTCGGGCAAGGTCGATGAACTGGCCGGGGTGGTCGCCGCCCACGAGGCCGGACTTGTCGTCGTCGACCATGCGCTGACGCCGGTCCAGCAGCGCAATCTCGAAAGGGCCTGGAACGCCAAGGTGCTCGACCGCACCGGGCTGATTCTTGAAATTTTCGGGCGGCGCGCCCGCACCAAAGAGGGCACGCTTCAGGTCGATCTGGCGCATCTGAACTATCAGCGCGGGCGTCTGGTGCGGTCTTGGACACACCTTGAGCGTCAGCGTGGCGGGGCAGGCTTCCTGGGCGGCCCCGGCGAAACCCAGATCGAGGCCGACCGGCGCATTCTGCGCGACAAGATCAAGCGGCTTGAGACCGAACTCGAACAGGTGCGCCGCACGCGCACGCTGCACCGTGCCAAACGCAAGAAGGTGCCGCTGCCCGTCGTCGCGCTCGTCGGTTACACAAATGCCGGCAAATCGACGCTCTTCAACCGGCTGACGGGCGCAACGGTGATGGCCGAGGACATGCTGTTCGCCACGCTCGATCCGACCTTGCGCCGCGTGCGGTTGCCGGGCGGCACCGAGATCATCCTGTCGGACACGGTGGGCTTCATCTCCGATCTGCCGACCCATCTGGTGGCCGCGTTCCGCGCGACGCTCGAAGAGGTTGAGGAGGCCGACCTGATCGTCCATGTGCACGATGCGTCGGACCCGCAGGCCGCGGCGCAGAGCACCGATGTGCGCGCGGTTCTTGCCGATCTCGATGTGACGCCCGACGATGACCATGTGATTGAGGTGCACAACAAGATCGACGCGCTGGACGACGATGCGCGCGCCGCGCTGTCGGACAGGGTGTCGGGGCAGGGCGAAGTCGCGGTCTCGGCGCTGACGGGCGCGGGGACCGATGCGCTGCTCGCATTGATCGAGGAGCGGATTTCCGGTGCGCTGGTGACACGCCGGTTCACCATTTCCGCCGCCCGCTTTTCCGATGTTGCCTGGCTTCACGAGAATGCCGTCGTCCGAGACCGTCAGGACCGCGACAATGGCGATGTGACCGTCACCGTGCAGATGACGCGGGACATGGCCGACGCCTATGAGCGCCGGACCGCGCGGATCGCCGAGAAAACCGCCTAGAGCGCGTCCGGCGAAGGTGGAATCACCGGAGCCGATAAGACAAGCGACAAAACAATCGGTTAGAGCGGAGCTGCGTTTCCACGAAACGCGGAAACGCTCTAGCGGCCGCCGTCAGCCCTGCTTTTCCGCGCGCTTGACCGCGTTCCAGATCGCATCCATTTCGGCGAGGTCGGCCGCTTCTGGGGAGGAGCCGCGCGCGGCCAATTCGTCTTCGATCCTCTTGAAGCGGCGGACGAATTTGGCGTTCGCCTCGGTCAGCGCGGCTTCGGGTTCGACATCCAGATGCCGGCCCAGATTGACCATCGCGAACAGAAGGTCGCCATACTCCTCCCGCACGCGGTCAGGATCGGCCTCGTCCATCACCTCGGCCAGTTCGTCGGTTTCCTCGCGGATCTTGGCAAGGATGGGCGGCGCCGTATCCCAGTCGAACCCGACATTGGCGGCGCGCTTTTGCAGCTTGAGCGCGCGCATCAAGGCGGGCAGGGCGCGCGGTACATCATCGAGCAGGGACCGAGCGCTGTCATCGCTGTTTGCCAGACCAGCGGCCCGGTGCGCTTCGGCCCGCTCGGCCTTTTCGGCCGCCTTGATTTTCTCCCACATGCCCTTGGCAAGCTTTTCGCCGCGGACCGTCTCGTCGCCGAAGACATGGGGATGGCGGCGGATCATCTTGCGGGTGATCGCCTCGACCACCGCGCCAAAGTCGAATGTGCCGGCTTCCTCGGCCATGCGCGCATGAAACACCACCTGCAAGAGCAGATCGCCCAGTTCATCGACCAGATCGAGCATGTCGTCGCGCTCGATCGCATCAGCCACCTCGTAGGCTTCCTCGATCGTGTAGGGCGCAATCGTCGCGAACGTCTGTTCGACATCCCACGGGCACCCGGTGTCCGGGTCGCGCAGGCGGGCCATGATCTCGAGCAGCCGATCGATGTCGCGGGCGGGTTCCATGGCCGCAAACTGCGGCGGGCGCCCCGCGCTGTCATGCCGGCATTGAGAGCACGCCGCGCTTATGCACAGCTAATCGGCGAGCAGGTCCTGCAATGATCCGAACGAGGATTGCCATCCGCCGCCAATGCCGCGCCGCGCATCCTCGCTGCGCACGGCAGAATGGACCAGCCGCACCATCGTGCCTGCGCCTTTCGGCGTGAACGTCACTTCGACGCGCGATTCCGGTGTCGCTTCGCGTGCGCCGTCGGCGTGGGTGACGACATGCGACCAGGAAAAGACGAGCCTTTCGTCCTGTTCGATCTCCGCATAGGCACCCTCGAAGCCGACGCTCTGCTTGCCGGTCTTGGAATGCAGGAAGCGCCAGGCACCGCCGGGCCGCAGATCGATGTCGGCCGAATGCAACGAATTGGGTTCGAGGCCGAACCATTTCATGATGATGTCCGGATTGGTCCAGGCATTGAACACGCGGGCCGGGGAGGCGGCAAAGAACCCTTCGACCACGATCGGGTCGTCGCCCGGCTGCGATTGCACGAACTGCATGTCAGTCTCTGTTTTCGGCCAGATAGCGCGCCAGATTGTCGAATTGCTGGCCCCAGAAGGCCTCATAGTCCGCCAGCCAGTCCGACGCCTCTTTCATCGGCGCGGCATTGAGCCGGCAGTAGCGGCTCCGTCCGCGCCGTTCGACGGTGACAAGGCCGGCATCGCTCAGGACCCGCACATGCTTGGAGACCGCCGTCTGGGACATGGCGAACGGGCCGGCAAGATCGGACAGGCGCGTCTCGCCGTCAGCAAGCTTGGCCAGGATGGACCGCCGCGCCTCGTGGCTGAGCGCGGCGAAGGTGGTGTCGAGTGCGTTCATGGACCTCGCATATCACTGAACCAACTGGTTGACAATGATTGTGGCCTCATATAGTCAACCACATGGTTCAGTATCAATGAACCCGCGGCGCGCGGCGTTGTGCCGGGCGGGCGAACCAATCCAATGTTCAAGGAGACCGATCATGCCGAATTTCATCTACGCCTATCACGGCGGCAAGAAGCCCGATACGCAGGAGGAAGGCGCCAAGGTCATGGCGCAGTGGGAAGCCTGGTTCAACGAGATGGGCGGCGCGGTTGTCAATCCGGGCAATCCGGTCGGCATGTCCAAGACGGTGAGCGGCTCCGGCGTTGCCGACAATGGCGGCGCAAATCCGCTTTCGGGTTTCACCATCGTCAGCGCCGCCGACATCGATGCGGCGGTCGCCATGGCCAAGGGGTGTCCGATGCTCGATCACGGCACGGTCGAAGTGGCCGAGCTGATGGAGATGTGACGATAGAGCAGGGCGGGGAGGGCTTTGCAGCTTCCCCGCCGTTCAGGTCCTGGTCGGTGGAACAGCCGGCCGCGCCGTCTCGCCACAGACGGCGTCGATGATCTCAATGACCTGAGGCGCGTAGTAGTGGCGCTTGCTCTGGAATTCGGGCGACCGGAGATAGTCGACGTGCCGGGCTATTTCGCCGCGGACAACCTCGCGCCAATCCTTTGATCGCGTGTTCTGCAAGACCTCGTCAAAGGAATAGAGCATGTTCGCGACAAAGAATTCATACGCGACGGAGACTTCTGCGTGCGTGAGTTGATCACGTCTGGCGATGACCAGGTCCGGCCGCTCCAGGCCCTCCTGAAGGTATTGGCGAAAGAGATGTTTGGCCGTGGCCTCGCGTTGGGTCGCCCGGTTCTCGCGGATCTGGACATAGACCATGATGATCCCAAAAAGCGCAAAGATCGCAGCCAGGGCAGTGCCGAGACCCTGAGCGATTGTCGCCAGCTCGACGATTGTCAGTGTTCCCAGGTCGTTCATGGTTCCTCCGTTCGTTCATCGTCGAGCCGGGGGGCTCGCGCGCTTGTCGCATAAGATGGATTATGGAACTATCGGCCTTGAACCATATACGGCTAACGGGAACTTCCTTGTGTCATGCCGCTTCCTTGCGCAGCGGTGTGGTTTGCCCGGCGCGCGCCACCCTTGGCGCGGGTCTGAGAAGCGCAACAACCATCCCGACAAAAAGAGCCAAGAGTAGTCCCATTCCTCCATAAATGAGGAGAGGTCGGCCAACTGATGAAGTGACATCGCGCGCGGCCAACGCAGGACGATAGAGCTCGCCGCTGGAGTTCCGCACAGTAACCCGGGCGCCGGAGAGCAACGCGTTATAGCTCTCTATGAGCTGCGTCCACTGACTCTGAGCGGCCGCTACGAAGGCCTGCGACAAAACGGGTTCTTCATTGATCTGGCGAAGGCGCGATTGCAGGTTGGCGCGTTGGGATACGAGCGTGTGCCGGCGTTCGAAAACGCTCGTCAGATAGCCGGAAAGTGAGGCGCGATTGGCCAAGTCGACGATTTCGTCGATCGCGCCGTTCCCAACCTGGATGCCACTTGAAGTGGTCTGAGCTTCGCCACCAGCGCCGAGACCGCTTGGTCCGACGTTCCGATTGCCTATGACGGCTTTGACGTCCTCGACCGTCGCATTAAGGGAAGCGAGTGCATCGTCAAGACGTTCAATCTCCCGCGAAATGTCGTTTAGATAAAAGCGCACTAGCGTGTTATCGGCCGCCAATTGACGGCTGATGATCGGCGATAGGTACACCGCCTCAAAGGACTCCAGCCGATTGGCGAGATCCTCGGGCGTCTGACCACTCTCCGTCTGCAGTGATGCCAGGCGATTGTCGCCCGACATGGCCTCAAGCCCAACACGCATTGCTACTATGGTGCGATCCGCCTCGATCACGCCAAGAGCTTCGTCCAGTTGGGCATTGGCGGCGATGGACTGTCCCTGCAATACGGTATCGTCAAGGACGCGGAACTGCGTCGTATAGACATCTGACCAAATGCCTGGCAGCGCGGTGACGACGTTGCGGGCTTGGCTTTCGCTCAGGCCAAGAGCGCCATAGTCGAGCGAGATCCGCAACATCTGCTGGATCGAATTCGCCAGTTGCTCCTCCAGCTCGGCGCTCAGCGTATTGAGTTCGGCGATCGTAACATTCGCTCCAGAAACCCGCTCGCGATAGTTCATCAAGATCGCTTCGGTTGCCGGGTTGGCGAATGTGACGGTGAGCGCGTTGCGAATCTCGAAGGATTCGGTCTGCGGCAAGACGGTCGCGCTCAATCGGTTGATCACCGCGGGAGCGATCAGATCCTGCGGCGAAAAGGCGGTCCCGTTGGGGTAGCTTGACTTTTCGATGCCTGACAGTTCGACATAGTATTCCATCGTCTGCGATGTGCGGGACATCTGCATGAACGCGCCGAGGGCGCCCAAGCAAAGCCCCACCGCCGCCAACGCCACGATTAGCCCCCTACCCGACCACAGTTTCCTAACGATGTCGGAAAGCGATATCTCATCGTCATGCCAATTCAGATCGCTCTGCGCCATTGGCACCTCTGCACTTTGCTATAACCGATCGCCCGTCATGAGGCGTCAAAATCGATATCAGATTGTGAACGAAGCAGAAGGCAGAAACAACAGCGAGCGAGTCATATTGAGCGTTAAGCGCACATCGTTAGTTTGCTTGCATCGGTTGCTCTCTGCAGAGCGGTTGATGAAACCTGAAAAACAGTGTCCGGCCGTCCGGCTGCCGCCCAGACCAGGTCGTAGTCCAGAAGCACCGCGTCCATGTGGACCGGAATCGGCGCCAGATGGCCGATCGGTGCCACGCCGCCGATCGCAAAGCCGGTCTCGTCACGCACGCGGCGGCCGTCACATCGCTTCAAGTCAAGCCCATACTGATTTGAAATATAAATCAAATCTGCATTATGCCGGCCCGATACCAGCAGCAGCACCAGCGCGCCATTCTCTGCATTCTCGAAGACCAGAGACTTGACGATCTGGCCCACATCGCAGCCGCAGGCCCGCGCTGCGTCCTCGGCCGTCCGCGTGGATTGGTCCATCACCTTCAGCTCGATCGAAAGGCCGAGCGCCGCCGCCGCATCGGCAACGCGCGCCATGGAGGAGCCGGGTTTGGGCGTCACGAACTGTCACCCTGGTCAACGAAGATGCCGGCGATCTGGGAGGCTTGCAGCCGGTATGGCGAGCCGCCGCCATACAAAAGGTCGCCGACCAGATTGACGCCCGGCTGGTCCCATCCGCTGTAGAACGCGCCGATGAGCGTATCGGCCTGGGTCTGCTCGGCGGCAAGCCGCACCACGGCGCCGGATTTGAAGACGACCACCACTTCGGTCATGACGTTTGTCCTCCCGTTTCGATCACCAGCCCGTCATAGCATGGTTCGACGTGGCGCGGCGTTTCGGCCAGCACCACATCATAGTCGAGCGGAATGTGCATGTGCGTCAGAAATGCACGCCGCGGCTTGAGACGCTCGATCACATCGAGCGTCTGGGCGAGCGACAAATGGCTGGGATGTTCGCGATATTGCAGCGCATCGACGATCAGCACGTCGAGATCGCGCATCTTTTCCAGCGTCGCGTCGGGAAAGGCCGATACGTCCGGGCAATAGGCCAGATCGCCGATCCGGAACCCCAGCGAGTGGATCGAGCCGTGGCGCTGGTAGAGCGGCGTGAAGGTGAGGGCACCGCCCTGCCCTTCGATCGTGAGCGGTGTGTCATGGTCGATCCGGTTGTCGATCAGGATCGGCGGATAGGCGCTGCCATCGGGCGTCGCAAAGCAGTAGCCGAACGCCTCGTGCAGCCGTCCGGACGTCGCTTCGTCCGCGTAGATCGGCATCATCTGGCCCTGTGCGAACACATAGGTGCGCAAATCGTCGATGCCGTGAATATGGTCGGCATGGGCGTGCGTGTAGACGATCGCATCGATCTGCCGGACATCGGCCATCAGCATCTGTGCGTGGAAATCGGGACCGGTATCGACAACGACGCTCGTCGTGCCGGCAACACCGACCCGTTCGACCAGCATCGAGGCGCGCATGCGCCGGTTCTTCGGATTGTGCGGGTTGCATCCGCCCCAGTCGCCGTTCGGTCGTGGCACGCCCGGCGACGACCCGCAGCCCAAAATGGTCACGCGCACCGTGCCGTCACCTTCAGCCGTCATGGCGCGGCACCTTTGAGAACAGGCGGTAGAAATTGTCGGTCGTCTGTGCCGCGAACCTGTCGATATCCTCGCCCAGATGCGCGGCGATGATCGCCGCCGTGTGCGCCACATAGGCCGGCTCGTTGCGCTGGCCGCGATGCGGCGGCGGCGCCAGATAGGGCGCGTCGGTCTCCACCAGGATACGGTCGCGCGGTAGGTCGCGGGCAATGTCACGCAACGCGTCGGAGCGTTTGAACGCGGCAATGCCGGAAAAGGAAACGTAGCCGCCAAGCGCAATGCCGGTTTCGGCGAGCGCACGGCCCGATGAAAAGCAGTGCAGGACGAAGGGAAAAGCCCCCTTCCCTTCGGTTTCCTCCGTCAGGATCTCGGCCATGTCGTCATCGGCGTCGCGCGCATGGATAACGAGCGGCAGGCCGGTTTCCCGCGCCGCTGCGATGTGCCGGCGAAAGCCTTCGGCCTGCGCCTGGCGCGGGCTGTTGTCGTAGAAATAGTCAAGGCCTGCTTCGCCGATCGCCACGACTTTTTCATGGCCCGACAGGTGCACCAGATCGTCCGCGACGATGTCCAGTTCCTTGTCGGCATGGTGCGGATGGGTGCCGACCGAGCAGAACACATCCCGATAGCGCTCGGCGATCGGCAGGATGCGCTCTGCGAACAGATGCACCCTGGTCGAAATCGTCACCATGCGCACGAGACCGACCGCGCGCGCACGGGCCACGACATCGTCGAGCTCCGGCGCGAACGTGTCGAAGTCCAGATGACAATGGCTGTCGACGAGGGTCGGCATCAGGCGTCGCGCGCCTCGTCCTCCACATAGCGCGGAAACACGCCCTGCGGCTTGGGCAGCTCGGTGCCCGGCACCAGCCGCGCCTCGAAATCGGCGAAGGTGCGCTGGTCTTCGGACACCGCGACCAGATCGAGCAGTTTCGCCGAGGCATCTGGCATGAAGGGCTGCGTCATCAGCGCGATCCGCCGCACGGTCTCGGCCATCGTGTAGAGCACCGCCTTCATCCGTTCGGGATCGGTCTTGCGCAGCGCCCAGGGCGCCTGGGCGTCGATATAGCGGTCGGCCTCGGCGACAACCGCGAAGATCGCCTCAAGCGCCTTGTGGATTGCCTGTTCGGCCATTGCCGCGCGCGCTGCATGCAGCGCCGGGCCAGTCGTTGCGATCAGCGCTTCGTCGTCTTCGTTCAGGGCGCCGGTGTCGGGTACCCTGCCCTCGCAATTCTTGGCGATCATCGACAGCGAGCGCTGCGCCAGATTTCCCAGCCCGTTGGCTAGATCGGCATTGGTGCGCGCGACGATCGCCTCGTGGCTGTAGCTGCCATCATTGCCGAACGGCACCTCGCGCATGAAGAAATAGCGCACCTGGTCGAGCCCGTACCGGTCAAGCAGGTCGAACGGATCGACAACATTGCCGACCGATTTCGACATCTTCTCACCGCGATTGTTCAAAAAGCCATGCGCGAACACCCGCTCGGGCAGCGCGACACCGGCCGACATGAGGAACGCCGGCCAATAGACCGCGTGGAAGCGGATGATGTCCTTGCCGATAATGTGTGTCGCCGGCCAGAAGCGCCATTTCTCCGTGCCGGTGTCCGGAAAGCCGGCGGCGGTGATGTAGTTGGTCAGCGCATCGACCCAGACATACATGACATGAGCGTCGTTGCCGGGCACCGGAATGCCCCAATCGAAGGTGGTGCGCGAGATCGACAGGTCCTTCAGGCCGGACTTGACGAAGGAGATCACCTCATTGCGCCGTTCGTTTGGCGCGATGAAGCCGGGATTTTCCTCGTAATGGGCAAGCAGCCGGTCGCCATAAGCCGACAGGCGGAAATAGTAGCTCTCCTCCTCGACCCACTCGACCTCCGAGCCCAGCGGCTCGCGGCGCACGCCATCGTCGCCGACTTCGGTCTCGCTTTCGTCGAAATAGGCTTCCTGGCGCACCGAATACCAGCCGCCATAGGTGTCGAGATAGATGTCGCCATTGGCTTCCATGCGGCGCCACAATTCCTGGCAGGCGGCGGCATGGCGCAGCTCGGTGGTGCGGATGAAATCGTCGTTCGAGCAGCCGAAGGTTTCGACCATCGACCGGAAGACCGCCGAATTCTCGTCGGCCAGCGCGATCGGCGTGATGCCGCGCTCTTCGGCGGTGCGCTGCATCTTCTGTCCGTGCTCGTCCGTGCCGGTCAGGAAGAATACATCCTTGCCGTCGATCCGCTGGAACCGGGCCAGCACATCGGTGGCGATCGCGGTATAGGCGTGGCCGATATGCGGCACGCCATTGGGATAGAAGATCGGCGTGGTGATGTAGAAAGTGTCGCTCATGGGCGGCGGCAACCACTGGTTCGAAAATCGGGAAAGCGTGGCGTGCATGTATCCGATTTCCGGCGCTTTTCAAACCGCCGGGACGATGGTTTTTCAGCGTCCGACGCTGCCCAAAACGTCATGCATCCGCGCGCTGGCCACCAGCATTTCCTGCTTGCGGTCCATGCCGAACGCATCGGCCTCGCCAAAGCGCTGCGCCAGATCGCGTTCGAAGGCGGCAAGCCGGTCGGCGCCGCGCAGATCACCCGACAGCGCTGCACTCCGCGCCCGGCTGCGGACGATGTCGATGGCCATTTCGCGCAGCAGCATGTTGTGCGTGTCATTGCCTTTTGCCCCGGCAACTTCGGCCAGTCGGTGGGCCAGCATCGTGTCGAAGCGTGGCGCTGCCAGAAGTTTTTCGAGGCTGTCGCGCAGGTCGGCCCCGCCGAAAAGCGCCAGCGTCAGTGCCTGGCGCGGCCGGCCGCCCGAAAGGGCAGCCAGCCGGCCGGCGTCCGATGCCGGCACGGCACCCTGCCCGGCCAGATCGATCACCTCGGCCACCTGATCATCGGGCAGCGGCGCGAACCGCACAATCTGACAGCGGGACCGAATGGTGGCCAGCAATCCGCCACTGCGATGTGAAACCAACAAGAACAATGTGTTGGATGGTGGTTCTTCAAGTGTTTTGAGAAGTGCATTCGCCGCACCGCGCGGCATGTCGCCGACCGGATCGACGATGACGATGCGCGGGCGGTCCAGGCTCGCCGTCATCGACAGGAAATGCTGGACGCGCCGCACCTCGTCGATGGTGATCGCCGTCTTGAAGCCGGTGCCGGTCGCCGCGCGCGGCCGCGTCAGGTGGACGAGGTTGGGATGGGCGCCCTGCGCCACCTGCCGGACGCTCGCCGATGTCGGATCAGGCTCCGGAAGATGGTCGCCATCAAGCGACGCGCCGTCCAAAAGCGCGTTGGCCAGATGAAATGCCGCCGTCGCCTTGCCGATGCCCTGTTCGCCATCGAGCAGCATGGCGTGATGGCCCGAACGGACGATGGACAGCATCTGTGCGACCGGCGGTTGATGGCCGACGAGGCGCACCGATGCGCATGGCGGCGCGATGCCCTCCAGCGTGTCGTGATAGTCCGGCGTCTGCTGATCGTTCATGAGCGTTCCCGTCGGTCGCCATCGGCCGCGACCAGCGGCGCCACATGGGCCCAGACCACCCCGGATACAGTCTCCGGATCGCCGGCCGCATCCACAAGGCGGCAACGGTCGGGCTCCGCTTCGGCAATGGCCCGAAACGCGGTGCGGCGTGCTTCATGCACGGCGACGGTTTCCTTTTCAAACCGGTCCTGCGCCGTGTTTTCGGCACGCCGCGCATGGGCGCGCGCCAGCCCTGTCTCCGGGTCGAGGTCGAGAATGATCGTCAGGTCCGGCACTGTGCCGTGGATCGCCACCCGCTCAAGCGCGGCGACGAAATCGGGATCGAGGTCACCGCTGACGCCCTGATAGACGCGCGTTGAATCCATGAACCGGTCGACCAGAACCGTCTCGCCGCGCGCCAGCGCCGGCCGGATCACCTGCTCGACATGGTCGCTGCGCGCGGCGGCGAACAACAGCGCTTCAAGCGCCGGGCCGAAGCTTTCAAGCGCCGCCTCGTCCAGGAGCACGTGCCGCACCGCTTCGGCGCCGGGCGTGCCGCCGGGCTCGCGCGACGTTCGGATGGCATGCCCAAGTTCTGCAAGACGGTCGGCAAGAAGCCGGATCTGCGTTGACTTGCCGACCCCTTCGCCACCTTCGAAGGTGATGAACAGCCCGTCATGACCGTGTGCGCGCGCCTTGCGGCCGGTCGCGGGAACGGCTTTTAAAAGCGAATCCATCCGATCGCCAGTTCAAGCAGTGCATCGAGCGCCTGCCGGTGGATGGGGCCCTTGCCGACCGCGCCGGCGGCCTGAAGTTCGGCCTCATGTGCCAGTTCATCGCCAAAATAGATGTGCAGTTCGGCGATCGGATCGCCTTGTTCGACCGGCGCGGGCACCGGCCCGTCAAAGACGATCCGGGCGCGCAGCGTGTCCCGGCCGGTCAACGGCATCAGGACCGTCAGCGGTTCGGCCAGCATGACCGGCGCTGTGGCAGCCTCGCCGCCATAGAGCCGGACATTGCCGATCTCTTCGCCGGCCTCGAACAGCCTGTGAGGCTCGAACGCCCTGATGCCCCAATCGAGCATCTTGCGCGCTTCCTCGGCGCGCTGGCGTTCGGACTCCATCCCGCTCATCGCAACGATGAGCCGGCGTCCGGAACGCGCGACCGAGCCGACGATCGCATAGCCCGACGCTTCGGTGAAGCCGGTCTTCATACCGTCAGCGCCGATATCCATCGGCAGCAGCGGATTGCGGTTGCGCTGGCGGATGCCGTTCCAGGTGAATTCGGTCTCGCTGTAGTAGCGGTAAAACTCCGGATAGGTGCGCTGCATGTGCTGCGCCAACGTCACCAGATCGCGGATGGTGACCGTTTGCCCGTCGGCCGGCAGCCCGGTCGAATTGACGAAGGTCGATCCCGTCATGCCGATCGCCCGCGCGCGGTCGTTCATCAGTTGCGCGAACGCTTCCTCCGACCCGGCAATCCCCTCGGCGATGATGATGCATCCATCATTGGCCGATTGCACGATGACACCGCGGATCAGGTCTTCGAGCGCGATCTCCGAATTGAGTTCGGCGAACATGGTCGATGTTCCGGAGACCGCGCCGCCGGTGCGCCATGCATTCTCGCTGACCAGAAACCGGTCCTGCAGCGTCAGGCGCTGCGCCTTGAGCGCATGGAAGACCACTTCCATCGTCATCAACTTGGCAAGCGACGCGGGCGGGATCGGCGCATCGGCGTCCTTGGAAAAAAGGATTGTGCCGCTGCCCACATCGAGCAGCATGGCCTGTCGCGCCGGCGTTTCATAAAGTTGCGCGCGCGCCGGACCGGCCAGAAACAGCAGGACCGCCACAAGCGCAAGGGCAAGTGCCGCGCCGGGCTGCCGCACGGCGCCCGAAGGCAAAAATCGCGTGAAAATCAAACTCATCGGCAATGTCATCGCGTCGCTTTGACGTTAGAGCGTGCCGAACTGGATTGGAAGCGGCAAGCCGCGTCAACCGCCGAAAAACTCAGTGGCTTTTCCAGCCAGCGCCCGGTGCCGCCGCCCAAGGCGCCGCAAAGGCGGCCGACACGCGCGCATCAGCGTAGGCGGAGGCATCAAGACCGATGACCGGCCGTGTCGAGCGGCGCAACAGCGAGCCCGGCGCTTCCAGTGTCGGTGCGGCAGACCCGCCGAAGCGTTCAGGCGCCGGCTGTTGTGTGCCGGACGCCACCATGACACCGGGCTGGCGGACCCCGGGAAGATCGCGGTTACCGCCGCCGCCACGCGGTGTCCCCATTGTCGGTGCGCCGCGGAACGAAGCGATGAGGAATTCGTCGTCCTGGCCGTGCAGCGGCGCCGGACCCAGATACTCGACCTTCACCTCGGCCGTGCCGGCGGAGATATAGTCGAGCATGTAGGCTGCCCGCTTCGAAAGGTCGATCACCCGATTGTTGGAGAACGGCCCGCGATCATTGACGCGCACGACCACCGACCGGCCGTTGGCGCGGTTTGTCACGCGCGCATAGGACGGAAGCGGCATCGTTTTGTGGGCCGCGGTCAAATGGTTCATGTCGTAGACTTCGCCATTGGCGGTCTTGCGGCCGTGAAAGGCCTGGCCATACCAGGATGCGCGGCCATGCTGCTCGGACGGCTGGTTGGCGCTTGGAAAATAGCGCCGGCCACGCACGGTGTAGGGCCGGCCGACCATCTGCCGCCCGCCGCCGCGCTGAATGCGCGTGCCCGAGGCAACGCGCGGGCTGGCGGCGACACCATAGGACGCCACCGAGAAGCTTTCGGCGCCCGATGTGGCTGCGTTGCTGGTGAAGACCGGAAGGCTCGACAGGTTGACGACATCGCTGCTGGTGGCGACAACGCTCTCGGTCCCGCTCGTCAAAGCGACCTTCGGTGTCATGCTCGAGCCGCAGCCTGCCAGCATGACGCCGACCGAACCAACCGCGCACAGGCGCACAACCCGCGAAGATATGGAACTTTTCCCCATTGGCAAAGGCGCTTACACCAAGTTGTGGCACCGTGCCAGAGGGCGGCGGCGCCGAAAACGCCACCTTAGGTCATCTCGCTTATCGTTGTGTTAAATTGCGTGATGAACGGATCGTGGATCGGCCGTCAGCCGTCGATCCGCGCCCGGCCTGAATAACCGTCGTCACGGCGCCAGCGCAGGCTCGTCTCGCCTGTCATGCGGAGCGTGAAACAACTTACCTTGCCGCGGTACCAGGTCGGAAATTGCTGGCAGAGCTGATCGCCCTGGACAAACCAGCGCCCGGTCTCGCGTGGCGCGAAATATTGGCCAAGCCCCAATGCCGTCCCGTCGCCGGTCACCTGGCCGTTGGTCTTGTAGTAGAGCGGGAATTCGCCGCCAAACGGCGTGGCAAGATAGACCCGCTTGCCGGCGATTGTGTCCTTGAGCGTCTGTCCGGACAGCTGTTCGGCGCCGGCGGGTGCCGACAGGGCGGCGATGACCGCCAGCGCACCGGCGGCGACTGTTACGGCATGTTTGGTCCCGGTGCGACTGATGCGAGCGCTGTTCATCGACCTTTTCCCTCCTTTGGGCCTTTGCGCCCCGTTACGGTCCGGAGCGCGATCCAGATCAAATGTGCTTAGGTAAAAGTGCCAAGACCAGGGAAGGTTCCGCCAATCGAGACCGTATCTGAACACCGGGGCGGCCGGTCCCTGCGCACCCTTGCGGGGCAACAGGCGCTGTGCCA
Organism: Roseitalea sp.; assembly: GCA_017642895.1. Classification (GTDB taxonomy): domain Bacteria; phylum Pseudomonadota; class Alphaproteobacteria; order Rhizobiales; family Rhizobiaceae; genus Roseitalea. The sequence continues at coordinate 84,021 of JAEPON010000012.1, forward strand.
TCTAGGTCGTGCCGGAGGGGTGGCAGAGTGGTCGATTGCGGCGGTCTTGAAAACCGTTGAGCGTGCGAGCGTTCCGTGGGTTCGAATCCCACCCCCTCCGCCACCGAAATTCGCAAGTAATTGTGCGATCTTCTGCGCTAGAGCCTGTCTTTACCGCACAGAGGCTTGCTTCGACGGCTGAATGAAACCGGTCGATGGCATGCTCGACCACATTTGGCATCGGCATTTTGAGGTTTCCCTCTCAACTATCAAGACCAATTAGCGCATCGGCTCATGCCGGTTGAGACCGACCTTTGTGTGATTGATTGCCCACGGAGACATCATAGGTCCGCACAAGCGAACACCTGGCGGCATCCACGGACAGCGCCACACGTTCAAAGTTGAAAAGAAAATTAGTACGAGGAGTCCTCATACGATTTTTGTTGATCTGCTTCAGAATCTCGTACACAAATGTTCTATGAAAGCATTGGCAGACATCGCCTCAGTGCTAAGCGGGGTTTCACCGCCGAGAGGGCGCTACGGGGCTGATCTGTATGTGCAGATCAAGGACTTGAAGGAAAACGGTGCGCCTTCAACCAAAGGGCCGGCGCCGTCGGCCAAACGTGCGACGCGGATAGCCGTGCGCGATTTGCTCGTCGCCTCCCGCGGTGACGAAGCGTCCGTGGTGCGTCCCTCGCCCCGCATGATCGGCGCTTATGCTGGCCTCGATGTGTATCTCATTCGACCGGACCTCAATCACGTCGATCCCAACTATTTACTAATCGCCCTCAACAGCGATGCAGCGCTCAAGCAGTTGAGGATGGCCGCTACCGGCGGCGCGCTGCCTCGCATACCCAAGCAGGCTTTGGAGACCGTGGAACTGCCGCTCCCAAGTCTCGACGCGCAGCGAAAGATCGCTCAGATCGGCGTGCTGGCTAAGCGTTGCGAAACACTTCAAACAAAAAGATGCGAAGCGCAATCGAGATTGAATGCTGCGATCCTCGCTAAACTAGTCAAAACAGCGGCATGAGACGGAAACATTCATGACCAGAACAGAAGACATCAATAATGCGGTTTGGGCGGCTTGCGACACGTTTCGCGGAGTCATCGATGCCGAGCAATACAAGAACTACATACTCGCGCTGCTCTTCCTCAAATACATCAGCGATGTCTGGAACAAGCACTACAGCGACATGCTGGAGGAGTTCGGAGATCATCCGCAGCGCGATTTACGCATTCGCCGGCGCCTCGAACGCGAGCGTTTCAAGCTGAAGGAGATTCAATACCGAAACGAGGACGGGGAAATCGTCGAGACCTTCCTGTCGAGTTTCGACAGCCTCTACGAACGCCGCAACCGCGACAATGTCGGTGAACTGATCAACATGGTGCTCGACGCCATCGAACAGGCGAACGAGCCGAAGTTGAACGGCGTCTTCCGCAATATCGATTTCAACTCCGAGATCAGCCTCGGCCAAACCAAGGATCGCAATCGTCGCCTCAAAAATGTCCTGGAGGATTTCGCCAAGCCGAGCCTCGACCTCAGCACCGTCAGTGAGGACGCAATCGGCGAAGCCTACATCTACCTGATCGAGCAGTTCGCAGCGGACGCCGGTAAGAAGGCTGGCGAGTTCTTCACGCCGCGCAAGGTATCCGAGGTCGTCGCGAAGCTCGCCGCGCCCAAGGACGGCGCGTTGATCTGCGATCCGGCTTGCGGTTCAGGTTCGCTCCTTCTGCGCGCCGGCGAAGAGGTCGGCACCGACAACTTCCGCCTTTATGGCCAGGAAGCGAACGGCCAGACCGTGGCGCTCGCCCGCATGAACATGTTCCTGCACGGACGGGACGCTGCGGACATTCGCTGGTGCGATACCCTCAACGGTCCGACCTTGCTCGAAGGCGATCATCTGATGCGCTTCGACACCGTCGTCGCCAACCCTCCGTTCAGCCTCGACAAATGGGGAGCCGAGAACGCCGAGGCCGATCCCTACCGGCGCTTTGCGCGCGGGGTGCCGCCGAAATCGAAAGGCGACTACGCCTTCATCCTGCACATGCTTGCCGTCGCCCGGCCTGGCGAAGGCCGCGTTGCGGTCGTCGCGCCCCATGGCGTCCTGTTCAGGGGCGGCGCTGAAGGGCGGATTCGCGAGAGCATCGTTCGAGACAACCTGCTCGACATCGTCGTCGGATTGCCGGCCCAGCTCTTTCCGACGACGGGCATTCCGGTTTGCGTCCTCGTCTTCGACCGGGCGCGGGAGCCTGGCGGCGCGCGCGAGACCGAGCGTGACGTGCTGTTCATCGATGCGAGCCGCGAGTTTGCGTCCGGCAAGCGCCAGAATCAGCTTCGCGACGAGGACGTGGCGAAGATCGTCGCGACGGCGGCCGAACGCGCCGAGATCGAACGCTATTCGCACCGCGCCGCGTTCGAAGAGATCGAGCGCAACAAGTTCAATCTCAACATCCCGCGCTACGTCGACACATTCGAGCCCGAGCCCGAAATCGACATCCAGGCCGTCCAAGACGAAATCCGCGACCTCGATCGGCAACTCGCCGAGACGCGGGCCGAAATGAACCGGCATCTGAAGGAGCTGGGCATTGAGGTCTGAGGGCGCGCACCATAAGGGCCGCAAGGTCGGCCGCACGCTGAAGCTCTTCCTTGTCGACGGCTCGCCGACCGGCGTGATCACGGCGGAGCTCGGCAACTGGTCCGGCAAGGCCGTCGTGGCCCCGCGCACGGCGCTACCCGAGCTGATCAGGCGTGAGGAAGCGTCGCGCACCGGCGTCTATCTTCTTATGGGCGCCGACCCGGACAATCCGGCGCGCACCCTCGTCTATGTCGGCGAGAGCGACAGCGTCCGCACGCGGCTCGCCAGTCACGATGCGGACGACGCCAAGCAGTTCTTCACACGCGTCTGCCTCATCGTCTCCAAAGACGAAAACCTGACCAAGGCGCATGGCCGCTATCTGGAAGCGCGGATCATGGCGCTGATCCGGGCAGCGGCGCGCGCCGTCCTGGTCAACGGCACCGAGCCGGACTTCAAGGGCCTGCCCGAACCCGAGATCGCCGACATGGAGGGCTTCCTGTCGGAGATCGAGGTCTTGCTGCCCGTGCTCGGCTTCGATGTTCTACGCCGCGCGGCGGAAAGCGGCGACGCCGATGATGGCCAGGGCGCCGCAGAATCCGTTTTCACCTTCACCGAAGCGGGAACGCAGGCCCGCGCCAAGGAGGCCGGCGGCGAGTTCGTGGTCCTCGCCGGCTCGCTCGCCCGCGTGAAGGAGACGCGCACGATTCACGACGGCGCCAAGACCCAGAGGCGGCAATTCGTCGAGGACGGCGTCTTCGTGAAAACCGAGGACGGTCAGCACTACGCCTTCACCCGCGATGTCGCCTTCTCCTCGCCTTCGGGCGCCGCGGCCGTGGTTTATGGCGGCAATGTCAGCGGCCCGGCCTATTGGAAGCGTGAAGGCGACGGCCTTTCCTACAAGGACTGGCGCCAGCAAGCCCTCGCCCAGGCGCAGGGAGGCGCGGAATGACGGACGCCGCCCTTTCCTACGACAACGAAGCAACAGCAGAAGCCAGCTTTGAGGCAAGTCCGCCAAGTTCCTACCCGCCGAGCGTTCAGCCCGGCATCCCGACGCTAGGACGCAAACCCGAGGGCTGGTCACGTGTCAGCATCGGCGACTTACTAGAACCTGTGTACCGGCCTGCAAAGCTTGCCGACGACGAGCAGTATCAACTGGTCACAGCCAAGCGCAGTCGCGGCGGTATCGTTCCGCGCGCCATCCTTTACGGTCGAGATATCCGTACAAAGACCCAGTTCTATGTCGAGCCGGATGATTTCCTTATCTCTCGCCGCCAAATCTCGCACGGTGCGTGCGGTTTGGTCCCGCCGAACCTCGACGGCGCAGTGGTGTCAAACGAGTACGTGGCGTTCAAGCCCAAGAGCGGACTCGACCTCCGCTTTCTGCAACACCTGTCACACTCCGTCTATTTTCAGCAGACATGCTTTCATTCGAGCATCGGCGTCCATGTCGAAAAGCTTGTTTTCAAGATCGAGGATTGGCTCGAATGGGAGATCGACGTACCGCCGATGGCCGAACAGCGGCGGATTGCGGACGTCCTCGACGCTTGGGACCGCGCAATCGCGCATACCGACGCGCTGATCGACGCAAAGCGGAAGCGCTTCAACTGGCTCTACTCCGAGCTCTTTCCGGCATCGGGTACATCCCTCCCAAACAGTTGGGAGGCGGCGCCTGTTACGAGTGTGGCTGCCGTCCGTTTCAGTGGGGTGGACAAGAAGACCGTCGAAGGTGAGAGGCCGGTTAGGCTCTGCAACTACACTGACGTCTTCAATAACCGCCGCATCACTGCCGACATGCCCTTCATGTCCGCGACCGCGAAGCCGCGCGAGATCGAAGCGTTCACGCTCCAGCTTGGTGATGTTGTGTTCACCAAGGACTCCGAAACAGCGGAAGAAATCGGCGAAAGCGCCGTGGTCGCCGAACCGTTGGACAATGTCGTGTGCGGCTATCACTTGGGCGTGGCGCGCGCACGCCCTGACACGATGATCGGCGATTTTCTTGCGCTAGCCCTCCGCCATCCGTGGGTCCGCGAGGAGTTTAGAAAAGCCGCGAACGGAGTGACGCGCTTCGGTCTCAATCTCGATGTCATGGACCAAGTCCAGGTGCTGTTTCCGCCGCTCGATCAGCAGGAAAAGCTCGTTGCTACCTTGAACGCGGTGGAGGACGAAATCGAGCTCCTGACGAAGTCCTTGACGCCCCTGCGAGAGCAGAAAAAGGGCCTGATGCAAAAGCTGCTCAGCGGCGACATGCGCCTCTCATCAACCGAGTCTCTGAGAGGGAAGGAAGATGCGCATGCCGATTGAACTGCTCTCCTTCGACCAGGCCCTCGACAAGGCTTCGGGATATTCCAAACGGCATCTGCTGCTGGGAAATGGCTTTAGCATTGCTTGCGAGCCAGCCATCTTCACCTACGGGTCGCTGTTCGAGCAGGCCAAACCCAACATGTCGGACGAATTGCTCAAGGTGTTTGAGAAGTTGGGCACCACCGATTTCGAGGCGGTAATTCGCGCGCTACAAGACGCTTCCGTCATTGTACCCATCTACACCGAAAAAGCGCCGAAGACAGCCGCGCGCATTGCAGCGGACGCACGCGCACTCAAGGAAGCGTTGGTCTCAGCGGTAGCCGGAAAGCATCCCGCCCGACCAAATGACATCGGCGACGAGCGCTATTCGGCTTGCCGGCAGTTCCTCGCGACCTTCATCGGTGGCGACGCCGGAGGAAAGGTCTACACGCTAAACTACGACCTATTGCTCTATTGGGCGCTCATGCATGACCCTGAGGAGGATGACGGCCTGGGGTTGAACCATGATGATGGATTTCGCAAAGACCCAGATGATTTGGATGCTGATTATGTAATCTGGCATGGAGAAACCCACGCCAATTCGCAGAATGTCCACTATCTTCACGGAGCCATGCACCTTTACGATGCCGGCGCGGAACTGCAGAAGTACACTTGGGTGAACACCGGGAAGGCCCTGGTCGATCAGGCAAATGAAGCCATTGCTGCCAACTTCTTTCCGGTGTTTGTTGCAGAGGGTGAAAGCAGACAGAAGCTCGCGAAAATCAAACACAGCGCATATCTGCATCATAGCTACAAGAGTTTTCACGGCATCTGCCGACAAGGCGCCAAGACAGCCCTTTTCATCTTCGGTCACTCGCTTGCTGAGAACGACCGGCACATTCTCCACCGGATCGGTCGCAGCAAGCTCGCGCACGTTTTCGTGAGCCTGTTTGGCGACCCGAACTCGCCCGCTAATCGGCAAATTCGCGCGAACGCTGACGCAATCGGGAGGCTTCGGGCCGAAGGTGCGGCACCGTTGAAGATCGACTTTTTTGACGCTGCGTCCGCCCAAGTCTGGGGCTAAATCATGACCGAGAGCCCGCAATTCTCCCTCTCCGAAGCCGGGCGCGAGCAGTTGCAGGCGCTCATGACGCTGTCGGCGCTCGGCTGGCGCTATGTCACGCGGGCGGAGGTCGACCGACAGCGCCGCCACCGCCGAACGAACGTGTTGCTTGAAGACACGCTGCGCGGCCAACTCGCCGCCCTCAACCGCATCCGCGCCGGCGGGCGCACGCACGCCTTTTCGGAAGGCAATATCGAGACCGCGGTCGAGCGGCTGAAAGACGTTCGCTTCGACGGGCTCCTGCGCACGAATGAGCGGCAGACGGATCTTTTACAGCTCGGCGTCGCCTTGCCCCAGACCGTCGAAGGCCAGTCCCGGGAATGGCCTTTCCGCTACATCAATTGGGGACAGGATCCGGACAGCCTGCGCGCCAACGCCTTCAACATGACAGCAGAGTTTCCGGTCGATTGGCCGGAAGGCGCGAGCATCCGGCCCGACATCGTGCTGTTCGTGAACGGCATCCCCTTCGCAGTCATCGAGGTGAAACGTAGCCAGGAGAAGGTCAGCCAAGGCATCAGCCAGCATCTGCGCAACCAGAAGCCCGACATCGGGGCGCCGAATCTCTTCTTTACGGCGCAGCTGCTCATCGCCGGAAACTCACACGAACCACGCTACGCCACCGTTGGCACACCGGCGAAGTTCTGGTCCGCTTGGCGCGAGCGAGAAGACGCCCGGGATTACGTCGCCGACGTCGTGGGCCGGGAGATCGATGCGACCGACGAAGCGGCGATTTTTCAGGACTTCGGCCTGCATCGAAACAGGCACAACGGCATGCGCGAGGCCGGTGGCCGCATGGCGACCCTGCTCGACGAAATGCTGGTCAGTCTGTGCCGGCCCGAGCGCCTGCTCGATCTCGCTCGCCGGTTCACGCTGTTCGACGCGGGCGCGAAGAAGGTGGCGCGGCACCAGCAGTTCTTCGCCGTGAAGGACCTTCTGCGGCGCGTCGAAGCGCGCGGCGACAATGGACGCCGCGCCGGAGGCGTCGTTTGGCACACGCAAGGGTCGGGGAAGTCGCTGACCATGGTGATGCTCGCCAAGGCGCTGTCGTTCAGCGTGCCCACGGCCCGGATCGTGCTGGTCACCGACCGCACCGACCTTGACGATCAGATCGACAAGACCTTCAAGGCGACTGGACTGTCGCCGGAGCGCGCAAAGACCGGCGAGCACCTCGTCGAACTGATCGAAGCCAGGGCGCCCGTGATCACCACGCTCGTTCACAAGTTCAAGGCGGGGCTCAACAAGCGCCGCGTGGTTGACGAAAGCTCTGACATCTTTCTGCTCGTCGATGAGAGCCACCGCAGCCAGTACGGCGACATGGAAAGCCTGCATCAGAAGATGCGGGACGTGCTTCCCGGCGCATGTCTGATCGGCTTCACGGGCACGCCGATCGCGAAAAAGGAACGCAATACCTTTGCGAAGTTCGGGCCCCTGATTCAGCCCGTCTACTCGATGAAAGACGCGGTCGAGGACGGCGCGGTCGTGCCCCTTCTCTATGAAGGTCGTCATGTCGAGGAGGATATCGACGAAGACGCCGTTGACGCCTGGTTCGATCGAGTGACGTTCGGACTCACCGAGACGCAGAAAGCGGATCTCAAACGCAAGATGAGCCGGCCGCGCACCCTCATGGGCGTTTCCGCGCGGCTGCGTTGCATCGCCTTCGACGTAAGCCGGCACTTCGCCGAGAACTTCAAACCGGACCGTCTCAAGGCGCAAATCGTCGCGCCGTCCAAGCGTGATGCGATCGCGCTGAAGGGCCTTCTGGACGAGTTCGGCGAAGTGACGTCCGAAGTCGTGATCTCAGCCCCGGATCAGCGCGAAGGCGAGAAGGCCATCGACGAAGAAACCAACGACGAGGTCGTCAAGTTCTGGCGGCGAATGATGGACCGGCATGGTGGAGAAGAAAGCTACAACAAGAACGTCATCGCCGCGTTCAAGGGCTCCGGTGATCCGGATATCTTGATCGTTGTCGACAAGCTCTTGACCGGCTTCGATGCGCCGCGGAACACCGTCCTCTACCTGGCGCGCCCGATGAAAGAGCATGGACTGCTGCAGGCCATCGCACGCGTCAATCGCGTGTTCGACGAAGACGATGCGCCAGAAAAACCGTTTGGCTTCGTGATCGATTACTGTGGGGTACTGCGACATTTGGGCGAAGCGCTCAGCGCGAACGACGCGTTGCGTGACTTCGATGAGGCTGACCTTCAACGCTCAATCAGCTCCGTCGCCGAAGAGGCACGAACGCTTCCACAGAAGCACGCAGCGTTGCTCGATCTGTTCGCCGGCGTTTCTAACGTTTTTGACGAGGAGGCTTACGCCAGAGAGCTCTCTGACGACGCATTGCGCGAACAGTTCTACCGGCGCCTATCGGAATTCTCGCGTACGCTTACAGTAGCCGTAAGCTCTCGAACCTTCATCGAAGAAACACCGCATGAGCGGCTGCTACGGTGGCGCTCCGACGAGAAACGGTTCATTGCGCTTCGGGCCCACGTGAAGGCGCGGTATGCCGACGCCATCGATTGGTCGGACTACGAACGGCGCGTCCGCTCATTGCTAGATCAGCATGTCACGGCCCATGAGGTGACAACGGTTGTCGAACCGCTCGCTGTATTCGATGATGGTGCGATCGAAGCGGCTAGGCAGGAACGGAAGCGATCCGATGCATCGATCGCCGATGAAATTGCACACCGAACACTCCGCACCATCGAAGAGAAGTGGGACGAGGACCCTGTCTTTTTCGAGAAGTTCTCGAAGCTGATCCGCCAGACGATCGACGATTTTCGTCGAGGTCGACTGGAAGAAAGAGCCTACCTCGAACGTATTCGGGAACAACGAGACAAGCTTGAAACACGCGACGATGAGGATGATCCGACGCCTACGGAGTTGCGCGGAAAAGGCAATGAAACCGCGTTCTGGGGAATTTCGCGCCGCGAGCTTCGCAAAGCTGGCGTCGGCGACGAGCACCTGGCTGTGCGCGTTTCTCTGTCGTTAACCGACATTATCCAGCGCATGCGCCGCGTCGGGTGGCAACACGACCGCGATGTCCAGAATGAAATGCGCAACGCGATGGACGACTTCTTCTTTGATGAAGTCATGAGCAAGGACGGCGTCGATCTCGATCCTGCCGTGATGGATGGGATCGTGAACGAAGTGCTGGCGGCGGCTCGGGTGCGGATGCAGGACGATGGCCGTGTCCGCTGAAGCGTCGTTCAAATGGGGGCGTCGGCGTATTGCTTACTCAATTGAGCGAACTGATCGATCCCGGCTGAAGATTACAGTAACCCCGTCTTGCGAGGTGCGCGTAGTAGCACCTTTGCAAGCGCATAAAGACGAAATTCGGGAGCGGGTGCAGCGTAAAGGGCATTGGATCGTCAAGCAAATCGAGGACTTTGAGCAATATCGCCCTAAGACGCCAACGAGGCAGTTTGTAAGCGGAGAGACACATCTTCTTAAGGGTGTTCAGTACCGGCTTAGGGTAGTAAGCCATGTAGCGTCGAATATTTTCATTGACCATGACCGGATCGTTATCGAGACGCCAAGGTCTGAAAGCCGGCGCCATAAGGCTGCACTGCTAAAACACCTTTACAACATTGAAGCTCACAGAGAGTTCCCGGCCCGGCTCAACGCCGTTATGCCAGCATTTGGCGTCGATGGCGTCGAACATCCGCGCTTAATCATTCGGCCAATGATCAAGCGCTGGGGGAGCTTCACACCGAAGCGGAACCTGGTCCTCAACTTGGACCTCATTCAGGCCCCAGTATACTGCATCGATTATGTGATAGCTCACGAGTTAGCGCACGCGGTTCAGCCCGATCATGGCCCGCGCTGGAGGCGGCTGATGGACCGAGCTATGCCCGATTGGCGCGAGCGGAAGATCCATCTGGAACAAAGTCTGCTTTAGCGGCTTCATCTTCACGCCTTCAGACAAAACACACTGCGACGTCCGTGAACTCATTGTGAGGAAATGTACGTTTACTCACGCGGCCATGCCCAACTGGGCTTCGCTTCATCTTCAGTATCAAACAGCATTCCCTTGGTCAGGCGCTCTTCAATGGCGGTTTGTGATAGGCATTCATCAAGCCGTTCCACGCACTCGTCGAGCCAGATCAGCATTGCCGCCAGTCTCGGCTGCCCCTGATCCTTCGCCTCTGCAGATATCGCCGTTTTGAGGCGGACGAGGCGTTCGCGCTCCTGCATCTGCTGAACAAGCGTTCCCACGAACTTCTCGCGCCTCGCTTCGATCCGCTGCCTTCGTTCGGCCTCCGCTCGCTCTCGTGCGTGTTCCGCTTCGCGAGCAGCCCGTTCTTTGGCTTCCTTCTCCCGTTCGATCTTGCGCGATGCGATAGCGACGACCCCAATTGCGATCTCACGCGCCATCGTTTCGAGATTCTGAATCTTGCCGTCCGAGAAGGATCGGCGAAGGGCAGAACCACCTCCCCAGACCTGTTCGAGTTCGATCTTCAACTTGCCGGTGGGCACATAATCCCACTCGGCGATTTCCGGCCGTTCAAAGTATGACAGCGCATCCCAGCTGCGACCGAAACGCCGGCTCCGATCCTGTTCCCACTTTTCGAGCTTTTTCTTCTCTTCTTCGGTTGGCACGTGCTTTCGCCGATCGAGCTTCTCCGTAACCGAAAACGCTACCGTCTGACCTAGGACACTGAGCGCGGCGCTGTTCTCTGTCCGGACGTATCGGCCGGACTGTTCGACCAAGGCGCGCTGGAGGTTGAGAAGCACACGTTCGGCGTGGTCGATGGATGCGGGCGCGATGTCCACATGGATAAGACCGCACCCGCTCGAACTGACCAGGCGCCTGTCCCCGGGGTTGGCTTTGCGGAGCTTTTTCAGCGTCCGCTGTACGATTGGATCGGGTATTATGTCGGTCGGGTTATCCGCGTTATTCTCGATTCGCGCCTTTGCTTCTGAAATCGCGGCCGCGACGCCGGGGCTCGGCGGATCGTTGGTCGATCCGTATACAACGACCTGGTCGGATATGTCCTTCCTTAGCCGCGGCAGCGGCGTCACCTCGACCGGTTTGCCGTGCTCGATTTTCGCCCAATGGCCCCGCGGCGGCTTGGGGATGTCGTGCTTCGAGCAAATTTTGTGGACCGCGACGTCTGAGACGCCGAGGTCTCCGGCGATTTTCGTGATCGGCTTCGACCAGACCAGATCATAGAACTCACGGCGGGTGAATGTCTGCATAGTCTCCAATCCTATTATCGGCCAGGATCACCTCCAAAGACCTGAAATCGGCGCTGCCGCCAGCCCGTCACCGAATGGAACGACATCTTTGCCGTCATAGAGCACGACGCCGTAAGCGAAGCGATCGCCGCACGCCTCGGCGAGCGCGCGAAGGCCTCTGAGGTCCCCGGATTTGACGGTGGCGCTCGCCTTGACCTCGATCGCAGCGATTTTCCCATCGTCGCGCTCCAGGACGATGTCCACCTCGCGCCCGTCCCGGTCCCGGAAATGATAAGGCGTGACGGTCAGGTCCGTTGCCGCCATGAGCTTCAGCACCTCGGAAAATACAAAGCTCTCAAGCAGCGCGCCGAATGCTCCTCGGTCGGCCTTTATCCTCTCGGCTGTCAGGCCGCGGGCGCTGGCCAGCAGACCGGAGTCGAGGAAATGCAGTTTTGGCGTCTTCACGATGCGCTTCAGCGCATTCGTGAACCAGGGCTGCAGGGTTGCGATTAGGAACACCTGCCCAAGCAGGCCGACATAGCGCTGCCCCGTCTTGTGACTGACGCCGATACCGGCGCCGAGCTGCGAATAGTTGACCAGTTGGCTGGAGTATTCGGCCAAAAGCCGCACGAATTTTGGAAGCTCGGTCAGCTTTTCCACGTCGGCGATGTCGCGAAGGTCGCGCGTGAGGATCGACGCGAGATAAGAGCGCGCCCAATCCTGCTGGCGCCGTTCGCTTGACCGGGCGATGGCTTCGGGAAAGCCGCCGCGCAGGACGATGTGCGCCAAATCATCGCCGACAATGGCGTCCGGCTGGGCTCGAAGCCTTCCCTCGTAAAGGCGCTCAAGAAAGCGCGGTGTACGGCCATCGATTTCGGCGCGTGCGAGCGGCAGCATGTGCAGCGTTTCCATCCGACCCGCGAGACTGTCGGCGATCTTGGGAAGGGTCAGAACATTCGCCGAGCCTGTGAGGAGAAACCGGCCTGGGCGATAATCTTCGTCGACAGACTTCTTGATGGCGAGCAGAAGATCGGGCGCGCGCTGGATCTCATCGATGATAGCGCGGTCCAGCCCCCGGACGAAGCCGGCGGGATCGGACTGGGCCGCCTCTAAAACGGTCTGGTCGTCGAGCGTGATATAGTCCCGGCCTTCCTCCTGCATCTTTTTCACCAGGGTGGCCTTGCCCGCCCGGCGCGGTCCGACGATCAAAACCACCGGCGTATCGGACAGGGCTTCCTCCGCCCGGCTTTCTAAGAACCGCTTAAACATCCCCTCTCCGAGTCTCCGACAATTTGGAACTATCGAGCCTGGCTGATTGGAAGTCAATAGATCGCTAATTGGAAGTATGGGTAGCGCAATCCGGGAAGACTGCTAGAGGTCGCCCTGTCGTGACCGAAGGCCTCTGCAACTCCGGTTCGCTGGCGAAGCGCCATACCGAAACAGATCAGTGGATAGGCCGCTGTATCACCGAACTCCAGAGCGGCAGGTGCCCAAACATCTATTTATTCTTATCGCCGACTTTTGGTCCGAACATCTCCTCCAGAATATCCCCGAACCAGCGCTCGATGACGTCCACCTCTTCGGGCGTCACAGGCACCTTCTCCGGCCAGTCATCGACCACGCGCCAGTCGGACAGATCATCAGCTTTGGACGTGCGTCGCTTCCTCGGTTTTGGCTTCTCTACATAATCGTAGAGATCGATGGCGTCCCTACCTGTCGTGGCGCGTCGGCGGACAGTTTTGCGTTTGTTGTCTGTCATGTCCCTCAGCCTGCGCTGGCAGACTGAACAGATAATGACGAATTATTAGGTCATCGTAGAATCGGCGGTGGAAACGGGCGTTTGGCGGTCAGAATCTTTTGCACGACACCCACAAGCCAGCTGCTGGGCGCGCCAGTGATCACTCTCGTGCATGCCCCTTCAGCAACGACATCTCCAACGCGAGTGCGATGAGCCTTGGCTGCGCGTCAATTCCGGCGCGCTATTCAAGGAGAAATGAAATGAGCAAATCTCAAAACTTTCCGCCACGCTTTCTTTCTACGAACGAAGCCGCGCGGTTCCTGTGTCTTTCGCCGAGAACGCTGGAAAAACATCGCAGCCACGGGACAGGCCCGATGTATCGGAAGCTCGGCGGTCGCATCGTCTACTCGATCGATGACCTCGAAAGCTGGGCCGACAAAGGGCTACGTTCTTCAACGTCCGATCACGGTGAAGACGTGATCCATCCGCCCAGCCCGAAACGTGCGAAACGCAAACCGGAAGAAAACTAAAGGGATCGGCGATGCAGGGCGCATGCATGTAAGCCCCGCATCGCCATTTCCGATGTCAGCGTCGGCATGCTTTGATGGCGATGAGGACAGTGTCTTATCGTCGGTGCGACGCGTGAGGCCTCGTCAATGGAGACGCCCTGAGCAAGGAGAAAACATAAGGTTTGCGCAATCAAACTGCCTGTCGTAGCCCAGCCTGCCGTCGCGACCTGTAAAAGGCCACGTTCTCGCATTTTGACCTGCTTTAGAGTAGCGCAATAGAGAACGAATAGTTCGCAGAATCGACTCGCGTGGCCCGCCAATCTTGTTCGCCGGTCGCCGCAGGTTGCTCGAAGCCACCGCCTTTGTTGACCGGGCGTACTGCGATGACAGCGCACATGCAAAGCCCGCCCCGACGACAGCATGTGTCCATCCGCCGGTCGGGCAACTTCGATGTTGATGGGGATCGTGAACCCGACTATCGTGCCCATGATGGTTCCCGCGGACCGAGCGTAGCCGCGGGATGAAAAGGGAACACGGTGAGGAAGAGCCGCAAGGGCGCCAAATCCGTGACTGCCCCCGCAACTGTGAGCGGTGAGCGACCCCGATTGATACCACTGGTTGGCCGATGGCTGACCGGGAAGGTTCGGGGAAGCGGCGAACCGCAAGTCAGGAGACCTGCCATCATGGTTTCACTCGAACCGGACGGGGATGTCCGGCCAGGAGGCTCGTGATGACACTATCCGGCACCAAATGCGCCGCATCAGGCTCTTTGCTCTTTCCCTGCCGACATGGAAAGGGCAATGGAGAGATTGTCGAACCATCGCATCACGATTTGCGTTTCATGCCGCCACAAGACCGATGACGCTGATGGCGGGTGCCGGCCGGGCCGCCGCCTGATCGAGCGCCTGCGCGCGGCAATCGATCTCGCCGGCGACACGATCGGGGCTGATTTCGAGATCACCGGGACCGCATGCATGGCCGGGTGCGAACGGCCCTGCACGGTTGCCTATTTCGGCTCCCGCAAGGCGACCTATCTGTTCGGCGACATCGATGCCGACGCCAACATCGACGATCTGGTTGCGTTCACCCGGCAATATGCATCGCTCGATGATGGATGGTGCGCATCGACGAGCCGGCCGAAGGGGCTTTCCGGCAAAACGCTGGCGCGCGTGCCAGCCGCGATCCTGGCAACCGAACCGGGCGGGCGGCTGCAATGAGCGACCAACCCGCCCCGCTTGAGCTTGTGGATGTCAGCTTCTGGCCCCGGGGCAAGGGCAAGGACAATGCGCTCGTCGCAAATGTCAGCTTTAAGGTCCGGCCGGGTGAGCGCGTTGCGATCGTCGGCCCGAACGGCGCGGGAAAGACGACGCTGATTCGCATGATCGCCGGTCTGGCCGCACCGGGCACCGGCGAGGTGTTGATTGACGGTATCCCGATCGCAAGGACGAGCTTTGCCGAGCGAGCCCGCAAGATTGCCTATGTCGGCCAGTCCGATGAGCCGGACGGGCGGCTGACCGTCATCGACTATGTCGCGCTCGGCTCCATACCCCAGGCCCGTCTTTTTGCCGGCGACAGCGGTCATGACCGGGCCGGACAGGCGCTGCGTGCCGCCAATCTGGCTGACCTTGCCCAAAGACGTCTCGACCAATTGTCCGGAGGTGAGCGGCAAAGGGCCAAGATCGCCCGCGCCATATGCCAGCGCCCGTCGCTGCTCGTTCTGGACGAACCGACCAACCATCTCGATCCGCAAGCGCGCGGCGAACAGCTTTCGCTGGTCTCGTCCCTGGGGATTCCGATCGTCGCCGCGCTGCACGACCTGACACTCATCGATGCTTTCGCCGACAAGGTCGCTGTTCTGGCCGATGGCCGGCTTCAGGCTTTCGGCCCACCCGACGAGACGCTTTCGACAGCCAGGGTGCGCAACGTCTTCGGCGTCGATCTGCATCGTCTCAGACACCCGGTAAACGACTATTGCCTGCCAACCCTGGACATTCAAATTCCGCGGCCGGCATCGACGTCCCCCGCCCCCATCCCACAACCGAGGTAAACCCGATGAAAAGACTGCTCACAGCCCTCGCGCTTTCGCTGGCCGCCGCCCCGGCCATGGCGTTTCCCGTCACCGTCGACAGTTGCGGAACGCCGGTGACCTTCGAGGCTCCGCCCGAGCGCATGGTCGTTCACGACATCAACATGGCCGACATGGCGTTCGCGCTTGGGCTTCAGGATCGCATGGTCGGCGTGACCGGCATCACCGGATGGTACAAGACGAGCGCGGAGTTCGATGAGCGCCGTGGCGACATACCCGAACTGGCGCCCAAATATCCGACGATGGAAAATCTTGTCGGCGCGTCGCCGGACCTGTTCTTTGCGGGCTGGTATTACGGGATGAAACCGGGCGGCGATGTCACGCCCGATACGTTGTCCGCCCAGGGCATCAAGACGATCATCTTGTCCGAAAGCTGCATCCATCTGGACAAGGATCGACCGGCAGCATCCATGGATCTGCTCTACGCCGACACGCTGCGTCTTGGCGCAATCTTCGACAAGGAGGCGGAAGCGCAAGCGCTTGTCGATGGCTGGAAATCCAAGCTCGAAACGATCCGGCAATCAGTGCCTGAAGGCGAACCCACGCGCGTGTTCCTCTATGATTCCGGGAACGACCAGCCCTTCACGGCGGGCAAGTACGCCATCACAAACGCGATGATCGAGGCAGCCGGCGGTGTCAATGTGACCGGCGACATGGAGACCAGTTGGGGCCGCACATCATGGGAGGCCGTGGCGGCGGCAAACCCGCAATTCCTGATCTTGCTCGACTATCAGGGCGGCGATGGTGCGCAGGGACTGCTTTCCTTTCTCAAGGACCATCCCGTGATGTCGCTGACCGATGCGGTCAAGAATGAACGGTTCGTGCCGTTGCGCTACGAGGAACTGACGCCGGGACCGGCCAATATCGATGCGATCGAGAAGATCGCCAGGACCATGCATGCGGGTTCATCCTAGGTGACATTGCGACCAGCGGTCTGGTTCGTCCCCGGACTGTGTCTTCTTGCCGGCCTGACGGTCGTTGCCGTTGCCGTGGGATCAACGCACCTGCCTTTTGGCGTCGTCCTGGATACGATCATGACGGCGCTGACAGGGCCTCACGCGGTGGAACAGCCCTCGCCGCTTGACCGGATCATCATCGACCTCAGGCTGCCGCGCGCCCTTCTTGCGCTCATGGTCGGCGCGGGGCTCGGCGTGGTCGGCTGTCTCCTACAGACCGTGACGCGCAACGATCTGGCCGATCCTTTTCTGTTCGGCCTGTCATCGGGCGCCGCGGCCGGTGCGGTCCTCGTCATCACCGTGACGGGCGACGTGTTCGGTGTCTGGACGCTCCCGCTGGCGGCATTCGTGGGCGGTATGCTCGCATCGGCGATCGTGCTGGTGCTGGTGTCGCGCTTGCGTGACCAGGGGCCGGCGCGGCTGGTCCTTGCGGGGCTTGCCGTCTCGTTCCTGTTCATGGCGCTGACCAATTACCTCGTCTTTGCGGGCGATCAGCGCGCCGCCCATTCGGTGCTGTTCTGGACGCTTGGCGGGCTGGGGTTGGCACGCTGGGATCTCCTCCCCGTGGCGCTGGCCGGGACAGCGGCGATCATCATCTATGCCCAGGCGCGCCACCGCCAGTTCGACGCGATGCTCGCCGGCGATGAAACCGCCGCCACGCTGGGCGTCAATGTCTCGGCGTTGCGCCGTATCACCTTCCTGGTGTGCGCTTTTGCGACGGCAGCCTTTGTTTCGATTGCCGGCGTCATCGGATTTGTCGGCTTGATGGTGCCGCACCTTGCACGCGGGATTGCCGGTCCCATGCACCGCAACCTGATCCTGCTTTCGGCCATGATCGGTGCCGGTCTCCTGCTTGCCAGCGATATCGTCGCCCGCACCGCCCTGATGCCGCAGGAGCTTCCCATCGGCATCGTGACGACGGCGGCCGGCTCGATCTTCGTTTTGGGGCTGCTGAGGCGGTTATAGCCATTTTTGCATCCGGGCGATCGGCATCACCGGATTGCCGATCGCCCGGCGCTTCGATCGCTCGCGATCGCGCGCCATCAGGTCCGGTTCTGCTTGACGACCCGGCATCGGCAGTCGATACGGAGCCGCACATTCGACTTTTGGCCAATAGAGGATATCGATGGAACTGCTGGTTGATTTTCTGACGCGCTTTGTCACCCAGTTCCAGTCTCCCGCCCTCGCCTTCCTGGTCGGTGGCATGGCGCTGGCCGCCTTTGGCAGCAAGCTCGAAATTCCCGATGCGATCTACAAGTTCGCCGTCTTCATGCTGCTGATGCGGATCGGCATCAATGGCGGCATGGAGATCCGCGAGGCGGACCTGATGGAGATGTTGCTGCCGGCGCTCTTTTCTGCCGTGCTGGGCTGCGGCATCGTGTTTCTCGGCCGGATCACGCTGGCCAACCTGCCCGGCGTCAAGGTCGAGGACGGGATCGCCACGGCCGGTCTGTTCGGCGCGGTCAGCGCATCGACACTGGCCGCGGCGATGGTTCTTCTGGAAGAGGAAGGCATCGTCTACGAGGCCTGGGTGCCGGCTCTTTATCCCTTCATGGATATTCCGGCCCTGGTGCTGGCGATCGTTCTGGCCAACATCTATCTGAACCGGAAGAAGGACGGCGAAAAGGCCAGGGTGAAAATCTGGCCGATCATCGTTGAAAGCCTGCGCGGATCGGCCCTGTCGGCGCTTCTGCTGGGCCTGGCGCTCGGCCTCCTCACCCGGCCCGACCGGGTCTTCGAGGGCTTTTATGACCCGCTGTTCCGCGGCCTTTTGTCGGTGCTGATGCTCATCATGGGAATGGAGGCCTATACGCGGCTCAACGAACTGCGCAAGGTCGCCCACTGGTATGTGGTCTATGGCGTTGTCGCGCCACTCGTCCACGGGCTCATGGCGTTCGGGCTGGGCTATGTCGCCCACCTCGCCACCGGGTTCAGCCCCGGCGGCGTCATCCTTCTGGCGGTGCTGGCAGGATCGAGTTCGGACATTTCCGGCCCACCGACGCTGCGCGCGGCGATCCCGACGGCCAACCCGTCATCCTATATCGGATCGTCGACCAGCATCGGCACGCCGGTCGCGATTGCCCTGGGCATTCCGCTCTACATCGCCCTGGGTCAGCTTGTGTTCGGGTTCTGAGGAGGCGGCCGCCGATCAGAACTTGTGCGGCCGCAGGATCTCGACCTCTTCGAGATAGGTGATGCCCGAATAGTTCTCGAAATAGCGCGCGGCGACAGTGTCGGCGATCTGCTCGGCCATCTCACGGGTTGCCGTGATCACCTCGATCTTCACATTGGCAAAGGCATCGACCACGGCCGGGCGCCCGGACGAACGCACGCCGCGGCTGCCCTTGCCGGCCGCCTGGACCATCGTGTAGCCGCTTGCGCCCGCCTCCTCGATGATCTTGGTCACCCCATCGACGATGAGCTTTTCGGTGATGATGACGATCTTGGTCGCCGTGTGTGTCATGGCCGGGCGCCTCCTCGATGGTCGCCGACTGGTACCAGCCCCGGCGCGCAGGTCAAGCGCTACCGGATCGGGTCAATGGCTTAACGCAATGTTCAACGCACGGGCGCTAACTGGAGACGGCGCCGCGCGGCGCCAACGGCATCCGATCGAACGGGCGACAGGTCATGGCACATCTTTTCACCGGCCTTTCACAGGGCACCTGGATCACGCGGGACCGCATCATTGTCTATCCCGCCATGATGCTCGTTCTGACCATCGCGGCAACCGCTTTCGTGTTGTGGAGCAATGGCGGCGTCATGCCCAACGGCGCGCCGTTCGGCACCGATTTCGTCTCCTACTGGGTGGCGGCGCGCGAGGCGCTGGCCGGCAATCCGCTCACGCCCTATGACAGGGCCTTGTTCGAGCCGGCCCAACGCGCCCTCTTCCCGGATACCGGCTATTTCGCCTTCTTCTACCCGCCTCACTATCTGGCATACATGCTGCCGCTCGGCGCCCTGCCCCACTATGCCGCGCTTGCCGCTTGGATTGCCGTCAGTTTCGGCGCCTGTTTGTGGGTCTTGACGCGCATCGCCGGCAACAGCGTGCAAACGGTCGTGCTGGCACTGGCCTTTCCCGCCGCCTTCCTGACGATCGCACATGGCCAGAACGCCTTTCTGAGCGCTGCCCTGTTCGGCGGCGGTCTCTATCTTTTGCCAAAGCGCCCCGTGCTGGCCGGCATCCTGTTCGGCCTTTTGACCTACAAGCCCCAGCTTGGCCTTCTGATCCCGTTTGCCCTGCTCGCCGGCGGCCATTGGCGGGCAATCATCTCCGCGGGCGTGACGCTTGGCCTGCTCGCGGGCGGCTCCGCGCAGCTGTTCGGTGCCCAGATTTGGCAGGTGTTCCTGGCGCAAAGCGATCAGGCCATGCAGGCGCTGACGCTTGGCTGGGTCGGATGGCACAAGATGATTTCCGCCTATGCGTCCTTGCGTCTGCTCGGCGTTTCCGACGGTGCGGCCATGGCAATGCATGCGGCGTTGGCAATCACCGTCGCGGCTTGTGTCGTCTGGGCCTGGCTGCCGCAAAATGGCGTTGCGCATCACACCAAGGCCGCGCTGGTGCTGGCCGGCGCGCTGATCGCCACGCCCTTCGGTCTGAACTATGATCTTTATCTTCTGGCGCCGGCCATGGCGTTTCTGGCCGCGCGCGGCATCGCCGGCGGCTTTCTGCTGTTTGAGAAGACGGTGATGGCGATCGCCTTCGCCGCGCCGTTTGTGCTGCTTGTTGCGATGAGCGCGCGGGTTCCGATGGCACCGTTCGTGGTGCTCGCCGTTTTTGCCCTAGCGCTGCGCCGCGCCTTGGTCGAGCGAACCGGCACTGAAGTCGTGCCGGCCGCCATCCAGCCCGCCGAATGACAAGGCGCCTGAGGCGGAAACCCCGGGCGCCCTGACCGATTGCGTCAGCGCTTGCGCGCTTATTCGGGCAACTGGTCGTCCACGCCCTGAACGTAGAAATTCATGCCCAAAAGCGCACCGATGTCGGCGGTCTCGCCGTCGGCGAGCCACTCCGTGCCGTCCTGTTTGATGATCGGCCCGGTGAACGGCTCGAGCACGCCGACGGTGATCGCCGTCGCGGTCTTCTGGGCCGTGGCGGCAACCTCATAAGGCATGTTCCAATAGGGCGCCATCGCCACATGGCCTTCGGCCATGCCGTCCCAGACATCGTGGCTCTCCCAGGTGCCGTCCAGCACCGCCTGCACGCGCTCGACATAGTATGGGCCCCAATCGTCGATGATCGAGGTGAGCTGCGTCTGCTCGCCGAAGGCGAACATGTCGGACGCCTGGCCGAACGCCTTGATGCCGCGCTCCTCGGCGACCTGCATGGGGGCTGTGGAATCGGTGTGCTGGGTCAAAATATCGACGCCCTGATCGACCAGCGCCTTGGCGGCGTCGGCTTCCTTGCCGGGGTCGAACCATGTGTTGACCCAGACCACCTTCAGCGAGAAGTCCGGATTGACCGACTGGGCGCCCAGGATAAACGCGTTGATGCCGCGCACCACTTCGGGGATCGGGAACGAGGCGATATAGCCGGCAACCCCTGTCTCCGACACGCTGGCCGCGATCTGGCCCTGCACGTAGCGGCCCTGGTAGAATTTCGAATTGTAGGTCGAAACATTATCGGATTCGCGCTTGTAGCCGGTGGCATGCTCAAACTTCACATCAGGGAACTTGGCGGCCACCTTGTTGGTGGCGTCCATGTAGCCGAACGAGGTGGTGAAGATGATGTCGCAGCCCGACCGCGCAAAGCGCTCGATGGCGCGCTCGGCATCGGCGCCCTCGGCGACGCTTTCAAGATAGGCGGTCTCCACCCGGTCGCCAAACGCCGCTTCGACGTCAAGCAGCCCCTGATGGTGCTGATAGGACCAGCCATAATCGCCGATCGGCCCGACATAGATGAAGCAGGCCTTGGCATCGGCCGCCTGCGCCGCGCCGGTGATGGCCACGGCCGCAGCCGCCGCCAGAAATGATGTTGCAAGTTTCTTCATGATCGCCTTTCCCCGAAACTCGTGATTGCCCAAATTCTTGAACGCGCTTTCGCGCGATCCCGCCCGTGATCGGCTTTTTGTTGTTGTGCTAGCGGTCCGGAACAAACGGTTTGCCCAGCGACGCCGGCGTATTGCGCATCGTCATCCGTCTGTTGGATGAAATCAAGACAAGAACGACAATCGTCGCCAGATAGGGCAGCGCCGACAGGAACTGCGAGGGGATGGCGACGCCCTGCGCCTGCGCGTGGAACTGGGCAATGGTCACCGCGCCGAACAGATAGGCGCCGATGACGACGCGCAGCGGCAGCCAGGACGCAAAGACGACGAGCGCCAGTGCGATCCAGCCGCGGCCGGCCGTCATGTTCTCCACCCATTGCGGGATATAGACCAGCGACAGATGCGCGCCGGCAAGGCCGGCGCATGCGCCGCCAAACATCACCGCCAGATAGCGCACGCGCAGCACGTTGATGCCGAGCGCATGGGCTGACCCGTGGCTATCGCCGACCGCACGCAGGGTCAGGCCGGCGCGCGTGCGGAAGATGAACCACCAGACGCCCACCGCAAGCAGGATCGACAAATAGAAGATCGGGTCCTGTCCGAACAGGAGGCGCCCGATCAGCGGAATGTCGACAAGGCCCGGAATAGCGATCGCTTCGAGCCGGACGCCCGGCAGGCCGACGAACTGTTCGCCGATCATGCCAGCGACGCCGAGGCCCAAAAGCGTCAGGGAAAGCCCTGTCGCCACCTGGTTGGTCGCCAGCGACAGGGTCAGAACCGCGAAAGGCAGCGAAAAGAGCGCGCCGCAGACGATCGCCGCCAGAACGCCCGCCCACGGCGAACCGGTGATCTGCGCGGCGCCGAAACCGGTGACCGCGCCGATGATCATCATGCCCTCGACGCCCAGATTGAGAACGCCGGAACGCTCGACCACCAGTTCGCCCATCGCCGCGATCAGAAGCGGCGTTGCGGCGGTGACCACCGTCAGCAGGATCGCCTGGATGACATCGGGGCTCATCGGACGGCCTCCGGCGCTGCGGCGGGCTGCGGGCTGACAAAGCGCACGCGATAGCGGATCAGAGTGTCGCAGGCGAGAACCGAGAACAGCAAGACGCCCTGAAACACATTGGCCACCTTGTCGGAGACGCCGAGCGATATCTGCGCCGCCTCGCCGCCCAGATAGGACAACGCCAGAATCAGCCCGGCGGCGACGATGCCAAGCGGATTGAGACGTCCGAGAAACGCCACGATGATCGCCGTGAAGCCGTAGCCGGGTGAAATGGCCGGGCGAAGCTGGCCAATCGCGCCGGACACCTCGATAATCCCGGCAAGGCCGGCGAGCGCACCCGAGACGATGAAGGCGAAAAAGACCATGCGTTTGGCGGAAAAGCCGGCGAACCGCCCTGCCCTCGGGCTTTCGCCGAGCACCCGGATCTCATAGCCCTTGAGCGTGCGCGACAGCATGAACCAGACGATCAGCGCCGCAAGGATCGCAAAGACGAAGCCATAATGCGCCCGGCCCGACGCCGACAGCATTTCGGGCAGGATCGCGTCGGCGTGGAAGGAGCGCGTTTCGGGAAAGTTGAAGCCCTCGGGATTGCGCCACGGCCCGCGCACCAGCCAGTCGAGGAAGAGTTCCGCCACATAGACCAGCATCAGCGAGGACAGGATCTCGTTTGTGCCGAACCGCGCCTTCAGGAAGGCCGGGATGGTCGCCCAGGCCGCCCCGCCGGCCATGCCCATCACCAGCATGAGCGGCAGCACCATCGGGCCGGTGATGCCCGGATAGAGCACCGGCATGACCGATCCGGCAATCGCGCCCATGATGAACTGGCCTTCGGCGCCGATGTTCCAGTTGTTGGACAAAAAACAGACCGACAAGCCCACCGCAATCAGGATCAGCGGCGTTGCCTTGATGATCAGTTCGTGGATCGACCAGATTTCGGTCAGCGGCTCGATGAAATAGGCGTAAAGGCCGCCGATCGGCGACTTGCCGAGCATGGCGAACATGATGCCGCCGATCAAAGCGGTGATCAGGACGGCGATGAAGGGCGACAGGACGCTGAACAGCGCCGAATGCTGCGGCCGGCGGACGAGCTCGATGCGGGTCATGCGGCGACACCGTGATGCTTTTCGGGTTCGGCGCCGCCCATCAGAAGGCCGAGTTGTTCGCGGGTGACCGTGCGCGCATCGAGCGGTTCGGACATTTCGCCGTCATGGATGACCGCGACCCGGTCGCACATTTCCAGAAGTTCGTCGAGGTCCTGGCTGATGACCAGCGCGCCGGCGCCGGCAGTCGCCGCGTCCATCAGCGCCTGGCGGATACGCGCCGCCGCGCCCGCATCGACACCCCAGGTGGGCTGGTTGACGATGAAAAGCCGTGGCCGCCGGTCGAATTCGCGGCCCAGGATCAGCTTTTGCAGATTGCCGCCCGACAGCGTGCCCGCGTCCGGATTTTCGCCGGACTTGCGCACATCCATCGCCTCGACGACCCGCGACAGCGTCCGTCCCAGCGCCGAGCGGCGCAACATGCCAAGCCGTCCGCCCGACTGGTAGGCGCTGGCATCCGACGCATGTCGGCTCAAAAGGATGTTCTCGGTCAGCGGCATGGTGGCGACGGCCGCGTGGCCGAACCGCTCTTCGGGCGCGAACGCCGCGCCCAGCCGCCGGCGCCCGTTCGGGCCGAGCCGGCCGGCCGGCGCGCCGCCAATGGTGACGACATTGGGATTGTCCTGCAACTGCTCGCCGGACAGCGCCTCGAACAGTTCGGACTGGCCATTGCCCGCCACGCCGGCAATGCCGAACACCTCGCCCGCGAAAACGTTCATGTGGATCGCGCGCAATGGCGTGGAAAACGGGCCGAGCGGCGGCTGGTCGAGATTGTGGACCCCGAGCACGATATCGCGATCGGCCTTGTCTTCCGTGGGCGCATCATGGGTTCGGCGGACCGCCTGCACCTCCTCGCCGACCATCATGGCCGCAAGGCTCTTGGCGGTTTCGGCGCGCGGGTCGCAATGGGCGACCACCTTGCCGTGGCGCAGCACCGTCGCCCGGTCGCACAGGCGTTTGACCTCGTCGAGCTTGTGCGAAATGTAGAGGATCGACTTTCCTTCGGCTTTCAACTTGTCGAGCGTCTCGAACAGCCGTTCGGCCTCCTGCGGCGTCAGCACAGAGGTCGGCTCGTCCAGGATGATCAGGCTCGGTTCCTGCAACAGGCAGCGGATGATCTCCACCCGCTGGCGCTCGCCGACCGACAGATCGCCGGCCAGCGCCTCGGGATTGAGCGTCAGACCGTAGACTTCGCCCAGCCGGCGCGCCTCGTCCGCCACCGTCGACAGCGGCACGTCGTCTTCAAGCGACAGGGCGATGTTCTCGGCAACGGTCAGCGAGTCAAACAGCGAAAAATGCTGGAAAACCATGCCGATGCCAAGATGTCTTGCAGCGGACGGGTTGGGGATCGAAACCCGTTCGCCGTTCCAGACGATCCGGCCGGCATCGGGCTTCAACGACCCGAACAGCATCTTGACCAGCGTCGACTTGCCGGCGCCGTTCTCGCCCAGAAGCGCGTGAATCTCGCCTGTGAGAATATCGAAATCAACCGCATCGTTGGCGACGAGATCGCCAAACCGCTTGGTAATGCCCTCGACCGCCAGAAGCGGTGCCGGGCCGGGCTTTTCGGACGCGCTGGCGGTCATCGTCCCCCGGTCGATTGGTTGCGCAACGCTTTGAGCGTATGCGCCGATCGCGCCACTGTGCAATGCAAAATGTTGGCCGTGCCGGCTTTTCTCCCCACAATGTCGTGGTGCGTGCCATTTGCCGTGCGGCAATTGGCGGCTGGACAGCGACCGCGCCGCGCGCCAAATGGGCGGTATCGCAGAAGAGGCGTTCGCCATGACCAAACCCGCCGATATCGTCATTTCCGGCGCCGGGCCGACCGGCATGGCCGCCGCGCTTGAGGCGGCCGCCTGCGGCTATCGGATCGTGCTCGTCGCCCCTTCCGGCACCTTTCTGGAGGATGATTCCCGCACGACCGCCCTGATGCAGCCGGCAGTGCACATGCTGCGCGCCTATGGTGTGTTCGATGATTGCAAAGCCGCCGCGGCCCCGCTGAAGGTGCTGCGCATGGTCGATGCGACGGGGCGCCTGTTTCGCGCGCCGACGGTCAGTTTCCGTGCCGCCGAGGCGGGCTATGACCAGTTCGGCTACAACATTCCCAACCGGGCGCTCAACGCGGCGCTCGACAAGGCTGTCCAGACCCACGATCTGATCGAGACGGCCGATGCGATGGTGTCGGCGGTCGCGTTCAACGACGATGCGGCGTTCGTGACGCTCTCCAATGGGGACACCTACGAAGCCCGGCTCGTCGTCGGCGCCGATGGCGTTCATTCGCTCGTTCGCCAAGCGGCCGACATCGGCCAGCGCACATGGTCCTACCCGCAGACCGCCATGGTCACCGCGTTCGACCATGAGCGCCATCACGAGTTCATCTCGACCGAGTTCCACACTCCCGAAGGCCCGTTCACGCAGGTTCCCCTGCCCGGCAACCGGTCGAGCCTTGTCTGGGTGATGCGGCCCGAGCGGGTCGAGACGGTCATGGCGATGGAACCGGACGTGCTGGCGCGGGCCATCGAAGACCATCTGCAGTCGAGCCTCGGCAAGGTCTCCAACGTCACCAAACCCCAGGGCTGGCCCCTGTCGAGCCTTGTCGCCCACACATTCGGCAAGGCGCGCGTCATGCTGATCGGACAGGCCGCGCACGCCTTCCCGCCGATCGGCGCGCAGGGCCTCAATCTTGGGTTCCGCGATGTCGCCGATCTGGCCGGCGTTCTGGCCAAGGCGGGCGAAGATCCCGGCGCGGCAGCGGTGGCGCGGCGCTACGATCTGCGCCGCCGCGCCGACGTCTATATGCGCACCGGCGGTGTCGATGCGCTCAACCGCTCGCTCCTGACCGACTTCCTCCCGGTGCAGATGGGCCGTGCGGCCTTCCTGTCGGTGTTGCGCAACATCAGCCCCCTGCGCGGTCTGGTGATGCGCGAGGGGATCGAGCCCGGCGGCGGGCTGAAGGCAATGGCCGGCCCGTTTCGCCGAAAAACCGCCGATGTCAGAACAGATCCGGCGGCAGGATAGCGTTTGTCATCAGGTAGAGCAGCAGCGTGACGGTGGCGACCGAGCCGATGGTCGTCAGCAGCACCATGGCGGATGCCCGTTCGACCCAGACACCATATTGCTGGGCGATGACGAAGACATTGGTTGCGCTGGGCAACGCCGCCAGCAGCATGGCCGAATAGACCCAGACGGGCGGAAAGTCGCCGATATAAGAGACCAGCACATAGGCGATCATCGGGTGCACGATCAGCTTGATCGGCACGATGAACGCCGTTTCGGGCGGCACGCGGCGCAGCGGCCTGAGCGCCAGCGTCACGCCCATGGCGAACAGCGCGCAAGGCGCAGCGGCGCCCGCCAGATAGTCGAGCAGCGTCTGCGCCGCCGCCGGCGGGCGGAAGCCGGCAATGGCCGCCGTGATGCCGACGATCGTCGCCAGGATGAAGGGGTGCAGCACGATGCGCTTTGCCACATCGAGCGCCAGCTTCCAGGCCGGCGGTCGGTCGGGCGACTCGTCGGCCAGCGCCATCATCAGCGGCGCGATGACGAAGTGCAGCGTGTTGTCGAAGCAGAAGACCAGCGCGACCGGCACGACGGCCGCTTCGCCGAACGCCAGAAGCGCAAGCCCCGGCCCCATATAGCCGATATTGCCATAGGCGGCGGCGAGCCCCATCACCGTGCTCTCGTCGATCCGGCCGCGCGTGCGAAAAATCCCGATCAGGAACATCAACGCGAAGACGGCGAATGTGGACAGGGTGGTGCCGACGATGAACCGCCATTGCGTCAGTTCTTCCACCGGCGTCTTGGCCAGAAGATTGAAGAAGAGGGCCGGCAGCGCGACATAGATGATGAAGGTGTTCATCCAGCCCAGCGCTTCGAGCGGCTGGCGCGTTGCGCGGGCGGTCACGAACCCCAGGGCGATCAGCCCGAAGAACGGCAGCACCAGGCCGAAAACGCTTGCCATGAATTCCCCGCAAAGGCCGGGCGAGCGCACGATCGCCGCCGCCCATGGCGTACCGGCTGGGCGCGTGACCGGTCAAGGCCTTGAAACGACCCGATTATCGCATCAAATTAGGGCCATGAGATATTCGGACGCAAAAACGGTCAGTGCGCGGTTCGGCATCGGCGATGTCGTGCGGCACCGCATGTTCCCGTTTCGCGGGGTGATCTTCGACATCGACCCCGAATTCGACAACACCGAGGAATGGTACGAGGCGATACCGGCGGAGATCCGGCCGCGCCGCGACCAGCCCTTCTATCACCTGCTCGCCGAGAATGAGGACACCGAATATGTGGCCTATGTGTCCGAGCAGAACCTGTTGCCCGATGAGACGGGCGAGCCGGTGCGCCACCCGCAGGTCGGCGACATGTTCGACTGGAGCGCCGATCATGGCCGCTACGTCGTGCGCGACGTGATGGCCCACTAGGCAAGACCAGAACGTTCAGTTCGGCTGCGCTTCCTGCGCGGTCTGGCGCATGGCCATGACCAGCGTTTCGGGGTCGTGCGCGCCGGTGACAGCGACCCGCCGACCGAAGATGAAGCATGGCACGCCCGTGACGCCGATCTGCGTGGCGCGGGCGGCTTCCGCTTGCGTTTCGACGGCATCGCGGTCGCTTGCGAGCCATTGCCGCACGTCGGTGCCATCCATGCCCGCTTCGCCGGCTGCTTCGGCCAGAACGCCGTGATCGCCGACATTTTCGCCATGCAGGAAGAAGCGGGTGAACAATTGCTCGACCACCGCGCCCTGCATGGCCTGACCCTCCTCGCCGGCCCAGCGGACGAGCCGGTGCGCATCAAGCGTGTTGGGCGAGATGGCGATGGCCTCGAAATTGAAGTCGATCCCCTCGCCCGCGCCGGCCGCGCCGATCTGGCTGTAGATTTCCTGGGCCCGCTCCGGCCCGCCGAACTTGTTTTCAAGATACGTCTTCCGGTCCATCCCGCCGGGCGGGATGGTCGCGTCGAGCTGATAGGGCCGCCAATGGACGGTCAGATCGAATTCGCCATCGGCCATCTCGACGGCGCGCTCAAGCCGACGCTTGCCGATGAAGCACCAGGGACACATCACGTCGGAGATCACATCGACGCTCATCGGGATCGGCGTGTCTGCCATGATGGTCCTCTCGCGGTACTCGCCTATTCGGTCCTGGTCGACCACCAGACAGGCAGTTGGTAGCCATAAAGCGCCGGTTCGGGAGGCTGCCCGATATGGCTCCAATGGGCGACCCAGTTTTCGCTCAGATGGTAGAGCGGCACCACATAGTGGCCCGAAATCAGCAGGCGGTCGAGCGCCCGAACGGCAGCGGCGAAGTCCTCGCGCGCGCGCGCATCCACCATGGCCGCGATCATGGTGTCAATGGCCGGATCGGCCGCGCCGGCATAGTTGAACGTGCCTTCGGGATCGCGCGATTCCGACCCCCAGCGCCAGATTTGCTCGCCGCCGGGTGACAGGGATGACGACAGGCTGCCGGCCACCATGTCGTAATCCCAGGTTTGACGGCGCTTCTGGAACTGCGCGTCGTCGACCCCGCGCACGGCAATATCGACGCCGATCAGCCCGGCGGTCGTCTGGTAGGACAGCGCCATGCGCTCGATTTCGTTCTGCGAGGCGCCCGGCACGGTGCCAAGCAGGATCTCGAACGCCAGCTGTTCGCCATCCCTGACCATCCGCCCGTCCTCGATCGCATAGCCCGCTTCGCCGAGCTTTTGCACGACACGGCGGAGGACGGCGCGGTCGCGGCCCGATCCGTCCGTGACGACCGGCGCGTAGCTTCCATCCATCACCGATGGCTGCACCGCATCGGCAAACGGGGCGAGCAGGGCCTGCTCGCGCTCGCCTGCCGGCCGGCCCAATGCCGAAAGCTCCTCGGAATTCTGCCAGAACGAGCCGGTGCGCGTGTAGCGCCCGGAGAACAGATTGGCATTGACCCATTCGAAATCGAACAGCATGGCCAGTGCCTCGCGCACATTGCGGTCGGCGAACACATCGCGGCGCGTGTTGAAGAAAAACCCCAGCATGCGCTGCGGTCTTCCCGTTCCGAACGCCTGCTTGACGATGCGCCCGTCCGTCACCGCCGGGAAGTCATAGGCGGTTTCCCATTTGATCGGGTCGCTCTCGGGATAGATGTCGAAGACGCCCTTCTTGAACGCTTCGAACCGCGCGGTCGTATCGCGGAAATATTCGACCGTGATGCGCGCGTAATTGTCGAAGCCCTGCTTGGCCGGGATGTCGCGGCCCCAATAGTCGGGGTTGCGGCGATAGGTGATGCGCGCGCCCGGCTCGACGCTTTCGACCAGATAAGGCCCGCTGCCGACCGGCGGCTCCAATGTCGCGCCTTCGAAATTGTCGACATCGGTCGCGTGCGCCGGCAGGACCGGTGTCAGAGCGAGCAGCAGCGGGAATTCGCGGTCGGCTTCATCGTTGAGATGGAACTTCACCGAGCGCTCGCCGGTCTTTTCGATCCGCTCGATCCGCGCCATGCGCCGGTTGAAGGGCGGGCGGCCCTTCTCGGTCAGGATGTCATAGGTGAAGATCACGTCTTCGGGCGTCACCGGCACGCCGTCGGACCAGCGCGCATCGGCGTTGAGCGTGAACTCGACCCATGTCCGCTCATCGTCGGTTTCGATGGTTTCGGCCAGAAGGCCGTACATGGTGAAGGGTTCGTCGCGCGAGCGCACCATCAGCGATTCGAACACCAGATTGCCGAATTCGGGATCCCAGATGCCCCGCGCGGTGGTCCGCATGGACTTCAGGACAAACGGGTTGAGGCTGTCGAACGTACCGACGACACCATAGGTGATCGCACCATCGTGCGGCGCATCCGGGTTGGCATAAGGGAAATGGGTGTAATCGGCCGGCAGCGCCGGATCGCCGTGCATGGCGATCCCGTGCATCGGTTCGGCGCCGGTGGCCGTTGCAACCATCGCAAGGGCTGCGGCCATGATCATCAAGCGTTTCACGAGAGGGTTCTCCCTTGGCGATTCCGGACGATGCTAGCATGGGCGTCCGCCGTTGATACAGCCGGCGTGACAGGCGCGCGGGGGTGGAAACACAAGCCAAGACTGTGTATCAGGCGCCACGCGACGGGCGTCACGGTGCGGCCTCATTTCAGGGTCAGGGCTGCGGCCAGCCTTCTCGGAGACAAAAATCGACAAAGGACAATCATGACGATGGGATCGAAATCCGCATCTCTGGCGGCAGCGCTCGGGGCGCTCGCGCTGACCGCGATGGCCGGCCAGGCACAGGCACAGAACGCGCCGCCCCAGAACCAGTGGTTCAAGGTCTGCACCAAACAGGCCGACAATGACATCTGCAACGTGCAGAATGTGCGCACCGCGCAGACCGGTCAGCTTCTGACCGCGGTCAACCTGATCCAGATCACCGGCAAGCAGAACCGGGCCCTTTTCCAGATCGCCGTTCCGACGGGCCGCGTCATTCCGGCCGGCATCGGCATGCAGATCGACGGCGGCGAAACCCGCCGCATCCCCTATTCGATCTGCCTGCCCGACCGCTGCATCGCCGAAACGCCGCTGACCGAGGAACTGGTTGGCTCGCTGAAAGCGGGCGGCGGCATGACGCTGACCACGGTGAACTTCCAGAACCAGCCCAACCCGATCGAGGTGACGCTGCAGGGTTTCACCGCAGCCTTTGACGGCGACCCGATCCAGCAGTCCGAGGTCGAGGAGCGCCAGCAGCAGCTTCAGGCCGAGATCGAGCGCAGGCGCGAAGAGTTCCAGGAGCGGCTGAAAGCCGAACAGGAGCGCGCCAAGGAAGAAGGCGGAACCGAAGCGGCGACCGAATAGGCCGCGCTCTCATTTCACGAACGATCAAAACCGCCGGTGCCAAGCGCCGGCGGTTTTTTCGTCTATGCCGCCTGTTTGTGCGCCTTGGCCAGGTTGGCGAGCTTGGTCATCAGCACCGCCGCGCCCGCCAGCCTTTTGTCTGGCGTTGGCCAATTGCGCGAGAAGACGACCGACTGGTCGGGTCTTATCTTGGCCAGCGCGCCCTGTTCGGCGATCCATTGCACCAGACCGGCCGGGTCGGCGAATTGCTGGCCGCGGAACTGGACGACCGCGCCCTTGGGGCCGGCATCGAGCTTTTCGACATTGGCCTGCCGGCACAGCGCCTTGATGTAGACGATCTTCAAAAGATGCTCGACTTCCTCGGGCAGCGGACCAAACCGGTCGATCAGTTCGGCGCCGAACCCGTCGATTTCCTCCACGCTCTCAAACCCGCCCAGCCTGCGGTAAAGCGACAGGCGCAGCGACAGGTCGGGCACATAGCTTTCCGGAATCATCACCGGCGTGCCGACGGTGATCTGCGGCGACCATTCGCCATGGTCCGCATCGTCCTCGCCCTTGAGTTCGGCCACCGCCTCTTCGAGCATCTGCTGGTAGAGTTCGAACCCCACTTCCTTGATGTGGCCGGACTGTTCCTCGCCCAGAAGGTTGCCGGCGCCCCTGATGTCGAGATCATGGCTGGCAAGCTGGAAGCCGGCGCCGAGCGTGTCGAGCGATTGCAGAACCTTGAGGCGCCGTTCGGCGGTCTTGGTCAGCGGCTTGTTCGCGGGCAGCGTGAACAGCGCATAGGCGCGCAGTTTCGACCGGCCGACGCGGCCGCGCAACTGGTAGAGCTGGGCCAGGCCGAACATGTCCGCCCGGTGGACGACAAGCGTGTTGGCGGACGGGATGTCGAGCCCGCTTTCGACGATCGTCGTCGACAGGAGCACGTCATAAGAGCCGTCATAGAAGGCGTTCATGATGTCTTCGAGTTCGCCCGGCGCCATCTGCCCATGGGCGACGGCGACCTTCAGTTCCGGCACATTCTCGTCGAGATAGGCCTTGACGTCGCCAAGATCGGAAATGCGCGGCACGACATAAAAGCTCTGGCCGCCGCGATAGCGCTCGCGCAGCAGCGTTTCGCGGATCACCAGCGGATCGAACGGGGCGATGAAGGTGCGCACCGCGAGGCGATCCACCGGCGGCGTTGTGATCAGCGACAGTTCGCGCACGCCCGTCAGCGCCAGTTGCAGCGTGCGCGGGATCGGTGTCGCCGAAAGGGTCAGCACATGAACGTCGGATTTCAGCTCCTTGAGCCGTTCCTTGTGCTTGACGCCGAAATGCTGCTCTTCATCCACAATAAGCAGGCCAAGCTGCTTGAAGCGGATCGACTGTCCCAGAAGCGCGTGGGTGCCGACGACGATATCGACGGAACCGTCGGCGATGCCCTTCTTGGCGTCGGCCAGCGCCTTGGGGCCGGCCAGCCGCGAGGCATGGGCGAGATTGACCGGAAGCCCGGCAAAACGCTCCGAAAAGCTCTTGAAATGCTGCCGCGCCAGAAGCGTCGTCGGCACGACAACGGCGACCTGCAGCCCGTTCATGGCGGCCAGGAACGCGGCGCGCAGCGCCACCTCGGTCTTGCCGAAGCCCACATCGCCGCAGATCAGCCGGTCCATCGGCCGGCCCTTGCCCAGATCGTCCTCGACCGCGTCGATCGCCGTCGACTGATCCTCGGTCTCGTCATAGGGAAAGCGCGCAGCGAACTCGTCATAGAGCCCCTCGGGCGCGCGCAGTTCGGGCGCCGAGCGCATCTGCCGAGCGGCTGCGATGGCGATCAGATCGCCTGCCATATCGAGCAGCCGCTTCTTCAGCTTGGCCTTGCGCGCCTGCCAAGCCCCGCCGCCCAGACGGTCGAGCTGCGCTTCGGCACTGTCGGACCCGTAGCGCGACAGGAGTTCGATGTTCTCGACCGGCAGGAACAACCGGTCATCGCCATGATAGCGGATTTCCAGGCAATCATGCGGCGCGCCCGCCGCCTCGATGGTCTTCAGGCCGGCAAAGCGGCCAATGCCGTGATCGACATGGACGACGAGATCGTCCGGATTGAGCGCGGCGACCTCGGAGATAAAATCGGCGCCGCGCTTCTTGGAACGCCGGCGCACCAACCGGTCGCCCAGAATGTCCTGCTCGCCGATGACGAACGTGTCGGACCAGTCAAAGCCGTGCTCGATGTTCAGGATCGCCGTGGCGACGACGTTCTGCGGAACCCGCGCCAGCGCCGCCGCGTCCGGCACGATGCCGGAAAAGCCTTCGAGCCCGTGCTCCTCGAGAATCTGCACCAGCCGCGTCAGCGACCCTTCCGACCAGCCGGCGAGCACGACCCTTTGGCCCTCGCCGCGCGCGTCGGCAATGAAGCGCGCCGCGATCTCAAAGACGTTGATATCCTTTTGCGCCCGCTCGGCGGAGAAGTTGCGACCCGCACGGCCGTCGAGCGCGATGATGGCGGTGCCGGCGCTTTCGGGCCGGTCGAAGGGCGACAGGTGCACGGTCATGCGGGATGCCACGACGGCGTCGAAACCGGCCTTGTCGAGGTACAAAAGCTCCGGCGCGACGGGCTTGTAGGGCGCGGCCTCTCCCATCGCCTTGCCTTCGAGCTGGTCGGTGCGCGCCTTGTAATACTCGTTGATCTGGTCGGCGCGCTCGGCGACCGCGTTCATCGCCAGCGGTTCGATCACCACCGGCGCGTCCGGCAGCGCGTCGAACAGCGTCACAAGCTTTTCGGCGAAGAAGGGCAGCCAGTGCTCCATGCCGGCAAAGCGCGTCTGCGCAACGATCGAGGCATAAAGCGCATCATCGCGCGCCGGCGCGCCAAAGGTCTCGATATAGCGCGTGCGGAACCGCGTCACCGACGCCGCATCGAGCACCACTTCGCTCATCGGCTGCAGGCTGAACGCCTTGCGTTGGTCGGTGGTGCGCTGGGTCGCGGGATCGAAGCCGCGCACCGTCTCCAGCGTATCGCCGAAAAAGTCGAGGCGCACCGGCCCTTCCGAACCCGGCGCGTACACGTCGAGGATGCCGCCGCGCACCGCATATTCGCCCACTTCGCGCACCGTCGGCACGCGCATGAAGCCGTTGCCGTTGAGCGTGCCGACCAGGCCTTCCATCGCAACGACCTGGCCGGGACGCACATCGATGGCCTGCCCCGCAATGGTTTCGGGCGGCAACACGCGCTGGAGAACCGCATTGGCGCTCGTCAGGACGATGGCGCGGCGCGGGTTTGCGGCCAGCGCGGCAATGCGTGTCAGTGCCGAAAGGCGCTGCGCGGTGACCTCGGCGCTGGGCGAAACGCGATCATAGGGCAGGCAGTCCCAGGCCGGAAGCTGGATGATGTCGAGATCGGGGGCGGCGAACGACAGCACCTGCGCGATGTCGGCCATCCGGGCCGCATCGCGCGCGACATGGATGAGTGGCGCATCGGCCTGAGCGGCAAGCCCCGCCAGAACGAAGCCTTCCATGCCGTCGGCGACGCCGGTGAGCGCGACCTGACCCGCATCGGCGGGCACATGCGGGACGTCAAAGAGCGGTTCGGCCATCGATCAGGCCAGTTCGATCTTGTGGTGCGCGCAGATTGCGCGGAACAGCGGCGTGTCCTGTTCGGCCGGCACCGGCCCCTCGCCCGTGAACCATTTGAAGAGGTCGCGGTCGAGGATCTCCATCAGCGCCTCAAAGGCCGCCAGTTCGTCCGCGTCCATCTGCGCGACATGGGCATCGGCATAGCCGCCCAGCACAATGTCCATCTCCTTCATGCCGCGATGCCAGGCGCGAAAGCGCGCGCGGCGGCGGCGTGCATCAAGTGTCTGCGGGTCGGTCATGGCGCGCGAAGGTCCGGTTGGGCTGGTGTCGGGCGCATATAGCGGGCAGCGGGCATCATGTCAGCCTTGATCTTGCTTTGCCCGGCCAACATAAACCGGTGATGCGCCCCTCCATCCTCGATCCGCTGTTTGCGCCGGTGACCACGCTCGAAGGCGTGGGCGCCAAGCTCGCCGGCCTGATCGCGCAGGCGCTCGGGCGCGGCGGCGATGGCGCCGAACCCCATGTCGGCGCGCTTTTGTTCCATCTGCCCCATTCGGTGATCGATCGCAGCGCGCGACCGACCATCATGGCGGCGGTGCCGGGCACGATCGTCACGCTGACGCTGCATGTGGACCGGCACCAGGCGCCGCCGCGCGGCAACAGGCGCGTGCCCTACCGCGTCTTCTGCCACGACGAATCGGGCGAGATCGCGCTGACCTTCTTTCGCGCCCAGGGCCAGTGGTTGGAACGCGCCCTGCCCGTGGGGGAAACGGTGCTTGTCTCCGGCAAGGTGGAATGGTTCAACGGCCGCGCCTCCATGGTCCATCCCGACCATATGGTCGCCGAGGACGAAGCCGACAGCCTGCCGCTGATCGAGCCGGTCTATCCGATGACGGCAGGGCTGTCGGGCAAGGTGCTGCGGCGGGCGATCCTGCAGGCGCTCGACCGGGTGCCGGACCTGCCCGAATGGTTCGATGGCGCGCTTCTGAAGCGCGAGCGCTGGCCCGCCATGGCCATCGCGCTGTCGGCGATCCACCATCCGCAGTCCGCCGCCGATATCGGCCTTGAGACGGTCAATCGCCGCCGGCTCGCCTATGACGAACTGCTGGCCGGGCAGTTGGCGCTGGCGCTCGTGCGGGCGCGGGCCAAACGCGCCGCTGGCCGCTCATTGTCGGGCGATGGCAATCTTGTCGCGGCCGTGTCGCTGGCCTTCGCCCACCCGCTAACGGGCGCGCAGAAAAGGTCGTTCGACGAGATTGCCTCGGACATGGCCGCGCCCGACCGCATGCTGCGCCTTCTTCAGGGCGATGTCGGGTCCGGCAAGACGATCGTCGCGCTGATGGCGCTGGCGCGCGCGGTCGAGGCCGGCACGCAGGGTGCCCTGATGGCGCCGACCGAAGTGCTCACGCGCCAGCACATGGCGACCATCGGGCCGCTGGCGGAACGGGCCGGTTTGCGCGTCGCCATCCTGACCGGGCGCGACAAGGGCGCCCGCCGCGCCGAAATCCTCGCCGATCTGAAAGAAGGCGCCATCGACATCCTGATCGGCACCCATGCGCTCTTCCAGGAAGGCGTCACCTTCGCCGATCTGGGCCTTGCGGTGATCGACGAGCAGCACCGGTTCGGTGTGCACCAGCGGCTGCTTCTGGCGCAAAAGGGCGGCGGCGCCGACATGCTGGTGATGACCGCGACACCGATCCCGCGCACGCTGGTGCTGACCGCCTATGGCGACATGGATGTCTCGCGGCTTGACGAGAAGCCCGCCGGCCGCAAGCCGGTCGCTACAGTCGCCATGCCCATCGCGCGCCTCGACGACCTTCTCGACCGCATCGGCAAGGCGGTCGCAGAAGGGCGCAAGATCTACTGGATCTGCCCGCTGGTCGAAGACAGCGAGGAGGTGCCCGTCATGTCGGCCGAAGCGCGCCATGCCGAGCTGGCCGGCCTGTTTGGCGACATGGCCGGTCTGGTCCATGGCCG
Source organism: Roseitalea sp. (assembly GCA_017642895.1). GTDB lineage: Bacteria > Pseudomonadota > Alphaproteobacteria > Rhizobiales > Rhizobiaceae > Roseitalea. The sequence goes on from JAEPON010000012.1 coordinate 120,858, forward strand.
GATGACGGGGCCGGAAAAGGATGCGGCCATGGCCGCCTTCAAGACCGGCGACACACGGCTTTTGGTGGCAACAACGGTCATTGAAGTGGGCGTCGACGTGCCGGACGCGACGATCATGGTGATCGAACATGCCGAGCGGTTCGGCCTGTCGCAGCTTCATCAGTTGCGCGGGCGGGTCGGGCGCGGCGCGGGTGCGTCGTCCTGCATCCTCTTGTATGGCGAGCCGTTGGGCGAGACCGCCCGCGCACGGCTCGACGTGATGCGCCGCACCGAGGACGGCTTCGTGATCGCCGAGGAGGATCTTCGCCTGCGCGGCGAAGGCGAATTGCTCGGCACGCGGCAATCGGGCACGCCGGGTTTCACGCTGGCGCGGCTCGAAGCCCATGGCGACCTTTTGCCGGTGGCGCGGGACGATGCGCGGCTGGTGCTCGAAACCGATCCGGAGCTTTTGTCGGACCGCGGCAAGGCGCTGCGCATCCTGCTCTATCTGTTCGAGCGCGACGCGGCCGTGCGGCTGCTGGGCGCGGGGTGAGCGGTGGTTCCTTCTCCCCGCAGGCGGGGAGAAGGCGGCCTCGAGCGCAGCGAGAGAACGGATGAGGGGCAGCGGCGTGTCCCATGTCGGTCGCTGCGGCCTTATCAATCCCCCTCACCCAACTGCGACCAGCGCGCGCTGTGCTTGCGCGGTCTCGTATCCCTCTCCCCGCAAGCGGGGAGAGGCGGTCGGCTAACCTTTTGCCGCCTTCGCCTTGGCGAACTTTGCCCGCAGGCGCGCGGCAAGCCCGTCCTTGTTGACCTGACGGGCGCGGCCGATCGCCAGCGCGTCGGCGGGTACATTGTCGGTGACGACGCTGCCCGACCCGACATAGGCGCCCTCGCCCACCGTCACCGGCGCGACGAGCGCCGAATTGGAACCGATGAAGGCGCCCGCGCCGATCTCTGTGTGGTGCTTGCCGAACCCGTCATAATTGCAGGTGATCGTGCCCGCACCGATATTGGCACCGGCGCCGATGGCCGCGTCGCCGATATAGGTCAGATGGTTGACCTTTGCCCCTGCTGAGACGGTCGCGTTCTTGATCTCGCAGAAATTGCCGACCTTGGTCTTTTCAGAAAGCACCGTGCCCGGCCGCAGCCGCGCGAACGGGCCGATCTCGGCATTGGGGCCGACGGAAGCGCCCTCAATATGGCTGAACGCCCTTATGCGCGCGCCGGCATCGACGCTTACGCCGGGGCCGAACCAGATATTGGGCTCAAGCGCCGCGCCGGGCGCGATCCGTGTGTCGTGGCTGAGATGCACCGTGTCAGGCGCGGCCATCGAAACGCCATCGAGCATCAGCGTCCGCCGGCGGCGCGCCTGCCAGATCGCTTCCACCTCGGCCAGTTCGGCAAGCGTGTTGACGCCGATCACATCCTCCACCGGCGCTTCGATGGCACGCACGTCGAGCCCTTGCCCGTGGGCGATTTCCACCGCATCGGTCAGGTAGAACTCGCCCTTGGCGTTGTCGTTGCCGATGGCTTTCAACAAGTCCGCGACATGGGCGCCGGCGAACGCCATCAGCCCGCCATTGCAAAAGCCGATCTGACGCTCGGCCTCGCTTGCATCCTTGTGCTCGCGGATCGCCACCAATTGCCCGTCCCGTTCGATCAGCCGACCATAGCCATGCGGGTCGTCCGGCCGGAAACCGACAACCACCAGATCGGCGCCATCGGCAAGGCCGGCGCGCGCCGCTTCCAGCGTTTCGGCTGTGATCAGGGGCGTGTCGCCGAACAGCACCAGCACATCGTCATGGCCGGCCCCGATGGCCGGCATCGTCGCCATGACCGCATTGGCCGTGCCGAGTTGCCGCTCCTGGGTGAAGAATTGCGCGTCACCCTCGATGGCGCCCAGTTCGTCGCGCACCGCATCGGCCCCGTGGCCGACGACAATGGCGACATCGCCGCTGCCCGCCGCCCGCGCGCATCCGGTCACATGGGCGACCATCGGCAGGCCGGCGACCTTGTGCAGCACCTTGGGCAGGTCGGATTTCATCCGCGTGCCCGCGCCGGCGGCGAGAACGATGGTCAGGCAGGTGCGCGGCATGGATGGCTCCCCGAATTGCGGCGTTCTGGCGCCCGTCTATCCGCAAAGCGGCGCCATTTCCAGACGATGCTTGCGGACGGCATGCGTCGCCGCTAGGTCGGTGCGATGTCCGAGCACGCCGCATCGCCACCCCCGGCCCTTCCCTATGCGGTGATGCTGGCAACGCCGCTCTTCTTTTCGACCAACATCATTTTCGGCCGCTACGTGGCTGACGATACCGCGCCCTTCGTGCTGGCCTTCCTGCGCTGGGCGTCCGTCGCGGCCATCCTGCTGCCCTTCGCGCTGGTTCGCCAGGGCGCCGAACTGCGCGCCGTTCTGGCCGATCATTGGCGGCTTTTGCTGACGCTCGGTTTCCTCGGCATGGGTCTTTCGGGGGGTGTCGTCTATCTCGGACTGAGCCTGACGACGGCGACCAACGCCACGCTCATCTATTCGACGGCGCCGATCCTGATCATCCTGCTTGAGCGCATTTTTCGCGGCCGCGCCATCGGAAGACGCGAGACGGCCGGCATCGCACTGGGTTTCATCGGGGTGGCCATCATCGTGCTGCGCGGCGATCTGGCAACGCTCGCCCGGCTCGGTTTCAACCCCGGCGATCTTCTGATCGCCATCGCGACCCTCTCCTGGGCGGGATATTCGATTCTCTACCGCACCGACGGCCTCAGAAGGCTCGACAATATGAGCCTGTTCGCGCTGGTCGCCAGCTTCGGCGCGCTGGTCAACCTGCCGTTCGCCGCCGTCGATCTCGCATCGGCCGAAGGCCTGCCGGCGACACGCGAAGCCTGGTACGCCACCGGCGGGATCGTGCTGATCTCGTCGCTGATGGCCTTTTCGGGCTTTCAATATGGCGTGCGCGCGCTTGGCGCCTCGGTCGCCGGCATGTTCATGTATCTGATGACGCCCTATGGCGTCTTGATGGCCATCGTCTTTCTGGGCGAACGGCTGGAGGGGTTCCATCTGGCCGGGATTGTTCTGGTGATGACCGGAATCGGTATTGCGACCTTGCCCGGGACTTTGTTCCGGCGCGGCGGGTAGGTGCTCATCACAGAGGTGCGATGTCGCCCGCGTCCCAGATGGCTTCGGTCTCGGCGGCGAATGCGGCGAAACGGCCCTCTTCGATGGCCTTGCGCATCCGATCCATAAGCCATTGATAATACGCTGTATTGTGCCAACTCAGCAGCATCATGCCGAGCATTTCGCCGGACCGGATCAGATGGTGCAGATAGGCGCGCGAATAATCGCGCGAGGCCGGGCACGCCATCTCCTCGTCCAGCGGGCGGTGATCCTCGGCATGGCGCGCGTTCTTCAAATTAACCCGTCCGCGCCGGGTGAACGCCAGACCGTGCCGGCCCGAGCGGGTCGGCATCACGCAGTCGAACATGTCGACGCCGCGCGCCACCGAACGCAACAAGTCCTGTGGCGTGCCGACGCCCATCAGATAGCGCGGCTTTTGCGCCGGCAGGATCGGACAGACCACATCCAGCATGGCGAGCATGACCTCCTGCGGTTCGCCCACCGCCAGCCCGCCGATCGAATAACCCTTCAAATCCATGGCCTTGAGAGCCTGGGCCGACTGGACACGCAAGTCCTCATCGTCGCCACCCTGGACGATGCCGAACATCGCCCTGCCCGGCTGATCGCCGAACGCGACCTGGCAGCGCTCGGCCCAGCGCAGCGACAGGTCCATCGCCGCCTTCATCGTGTCGGTGTCGGCAGGCAGCGCCACACACTCGTCGAGCTGCATCTGGATATCGGAACCCAGAAGCCCCTGGATTTCGATGGAGCGCTCCGGGCTCATCTCATGGATCGCGCCATCGACATGGCTCTTGAAGGTGACGCCCTCTTCACTCATCTGCCGCAGCGCCGACAGGCTCATCACCTGAAACCCGCCCGAATCGGTCAGGATCGGCGCGTCCCAGCCGATGAATGTGTGCAGGCCGCCAAGACGACCGATCCGCTCGGCACCGGGCCGCAGCATCAGATGGTAGGTGTTGCCCAAAATGATGTCGGCGCCGGCGCCCTTCACCTGATCGAGATAGAGCCCCTTGACCGTGCCGGCGGTGCCGACCGGCATGAACGCCGGCGTCGCGATCTCGCCGCGCCCGGTCATCACCGTGCCACGCCGCGCACCGCCATCGGTTGCGTGCACGGTGAAGCCGAACTCAGCCATCAAATTCCCTGTCGTGAACCGGCGCGGCCGGGGCCTGTTCATCGAGCGACTGCCGGTAGCGAATGCACCCGCGCATGAATTTCGGCCAGGGCGGAACGGCGATGTCCGGATCGAACCCCTCCGGAAGCAGGCCCCAAAGGTCGGGATGAAACCAGCACAAGTCATGGCCGGTTGAATCGCGATGCCCACGAATTCCCTGTCGCAGGCGCCGCACTTCCGCGATCAGTTGGTCGCGGTCCATCTGTTTCAGATCATCATCCATCCCGTGCCTCCGACCGGAACAACAGGCTCGAATCGCCATAGGAATAGAACCGATAGCCCGTTTCGATCGCATGGGCATAGGCGGCCCGCATCGGCTCCATCCCGGCAAAGGCCGAGACCAGCATCATCAGCGTCGAGCGCGGCAGGTGGAAATTGGTCATCAGCACATCAACCGCCCGGAACCGGTAGCCCGGCGTGATGAAGATGTCGGTGGCGCCGGCGAAAGGCTTGATCGAGCCGTCTTCGCCTGCCGCGCTTTCCAGAAGGCGCAGCGAGGTGGTGCCGACCGAGACGATCCGCCCGCCGCGCGCCCGCGTCTCTTTGATCAGACGGGCCGTTTCTTCCGAGACATGCCCGATCTCGGCATGCATCTTGTGATCGTCCGTGTCCTCGGCCTTGACGGGAAGGAACGTGCCGGCGCCCACATGCAGCGTCACGAAGGCGCGGTTGATGCCGGCCTCGTCGAGCTTTCCGAAAAGGCGATCGGTGAAATGCAGGCCCGCCGTCGGCGCGGCCACCGCCCCGTCCTCGCGGGCGTAGACCGTCTGATAGTCCGTGCGGTCGCGCTCGTCGTCGCTGCGTTTGGAGGCGATATAGGGCGGCAGCGGGATGTGGCCGGCCATGGCGACGGCCGCGTCGAGATTCGGACCGGCCAGATCGAAAGCGAGCGTCACCTCGCCGCCCTCTGCCTTTTCGGCGACCGTCGCGTCGAGCGCGCCGGCAAGGCAGGCATCGCCCGTTTTGCCGAACCGGATGCGGTCGCCCACACGCAGTTTCTTGGCGCCGCGCACGAACGCTTTCCACCGGTCGGGCGCGATGCGCATGTGCAGCGTGGCGCCAATGCCCGCGACCTGGCCGTCGCGCTCGCGGGTCCCTTCGAGCTGGGCGGGGATGACGCGGGTATCGTTGAACACCATCAGATCGCCGGCGGCGAGGAAGGACGGCAGGTCGAGAACGCCGGCGTCCGTCAGATCGCCGTCGCGCACCACCAGCATGCGCGCGGTATCGCGCGGCTCGGCCGGCCGCAGCGCGATCCGTTCCTCGGGCAGATCGAAATCGAATTCATCGACGCGCACGATCGATCCCCAAATGAAAACAGGACGCCGCGGCGCGGCGCCCTGCGCGACATGTGATGGTCAGGATCAAATGTCCGCGGCGACCTTCACCGAGACGATCGAATCGGGATCCTGCACCGGCTCGCCGCGCTTGATCTGGTCGACATTGTCCATGCCTTCGATCACCTCGCCCCAGACCGTGTACTGGTTGTTGAGGAACGAGGCGTCCTCAAAGCAGATGAAGAATTGCGAGTTGGCCGAATTGGGGTTCTGGGCGCGGGCCATCGAGCAGGTGCCGCGGCCATGGTTGGCGCTGGAAAACTCGGCCTTGAGGTCGGGCTTGGACGAGCCGCCCATGCCGGCGCGACCGGGGTCGAAATGGGCGCCGCCCTTCTTGCCGAAGCGCACATCGCCGGTCTGGGCCATGAAGCCGTCAATGACGCGGTGGAAGACCACGCCGTCATACTCGCCGGCACGGGCCAGTTCCTTGATGCGCGCGACATGGTCGGGCGCCAGATCGGGCTTCATCTCGATCACCACCGCGCCCTTGGTGGTTTCCATGACGAGCGTGTTCTCGGGGTCCTTGTAAGCCAATGGGATATCCTCTCCTTGAAGGCCGGCTCCTGAGAACCGGCGGGTTTTGGGCAGTGCCTATTGATCGGCCATCTCGACCTTGATCATGCGGTCGGGCTCGGCGACGGCGCCGTTTTGCGCCTGCGAGCCGCGGGTGATGCCATCGACGAACTCCATGCCGCTGACCACCTGGCCGACGACCGTGTACTGACCGTCGAGGAAGCGGCCCTCATCGAACATGATGAAGAATTGCGAGTTGGCCGAATTGGGGTTTTGCGAACGCGCCATGCCGACGACGCCGCGCATGAAGGGCTCGTCGGAGAACTCGGCCGGAAGGTCCGGCAGGTCCGATCCGCCCGTGCCGGCGCGCCGCAGGCTGAACCCGTCTTCCATGTCGCCGAACTGAACATCGCCGGTCTGCGCCATGAAGCCGTCAATGACGCGGTGGAAGGCGACATTGTCATAGGCGCCCTGGCGCACCAGCGTCTTGATCTGTTCGACATGCTTTGGCGCAAGATCGGGCCTGAGCGCGACGCGCACCTCGCCATCCTTGAGCGTGATGACCATCGTGTCAGCCGGGTTGGTCTCGGCCATCGATGCGGAAACGGTGATGCCGCTCAGGCCGAGCGCGGCGATGGCGGCGAGCGCAAGTCGTCGTGTCAGACGCATGGGAACCTCTTTTCGGATCAGGTTTGGATCAGCCGGCGAACCGCGCCCTGAGCGCCTTTTCCACCGGGCCGGGGACAAAGGGCGACACATCACCACCCATGGCGGCGATCTGGCGCACCAATGTGGCGGCGATGGGACGGGTTTCGGCCGCCGCGGGCACGAAGACGGTCTCGATGTCGGGCGCCATGGCGGTGTTCATGCCGGCCATCTGCATCTCATAGGCATAATCAGTGGAATCGCGCAGGCCGCGCAACATGGCGACCGCGCCGGCGGCGCGCGCTGCATCGACCACCAAACCGTCAAACGCGGTCACGGTGACGCGTTCACCGGCAAGCCCGGCTTCATCGAGCGCTGCGCGGATCAGCGTTTCGCGCTCCTCGAAGGTGAACAGGCCCTTTTTGCCGGCATGGGTGCCGATTGCGATCGTCACGCGGTCGAACAGGGCCAAACCCGCGCGCAGCACGGACAGGTGTCCGTTGGTCAGCGGGTCGAAAGAGCCCGCATAAATGGCCGAATGAATGCTCATCGGGTGCGTCTAGGCAAAAAGCGGCTCGCCTGCAAAGGCTTTTCGGCCGGCATGGCGCAATCATGCATGGTCATGCGGACGCGTGTCAGCCGGTTTCGCACGTCACCGCATAGGCGCCCTGCCCGACGATCCGCAAAACGCCCGCTTCCGCGGCGGTTTTGCCGTCATAGGCGCGTTCGAGGCGCAGCGTGATGATGATCTCCTCGACATTGGGATCGGTGAAATCGGCCCACAGGCGCTCTTGATCGGTATAGCCCTGGCCGAACAGGATCACCTCGGCATCTTCGCCGGCCGGCGGATTGGTCGCATAGACGGTGCCGTCCGCCTCGATGATGGCATTGACGACGGCCAGAACCGGCACGCGCCCCAGCGTCAGCAGGACCGACGTGTCGGTATCATCGACGCCGGTGCAAGCAACACTCGCCGTCGCCGATGCCGCGCCGGTCAGGCCAAGCCAGACACATGCGGTCGCGCACGCCAATCGTCCCGAACCAATCATCGTCCACTCCCTGAAACGGTGAAATCGCATCGCTGTGTGCAACCTATCACATCGCCCATGCGTTTTCACAGGCACAAGGGACACATTGCCAGAGGGAAAGCCGTCATGATCACCATCTACGCCATCGCCACCGCCATCACCGTCCTGACTGGCGCCAGCGCGCTTTCTTTCGGCCTGATGGTGCACCCCCGCGACTGATGGGGCGTCGCCGCGCGCTAACTGCACAATGCATTGCGGGCGTTAACCGGATTTTATCCCTTGCGGAACACAAATGGAACAGTTAACGTCTGTTCGACATTTGTTTTCGTTTGTTTCCGGATTCGCCATGCTGACACGCAAACAACTCGACCTCCTGATGTTCATCAATGAACGGCTCAAGGAGACCG
>JAEPON010000035.1 GCA_017642895.1 Roseitalea sp.
CTTGGGACGGCGCGCCTCGAACAGTTCGGCCACCCGCGGCAGACCGCCGGTGATGTCCTTGGTCTTGGCGCTTTCCATCGGAATACGCGCGATCACGTCGCCCGGCTTGACCTTGGCGCCCGGCTCGACCGACAGGACCGCGTCGACCGACAGCAGGAACTTGGCGTCGCCGCCGCGTGCCAGCTTGGCCACTTCGCCGTCCTTGCCCAGGATCGCCAGCGCCGGTTTCAGGTCGGCACCGCGCGGATTGGACCGCCAGTCGATGACCTCGCGCTTGGTGATGCCGGTGTTCTCGTCAGCCGATTCCTGCATCGAAATGCCGTCGACGAGGTCTTCGAACGAGACGGTGCCCTCGACCTCGGTCATGATGGGACGGGTGTAGGGGTCCCACTCGGCGAGGCGCTGGCCGCGCTTGATCTGGTCGCCATCGTCGACCATCAGCTTGGAACCGTAGGTCAGCTTGTGCGTCGCCCGCTCCTCGCCCTTCTCGTCCTTGATGATGACGGCCATGTTGCGGCCCATGGCGATCAGGTTGCCGTTGGAGTCGCGCACCACGTTGCGGTTCTTGATCTCGACCACGCCGTCATAGGACGCCTCGACAAAGGAGGTGTCGACCACCTGCGCCGTGCCGCCCATGTGGAACGTCCGCATGGTGAGCTGCGTGCCGGGTTCACCGATCGACTGGGCAGCGATCACGCCGACCGCCTCGCCATGGTTGACGGGCGTTCCGCGCGCCAGATCGCGGCCGTAGCAGACCGCGCACACGCCGGACTGCATCTCGCAGGTCAGCGCCGAGCGGATCTTGATCGCCTGGATGCCGGCCGCCTCGATCGCGTCCACATCGGCTTCCGAAACCATTGCGCCGGCTTTCACCAGCACTTCATCGGTTTTCAGGTTGACGACATCTTCAAGCACCGTGCGACCCAGGACACGCTGTCCCAGCGTCGCCACCACCTGACCGGCATCGACGATGGGCGTCATGGTCAGGCCCTTGTCGGTGCCGCAATCGTCGGCGGTGATGATGCAATCCTGCGCGACATCGACCAGACGACGCGTCAGATAGCCCGAGTTGGCGGTCTTCAGGGCGGTGTCGGCCAGACCCTTGCGGGCACCGTGGGTCGAGTTGAAGTACTCGTTCACGGTCAGGCCTTCCTTGAAGTTCGAGATGATCGGCGTTTCGATGATCTCGCCCGACGGCTTCGCCATCAGCCCGCGCATGCCGGCAAGCTGCTTCATCTGGCGGGTGGAGCCGCGCGCGCCCGAGCGCGCCATCATGTAGATGGAGTTCATCTGCTTCTGGCGGCCGCTCTCTTCGAACTGCACCGCCTGAATGCCGGCCATGGTCTCTTCGGTCAGTTGATCATCGCACCGCGCCCAGGCATCGACCACCTTGTTGTACTTTTCGCCGAAGGTGATCAGGCCGTCATTGTACTGCTGTTCGTACTCCTTGACGATCTTGTCCGTCTCCTCGACGATCTTGGCCTTGCTGTCGGGGATGACCATGTCGTCCTTGCCGAACGAAATGCCCGCGGTGCAGGCATGCCTGAAGCCGAGCGCCATGATCCGGTCGGCAAAGATCACCGTCTCCTTCTGGCCGCAATGGCGATAGACCACGTCGATCATCGAGGAGATGTTCTTCTTGGTCATCTCGGTGTTGCAGATATCGAACGGCACCTTGACGTTCTTGGGCAGCAACTCGCCGATGATCATCCGGCCCGGCGTCGTCTCGTGCAGTTGCCACACATCGTTGCCGTCTTCATCGACGGTCTTGAAGCGGCCCTTGATCTTGGTGTGCAGCGTGACGACCTTGTTTTCGAGCGCATGGTGCAACTCGCCCATGTCGGCGAACACCATCCCCTCGCCCGGCTCGCCTTCGGCGACGATCGACAGATAGTAGAGGCCCAGCACCATGTCCTGCGAGGGCACGATGATCGGCTGGCCGTTGGCCGGGTGCAGGATGTTGTTGGTCGACATCATAAGGACGCGCGCTTCAAGCTGCGCTTCCAGCGACAGCGGAACGTGCACGGCCATCTGGTCGCCGTCGAAATCGGCGTTGAAGGCGGTGCAGACCAGCGGGTGAAGCTGGATCGCCTTGCCCTCGATGAGAACCGGCTCGAACGCCTGGATGCCCAGGCGGTGCAGCGTCGGCGCGCGGTTGAGCAGCACCGGATGCTCACGGATCACCTCATCCAGGATATCCCAGACTTCCGGTTTCTCCTTCTCGACCAGCTTCTTGGCCTGCTTGACCGTGGACGAATAGCCCTTCGCATCAAGACGGGCATAGATGAACGGCTTGAACAGTTCGAGCGCCATCTTCTTGGGCAAGCCGCACTGGTGCAGCTTGAGTTCGGGGCCGGTCACGATCACCGAACGGCCCGAATAGTCGACGCGCTTGCCCAGAAGGTTCTGGCGGAAGCGGCCCTGCTTGCCCTTGAGCATGTCCGACAGCGATTTCAGCGGACGCTTGTTGGCGCCGGTAATGACGCGGCCGCGGCGGCCATTGTCGAACAGCGCGTCAACGGATTCCTGCAGCATCCGCTTTTCGTTGCGGATGATAATGCCCGGCGCGCGCAGCTCCATCAGCCGCTTCAGACGGTTGTTGCGGTTGATGACGCGGCGGTAGAGATCGTTGAGGTCCGACGTCGCAAACCGGCCGCCATCGAGCGGCACCAGCGGGCGCAGGTCCGGCGGGATCACCGGGATCGTCTTCATGATCATCCATTCGGGGCGATTGCCCGAATCGATGAAGTTCTCGACCACCTTGAGCCGCTTCATCAGCTTCTTGGTCTTGAGTTCCGACGAGGTGGCATCAAGCTCCTCGCGCAGATCGACCGCCGTCTTGGGCAGGTCCATTCCGGCCAGAAGCTCCTGGATGGCCTCGGCGCCGATCATCGCGGTGAACTGGTCCTCGCCATATTCCTCGGCGGCCATCATATACTCTTCCTCGCTCAGAAGCTGCTGCTCCTGGAGCGGGGTCAGGCCGGGCTCGGTGATGATGTAGTTCTCGAAATAAAGAACCCGCTCAATGTCCTTGAGCGTCATGTCGAGCAGCGTCGCGATGCGGCTCGGCAGCGACTTGAGGAACCAGATATGGGCGACGGGGGCGGCCAGTTCGATATGGCCCATGCGCTCGCGGCGCACGCGCGACAGCGTGACCTCGACACCGCATTTTTCGCAGATGATGCCCTTGTACTTCATCCGCTTGTATTTGCCGCACAGGCACTCATAGTCCTTGATCGGGCCGAAGATGCGCGCGCAGAACAGGCCGTCACGCTCGGGCTTGAACGTGCGGTAGTTGATCGTTTCGGGCTTTTTGATCTCGCCGAACGACCAGGACAGGATCTTTTCCGGGCTCGCGATCGAGATCCGGATGGAGTCGAAA
>JAEPON010000038.1 GCA_017642895.1 Roseitalea sp.
GCCGTGTCAGACTTGACTCTCGACAAGCTGATTTTGGCGGAGGCGGCAAAGGGAAACTTCTGAGCCCCGCCCGTCGTCGTGCCTTTATTGACCGAGTTCGCAACGAATTGAATGTCTCAGAACGCCGGGCTTGCCGTGTTCTGAAGCAGCACCGATCCACGCAGCGCAAATTGCCAAGAGGTCGTGCCGATGAAGAACGCCTGGTCGCCGACATGATCGAATTGGCCCGACAGTATGGTCGATATGGTTATCGCCGGATCGCTGCGCTGCTCAGAGATGCGGGTTGGCAAGTGAATGACAAACGGGTCGAACGGCTGTGGCGGCGGGAGGGGCTGAAGGTGCCTGCAAAGCAACCGAGGAAGGGCCGGCTCTGGCTGACCGATGGATCATGTGTCCGGCTCAGGCCAAGGCATCGCAACCATGTCTGGAGCTACGACTTCGTCCACTGCAGGACCGATGACGGCAAGGCATTCCGGACACTGAACATCCTCGACGAGTTCAGCCGCGAATGCATGGCGATCCGGGTCGAGCGCAAGCTCAATGCCACCAGCGTCATTGATGCCCTGAGCGACCTCTTCATCTTGCGCGGGGTGCCATCCTTCATCCGATCAGACAATGGCCCCGAGTTCGTTGCCCAGGCCGTTCAGGATTGGATCAGGGCTGTCGGCGCGAAGACCGCCTATATCGAACCGGGATCACCTCGGGAGAACGGTTACTGTGAGAGCTTCAACGCGCGGTTCCGAGACGAACTGCTCAACGGCGAGATCTTCTACAGCCTCAAAGAGGCGCAAATCCTGATCGAACAGTGCAGGAGGTACTACAACACAAAGCGACCACACAGTGCATCGGGCTATCGCCCGCCGGCCCCGGAAACCCTCGTCCCGATGGACCAAAGGCCCGTCATGCACAAACAATCAAACTGGACCACTCAGGTGGGGCTGATCAACGCCAGTTAGGGCGATGCGCTCACCGACGTGTTGCGGCTGTCAAAAGGCATGAGCGAAAAATGTGCAATCACGGGTCTGGGATATGGTGGTGCTAAGGCGGTTGTCCTTGCTGCACCCGACTTAAACGCAAGACCAGCGTTTCAAGACGGGATCGCCCGGCTGGTAAACAGTTTCAATGGGCGGTTTCGCACGGGTGTGGACGTTGGGTTGTCCGCTGCCGACGTCCAACATATGTGCAATACAAGTCGTTGGATGGTGGGCACCGGATCCATTGCTCCTGATCGTTTGACGGCCAAGGGCGTGTTTGAGACGCTTCAGCGCGCCCACGAGACTAAGAAGGGAACGCGAAACCTCGATTGCGTACGTGTCGGCATTCAGGGACTTGGAAAAGTCGGCTCGGCACTGGCAAAGATGCTTCTGTGTCGTGGGGCGAAGGTTCTTGGTGGAGACGTTTGCAAGCGAGCAAATTATCAAACTCGTCAGAGTGGTCCGGTTTGATTGTCAGGGCATGACCTGCCTTTGGCCCAAGTGCGATGGGCGTCCGCCGATGGCGGCAAAGCAGGCATTGGTGTCTGCTCAGCGTCGTTGAAACGGCTTTTCCTGCGGCCTAGGGTCTTCTGATGCATGTCAGAACGCCGCTTGCCGCGCTGGCGCTATGGACCTTGTTGATTTCGCCGGCTCCGGTGCGGGCGGAACCGA
>JAEPON010000004.1 GCA_017642895.1 Roseitalea sp.
TCAGGGCATTCCGCACATGGTCAACCCGTCCCACATCGTTCCGGTGATGGTGGGCGATGCGGCCAAATGCAAATGGATCTCGGACATCCTGCTGGACGATTACGGCATCTATGTCCAGCCGATCAACTATCCGACGGTGCCTGTGGGCACCGAGCGGCTCAGGATCACGCCGACACCGTTCCATACCGACGCCGACATCGCCCATCTCGCCGCCGCCCTGTGCGACCTGTGGTCACAATGCGCACTCGCAAGGGCCGTGGCGTAGGGATTTGGCGCATGCGGGCCTGATCCGAAGGTCTAGGTTGGATTGCGTAAGGGCAGGATTACCTTAGACGGTGAGCGCAGCGCTCAGGCGGCGGAAAGGTCCGCAACCGACAATGCAGATCGTGACACTCTCACTTTATCACTTCGTCGGCCTGCCGGCGGAGCTGTGGGCGTTCTCGCAAATGGGCCTGATGCGCCCGGCGGTCGCCCGGATGGAGGGTTTGCGCTTTCACAAGATGATGGGCACCGGCGCCGGCGCCGGTTTTTCGACGACCCCCGATTTTTCGACCTACACGCTCCTGTGCGTCTGGGACGATGGGGCCGCAGCGCGCAAGGCGCTTGATGACGCGACGCCGTTTGCGCGCTACCGGGCCCGCGCCGACCGTTCCGCAACGCTTCATCTGGCCGCGACGCAGACAAGGGGGCAATGGAGTGGCGCCGAACCGTTTGCCGTCGATGCGCAGACGCGGCCGGAAGGGCCGATCGTGGCATTGACGCGCGCCACATTGCGCTGGTCGAAGCTGGCGGCGTTCTGGTCGCTCGTGCCGGCGATCTCGGACGTGGCCGAGGCCGATCCGCACCAGCATTTCATGATGGGCATGGGTGAGATCCCCTACAAGCACCAGATGACCTTTTCGATCTGGGATGACGAGGCGGCCATGCGGACCTTTTCGCTCGCAAGCCAGACCCATGGCACCGCCGTCCGCCGCGCCTGGGACGAGGGCTGGTTCGCCGAATCCCTTTTTGCGCGCTTCAATCTTCTCGCCGTCGAGGGCGCCTGGCCCGGCCTTGAGCGCTTTGCCGCCGGCGCGCCGCCGGTGCCCGACGAAACGCAACCCCGGCAGGCGGCCTGAGCGATGGACACGATACGCGACACCGATCCCATCATTCCGGCCATCGCCGAGGACGGATCGTTCTACCCGATCGGCAAGATGCAGGCCCATCGCGAGGCGGTGTTTCACCTGGCCGTCTCGGTCTTTGTCTTTTCGGGCGACCATTTGCTGATCCAGCAGCGCGCCAGCCACAAATATCATTGTGGCGGCCAGTGGGCGAACACATGCTGCACGCACCCGCACTGGGACGAGCCCGTCGCCACGAGCGCCGCGCGGCGGCTGCGCGAGGAACTGGGCTTTGGCGTGCCGCTCACCGAGCGTCATGAGGTGGAATATTCGGCCGATGTCAGCAACGGGCTGCACGAGCATGAGCGGGTGACAATGTTCATCGGTCATGCGAATCGCCAAACGCTCGTCATCCGGCCCAATCCGGACGAGGTGGCGGCGGTGCGCTGGGTGACGGCAGCGGAACTGCGCGCCGACATGGATCGCGATCCGGAGGCCTTTACGCCCTGGTTCCGCATCTATTGCGACCGGTTCCCCGATCTGCGCATCTGACCGGTTCAGCCATCAATCATCACAGGATCCAAGAAAAAACCTCCGCTTCGCGTCCGAAGCGGAGGTTTAAAGGCCGGCCCGATGTTTGGAGGACAGTGACCGGCCGTCCTGTGCCGCTTCTTGCCGGCGCCATGGCGCGCCAACGAGGGTGCGGCATGCCGGGCAGGCGAAACCGCCCGCCCTGCAATGGCCAGTGTCAGTTGTCCTGTCCCCAGGACGAGGTGGTCGAATCCGGTGTGATCGGCCACCAGCTTGCATCCTCGGGCACGATGCCGTGCTTGATGCCCCAGGCCGTCCAGTCATCGACCACCGTGCCGGTCAGCAGGATGCCGATGCCGCCGGTCAACACGCACAGCATGGCGAACCACCAGGCCCAGCGGTGGATGGATTCCATCGTGGCGTTGAAGCCCATCGTCCAGCGCCAGAACAGCGCTCCGCGTTCGGCGGCCGTGCCCCGGTCGGTGATCTGTTCCAGTTCGCGTTCGGCGCCATAGCGACTGGTCGCCAGGATCGTTGCGCCATGCATCGCGAACAGCAGGGCCGAACCATAGAGGAACACGATCGACAGCATGTGGAACGGGTTCCAGAACAGACTGCCGCCCCAGATCAACGAGAAGTTGTTGGTCCAGTCCAGATGGCTCAGAATGCCGAACGGCACCGCCTCGCTCCATGAGCCCATGGCGATCGGCCGGATGAAGCCGAGCACCAGATAGAGCCAGATGGCAGCGGCAAACGCAGCCGGCACATGCAGCCCCATGCCCAGTTCCACCGCACGGCGGTACATGCGGCCCCACCACAGAAGGATCGATGTGGTGATGAAGAAGCCGGCGATCAGCCACCAGCCACCCTCGTTGAGCGGCGGCATTACCTTGAGCCCGTATTCGGGCGGCGGAGGATCGAGCGACAGCCACGGCATTTCGAGGACGAAACGCACCGGGTTCCAGTCGACCTGGGCCCAGTAGTTCAGGCCGATGATCACGAAGCCGATCGTGAAGGTTACCAGCGAAGCAACGCCCAGAAAACCCAGATAGATGGGGCCGAGCTGGGCGTTGCCGATCTTGCCGATCCACCAGGAGAAGGTGGCCGACCTGGTCCGGTCCATCTCGCTTTCGATCGGGATGCCCATCTCGGGCCGGGTGCGCACCTGAACGGTGGTGAAGATGTTCTGATATTCGGGTAGCAGGCTCATCGTGTCATCCTCGCGCCCAGTTCAGGGACAGGTTGCGCAGCGGCTCCCACCATTCGATCCACGAGCCGCCATAGATGGGCCCTGCGGAGATGAAGATGCAGACCGCGCTCCAGAAACCGGCATTGAGTGCCAAGATCAGCCCCAGACGGTGGATGCCCAGCGTGCCGATCGAATAGCCGATCGTGTCGCGGAAATAGGTATCCTCATGCTCTGGCGTCTTGACCTCGGCGGGCTCCTTCTTCAGCGAATTGTGGTTGGAGGGGTTGGCCGCCGACAGGATCAGGCCACCATGCAGCGCCAGCGCGAACGTTGTGGTGAAGAAGAAGGTGATCGCGATCATGTGGGCGGGATTGTAATGGAAATTGCCGTACTGGTAGCCGGTGTCCCACACCCATTGCAGGTGGCTCATGATGCCGTAGGGAAAGCCGTGGCCCCAGGCGCCGAGCAGCAGCGGCCGGAAGACGACCAGCGTCACATAGGCGAAGATCGCCACGCCGAACGCGAACGGCACATGATAGCCGATCCCGAGCTTGCGGCAGATTTCCACCTCGCGCAGCGCCCATGACACGAACGCGCCGATCGCGCAGATTGTGATGATCTGCCAAAGGCCGCCCTCGGCCAGTGGCGCGAGCCCGAGCCCATATTCGATGGGGGGCGGATTGATCGAAATCAGCCAAATGTTCCAAGTGGGGCCCAGCGACGCACCATAGATGATGAGTGCCGTGCCCAGAGCGGCAAAGAAGACGGTCGTGATACCGAAAAAGCCGACAAAGAAGGGGCCGATCCAGAAATCGAACAGGTCCCCGCCGATCAGCGTCCCACCGCGAACGCGATATTTGCGCTCAAAACTGAGCATTGCCATGGTTAGCCTCCAAGAGCGAATGCCGGCGCGTGCCGGTTCAGCCCGAAAAACGGTTGATCGGCGGCGGGCAGGCCATTGGACACGCGGTGCCCTGTGGCGATGCCCGCCACCTTTGGTGTTGCAGCGTCAGCCGAGAATGCGCGGCGCTGGCGCCGGCAGCTCGCTTGTTTCCATCGCTGCACCCCCGACGGGGTTGCCTTCGAACCAGTTGTAGCGGTCCGTGCTGAGCAGAACGAAATGAATCAGAACTGCCAGCGAGAACAGGAAAACGCCCTGAACGACCAGCGTCTTGCGCGGGTCGAAGACCATCCAGATTCTCCACATGTTGCTACTCCTTTACGAAAGCATGGGCAGGAGGGCCGACACCGTCTGGTTGACGCTCTCAAGAGACGCGTAACCGTCCGGTCCCGGAATCCAGGGCCGCCAGAACCACACAAGAAGATGCGCCACCACCGCGATTGCGGTGAAGATCGCAAAACCCTGCATGTAGAAGCCGTGGAACTCCTGGGCTTCGCTTTCCGTCATGCCGGACAGCGAAACGCTTTGTGGACTAGACATATATATAGACCTCCTAGTCACGGTTGCCGCGGTGCCCCCGCGGCGGGGTGCTTCGGGTCCGGTGCGAACACCGTTCCCTCGGCTTCCACCGGGTGCGACCCCGGCGAACGCGAACAGGTCACACCAAAAGGGCGTAACCGGCGGCGGCGCGGGCCGAAGACAGCGCCTCTGACACAACGGTCTCGCCTACGGGCGCCTGCGCTCCGGCGCGTTTCAGCGCGGCGGCGGCGAGGCACGGCAGGAACGAAACGGCTACAAGCGCCCGGTATTCGAGCCGGTCGCGCCGCCGCCCATTGCGGTGATGGCGGGGTGCCTTGATCGAGGGCATCTGTGTCGTCATCGCGTCACTCCTTTCGCCCGCGCCCGGCGCGGACTTTCTGGCGGCCGGTCATGCGGCCTTGCCCGTTACGGCCTGAAGCCGCGCGCGCTCGACATGGGACTGGTCGACACGGTCGGCGTTCTCGTTCTGGGCAATGGTTTCGGCGGCATCGCGCAGGTTTTTCGCGGCAGAGATGCGCACCAGGACGGGTTGCGCCTCGACGATGCGGTCGAGGTCGGATCGGGCATCGGCGCTCCATGGCATGGAGCGCTGGACACGGGCCGGCGTCGCCTCGACGGCATCGAGGTCGGTGGCGAGCGGGATGATGTTGAAAAGCGCGTCGAACAGGCCGTTGCAGACCTCCTGGATCATCCAGGATGCGCCTGAATAGCCCATCACCGGCGTGCCGGTGTGGCGACGAATGATGGCGCCGGGGAAGGAGAGCGGGACATAGATCGCCTTGCCGCCCGTTTCGGCCAGATACATGCGCTCATTGTAGGAGCCGAACAGGATCAAGGGCGGTGTTTCCCTGATCGCCTGGCGGATCGCCTCATTGTCCGGCTTGATGCCGGCGCGGCGCGGAAAGGAGAAGGCGCATGGCAGCCCCATCTCGTCGGCGAGGAAGTTGCGCACACCGCGCTCATAGGTTTCGCCTGCGACGATCGCGAAGGAGGCGGTGGCGAAGAAATCCTGCGTCACCGAACGCCACAGATCCCACATCGGTTTCAGCGTCGTGTGCTTTTCGCGCTCGATGAACGGTTCGGGGTCCAGATCGAGCATCTCGCCGAGCGTGCGCAGGAACGCGGTCGTCGAATGGATGCCGATCGGCGCCTGCAGATAGGGCCGGTCGAGCACTTCGCACAGGCCGCGGCCAAACTCGCGATAGAGGCACACATTGGCGTGGGCCTGCGAGAGCTTGGGTACATCGGCAAGATGTGAGCCAAGCGGGAAGGCCATGTTGACCTCGGCACCGATGCCCTCAATCAACCTGCGGATTTCGGCAAGATCGGACGGCATGTTGAAGGTGCCGTAGATCGGGCCGATGATGTTGACCTTGGGCTTGCCGCCCTCGGGAACCGGTTTGGGCGGGCGGACCTTGCCCTTTTTGGGGCCGTATTCGGTCCACAGCCATTTGATGGCGCGGTCGGCGGATTGCCACTGGTCCTCGTCGATCGTGCGCGGCAGGAAGCGCTGGATGTTGGTGCCTTCGGGCGTCACGCCGCCGCCGATCATTTCGGCAATCGATCCGGTGACGACCACGGCCGGCAGGTCAGGGTCGAGCACGGCGCGGGCATTCTTCATCGCCTGTTCGGTGCCGGTCTTGCCAAGCTCTTCCTCTGAAAGGCCGGTGACGACGACCGGCAGTTCGTGCGGGGGCAGGGCGTCGGTGTAATGCAGTACCGAGGTGACCGGCAGGTTTTCGCAGCCCACCGGCCCGTCAATGATCACCTGCAGGCCCTTGATGGCGGTGAAGGCGTAGACCGAGCCCCAATAGCCGCCGGCCCGGTCGTGGTCGATGATCAGGGTCATGATGGGGCTCCTATGATGAACTGACCGCCTCCCCCTTGAGGGGAGGCAGCAGAGCCAAGCGGAGCGTAGGCGATGCGGTGGGGGTATCGATTGCGCGCGATGGCGGTTCTTACCCCCACCCGGCTCTGTCGCGCTTCGCGCACCACTCGCCGACCTCCCCTCAAGGGGGAGGTTGGGAGCAATATCTCGACCATCATCATGTGCCCACCGCCTCGCCGGCATCGACGGCGTTTTTCGCGATCCTGGTGCGGGCCGCATATTTCTTGCGGAACGCGGTGTTGATCTGGGGCGTGTCTTCCCAGACGCCGGCCGTGTCACCATCGCCGACGCCTTCGAAGAAGTCGGTCATCCTGTCAAAGCGCTCCTTGTTGGCGATCGCGGCGTTGATCACGGTGGCGATCGATCCGGCGCCGGCCGGGCCCATCAAAGGACGCGCCGAGATCAGGTTGGTGAAGTAGAGCGCCGGCGTTGAGGCCTGCTTGGCGTGCTGGACGACCGGTGTGGTGCCGATGGCGAGATCGGGCGCAAATTCCTCGAAGGCGGCGACGTCCTGCTCGAGCGAGGCGCGGAACTGGACCTTGACACCCTTTTCCGCGAGCCATTCGGCATCGTCGCCGGAGAACGCCGTTTTCGGGCAGGCGGTGCCAACATAGCGAAGGTCAGCGCCCGCTTCGACCAGAAGACGGCCGACGAGCAGTTCCGAACCCTCATAGCCAGACAGGGTGATCCGGCCCTTGATCGGGTTTTGGGCCAGCGCGCCGCGCGTGGCGCCCATGAACGCGTTGCGCGCCGCGTCGATCTTGGCCCTGGCCACATTGGCCTTGTCGCCGATCGCCTGAAGCCAGGCATCGACGCCTTCCGCGCCCACCGGCGCGGAGCCGACAACCGGCCGGCCGGCGGCTTCGAATTCGCGGAAGCTTGCAGTGTAGAAGGGATGGATGCCGGCAACCACGGCGCAATCGAGCGCGGCATAGAGTTCGCGCCACTCGCGCACAGGCACCACCGAACCGGCGGCCAGGCCCATTGGCTCCAGCATCTGGCCGATCACCACCGGGTCGGCGGGGAACATCTCGCCGACCAGCGTGACGGTCGGGCGTTCCTCGACGCCGTCGCGCGGCGCCATCACCGGGCCTTTGGAAGCCTCGCCGCGGGCATATTTCAGCATCGCGCCGGACAGAACGTCCTTGGCTTCGGCATGGGTCGGCACGCCGAACCCCGGCACGTCGATGCCGACGATGCGCACGCCGTCGATCTCCGGCGGCAGCGCTTGCAACGGGATGCCCGAGGCCGTCGGCACGCACAGATTGGTGACGATGATCGCGTCATAGTCCTCGGGCTTGGCCATCTCATGGACCGCGTCGCGAATGTCCTCGTAGAGCTTTCCGGTAACGAGCGTCTCGGAATTGAATGGCACATAGCCGACCGAGCGGCGCGCGCCGTAAAAATGGCTGGTGAAGGTCAGCCCGTAAACGCAGCAGGCCGAGCCGCTGAGGATGGTGCCGACGCGGCGCATGCGCAGGCCGACACGCAGCGAGCCAAAGGCCGGGCACATGGATTGTGGCTGCTCGTGCGGCCCTTTCGGGTAGTCGCGCTCGAAACCGTCCATCAACGCGGCATTGCCGGCGGCTTTCGCGGCCGCCTTCATCTGTTCGGCGCCGGCATGGCAACCGGCGCCGTCGACGGCGGATTTGGCGGCGGCCTGACGGGCCAGCTCGGCGTCCTGGTCGGGCGCCGGTTCGGCCTCGGGCGGGCCGTGCGGATCGCGTATCAGCGTTGTCGTCGCCATCTCAGACCTCGTCGTAAATGACTTCGAGGGACGGCTTGTCGACCTTGCCGGCCGCGCACATATCGTCGACCGTCGCTGGTGTCAGCACGAAATCGGCACCGGTCTCCTCGGTGTCGAACAGCGCCAGCAGGCCGTCCTGGCTCAGCGGCGTCGGCTGGTGCGGCGGCGCTTCGCACAGGTTCGTCGCCAGTTCGCCGAACAGGTCGCCCCACTGGCCTTCGGGATAGCCGATGATCTGGTAGTTGGCGCTCTTGCGGCGGATGTCTTCATTCTGCGGGATCGCGGCGAGCACGGGAATGCCGGCGGCCTTGGCGAACGCGGCCGCTTCGCCGGTGCCGTCATCCTTGTTGACGACCATGCCGGCAACGCCGACATTGCCGCCAAGCTTACGGAAATATTCGACCGCCGAGCAGACATTGTTGGCGACGTAGAGCGATTGCAGATCGTTGGAGCCGACGACGACGACCTTCTGGCACATATCCCTTGCGATCGGCAGGCCGAAGCCGCCGCAAACCACGTCGCCCAGGAAGTCGAGCAGCACATAGTCGAAGTCCCAATCGTGGAAGCCGAGCTTTTCGAGCGTTTCGAAGCCGTGGATGATGCCGCGTCCGCCGCAGCCGCGCCCGACTTCCGGGCCACCAAGTTCCATGGCGAAGACGCCGTCACGCTTGAAGCAGACATCGCCGATGGCGACTTCCTCGCCCGCTTCTTTCTTCTTCGACGAGGTTTCGATGATGGTCGGGCATGCCTTGCCGCCGAACAGGAGCGAGGTGGTGTCCGATTTGGGATCGCAGCCGATCAGCAGGACCTTTTTGCCGGTTTGGGCGAGCATGTAGGAAAGGTTCGCCAGTGTGAACGACTTGCCGATGCCGCCCTTGCCGTAGATCGCGATGATCTGCGTTTCTTTCTTCACCTCGCCGGTGGGGACCGGATCGGGCTCCTGCGCGGCTTCGTCGCGCAGCTTGTCGTACATATCGGCGCCGGGCCGGCCCAAAGAGTCGGTCATGCGTCTGTCTCCCAGTTGAGAACCATCTTGGTGCAGGCCGGATCGCTGAAAGCCGTCCGGTAGGCGGTGTTGGCGTTGGCCGCCGGTGCTTCGTTCGAGATCAGCCCGGACAGGTCGAGCCGGCCTTCGGCGACCAGGTCGAGCACGGCGTTGACATCGGCCGGCTGGAACTCGGCGGCGATGCGGATCGAGGCTTCGCGCATGAAGGCGGGCGGAAAGGTGAAGCTGAGCGGCGTGCCGTAAAAGCCGGCAAGGACGATCTGCCCGCCGCGGGCGAGGCGAGAGACGGCCGTGTCGATGATGGTCGGGTCGCCGCTCGCATCGATGATCGTGCCATAGTCGCGCCGGTCGTCATCATCGCCGAGCGTGACGGCATAGCCCGTCGCACCATCGCAACGCGCCGGATTGATTTCCCAGACGGTCGGTGCATCGGTGCCGAGCGCGATCGCGATGCGGGCCAGAAGCCGGCCGACCACGCCATGGCCGACAATCAGGCCGGGCAGGGCGACGCCGGGCAGCGTCAGCGCGTGGTGGGCCGTCGCCGCCAGAGCCAGCAGCACGGCATCGCGCCCCAGCGCTTCGGCGACCGGATAGACTTTCTCTCCCCCGACGACAACGCGGGCGGCACTGGCGCCGAACAGCGGGCGGACATCCTCATAACAGCGCGCGCCGGGTACGAAGACGAGCTGACCTTCGGACAATGCGCATCCGTCGGTCACGTCGCGGACCCGGCCGACGGCCTCATAGCCGGGCACCAGCGGATAACCCATGCCGGGAAAAGCGGGCATCGTGCCGTCCCACAGCATCTTTTCGGTGCCGGTGGAAATGCCGCTCCAAAGAATGTCCACGACGGCGTCGCCGGGTTGCGGCGCGGTCAGGCCCACATCGCGCACTGCAATGGTCTCGGGCTGTTCCAGAACGATCGCATGTGTGTTCATCGCTTACGGGCCTGTGCCTCGATGCGAGGTCCAGACTCTGCCTCCAAGCGTCATCCTAGAATTACAGTCAAATGTGTCAACTATTTTTTACACACTTTCCGCCGAGATTGCTATTTCTGTGCGGAAACAAGACCGGCGACGATCGGCATGCGCGTGGGGTGGGCGCGCATGCGCGGGAAGCCCGCCGTTTCGAGCAGGGCGAAAATGTCGTCGGGGGTGCGGCAGCGGCCCGAGCGCATGGCCAGAAGATAGAAGGTGAAGTAGGCGGCGACCTGCCGGGCGCCGGGCGTGTCGCCGGCCATGGGTTCGCCGATGATCAGCGTGTCGCCGGCGTTCATCGCCTCGTGAGCTGCGGTCAGAATGCGGATGGCGGCGGCATCGTCATGGTCATAGAGCACCCGGATCAGCGCGTAGCAATCCGCATCGCGTGGCAGTGGATCGTCGAAGAACGAGCCGCCATGGACGGTCAACCGTCCGGCGAGCGGGCCGTCGGCCAGTCGGTGCCGGGCGGTTTCGGCGATAGCGGGCAGATCGAACAGCGACAGTTGCAGGCCGGGCCAGCGTTTGCCAGCGGCGCTGACGAAGGCGCCGCTGCCGCCACCAATGTCGAGCAAAGCCGTGTGGCCGGCCATCGGATAGGCGTCAAGCACCTCCTCGATCACCATGTCCTGGCTGACACGCATCAGTTCGGAGTATTCGGCGCCGTCCTTGGCGCCGACCGTGCCGCCGACATAGGACCAGAAGCGCGAGGTTTCGGTTTCCGCCGGTGGATCGCGCAGCAGAGCCACCGGATCGGCGAGATCGCGATAGACCGCCGCATGATGGCGGATCATGGCGGTGATGCCGGCGTCATGCGCCAGCACCGCGCCATGGTCGTCAAGGGTCCAGCGTCCGTCGCCGGTCGGGGTGACAAGGCCCAATCCCTCGGCTGCGCACAACAGCCGCTCTGCCGCATCGCCCGTCAGGTGCATGTGGCGGGCGAGGGCCGTGGTATCTTTCGGTTCGTTTTCCAGCGCGGCGAACAGGTCCAGCTCAACGCAGGCCAGCAGCACCTGCGAATTGACGAAACCGGCGGTCAGCGCAAACAAATCGTTGGCACGGCGGTTGGTGATCCGGCGCAGGAGGGGCCATTTGCGGGCGCGGCGGCGGAAGGCCGGGTCGGCGATCATCCGGTTGCGCCAGGCGCGGATGCGATCGCCGAGCGATGGGCGCGACGGGCCCGCCTTGCGGCTCATGGCGGGTTCGGTTTGGACATGTGCGGTGTCGGCCATGGCCGGTCAGGCCGCGCGGCTCGCAAGGCTCTTGGGCATCAGCCGCTTGGCTTCACCGGCGATCAGGTCGCGCAGCATCGGCGCGCCGGGGCAGTCGGGCACGGCGGCGACGGTCTGGCCAACCAGATCGTGCAGTTTGGCAATGGTCGCTTCCAGCCCACCGGTGGCGACCGCGTTGGGCCGGCCGTGGGCATCGTCCTGCCGGCAGGGCTTGCCGATCTCGGCTTCGTTGGCGGCGAAATCGCGCAGATCGTCGGCCACCTGATAGGCCGCGCCGAGCGCATCGCCCATAGCGCGCCAGGTCTGCGGGTTGGCACCGGCGGCGATCGCGCCGGCCATCGTCGCGCCTGTGAACAGCGACGCGGTCTTGGCGCGGTGATACTCGACCAGCGGGATCTCGTCCTCGCTTTCCCAGGCCTGGCCGGCGACCAGGCCGTGCGGCATGCCGACCGCCTTGGCCACGGTGCCGGTCAGCGGCGCGATGAGATGCGGCGTGCCGACACATTGCCGCGCGATGGTCTCGAAGGCGGCGATGATCAGCGCGTCGCCGGCGAGAAGGGCGAGCGGCTCGGAAAAGGCCGTATGGACCGAGGGCTTGCCGCGACGGACATCGGCATTGTCGAAACAGGGCATGTCGTCATGGACCAGCGAAGCGCAGTGCAGCAACTCGATCGCCACGGCGGCGGCGTCGGACGCCTCGGAATGGTCGTCGCCGCAGGCCATCGCCACGGCCAGGCACAGGCGCGGACGCACCCGGGCGCCGCCCGGAAACACCGCATAGCGCAGGGCCTTGGCGATCTTCGGCGGCTGGTTGCCGGCGGTGGCGTGCTTGATCGCGGTTTCAAGGGCGCGCTCGATCCGCTTTTGCAGGTCCATGATGGGCTCCCGATCCGATGCCGTTCGTCAATTTACATCGACATAAAAGACTGTAAAGTAAAATTGACACAATAGCGGAAAATGTCAACGCAGCATGAGCAGACACGCACAACGCGAGCGCATCGTCGTCATCGGGGCCGGGATGGGCGGGCTGGCCGCCGCGATCGGGCTGGCCGGCCACGGCTATGATGTGCTGGTGCTGGAGAAGGAGGACGCGCCGGGCGGCAAGGCGCGTCACATCACAGTCGGCGATGCGGCGATCGACGGCGGGCCGACCGTCTTCACGATGAAATGGGTGTTCGACCGGCTGCTAGAAGGCTCGGGCCAGCGGCTTGAGGACGTGGTCGACATCACCATGGCGGATCTGCTGGCGCGCCATTTCTGGACCGACGGCACAACGCTTGACCTTTTCGCCGACATTGACCGGTCGGCCGAGGCAATCGCCGCCTTCAGCGACGACGCCAATGCGGCGGGCTATCGGCGCTTCTGCGCCGAAACCGGGCGCATTTACGCGACGCTGAAAGAGCCGTTCATGGCCGATCAGCGGCCCACCATGGCCGAGTTCCTCTGGCGAATCGGGCCATTTTCCGTCGGCCGCCATCTGGCGCTCAGGCCGTTCACGACGATCTGGTCGGCACTTGGCGGCTATTTCTCCGATCCGCGCCTGCGCCAGCTCTTTGCGCGCTATTCAACCTATGTCGGCTCGTCGCCCTTCATGACGCCGGCGACGCTGATGCTGGTCGCCCATGTGGAGCAGGACGGCGTCTGGATGGTCGATGGCGGCATGCACGCGCTGGCCAGGGGCCTCGCGCGGCTCGGCGAGGCGCGTGGCGTGCGCTACCGGTTTGGCACCGGTGTCGCGCGCATCGTCACCCGTCAGGATGGTGGTGTCACCGGTGTCGTGCTCGATGATGGCGAAGCGATCGAGGCGAGCGCAATCGTCTTCAACGGCGATGTGTCGGCGCTGGCCAACGGCATGCTCGGCACGGCAGCGATGGCGGCGAAATGCAAACCGGTCCAGCCTTCCGAACGGTCGCTTTCGGCGATGGCATGGGCCGGGTTGATGGACATTCCGGACTTTCCGCTCGCCCATCACAACGTCTTCTTTTCGCCCGACTATTCCGGCGAGTTCAGCGCGATCTTTGATCGGGGCGCGATCACCAACGCGCCGACGGTCTATGTCTGCGCGCAGGATCGCGCGAGCGACGGCACGGTGAGCGAGACGGCGCGGGCGCGGGGCACCGAACGGGTGCTGGTGCTGATCAACGCGCCGGGCGACGGCGACAAGAAAGACTATGGCGATCAAGAGGCCGAGACATGCCTGACACAGACCCTTACCCAACTGGCGCGATGCGGCCTGACGCTCGACCGGACGATGCTCGACGCGCACGTGACGACGCCGGCGGCGTTCAACCGCCTGTTTCCGGGCAGCGGCGGGGCACTTTACGGGCGGGCGTCGCACGGCTGGCTGGCGAGCTTTCGCAGGCCGGGAGCGCGGACGGCGCTCAAGGGCCTTTATCTGGCGGGAGGGAGCGTTCATCCGGGGCCGGGGGTGCCGATGGCGGCGCTTTCCGGGATGCTGGCGGCGGACGCTTTGCTGTCGGACCGGCGTTC
Organism: Roseitalea sp.; assembly: GCA_017642895.1. Taxonomy (GTDB): domain Bacteria; phylum Pseudomonadota; class Alphaproteobacteria; order Rhizobiales; family Rhizobiaceae; genus Roseitalea. The sequence continues at coordinate 13,605 of JAEPON010000004.1, forward strand.
GATGCCAGCGTCCCCCGTGGCGGCTATCTCTGGTGGTACATTGACGGCATGAGCGCCTGCGGGCGCTATGGCGTCTCGGTGATCGCCTTCGTCGGTTCGGTCTTTTCGCCCTATTATGCCTGGCGCGGGAGGCGCGATCCGGACGATCATGTGTGCATCAATGTCGCGCTTTATGCGCCCGGTCGCAACCGCTGGACGATGACCGAGCGTGGCCGCGATGCGATGCACCGCGATGCGACGCATTTCCGGGTGGGGCCGAGCCAGCTCACCTGGGACGCGAGCCGTCTGACCATCGATTTCGACGAGATCGCCGTGCCGCGCCCGCCGCGCCAGTGGCTGCCCGAGCGCGTGGCGGGCCGCATCGTGCTGACGCCGCACGCGATCACCGACCGCGCCTTTCCCATCGACGCCGAGGGGCGTCAGCGCTGGTGGCCGATCGCGCCGTCCGGCGACATTGCCGTCAGTTTTTCAAGGGGCGCGATGCCCGACTGGTCGGGCCATGGCTATCTGGACTGCAATTGGGGCGAGATCGGCCTGGAAGAGAGTTTCGCGCGCTGGGATTGGGCGCGGGGAGAGCTTGCGGATGGCGAGTCGGTGATCCTTTACGACACCGAGCGCCGCGACGGCTCGCGCGGTTTTCTCGTCCTGCATTTTGACCGGGACGGCACCATCACCGAGCGGGCGATAGTGCCGCATACCACGCTCAAACCCGGTTTCTGGGGCGTGACACGCGGTGCCCATGCCGACGCGGATCACACGCCGGTGCTGGTCGAAACGCTGGAGGACGGGCCGTTCTACCTGCGCCAGATGGTCGACACGGTGCTGTTCGGCCAGAAAGTCCGGTTGATGCATGAGAGCTTTTCGGGCCGGCGCTTTGCCAATCCGCTGGTCAAGGCGATGTTGCCGTTCCGCATGCCGCGCCGGGCGCGCTATTCGGGCTGAGTAGCCCTTGCTTCGGCTTCGGCCTCAAGCCGCGCCTTGAGCGCCGCCTTGTCGCGTTTGAGCGTGCGCATCTGCCAGACATAGAAGATGGCAAAGCCGACCGCGCCGAAGATGACCTCGATGATGCCGAGATTTTCCACAGCTCACCCCCGCTGGACGCCGGCGAGATGCATCCGTCTCTGCCTGTCGCGGGCATCGCCCATGATCTCCAGCATCCTGCCGAACTTGGCATCGATCGTGCGCGGCGGAACCGGTTCATCGGAGGCGGCAATGTCGACCAGAAAGGCGACCGACGGGTCGGCCGGTTCGCCCGCCGGCGGGCGCATCGGGAACGGGGTCAGCGTGGCGACGGCGATCAGTTCGCCCTTGCGGCGGCGGCTCGTGTGGGCGCGTGTGTCGATGGAGTTACATCCGAGCGCGCGAATCTCCCGACCGATCTCGCGATAGACGAAGGCAGCGCTGCGGATCGCCGGGCGGCAATCGAGCGGCAGGCCGGCAACGCCCGTCAGGGCGCGGTCATAAAGCGCGTCGGCCTCGCGCAGAAGGCGTTCGACGACGCGGCCGAGGTCTGGCGTAAAGGCCGGTATGTCCAGCAAGGCGGCGGCATCGACACCATCGTCGGCCAGCCATTCGAGCGGCAGATAGATGCGGCCGCGGCGCGCATCCTCGCCGACATCGCGAGCGATGTTGGTCAGTTGCATGGCAAGGCCGAGATCGGCGGCACGGGCCAGGACGGCCCGGTCGCGGCAACCCATCGCCATCGTCATCATCACACCAACGGTGGAGGCAACGCGCGCCGCATAGGCTTTCACGTCGGCCAACGTGCGGTATTCGCGGCCGGCCTCGTCCCATTCAAAGCCCTCGATCAGCGCCAGCGGCACCTCGATGGGGATATGATAGGTCTGGACGACGGCGGCGAAGGCCCGGTCGCACACCAGATCGATCGGGCGCCCGTCATAGATCAGTTCCAGGCGCTTTTTCAGCCGGCCCGAGGCGCGCCCGTCATTGCCGGCATCGTCGACCAGATCGTCGGACGAGCGGCAAAACGCATAGAGCGCGCGGGCACCAAGACGGACGTCACGTGGCAAAAGGCGCGATGCGGCGTGAAAGCTCTTCGAGCCGGCGCGAATGGACTCATGGCACAAGCGCCGGTCGCGCGCGCTCAGAAGCGGCGCCTTACGCAAGCTCTTTGGCATGGGGCACCAGCCTGTCGAGAATGGCCGCGGACGAAACGACGCCGGGAAGGCCGGCGCCGGGATGGGTTCCCGCGCCGACCATGTAGAGGTCGCGTACCTCTTCGGACATGTTGTGCGGGCGGAACCAGGCAAGCTGGAAGATGGTCGGCTCCATGCCGAAGGCAGCGCCCTTGGTCGACAAAAGCCGGTCGCGGAAATCGAGCGGCGTCGTCATCTTCGAGGTGACGATCGCGTCCGAAAGGCCGGGCATCATGGTCTGTTCGAGATGATCCTGGATGCGCTGGCGATAGGGTTCGGCCATCGCCTCCCAATCGGTGCCGCCGTCCAGATTGGGCACGGGCGACAGGACGTAGAAGGCGTCGCAGCCATCGGGCGCGACGGAGGGATCGGAGGCTGACGGGCGGTGGAGATAGAGCGAGAAGTCGTCGGCCAGCACCTTGTGGTCGAAAATGTCCTTCAGAAGGCCGCCATAGCGCGGACCCATCAGGATCATGTGGTGTCCGATGTCCTCGTAGCGGCGGTCGGTGCCGAAATACCAGACCAGCAGGCTCATCGAGTAGTTCATGCGCCGGACCTTGCGGTCGGTCCAGCGCCTGCGCGCATGGTTGCGCAGAAGGTGCGTGTAGGTCCAGCCGGCATCGGCATTTGAGACGACGCAGTCGGCGGCGATCGTCTCGCCGCCGGTCAGCCGCACGCCTTTTGCAGCGCCGTCTTTCACGATGATCTCATCGACCTCCGCGCCCAGTCGGAAGGCCGTGCCGTGCCGTTCGGCCAGATCGGCGATGCCCCTGGCGAGGGCTCCGGTGCCGCCCATCGCGTAATGCACGCCATATTCGCGTTCGAGATAGGAAATCAGGCTCATGACACCCGATGTGCGCAGAGGGTTTCCGCCGATGAACAGCGGATGGAAGCTGAGCGCCTGGCGGACATTTTTGTTGCGGACATATTTGGAGACGAGACCATGCACGGAGCGGTCCGCGCGGCGTGCGATCAGGCCGGGCATTTGCGCGGCCATCCGGCCGAACGTGTGGAACGGCTGGTCGATCATCTTTTGGAAGCCGGTGCGGTAGCATTTCTCGCTCTCGACCAGGAAATCCTCATAGCCGTCAATGTCGCCCGGTTCGAAGGCGGCGATCTCGGCGCGCATCTTCTCCTTGTCAGACCAGCAGCGGAAGGTGCGCCCGTCATCGAAGCGGATGGTGTAGTAGGGCTCCATCGGCTTGAGCGTGACATGATCTTCCATGCGCTCGCCAAAGAGCGTCCAAAGCGCCTCGAAGACGAAGGGCGCGGTGATGATGGTCGGCCCGGCATCGAAGGTGAACCCGTCCTGCCGGTGGACGTAGCCGCGCCCGCCGACAGCATCGAGCTTGTCGATCACCGTGACCCGATAGCCGCGCGCCGTAAGCCGCACGGCGGCGGCCAGTCCGCCGAAGCCGGCACCGATCACCACCGCATGGGGCCGGGCGTCGGGTCCGGTTTCGACCGGAGGCGGTGGCTGGTGAACGGTCATCATGCCCTCAAGTAAAGACGCGGGGTCCGGGTTTGGCAACATGGGGTGTTGGCGCGGAGCTGCGTCATTGCGCGGCCTCGACGGCATCGAGAAGGCGGGCGGTACGCGCCGTTTCTTCAATGATTTCAGAGAATTGACGCGGGTCGGACTCATGCGCCAAATGCCCGCCTGCCGGCAGGGACAAGATGGCGATCGAGTTTGTCAGGGTGGCCGCATGCCGCGAGACGCGCGGCGGTACCATCCGGTCGTCCTCGTTGACGATGAGCGTCGTTGGCGTTGTCAGATCGGGCAAGCGTCTTTGCAACGGCTCAAGGTCCCAATTGGCCATCATGCCCAAGGCCCCGGCGACATGGGACGGCATGCCGACGAGCGTCTCGTAGTGCGCGATCGTTGCGTCATCGAGCGATGATCCGGTATTGGCCAGAAGCCGGCGCGGCAGGCGCGTGTGGCGTGCCTGAAAGGCGATGGTGTGGGCGGTGAACGGGTTGACGAACAGCGCCTTGGCCAGCGGCGAGAAGATCGCATTGCCTTCGATCGGTTCGAGCGCGCCGTTGAACCCGATCAGCGCGGCCGGTGCAATCCGGCCGGTGAGCGCCATCTCGATCAGGATCGCCGCGCCGGCCGAATGGCCGGCAGCGATTGACGGCGCAAAGTCGAGCGCGTCGAGCAATCCTGCCAGAGCGCCGGCCATGCCGGGCAGGGTGAGGATGCGGCCGCGCGCTTCGGATGTGAAGCCATGGCCGGGCAGGTCGGGCGCGAGCACGTCGAACCGTTCGGCCAGAAGCGGCATCAGCGCGCCGAACGAGTGTGTCGATGCCCCCGTACCGTGCAGCAGCAGGCATTTGGGCGCGCCGGGTTCGCCCATGCGCTGAACGTGCCAGACCAGGTTCGCGGCACGCACGAAATTGCTGTGCGCCGCGTTCGGCCAGTGGCGCGCCACCGCATGCCAGCTTTCGGGCGGGGCGGGATCGGCCGGGGCGCCCATCAGCGCGGCGCCTTCAGATAGTCGGCCACGATGCCCGACATGGCGCCCGCGTCGGCGCGCGGCAGCGTGACATAGTCGGCGTGCATGGTTTCGGCGAGCGTGCGGGCGCTGTCGCGCGGCCGCCGGGCAATGTCGATGATCACCGAGCGGACACCGAGCAGGGCCGCATGCCGGGCCATCTCCTCGGCATCGGCGCGGGCCGCTTGCCGATCCTGCGTGCCGTCGAGCGCCACATTGCCCTTGCCGTCCGTCAGAAGCACGATCAGCGGCGACTGGCCACGGCGCCGGGCGCGATCGGCCAGATCGAGCGCCTGGCCAAGGCCGGCGGCAAGCGGGGTTGGGCCGCCACCGGGCAGGGCGGTCAGCGAGCGTTTGGCGCGAACAAGCGAACGGGTCGGCTCGAGCAGCACTTCGGCGCCGTCGCCCCGGAAAGCGACCAGCGCCACCTGGTCGCGGCGGACATAGCAGTCGGCCAAAAGCAGTTCGACGCAGCCCTTGGCTTCGCCGAGCCGTTCGAGCGCGGTCGAGCCCGACGCATCGACGGCGAAGATCGCAGTCGATTCGGTGTTGTGTGCATAGCGGACATAGCGAAAGTCGGACGGGCGCACGGAAAGCGGTTCTCCCGGTGCCCATGCGGGCAGGCCACGCGCCTTGCGGCGGATCGTCTGCCAAGGCGCGGCGGTGCGCAGCGTTGCGACGACGTTGGGCCGCGCACCCGGAAAGGGCGGCCGGGCCACGAGGCCGGCGGGACGACCGCGCCGGGCGCCCTGACGCACCGCGCCCGATTTGCCGGCCGCGCTCTGGGCGCGGGTACGTGTCATGTTGGCGTGGCGGAAGAGGTCGAGATCGAGCCTGGCGCCTTGCGTCGCGGCGATGGCCAGTTCCTTCAATAGATCTGGATCGAAGGCGGGATCGGTCTCGCTATCCTGATCGGACGTTTCGGGCTCATCGCGCTGGCGCTCGTTGCGGGGCGGGGCGTCGTCCGCAGTGTCGTCGGCGCCGCTGTTCTCGGTTTCCTCCGTCGGCGCCTCGATCATCGCGCCGCAGGTGAGCCGCAGTGCGGTGGCGACATCGTCTTGGGTTGCCTCGGTTCGTCCGGCGGACGCGGCGAGAATGCGCGCGGCCAGCATAGCCTGCGCCGGGGCACGCATGGAGGTGCCGCGCAGCATGGCGGCGACGGCCACGATCGTCTCGGCCAGCGCGTCGGGGATCACAACGGATTGTATGGCGCCCTCATCCGGCAGTGGAGTTGCGGACGTGTCGGAGACGGCATCGCGGATCGCGATGCCGTCGAGACGAACGCGCAATCCGAGCCGGTCGGCGATGGCACCGGGCAGCGCATGGTCCTCATCGCCGTCGCCCTCATCGAGCGCGACGATGCCGAAACCGCCATGTCCGACGTCATGGGCGCGGGCGATGATGCCGGCGGTGCCTGGCGTCATCTGTTCGGCCATGGCGATGGTCAGGCAGCCACCGGAGACCGTTTCGAGAAGGCCGGTCTCGTGTACGGGAGCGCCGCCGGCCAGCGTCGCGGCAATGTCGATGCCGCCGGTCAGACGCCCGGCCGGGACGGCCGGCGTGATCCGCTTGACCGCGATGTTGGCCGGCAGCATGGCGCGCGTGGCCTCCAACCACCGGTCGCGCACCGGGGAGGCGCGCGCGATGACATGAATGCCGCCAAGCGCTGCGGGCGCGGCGGCGAACAGGCGTGCCGCGCATAGCGCATCCGACCATGCCAGATCGTCCGCATCGGCCGGATCGGTGGCGGCCCGCGCCGGGAGCGCCGGTGCTGGCGCGAAACCGGATTGCCCGCTCTCAAGCATGGCCCGCAACGCCGTTGGCCACCTCGACGACGGCGCGCTCGACCCGAACCGCCGATCCGGCCTCGTCCAGCGGATCGCGGCGCAGGCGGTGGCGCAGGGCCATCGGCGCGATGGCGACCAGATCGGCCTTGCTGACGTCTGCCCGGCCGGCAAGGGCGGCGCGGGCGCGCGCGGCGCGCATCAGGGTAAGTTCGCCCCGCAGCCCATCGACGCCCAGGCGCAGGCAGATGTTGGAGGCCAGTTCCAGAACCGCATCAGGCGTTTCCACCTGATCGAGCGTGGTTCTTGCCTTGGCGACCTTGCGTCGGATCGCGCCATCCTTGCGGCTCCAGGCACGCACGAAACCGTCCCTGTCCCGCTCATAGGCTTCGCGGCGGCGCACGACTTCAACGCGCTCCTTGAGCGTATCGGGTGAAGCGACATCGACCGACAGGCCGAACCGGTCGAGCAATTGGGGGCGCAGTTCGCCTTCTTCGGGGTTGCCGGAACCGATCAGCACGAAACGGGCGGGATGGCGCACGGACAATCCCTCGCGCTCGACCAGATTGACGCCCGACGCCGCCACATCGAGCAGAAGATCGACCAGATGGTCTTCGAGCAGGTTGACTTCGTCGATATAGAGAAAGCCGCGATTGGCGCGTGCCAGAAGCCCGGGCTCGAACGCCTTTTCGCCCGAGACCAAAGCGCGTTCCAGATCGAGCGCGCCGCAGACGCGGTCCTCGGTGGCGCCCAGCGGCAGGTCGATCACCGGCGCCGGTTGCATCCGGGTCAGGGGCGGCTTGTTTTGGGAGCACAATGGGCAGATATCGACCGGCTTGTCCGGCTCGCAATTGTACCGGCAGCCCTCGCGCAGTTCGATCTTCGGCAAGAGCGCGGCGAGCGCGCGCACCGCGGTCGACTTGCCGGTGCCGCGGTCGCCGAACACCAGAACGCCGCCCAGGAGCGGATCGACGGCGGCCATCAGCAGCGCCTGCTTCATCTCCTCCTGGCCGACGATGGCGGCAAAGGGAAATGGTGCCGACATGAAATGCTCCCCGATCCGGCTTTTCGGTGTCAATCTGGATTGACATTCTGGCATGACAATCCACCGATTTCCATGACGTTTTTTGCGCGGGCGAAACCAACCAAAGTTGTATCGCGTTAAGCAGATGACGCGAAATTGTGCCACACCGTTTGGCGTCTGGCCTTCAAGCTGTTGACGCGCCTTGTTTGGGTGCTAGGTGTAGCCGCGAAGGGATTTTAACCGGAGGAAACCACGTGAAATCGCTGAAGACATTCCTTTTCGCGGCGGGGGCCGTGCTCATATCCACGTCGGCATATGCCATGGAGGGTGATGCGGCGGCCGGCGAGCAGGTGTTTCGGACCTGCGGCACCTGTCACAATGTCGAAGAAGAGCGCAACAAGGTGGGGCCGCATTTGATCAATGTCTTCGGACGCACGCCGGGCACGGTCGAGGGGTTCCGATATTCCAAAGCAATGACCGAGTTCGGCGAAGGCGGCGCGGTCTGGGATGCCGAGACGATTGGCGCATATCTGGCCGATCCGCGCGGTTATGTGCGCGGCAACCGCATGGCGTTCGTCGGCCTGAAGAGCGAAGAAGAAATCGCCAATGTACTAGCCTATCTGGCCCAGTTCTCGGAGACGGTCGAAGAGGGTGAAGGTGAAGCTGCCACTGAATAGGCGGCCAGTGCCCGGATGTTGCCCCGCCTTTCCCTGCCCGGCGGGGCTTTTTTGCAGCGCATGCATCGACTGATCGACATGGATTAGACTGAAGTCTAATGCCGCAGCTGGTCTGGTTGCGGCCGATGTCGGTCGGGTGATGACGCGCCCACGGGAATCTGACCCAAAGCGCTGTTTTTGCGTCGTTACCGGTAATCGGGGCGGACGCCGCTCCGCTGCAATGGCGAAGTATTAATGGCCCAAATGTTGTCAAACCCCGGCCATCTATTCCCTCGTGTGCCCATCAAAAACCGCCTATGATGGTGTCGAGCGCGCGGTCTGTCCCGCCGCTGAGGAGGCATAATGTCAGGGCGCCGGGAAATACCGGACGACCCAGTGGAGGCCAACAAAAATGCCGGTCAACCGGCACCGGATTTCCGGTATACACTGCTGAAGACACCCACTGTCGATCGTCGGCTGGATACACAATTGCTCGAGCGCGCCATAAAACGCCATGTGGCCGCGCATGTGGGTGACGGCGCGGCAAAACCGTGTCAGCGAACCGACAGCCTGGACGGCTCCGTTGAGGGCCTCGAACCGGACGCCGTTCTGGAAGCGCTTTTGGTGTCCGACCAGGCGTTCCTGGATTCGGTCGTGCCGACACTGCTGAAAAATGCGGTGAACCTCTCGACCTTCTACAGGGCCATTGTGCGTCCGGTGTCCGTCAAGCTTGGCGAGTTGTGGTGCGAGGACGAAGTCAACTTCGTCAAGGTCGAGATCGTCTCGATGCGGCTGCGGCTGATGTGCAACCAGCTTGTGGCACGCCGCATGGCCGATCGCTTGACATGGCGCGAGGATGATCGCCGGCGTATCTTGCTGGCCAATACCGGTGGAGACCAGCATACGCTCGGATTCTCGCTGGCCGAGGCATTTTTCGAAGATGCCGGCTGGCATGTGGGCGGCGGCTTCGACCTCGAGCCCGGACCGGACTATTACGAGATGCTGCGGTCAGGCGATTTTTCGTTCGTGGCTCTTGCCATTGCGCGCGATGATGCGTGCGATCCCACCGAGATCGTCTCGCGAACGCGCGAGGCCTCGGGCGATCGCGGCGTCAGGATTTGCCTGGGCGGTGTCGCGGTGGGCGCAAATCCGGCGCGATACCAGGCGGCTGACGCAGACATTGTTGCGCTCGATGCGCCCGACGCGGTTTTTCAGGCCGAGCAGATGCTGGCCCAATCGCGTTGGACCGGCCTTGACGATGACGGGCAGGACACGACCGCTTTCGCCGACCGCCCCTAGTTGGAGCCAATCGGAACCGGCATGTCTCCGTCATTGGGCAGGATGTCGGCGAGGCGGAGAAGGGCGATGCGTTCCACCTGACGGCAAGCTTCGGCGAATTCCTCCTCCGTCCTGTTTTCCAGCCGTGCCTGAAACGCGTCGAGGATCGATGCCTTGTCGTGGTCGCGCACAGCGATGATGAACGGAAAGCCGAATTTTTCGGTGTAGCTGTAATTGAGCGCCTCGAAACGGGCGCGCTCCTGGTCGGTCAACGCGTCGAGACCGGCGGAAGCCTGTTCGGCGGTGGAGTCCGCCGTCAGCCGTTTGGCGGCGGCCAGTTTACCGGCGAGATCGGGGTGCGCTTTCAGGACGCCGAGGCGTTCGTCATGGGAGGCGGCGCGAAACTGGCGCGCGAGCGCGGCGTGCAGGCCGATGGCGGTATCATTGGCCGGTCCCAGTTCGTCGCCATGGGCGCGCTCGGCGATCCATGCCGAGTGCTCGAACACGCCGCCGAACGCCTCAAGAAACGTCGCCTTGTCGAGCTGCGAAGGCCGGGCGCGATGCCCGGGCGGAAAATGTTGGCGCCAATGGGTGGCGATGTCGATGCGCCGCGCGAACCACACATCGGGTCTGGATTGCGCGTACGCGATGAAGCGCTTGAGCGCCATGATCCGGCCCGGCCGGCCAATCAGTCGGCAATGCAGCCCCACAGACATCATTTTGGCCTGGCCGGCTTCGCCTTCTTCATAAAGTGCATCGAACGTGTCCTTGAGATAAGCGAAGAACTGGTCGCCGGCGTTGAAGCCCTGCGGCGTCGCGAAGCGCATGTCGTTGGCATCCAGCGTGTAGGGCACGATCAACTGGTCATGGCCGTCATAATGGTGCCAATAGGGAAGATCGTCCGCATAAGAGTCGGCGACATAGGCAAAACCGCCTTCCTGGGCTGCCAGATCGACCGTATTGACCGAACAACGCCCCGTGTACCAGCCATGCGGGCGTTCGCCGGTCACTTCGCGGTGGATGCGGATCGCCTCCTCCATATGGTGCTTTTCCTGATCGGGGGAGAAGTCCTTGTACTCGATCCACTTGAGCCCGTGGCTGGCAATCTCCCAGCCGGCCTCAGCCATGGCGCGAACCTGCGCCGGGGACCGGGCGAGCGCGGTGGCAACGCCATAGACCGTCACCGGCACGCCGGCCTGCGTGAACAGCCGATGCAGCCTCCAGAAGCCGGCGCGCGCGCCATATTCGTAGATCGACTCCATGTTCCAGTGGCGCTGGCCGGGCCAGGGCGCCGCGCCGACAATTTCCGACAGGAACGCTTCTGACGCTTCGTCGCCATGCAGAATGTTGTTTTCGCCGCCTTCCTCGTAATTGACGACGAATTGCACGGCGATCTTGGCGCCGCCGGGCCATTTGGGGTCTGGAGGGGTCGGGCCATGGCCGTGCATGTCGCGGGGATAGCGGTTCATCGCAACCGGCTCCTGTGCGGCGCGCCGGGCTTCACAAGCGCGCGGGATGCTGTCAGATGGTGCATGGGCTTGTCATGCCGATTTTCGGCCGACCAGACAAGCATGCCGGGAGAGCGAGCGCTATGGCCGAAGGCGGATTTTTGACGACCCATGTGCTGGACACGGCGCGCGGCGTGCCCGCGTCGGGCATGACGATCTGGCTCTATCGCGTGTCGGGCAACTCGCACACAAAGATCGCCGAGGCGGTGACCAATGAAGACGGCCGCACCGACAATCCCATCCTCCCGCGGGGCAAGTTCAAGGCCGGGCAGTATGAACTGATCTTCCATGCCGGCGACTATCTGCGCGCCAACGGGCTTGCCGGTGACGAGCCGCTCTTTCTCGACCAGGTGCCGATCCGTTTCGGCATCAGCGATGGCGATGCGCATTATCACGTGCCGCTGCTGGTCTCGCCTTTTGGCTATTCCACCTACCGGGGGAGTTGAGATGCGGACGCATCACGCAAGCCCTCATCCTGAGCTTGTCGAAGGGGCGGGCTTGCGGTTTCACCTCGTCCTTCGACAAGCTCAGGATGAGGTGAAACAAAGGCCTTGCGCAATCGACAGACAGGGGTATCTCCGCGCCCATGTATGATCTCACCATCTTCATGGAATGGACCGAATTCGCCGTGCGCTGGGTGCATGTGATCACGGCGATCGCCTGGATCGGCTCGTCCTTCTATTTCATCGCGCTCGATCTAGGCCTGAATCGCGAGATTGACGGTCCCGCCGACGGCGAGGAATGGCAGGTCCATGGCGGCGGCTTCTACCACATCCAGAAATATCTGGTCGCACCCGAGGCGATGCCCGAGCACCTGACCTGGTTCAAATGGGAGAGCTATGCCACCTGGCTGTCGGGCTTTGCGATGCTGGTGCTGGTCTACTATCTGGGCGCCGATCTCTATCTGGTCGATCCGAACGTCGCCGAGATTTCGATCCCGTTCGCGATCGTCATTTCGCTGGCCTCGCTCGGTTTCGGCTGGGTCGTCTACGACCAGCTCTGCAAGTCGCCGCTTGGCGAGACGCCAACCGTGCTGATGATCCTGCTCTTCATCCTGCTGGTGGCGATGGCGTGGGGCTACACACAGGTCTTTTCAGGTCGTGCGGCGCTCATCCATCTGGGCGCGTTCACCGCGACGATCATGACGGCGAACGTCTTCCTGATCATCATTCCCAACCAGACGATCGTGGTCGCGGACCTGAAGGCCGGGCGCACCCCCGACGCCAAATATGGCAAGATCGCCAAGCTGCGTTCGACGCACAACAATTACCTCACCCTGCCGGTGATCTTCTTCATGCTGTCGATCCATTATCCGCTGGCGTTCGCGAGCGAGTACAACTGGCTGATCGCGGCTTTGGTGTTCCTGATGGGCGTGACGATCCGGCACTATTTCAACACGCGGCATGCGCGCGCCGGCGACCCGACCTGGACCTGGCTGGCAACCGCCATCCTGTTCGTTTTGATCATGGCCATCTCCACCTGGCCGCTTTTTTCGGACGATCCGGCAAGCCCGGAAGACGCCAAGGCCACGCCCTATCAGGAGCGGATCATGGCGACCGACGGTTTTGAGGATGTGGCGTCGATCGTGCAGGGGCGCTGTTCGATGTGCCATGCCACCGAACCGTTCTGGAACGGCATCGTCGTTCCGCCCAATGGCGTACGGCTTGAAACACATGCGCAGATCGCGGCGCATGCGCGCGATATCTACATCCAGTCGGGCGTGACCCACGCCATGCCGCCGGCGAACGTCTCCTTCATGGAGGACGCCGAGCGCCGCGCGATTGTCGACTGGTATCGCTCGGTTCAGTGAACCGCCGGCAACGCGGCGTTGACCGCGCGGGCCATGACCAGTTCCTCATTGGTCGGGATCACCATCACGCGGACGCGGTCCGTGCCGATGTCGCGGACGTTTTCGGCATTGGCCGCTTCGTCGATCGTGATGCCGAGCCAGTCCATGCCACTGCAGACCTCACGCCGGACGCGCGCCGAATTCTCGCCGATGCCGCCGGTGAAGATCAACGCGTCGAGCCCGCCCAGGACGGCGCTCATGCCGCCCAGTTCGCGGCGGATGCGGAAGACGAAATAGTCGATCGCCTCGCGGGCGCGCGGATCATCGCTTTGTTCCAGCGTGCGCATGTCGTGCGTCAGGCCCGACAGGCCCTTGAGCCCGCTTTGCCTGTAGAGCAGATCGGCGATCTGGTTGGCGTCCATGCCCTTGTGCTGCATCATGTAGAGAAGGACGCCCGGATCGATCTGGCCGCAGCGCGTGCCCATCGGCAGGCCGTCCAGCGCGGTGAAGCCCATGGTCGAACCGACGCTGCGCCCGTCCTTGACCGCGCACATGGATGCGCCATTGCCCAGATGGGCGATGACGACGCGCCCGCCCGCCAGGCCCGGTTCGGTGCGGGCCATCTCGGACGTGATGAAATCATAGGACAGGCCGTGGAAGCCGTAACGGCGCACGCCCTCATCGAACCATTTGCGGGGCAGGGCGAACGTGTCGTTGACAAACGGATGCGTGCGGTGGAACGCCGTGTCGAAGCAGGCGATCTGGGTCGCGCCGGGAAAGGCGGTGATCGCCGCCTCGACGCAATCGAGATTGTGCGGCTGGTGCAGCGGCGCCAGCGGTTCGAGCGTGCGCAGCGCGGCGATCGTATCGGTGTCGAGCACCGTCGGCGCAACGAAATCGGTGCCGCCATGGACAACCCGATGCCCGACACCCGTGACCTTGGCGCCCCCGAACAGATGTTCGGCCTGACCGAGAATGGAAGAAAGCGCGCCGGCATGGTCGTTGGCGTCGATGTCGATGGCCCGCTCGCCGCCATCGCGTTCGACGATCAGCCGCGTCTGCTGGCTCGGCGAGAGGTTCTCGACCTGGCCCGATGCGTGCAGCGCCGGTTCATCGCCCTGCGCATAGACGGCGAACTTGATCGAGGACGAGCCCGCATTGAGCGTCAGGATCAGGGCATCCGACATGGCGCGTTCACTGGTCCAATTGCCACTGATGGTAGAGCGCGGCGACGGCGCACGAGGCAAGGCGGGCCTTGTCGTCATCGGCGCGGCTCGACAGGATGACCGGGCATTTGGCGCCCAGCACCAGACCGCCGGCCTCGGCATGGGCCAGGAACGTCAATTGCTTGGCGATCATGTTGGCCGATTCAAGGTTCGGCGCCATCAGAATGTCGGCATGGCCGGCGACCAGCGAGGTGATGCCCTTGGTGCGCGCGGCGTCCTCGTCGACCGCATTGTCCATGGCAAGCGGACCGTCGACGACACCGCCCCGGATCTGGCCGCGATCGGCCATCTTGGCGAGCGCCGCCGCCTCGATGGTCGATGGCAGCTTGGGATTGACCGTCTCGACCGCCGACAGGACCGCGACCTTCGGCGTTTCGATACCCAATGCCCGGCCCAGATCGATCGCGTTCTGGATGATGTCGACCTTTTCGTGCAGTTCAGGTGCGATGTTGATGGCGGCGTCGGTGATCATCAGCAGGTGATCGAGGCCCGGCACGTCCATGCAGAAGACGTGGCTGAGGCGCCGCCGCGTGCGCAGGCCGCCATCGGATTTGACGACGGCGCGCAACAGATCGTCGGTGTGCAGGTGGCCTTTCATGACAGCGCCGGCGCGGCCTTCATTGACGAGCCGGACCGCACGGGCGGCGGAAGCGGCATCGCCGACGACATCGATGATCTCGAACGGCGCAAGATCGGCGCCCAGCGCTTCACCGGTCGCACGGATCTTCGCCTGGTCACCCACGAGGATCGGCGTGATCAGCGTATGCGCGGCGGCCAGCAGCGCCCCGCCCAGCGAATTGGGGTCGTCCGGGCAGATGACGGCGGTGGGGAGCGGGGCAAGCGGTTCGGCCAGTTCGAGGAGCCGGTCGAAATGGACGTGCCGTTGCACGGTCAGGCCGGGCAGGTCGTCGGCTTCGAAACTGAGGCCGGCGGTCGGTGCGATCACCGTCGCTTCGCCCTCCAGAATGTTCGATCCGTCGGCCTTGGTGACGCGTGTGGCAAACACGACGAGATTGTCGGGCCGCTTTTCGGTCAGTCTGACATGGACCGTCAGCTCATCGCCGGCGTGGGCGCGGCCCAGAAAGCGCAGGTTCTGGCCGCGATAGAGCGTGCCGGGCCCGGGAAGCTGATTGCCGAGCACGGCCGAGACAAGCGATGCGACCCACATCGACGGTGCCACGGCCATATCCGGGCGGCCATCGCCATCATGGTCCGCCTTGGGCAGGTGAACCGGGTTGTGGTTGCCGGACGAGGATGCATAGACGAGGAAGTCTTCGGTGCGGCACAGCCGCTTGGCCGACGCCTCCATGCCGATTTCGAGCGCGTCCCAGGGGGTGTTGGCGTAAGTGTTCATGGATCAGCCTGCCTTGGCCGTGGTTTCAAACGGCAGATCGAGGACAGCGCGAATCTCGGCCATGCGCTCGACTGTGTGCGGCTCCATCTCCTCCACCGCGCCGACAATATAGTCAACATACTCCATGGCGCGGACGCGATCGGCCTTGGTCGTCAGCAACAAGGGCAGGGCCGCAAGCCCTTCTTCGGGCTCGAACTCGGCGATCAGCGATTGCTGGTGTATGAGCCGGGCGCGGGCGGACGGCTCCAGCGCGGCGAACGGCGCACGCCTGGTCAGGACCTCGGAGGAACGTTCCAGCCGGTCGCGGCGCACATCGCCGCGCGTGTTGGCGAGCAGCACCAGCATGCGCACCACCGCCTCGCCGAAGCCGCCGATCTTGATGCTGTCGAGCGCTGTTTGAACGGCCTGGAGCGTGCGCAGTTCGTCCGGCCGCTTGAGCATGCGCGGTCTGGCATGCTCGTGGCCAAACCACAGCGCAAACGGGTTGGCATAGAGCGCCAAAAACGTCGTTTCGACCATCACCGCGCGCATGTCGCGCCACATATTGAGCGACTGCTCGATCATGTCGGCCATCAGCCGCTCGCCATGCAGGAACGGATTGTCGGCGGCGAGGGGCACACGGTTCCGGCGGACGGTCTCGGCACCGGGGCCGATGGCGGCCATGGCGGGGTTCTCGGAGGCAAAGAGCGCGCGCTGGGCCCGCATCGGGTGCCATTTGCGGCCGATTTCGGCCATCGGCGGGGCGACCGACGCGCGCACGAACGGCCGTGCGGTCAGATCGTAGGCTTCGGCGAGATTCTCCGACAGGCGCGCAACGGCGGCAAAAGCGGCTTCCTCGCCGCGCTTGTCATCGACCAGCGCAATGTCGGCCATGGTGCGCTTCTTGAAATCGACCGTGAACAGTTTTTGATCGCCCTGGCCTTTCACATCGGAGATGACCATCTCGTAAAGGCCGGGCGCCAGCGCCTCGATCGTCTTGAGCGTCGAGGACATCTCGGTGTGTTCGCGCCTGGCGACCGAGGAGGAGACGAAAATGCCCAGATGGCCCACTTCCTCGTGGATCATGTAGACGATGCGCTGGCCGAGCACCTCGATCTCGCGCTCGTCCACATAGGTGTCGACGATCCAGTTGAGCGCCTGCTGGGGCGGGGTGATGTTGTCGCCATAGGAGGCAAAGACGATCACCGGCGCGCGGATGGTCTTGAGATCGATGCCGCGCCCGGTCTCCAGCCGCGCCTCGTTGCGGGCAAGCCGGTTGCCGACGAACAATTGCTCGACGATCCAGCGGATTTCGGCTTCGGTCATCAGGAAGAAACCGCCCCACCATTTCTCGAACTCCAAAAAGCGCGACGGCTCATCGTCGGCGTTGGCGTAGACATCATAATATTTGCGCCACCAGGTGCGGCCCGGATTGAGCATCTCGAAATTCATGACCAGGTTGGCGCCGTCGAAAATGCCGCCGCCAAGGTCGGAAACGATCATCGCCGGCAGGACGCCGCCGACCATGCCGCCCGTATAGCGCATCGGGTCCTGCCCGATGCGGCCCGACCAATAGGCCATCGGTGCGCCGTTGAGCACGATCGGGCCGGCGAGATCGGGATTGGTGGCCGCCAAGATCGCCGTTGCCCAGCCGCCCTGACAGTTGCCGACGATGATCGGCTTGGGCGAACTGGGATGCAGCTTTCGGATTTCGCGCAGAAAGGCGGCTTCGGTGTGGGTGACGTCGGCGATGGTCTGGCCATCGACCGGATGCGGGCGAAAGGCGACGAAATAGACCGGGTGGCCATCGGCGAGCGCGACACCGACCTGGCTGTCCTTCTTGAAGCCGCCAATCCCCGGCCCGTGGCCGGCGCGCGGATCGATGATCACATAGGGGCGCTTCCAGTCGAACGTCTCGGTGCCGGCCTTGGGCTTGATGCGCAGCAGGATGTAGTTGGACGGGCGCGGCAGGTCGGCGCCGTCGACCACAAGGTCATAGTCGTAGATCAGAACGGGCGGCGCGCCGGCGGCCTCGTGGGCCATGAAGATGTCGCCGCGCTGGCGCATGATGTCGGCGAACAGCACCGCGCGTTCCGCCGCGTCCCGGCAATAGGCGAGCCACGCCCGGGCGAGCGGTGCGGGACCGCCGTTTGCGGTCAGCGCGGTTGTGACGGTATCGACATGAGCGGACATCCGCTCCGCCGCCTGGCGATAATCGTGCCGGTTGCGCGCATAGTGGCGTTCGACGGCGGCGCGCAGCATGGCGCGCTGGGCGGCATGGTCCCTTGCGGGCGGGGCAAGATCGCGCGCCAATTGCGGATTGAGGCCGCTCCAGTTGATGGCGTCGAAGACCGGAAAGTTCATCATCGTGTTCCTGTTGTGGCTTGATCAGCCGGTAATGTGGTAGCCGCCGTCGATCGGATGGACCGCGCCGGTGATGTTGCCGGCTTCGGCGCTGGCAAGGAACGCCGCATAGGCGCCGACATCGTCGATCGTGGCCAATTGGCCGGTCGGCGCGCGTTCGGCGTTGCGCGCCATGAGTTCGTCGAAATGACCGATGCCCGAAGCCGCGCGCGTGGCGAGCGGCCCCGGCGACAGGGCGTGGACGGAGATGCCCTTCGGACCCAGTTCCGCGGCCGCATAGCGGGTCACGCTTTCAAGCGCCGCCTTGACAGGGCCCATGATGTTGTAATGCTCGACGACTTTCTCCGAGCCGTAGAACGTCACGGTCATGCAGGTGCCGCCATCGGGCATGAGCGGTTCGGCCTTACTGATCATGCGCAGGAAGGAATGGACCGAGATGTCCATGGCCAGCGCAAAGCCATCGCGCGAGCAGTCGATAACGCGACCGTGCAGGTCCTCCTTCGCGCAAAAGGCGATGGCGTGGATCAGGACATCAAGCGTGCCCCAACGTTCCTCGATCTGCGCGAACAGCGTGTCGAGCTGGGCATCGTCGCCAACATCGAGCGGCGCGATGATCGGCGCATCAAGCCTTTCGGCGAGCGGGCGCACATGCGGCTCGGCTTTTTCGTTCAGATAGGTGATAGCCAGTTCGGCGCCCTGGGCGTGCAGGGCGCTGGCGCAGCCCCAGGCGATCGATTGGTCGTTGGCAACGCCCGCCACGAGCGCTTTCTTGCCGGCAAGCGAGAACATGCAGCCTCCGGTATGTTGCAATGCAGAAATAGAAGCACGACGTGACAAGATTGTTGCAGCTTCATGGTTTTCGGGGCCACACTTGGTCGAAGACGAAGGCGGCATTGCGGCCGGCCGATGCGAGGGAAGGAACGATGCTGCGCTGGTTTTTGGGTCTTGCCCTCCTATTGCAGGCACCGGCAGCGTTTGCCGCCGATCTGCCGCCGCCGGTGACCGATTCGATGTTTGAACCGGCCAATGAAGCCGAGGCGCGACTGGGCTGGCAATTGTTCTGGGACCCGATCCTTTCGGGCAACCGCAACATCTCCTGCGCCACATGCCATCATCCGAATTTTGCCACCGGCGACGGCGTGTCGCTGGCGCTGGGCGAGGGTGGGATCGGGCTCGGTCCCGACAGGCGGGTCGATCCGGACAATCCGCCCGAACAGCGCATTCCGCGCAACGCGCCCGCGCTTTTCAATCTGGGCGCCGCCGAATTCACCGTCCTGTTCCATGACGGCCGGATCGAGGTGGACGAGACGCGGCCGTCCGGCCTGCGTACGCCGCTCGAGAACGAGATGAGCACGGGCTTTGCCAACATCCTGTCTGCCCAGACCATGTTTCCCGTCCTTTCGCAGGACGAGATGGCCGGCCATTACAGCGAAAACGAGGTGTCGCTGGCCGTCCGCATGGGGCGGATCACCGGCGCGGGCGGCGCCTGGGACCGGATTTCGCAGCGCGTTGCGGCAATTGACGCGTATCGCGCGCAGTTCGAGACGGTCTATCCGGAGATCGGTGCGGGCCGGCCGATCGCCTTCACCGACATTTCCAATGCGATTGCCGCCTTCATCGCGTTCGAGTGGCGCTCGGACGACAGCCTTTTTGATGCGGTGTTGCGGGGCGAGGCGACACTTGAGGGGCCTGCCGCGCGCGGTCTGGAGCTGTTCTACGGCGAAACGGGATGCGCGGCGTGCCATGCAGGCCCGTTTCTGACCGATCACGGCTTTCACGCCATGGGCCAGCCGCAGATCGGGCCGGGCAAGGCGGAGCGGTTCGAGACCCATGCGCGCGATGTGGGCCGGATGCGGGTGACGAATGATCCCGCCGACGCATACAGGTTCCGCACGCCGAGCCTGCGCAATGTCGCGCTGACCGCGCCTTACGGCCATGCAGGCGCCTTTGCTAAGCTTGACGCGTTCATGCGTCATCACGCCGATCCGGCGGCTGGGCTGGCAACCTATGACGCCGGTCAGGCGGTGCTTGCCGCGCTGGAAGGTGCCGACGATCTCACGGTGCTGAACGATGCGAACGAGCGGATGGCGATTGCCGATGCAATCGAGATCGATCCCGTCCCGTTGACTGATCACGATGTCGCGGCACTGGTTGCGTTCTTGAAAACGCTGACCGACGAAGCTGCCGCCAAAGGCCGCTTCGGCATCCCCGATACCGTGCCCAGCGGGCTGCAAGTGGAGCGCTAGCGCGGTTCGGCCACGGATTCGCCGCCGCGCGAAATGGTCCAGTTGCGATTGGCTTCGACCGTCCGCCACGCGGACATTGTTCCATCTGGCCACGTCACCCGCACCGCCGCGTTTTCCGCATCGCCCAGGCCGAAATGCTGGGGCAGGGCGGAGCCGCCCGCATGACCGCCGCCCACGGTGACCTCGCGCGTGTGCAGGCGGCCATCACTTCTTGATTCAATGAATGCGCCCACGGCGTTGATATTGCTGCCCGATTGGCGGACATCGACCATCAGCCAGTTGCCCGCGTGTGGCGTGACATTCTCGTGGACTTCCAGCGGCGCGCGGCGGTTGACGACGATCAGGTCGAGCTTTCCGTCAGCGTTCAGATCGGCGAGCGCTGCGCCGCGTGCGCGATCGGTCGTCGCGACACTGGCCAGATGGGCGGTCTCGGCGAAGCTGCCGTCTGGTTGCTGCACGAGCAGATTGTTGGGATCGGCGATCGCATTGGATGGCATCTGGTCGACATTGCCCTTGGCGATGAACAGATCGTCCAACCCGTCATTGTCGACATCGCCGAATTGCGCGTGCCAGCCGGTCGAGGGCCGGCCATCATCGCCGGTGAAGGGCCGGTGAGCGTAGGTGCCCATATCGAAGGGCGCGGGTTCATAGCCTGTGTCCGTTGCGATCTGCAGAAGCTGGTCGCCCATCGATGTGGACATCACTTCGGCGCGGCCGTCGCCGGTCAGATCGCGTGCCGCGATGCCCATGCCCCAAAGCGAGATTTCGGGCCAGCCATCGGCTTCGGTGAGGAAGGTGAGCGTTTCCAGATCGAGCTTTTGCTCCGATCCGCCGCGCACATAATAGTGCCGGTCGTTGGAAATGCGCAGATAGGGTTTGCCGAGGCGCCGTTCGTCGGAGATCAGCATGGAAAGGGCGCAATAGCCCGGTTTGAGCGTGGCTGGCGGTCCGTAGCGCAGGCCGGTCGGACGGTGCAGTTCGTTGGCGTCGCACGCCTCGAACGGGCCGTCGGGATCGGCACGGTCGACATAGTTGCCGATGGCCAGCGTCGGCCGGTCCTGCCCGTCTTCCCATGTCGCGGAAAAGGCCGTAGTCCACGCATCGCCCGGTGCGAAACCCCACTGATCGGTCGCATCGATGAAGGTGCAGTCGGGGCTGCCCCTGAGGATCATGTTCGGCCCGACGCGCAGCACGATGAGGTCCATATGGCCGTCGCTGTCGATGTCGAGCGGATAAGCGCCGGCGACACCGGTCAGCGCGGGCATGCCGTCACCGGTCCTGAACCGGATCGGCGCGCCGGGCGCTTCGGTGACATTGACGAAGAGCTGTGCCGGCTTTTCGCCGCCGGCGGAAAAAAAATCGGGCAGGGCATCGCCGTTGCAATCGAACACCGCGACGCCGCCGCCGACGAAATGTTCCCAGCCGCCGGCATAGATGTGTTCGACCGGCAGATCGGCGGAACGGTCGATGAAGACCGGGTGTTCGCCATTGGCCAGTGCCGGCGGGGCGGCTGCGAGCAAAGCTGCGAGAAGCCCTGCGCGCCTCATTTGCCGTTTGCCTGCGCGCCGAGAAGATCGTCCGTCACGGTGGCGAGCGCCAGCGCGGCCGCGCCCTGCGCCCAGATCATGTCGCCCCAGGCATGGGTTTCAACGCGCGGGCCCCTGGCGTGGGTCGCCGGCGACAGGCTGGTCATCTCGGCGAGCACATCGCGCGCATAGAGGTAGTCGTAACGCATGCGCGCGCCCGACAGGATGATCAGGCCGGGATCGAACAGGGTGACGACATTGGCGAGCCCCAGTGCCAGAAACCGCCCGGCGCGATGGAAGATCGAGCGCGCGGCGGCATTGCCGGCCTTGGCGTGGCTGAACAGGCTTTCCAGGATGATCTGCGGTTCGCGTTCCGCGCTGGTCCAGTTGAGCGCGGTCGAGGCCTCGCGCACCAGCGCATAGTCGGCGACATAGGCCTCGAGACAGCCGCGCTGGCCGCACCGGCAAAGGGCGCCGTCCAGATGCACCTTGGTGTGGCCCAGTTCCATGCCCATGCCGCCGGCGCCGCGATAGATTTCATGGTTGATCACCAGCCCCATGCCGACGCCGTGCTCGATGGTCACGACGGCGAAATCGGGCAGGGCACGGCCGGCGCCGAACCACAGTTCGGCCATGGTCAGGAGGTTGGCGTCATTGTCGATCGAGACCGGAATGCCGATGCGCTCGGCGACCAGTTCGGCCAGCGGCACGTCGGTGTCGGCCATGATGGGCGACCAAGGGACGCGGCCGCGGTCGGCATCGACAAAGCCCGGCACGCCAAGGCCGACGGCGGCAAGGTCCGAACGATCAATGCCGCCAGCCGCCAGCGCGTCGTCCAGCATGCGGCAGGTTTCATCGAGAATGTGCCCGGTGGAATGGCGCGCATGGGCACGGGGGGCGTCGGCTTCGCCGATGCGGTTGCCGGCAAAGTCGACGATCACCGCCGAATGGCTGGGCGAGGATAGTTTGATGCCGGCGACGAAGCGGGCCTCGGGCCGCACGCTGAGCGCCACGGGCGGACGTCCCCGGGCGCTGTCCGCTTCGCGTTGCGGCGATCCGGTTTCGCGGATCAGGCCGGCATCGATCAGTTCGGAGGTGATGGCGGTAACCGAGCCGGGACTGATCCCCACTTTGCGCGCGACATCGACGCGGGCGATCGATCCCGCGGCGCGGATCGCCTCGAAGACCTGCTGGCGCAGCGGCTTGACTGAGCTGGACAAGGGCGGCGTCAACGGCCCGCAGCCCGTTGGGGCGATGTCCGGCAAATCCTTGCGCAAGAGGGCGTCAACGGCCATTTTCTTCAAGCGCCGACTTTAATAGGCAGGTATCCGCGACCAAAATCGCGCTGCAACCCGCCGTTTCGGCGCTCCTCCCACTGATACGGTAGTCTTTTTCGATCGAGAGCGTCAAATTAATTTTGACAATTGAATTTAATATGCCATGGTGCGGACGCGGCCCCATGGCCGTTGCGCCGGAGTTGGCGCACATACGGGAGGATATCACTATGCGTAAAGCAATCATGCTTGCGGCCGCGCTGGCCGTGGGATTGTCGTCGACGGCTCTGGCCGAGGACATCACGGTCGGCGTGAGCTGGTCGAATTTCCAGGAAGAACGCTGGAAGACCGATGAAGCGGCGATCAGGGCCGCGCTTGATGAGGCGGGCGCCGAATATGTGTCGGCGGATGCGCAATCATCGTCGGCTAAGCAATTGTCGGACATTGAAAGCCTGATCGCGCAGGGCGTGGATGCCCTGATCATCCTGGCGCAGGATGCCCAGGCGATCGGCCCGGCCGTGCAGGCGGCAGCCGACGAAGGCATCCCCGTTGTCGGCTATGACCGGCTGATCGAGGACCCGCGTGCCTTCTATCTGACCTTCGACAACATCGAAGTCGGCCGCATGCAGGCGCGCGCGGTGTTCGCCGCGCAGCCGGAAGGCAATTATGTGATGATCAAGGGCTCGGCGCAGGACCCGAACGCGGACTTCCTGCGCGGCGGCCAGCAGGAAGTGCTGCAGGAAGCCATCGATGCCGGCGCCATCACCATTGTCGGCGAGGCCTATACCGATGGCTGGCTTCCGGCCAACGCCCAGCGCAACATGGAGCAGATCCTCACCGCCAACGACAACAACGTCGATGCGGTGGTCGCCTCCAATGACGGTACGGCCGGCGGTGTGGTCGCCGCGCTCACCGCGCAGGGCATGGAAGGCATTCCGGTCTCCGGCCAGGATGGCGACCACGCGGCGCTGAACCGCGTCGCGCTCGGCACGCAGACCGTTTCGGTCTGGAAGGATGCCCGTGATCTGGGCCGTGCCGCCGGCGAGATCGCTG
Source organism: Roseitalea sp. (assembly GCA_017642895.1). Lineage (GTDB taxonomy): Bacteria > Pseudomonadota > Alphaproteobacteria > Rhizobiales > Rhizobiaceae > Roseitalea. Next base: position 37,317 of record JAEPON010000004.1, read on the forward strand.
TCGCCATGGCCAACGGCACGGCGATGGGCGACATTGAGGGCGCGGCGGCATGGACATCGCCGGCGGGCACCGAGATGACCGCGCGGTTCCTCGAGCCGGTTCCGGTCACCGCGGACAATCTGACGGCGGTCGTCGATGCGGGATGGATCGATCAGGAAACGCTCTGCCAGGGCGTGACCGACGGTCCGGCACCCTGCAACTGATCGCAGCCTGACACCTGCTCTCTCCCCGCGCCCCGACGCGTGGGGGAGGGCTCCTTGATTTCCGGAGTTAGGCCGTGAGCGACAGCCCCGCCCTGCCGAAAGCCGCGCCCGGCATGCGCAATCTTGCGCGGACGCTTGAGATCGACACGCGCCTTCTGGGCATGATCGGTGCTTTCATCGCGCTGTGTCTGGTTTTCCATTTCCTGACCGACGGGCGGTTTCTGACGCCGCGCAACATTTTCAACCTGACCATCCAGACCGTGTCGGTCGGCATCATGGCCACCGGCATGGTGTTTGTCATTGTCACGCGGCACATCGACCTGTCGGTCGGTTCGCTGCTCGCCACCTGTTCGGCGATGATGGCGATGACGCAGACGCTGGTGACGCCCGAATGGCTGGGGCTGGGCCTCAATCACCCGCTGACGGCGCCCGCCGCGATCGTCGTCGGCCTTGGCACCGGCATCATCATCGGCGCCTTCCATGGCTGGCTGATTGGGTATCTCGGCATTCCTGCCTTCATTGTAACCCTCGGCGGGCTTCTGGTCTGGCGCAACGTTGCCTGGTATTTGACCAACGGACAGACGATCGGCCCGCTCGACGGCAATTTCCAGCTTTTCGGCGGCATTGGCGGAACGCTCGGCGAAACGTGGAGCTGGATCTTCGGCATGATCTGCGCTGTGGCGGCGCTCTATGCGATCTGGCAGTCGCGCCGCAACAAGATCAGCCATGATTTTCCGGTCAAGCCGCTGTGGGCGGAGATCGCGCTGGGCGCGCTCGTCACCGCCGCGATCCTCGGTTTCATCGCGATCCTCAATGCCTACCAGATCCCCGAACGCCGGCTCGAGCGCATGTTCGAGGCCCGTGGCGACGTGCTGCCCGAGGGTTTCACCGCCGGATACGGGTTGCCCATTTCGGTGCTGCTTTTGATCGCGGTGGCCGTGACGATGACGATCATCGCCAACCGCACACGGCTTGGCCGCTACATTTTTGCGACCGGCGGCAATCCGGACGCGGCCGAACTGTCGGGCATCAACACGCGCATGCTGACCGTCAAGGTGTTCATCATGATGGGCATCTTGTGCGCGATCAGCGCGGTCGTCGCCTCCTCGCGCCAGACATTTCATTCCAACGACATCGGCACGCTGGACGAATTGCGCGTGATCGCCGCAGCGGTGATCGGCGGCACGGCTCTGGCTGGCGGGGTCGGCACGATCTATGGCGCGATCCTGGGCGCGCTGATCATGCAGTCGCTGCAATCGGGCATGGCGATGGTCGGCGTCGATGCGCCGTTCCAGAACATCGTTGTGGGCACGGTTCTCGTCGTCGCCGTCCTGATCGACACGATCTACCGCAAGCGGACGGGAGACTGACCATGGCCGACACGATCGATCGTTCCGGCACGCCCCTGGTCGAGATGCGCGACATCTCGATCGCCTTCGGCGGCATCAAGGCGGTCAACCATGTCTCCGTCGATCTTTTTCCGGGAGAGGTGGTCGGGCTTCTGGGCCACAATGGTGCCGGCAAATCGACGCTGATCAAATGCCTTTCGGGCGCCTACCGGATGGATGCAGGCGAAATCCTCATCAATGGCGACAAGGCGGTGATCAACAATCCGCGCGATGCGCGCCGCTACAACATCGAGACCATCTACCAGACGCTGGCGCTGGCCGACAATCTGGACGCCGCATCCAACTTGTTTTTGGGCCGCGAACTGACGACGCCGGTCGGCCTTGTAGACGATGCGCGCATGGAGGCCGAGACGCGGCAGATCATGGGCCGGCTCAATCCCAACTTCCAGAAATTCTCCGCGCCCGTCTCGGCGCTTTCCGGTGGGCAGCGCCAGTCGGTGGCGATCGCGCGCGCGGTCTATTTCAACGCCAGGATCCTGATCATGGACGAGCCGACCGCCGCGCTCGGGCCGCAGGAAACGCGCATGGTCGCCGACCTGATCGATGAGTTGAAGCGCCAGGGGCTCGGCATCTTCCTGATCGATCACGATGTGCACCAGGTCAAGGAACTGTGCGACCGGGCGGCCGTGATGAAAAATGGTGAACTGGTCGGTGTGGTCGATGTGGATGCGGTGTCGGTCGATGATATTCTGGCGATGATCATCGCCGGCAAGAAGCCGCAAATGGCCGCATGATGTATATCGGTCTCGATCTGGGCACGTCCGGCCTCAAGGGGCTGGTCATCGATGCGGGCCAGTCGGTGATCGGCGAGGCGCATGCGCCGCTGACCGTGTCGCGGCCGCATCCGGGCTGGTCGGAGCAGGCGCCCAGCGACTGGCTGGCCGCGGCCGAAAGCGTCTTCGACCAGTTGGCCAAAGCACATGATTTGTCCGCCGTGCGGGCAATCGGCCTGTCCGGCCAGATGCATGGCGCGACTTTGCTGGACGCCTCCGATGCCGTCCTGCGGCCCTGCATGCTGTGGAACGACACGCGCAGCCACGAACAGGCGGCGGCGATGGACGCCGACCCGGAGTTCCGCGCGGTGACGGGCAACATCGTTTTTCCGGGCTTCACCGCGCCCAAGGTCGCCTGGGTGCGCGACACAGAACCCGACATTTTCGAGCGTATCGCCAAGGTGTTGCTGCCGAAGGACTATCTGCGCCTGTGGCTGACGGGCGGATATCATTCCGACAAGTCGGATTCGGCCGGAACGGCATGGCTCGACACGGGCAAACGCATCTGGTCGAAATCGCTTCTCGCCAAGACCGGCCTGTCGCATGTCCACATGCCGGCGCTGGTCGATGGCAGCGACGTGACGGGCAAGCTGCGCGCCGAGATCGTCGATCGCTGGGGCCTTTCGGGCGATTGCGTGGTGGCCGGGGGCGGTGGCGACAATGCCGCGTCAGCCATCGGTGCCGGTGTAACCGAGGCGGGCGAAGCCTTCGTGTCGCTGGGCACGTCGGGCGTCCTTTTTGCGGCCTGCGACGCCTACGCGCCGACGCCGGAGACGGCGGTTCACACATTTTGCCACGCGCTGCCCCGGACCTGGCACCAGATGGGCGTAATCCTGTCGGCGACCGATGCGCTGAACTGGTATGCCGGGCTCGTCGGCGAGCAACCCGAGGCGCTGACCGGCAAGCTGGGCGATCTCGCCGCGCCCGGCCGGACGCTGTTCCTGCCCTATCTTGGCGGTGAGCGCACGCCGCACAATGATGCCGCCGTGCGCGGCGCACTCCTTGGCCTCGAACATGCGTCGGATCGCGATGCGGTCACCCGCGCGGTGCTTGAAGGGGTGGTTCATGCGGTGCGCGACTGCCGCGATGCGCTGGCCGCGACGGGCACGCGATTTGACCGGTTGCTGGCCGTCGGCGGCGGCAGCAAATCCGACTATTGGCTCAAGGCGCTGGCGACGTCTCTGGAGGTGCCGATCGACGTGCCGGTCGCCGGCGATTTCGGCGGCGCGTTCGGCGCGGCGCGGCTTGCGATGATGGCCGCCGGCGATCTCGACGCATCGGGCCTGAATCCGCCGCCGATTTCCAAAACCATCGACCCGGACACCGCGCTGGCCGACGCCTTCGCCGACGCCCATGCCCGCTACCAGACTGCCTATGCCCAGACGAGGATGCTGTGATGACCGACTTCTTCAAAGGTATCGACCCGATCCGGTACGAGGGTCCCGACAGCAGCAATCCGCTGGCCTACCGCCATTACGATCCGGACGAAATCGTCATGGGCAAGCGGCTGGAAGACCATTTGCGCTTCGCGGTTGCATGGTGGCATTCGTTTGCCTGGCCGGGCGGCGATCCGTTCGGCGGGCAGACATTCGAACGGCCGTGGTTCGGCGACACGATGGAACTGGCCAAATTGAAGGCCGATGTGGCCTTCGACATGTTCGCCATCCTCGGCCAGCCCTTTTTCTGCTTCCATGACGCCGATATCCGGCCGGAGGGGGACGGCTTTGCCGGCAACACGAAAAACCTTGAAGAGATGGTCGACTATATCGGCACCAAGATGGAGGCGGTCGGCACGAAACTCCTCTGGGGCACGGCGAACCTCTTCTCGCACCGGCGCTACATGGCGGGCGCGGCGACCAACCCGGACCCGGATGTCTACGCCTTTGCCGGCGCGACGGTGAAGACCTGCATGGATGCGACCAACAAGCTTGGCGGCGCGAACTATGTGCTGTGGGGCGGTCGCGAGGGCTATGAAACGCTGCTCAACACCGATCTTGCCCGCGAGGACGCGCAGCTTGGCCGGTTCATGAACATGGTCGTCGAGTACAAGAACAAGATCGGCTTCGACGGCACAATCCTGATCGAGCCGAAGCCGCAGGAGCCGACCAAGCACCAGTACGATTACGATGTCGCGACGGTCTATGGGTTCCTGAAGCGCCATGGCCTCGAAGGTGAGATCAAGGTCAATATAGAACAGGGACACGCAATCCTCGCGGGCCATTCCTTCGAGCACGAGATTGCGCTTGCGGCGGCGCTCGGCATTTTCGGGTCGATCGACATGAACCGGAACGACTATCAGTCCGGCTGGGACACCGACCAGTTCCCCAATAACGGGCCGGAGGTGGCGCTCGCCTATTACGAAATCCTCAAGGCGGGTGGGTTTACGACCGGCGGCACCAATTTCGATGCGAAGCTGCGTCGCCAGTCGCTCGACCCCGAGGATCTGATCGCGGCGCATGTGGGCGGCATGGATGTGTGCGCGCGCGGGCTCAAGGCCGCGGCAGCGATGCTGGAAGACGGCGAGCTGGAGCGGCTGCGCGCCGAGCGCTATGCGGGCTGGGACACCGAGGACTCGCAGGCGCTCTTGAACCATGCGACGCTTGAGCATTGCGAAGAATGCGTGCGCGACCGGCCGATCGACCCCGAACCGCGCTCGGGCAAGCAGGAGCGGCTCGAGAACATCGTCAACCGGTTCGTCTGAGCGATTGTCATATGCTGGGCGCATACAGCCCATGCGGGGGTGGTATTGCGTCGCCATGCGCGGCGGGTCTAGGTGAGGGCAAACGCCAAGAACACAGGACCCCGTCATGCTCCAGAGCACAAAACCCGACCTCTCGCCGTTCGACTGGGAAGATGCGTTCCGGCTCGAAGACCAGTTGACCGATGATGAGCGCATGATCCGCGACGCTGCGCGGTCCTATGCGGCCGACAAGCTGCAGCCGCGCGTCATCGACGCCTATCGCGAGGAGACGACCGATCCGTCGATCTTCGCCGAGATGGGCGAAATGGGGCTTTTGGGCGTGACGATCCCGGAAGCCTATGGCGGCGTCGGCGCGGGCTATGTCTCCTACGGGCTTGTGGCGCGCGAGGTGGAACGCGTCGATTCCGGCTACCGGTCGATGATGAGCGTGCAATCCTCGCTGGTGATGTATCCGATCCACGCCTATGGCTCGGAGGAGCAGCGAACGAAATATCTGCCGAAGCTCGCTTCCGGCGAATGGATCGGCTGTTTCGGCCTGACCGAGCCGGACGCCGGCTCCGATCCGGGCGGCATGAAGACCATCGCCAAGAAAACCGGGGGCGGCTACGCCCTGTCCGGCTCGAAAATGTGGATCTCCAACGCGCCGATCGCCGATGTGTTCGTGGTCTGGGCCAAATCGGAGGCCCATGACGGCAAGATCCGGGGCTTCGTGCTTGAAAAGGGCATGAAGGGCCTGTCGGCGCCGAAGATCGGCGGCAAGCTTTCGCTGCGCGCCTCGATCACCGGCGAGATCGTCATGGACAATGTCGAGGTGGGCGAAGACGCGCTTTTGCCGCATGTCGAGGGGCTGAAGGGTCCGTTCGGCTGCCTCAACCGGGCGCGCTACGGGATATCCTGGGGCGTGATGGGCGCGGCCGAGTTCTGCTGGCACGCGGCGCGGCAATACGGGCTCGACCGGAAACAGTTCGGCCGGCCGCTGGCGCAGACGCAACTGTTCCAGAAGAAGCTTGCCGACATGCAGACCGAGATCACGCTGGGCCTTCAGGGCGCGATGCGGGTCGGCCGGCTGATGGACGAAGGCGCGGCGGCGCCCGAGATGATTTCGCTGATCAAGCGCAACAATTGCGGCAAGGCGCTCGACATTGCGCGCATGGCGCGTGACATGCATGGCGGCAACGGCATCTCGGAGGAGTTCCAGGTGTTCCGCCACATGGCGAACCTTGAGACGGTGAACACCTATGAGGGCACCCATGATGTGCACGCGCTGATCCTCGGCCGCGCGCAGACGGGATTGCAGGCGTTCTTTTAAGGTGTTCCCACCTCTCCCCTCAGGGGGGGTAGGGCGCTCGCCACCTATCGCGGCCTGATGCCGTTGAGCAGGATCGACAGAACCGCATGGGCGACCTGATCGCTGAAACCCGGTTTCTTGGCCTGTTTGCCGAGGATCGCCTGCACCTGCACTTCGAAATCGGCATAGTGCTGGGTCGTTGCCCAGATGGTGAAGATCAGATGGTAGGGATCGACCGGCGCGAGCCTGCCCTGGTCGATCCATGTGCGGATGACCGTGACTTTTTCATCAACCAGGGCCTTCAGCCGCGTTGACAGGAATTCGCCGACCAGCGGTGCGCCACGCTGCACCTCATTGGCAAACAGGCGCGAGGCTTCGGGGTTCTCGTCGGACATTTTGAGTTTGACGGTGATGTAGCGGCGCAGTTCCTCGATCGGATCGCCGTCCGGATCGATCGCATCGAACGGATCAAGCCAGGCTTCCACGGTCTGTTCGATGGCCGAGCGGTAGATCTCTTCCTTGGAGGGGTAGTAGTAGAGCAGGTTGGTCTTGGACATGCCGGCGCGCTCGGCGATGCGGTCGACGGTGGCGCCGCGATAGCCGTCGGCCGAAAAGACATCGAGGGCGGCCTGCATGATCAACGCACGGTTTTCGGTCTGGATGCGGCTTTGCTTGCCGCCATTGGGCCGTGCCGCGCTTTCAGCCAATTTGTCCGCCCCTGTGATCGTTATAAGTTGATGTTTTCCGTCAATTTAAATACCGTCTTGACCATGGTCAATCGCTCCCATAGCGTCCAAATTTGACCAGTTAGTCAAGAATTTTCCTGTCTGCCAAGGTGTATCATGAGCGCTGCCAACGAGATCATCCAAAACGCGATCGGCGGCGCACCGTCGCCTTCGGCGTCGACGCGGCGCCAGCCCGTGTTCAATCCGGCAACCGGTGAGCCGGTGGCCGAACTGCCGCTGTCGACGGTTGAGGAGTTGAACGCGGCGGTCGATGCGGCCAAGGCGGCGCAGCCGGCATGGGGCGCGATGCCGCCGCTCAAGCGGGCGCGCTTCATGTTCAAGTTCAAGGAACTGCTGGACGCCCGCGCCGCCGATATCGCGCGCGCCATTTCGCGTGAGCACGGCAAGACCCATGACGACGCCTTGGGCGAAATCGCGCGGGGGATCGAGGTGGTCGAGTTTGCCTGCGGCATCCCGCATCTTCTCAAGGGCGAGTTCTCGCGCAATGTCGGCCCTTCCGTCGACAGCTATTCGGACCGTCAGCCGCTTGGCGTCTGTGCCGGCATCACACCGTTCAACTTCCCGGCCATGGTGCCGCTGTGGATGTATCCGGTGGCGGTCGTCTGCGGCAACACCTTCATCCTCAAGCCCTCCGAGCGCGATCCGTCCGCGCCGATGCTGGTCTATGACCTGTTCCGCGAGGCCGGTTTTCCGGACGGTGTTCTCAATGTCGTCCATGGCGACAAGGTCGTCGTCGATGCGATTCTCGATCATCCCGACATCAAGGCGGTGTCGTTTGTCGGCTCGACGCCGATCGCCCACCATGTCTATTCGCGCGGGACGGCCGCCGGAAAGCGTGTGCAGGCGCTTGGCGGCGCCAAGAACCACATGGTGGTGATGCCCGACGCAGACATGGACAAGGCCGCCGACGCGCTGATGGGTGCGGGCTATGGCTCGGCCGGCGAACGCTGCATGGCGATCTCGGTTGCGGTTCCGGTGGGCGAAAAGACGGCCGACGCCCTGGTCGAGCGCCTCAGGCCGCGCGTCGAGAGCCTGAGGATCGGTCCCTCGACCGATTCTGACGCGGATATGGGGCCGCTGGTGACCAAGGACGCACAGGAGCGCGTGCTCGGCTATATTGACAAGGGTGTCGAGGAAGGCGCCGATCTGGTTGTCGACGGGCGCGGTTTCACCCTTCAGGGTTACGAGAACGGTTATTTCGTCGGTGGTACATTGTTTGACCGTGTCACCACGGACATGACGATCTACAAGGAAGAGATTTTCGGACCGGTCCTGTCGGTGGTTCGCGCCAAGACCTATGATGAAGCGACCGCCATGATCGATGCGCACGAATATGGCAATGGCACCGCCATCTTTACCCGCGACGGCGACACGGCACGCGATTTTTGCGACCGGATCGAGGTGGGCATGGTCGGTGTCAATGTGCCGATCCCAGTGCCGGTTGCCTACCATTCGTTTGGTGGCTGGAAGCGGTCGCTTTTTGGCGACCATTCGATTTACGGACCCGAGGGCGTGCGCTTCTATACGCGCCTGAAAACGATCACCCAACGCTGGCCGGAAGGGATCAAGGACGGCGCGGTGTTCACCTTCCCGGCCTAACAGGACCAAAGGAGCCGAAAAATGCCTGCAGCCCCCGGCGAGAATCTACGGATCAATGGCGACCGGCTTTGGGAGTCAATCCACGCCATCGCCGAGATCGGGCCGGGCATTGCGGGCGGCTCCAATCGCCAGACGGTGACTGACGAGGACGGCGAGGGCCGCAAGCTCTTTCAAAAATGGTGCGAGGATGCCGGCCTGACCATGGGTGTTGACCAGATGGGCACCATGTTCATGCGGCGCGAGGGCACCGACCCGGACGCGCTTCCCGTCTATGTCGGTTCGCATCTGGACACCCAGCCGACCGGCGGGCGCTATGACGGGGTGCTGGGCGTTCTGGCCGGGCTCGAGATCATCCGCACGATGAACGATCTCGACATCAAGACCAAACATCCGATCGTCGTCACCAACTGGACCAATGAGGAAGGCACGCGCTTTGCCCCGGCGATGATGGCCTCGGGCGTTTTTGCCGGTGTGCTTGAGCAGGCCGACGTCTACGGACACACGGACGCCGAGGGCAAGACGTTCGGTGACGAACTTGAGCGGATCGGATGGAAGGGCGCGGAGACGGTCGGCGACCGCAAGATGCATGCCTTTTTCGAACTGCATATCGAGCAGGGGCCGATCCTCGAAGCCGAGGAAAAGGACATTGGGGTTGTCACGCACGGCCAGGGCCTCCGCTGGATCGAGTGCACGGTGACCGGCAAGGAAAGCCACACCGGCTCGACACCGATGCCGATGCGCAGGAATGCGGGCAGGGGGCTGGCGCAGATCACCGAGCTTGTGCACGACATCGCCATGTCGAACGCGCCCAATGCAGTCGGCGCGATCGGCCATATCGATGTCTACCCCAATTCGCGCAACATCATTCCCGGCAAGGTGGTGTTCACCGTTGATTTCCGGTCCCACGAACTCGACACGCTCAATGCGATGGTCGACCGGCTGATGGCGCAGGCGCCCAAGCTTTGCGACCATGTCGGCGTTGAGTTTTCGGCCGAGATCGTCGGCCAGTTCGATCCGCCGGCGTTCGACGAGGACTGCGTGCGGATGATCCGCGAGGCGGCCGAGCGGCTTGGCTATTCGCACATGGACATCGTTTCGGGCGCCGGGCACGATGCCTGCTGGATCAACCGGGTGGCGCCGACGGCGATGGTCATGTGCCCTTGCGTCGACGGGCTGTCGCACAATGAGGCCGAGGACATCACCAAGGAATGGGCCAAGGCCGGCGCCGACGTCTTGTTCCATGCGGTGATGGAAAAGGCGGAGATTGTGGGGTGAGGCTACCAATTACAGTTCTGTCTGTTTTTCTCGGTTCGATCCAAGCTTTCGCTGGATGGACGTTAACTTGTGAGAATCCAGGTCGCGAATACGACGTGTCCTATGTCGAGGGAGCTCCTGCGATCGTCCTGCATACACCTGACTCGGACACGAGTTACCGTGTTTTGGCGGTTGAGAAAACTGCGGAGCAACACTTGATCGTGGCTACAACTGTAAACGACGGGCCAACAGCGCGGCTCTATCTCAGACCATATGTGAAATTGGAGTACTGGTCCGACGGACAGCTTGTCCAGACGGACGGATGCTATCGGAGGGAATAGAATGTCGAAAGTCATTCGCAATGGCACGATCGTCACCGCCGACCGGACCTACAAGGCCGATGTGAAGGTCGAGAACGGCGTCATCGCCGAGATCGGAGAAAACCTGTCGGGCGGCGATGAGCTGGACGCGACGGGTTGCTATGTGATGCCCGGCGGCATCGACCCGCATGTGCATCTGGAAATGCCGTTCATGGGCACCTATTCGTCGGACGACTTTGAGTCCGGCACCCGCGCCGCGCTCGCCGGCGGCACGACCATGGTGGTCGATTTCTGCCTGCCCAATCCCGAACAGCCGCTGCTCGAGGCGCTGCAGCGCTGGGACAACAAGTCGACTCGCGCCAATTGCGATTATTCCTTCCACATGGCGATCACCTGGTGGGGCGAGCAGGTGTTCAACGAGATGGAGGACATTACCAAGCGCGGCATCAACACCTTCAAGCACTTCATGGCCTACAAGGGCGCGCTGATGGTGAACGATGACGAGATGTTCGCCTCGTTCCGCCGCTGCGCGGAACTGGGCGCGTTGCCGCTGGTGCATGCCGAAAACGGCGATGTGGTTGCCGACCTGCAGGCGAAACTGCTGGCCGAAGGCAACAACGGCCCTGAAGGCCACGCCTATTCGCGGCCGCCGCAGGTGGAGGGTGAAGCGACCAACCGTGCCATCATGATCGCCGACATGGCCGGCGTACCGGTCTACATCGTCCACACCTCCTGCGAGGACGCGCATGAGGCGATCCGCCGGGCGCGGATGCTGGGCAAGCGCGTCTATGGCGAACCGCTGATCCAGCATCTGACGCTCGATGAGAGCGAATATTTCGACACCGACTGGGACCATGCGGCGCGCCGCGTGATGAGCCCGCCCTTCCGCAACAAGCAGCATCAGGATTCGCTGTGGAACGGGCTGTCATCGGGATCGCTGTCGGTCGTCGCGACCGACCATTGCGCCTTCACCACCGAGCAGAAGCGCAACGGCGTCGGGGATTTCACGCAGATTCCCAATGGTACGGGCGGGCTCGAGGACCGCATGCCGATGCTGTGGACCCATGGCGTCAACACCGGCCGGCTGACGATGAACGAGTTCGTCGCGGTCACTTCGACCAACATCGCCAAGATTTTGAACGTCTATCCGAGGAAGGGCGCGATCCTTGAGGGCGCAGATGCCGACATCGTCGTCTGGGATCCGAACAAGGAAAAGACGATCTTGGCCGAAACCCAGCAGTCGGCGATCGACTACAACGTGTTCGAGGGCAAGCATGTGAAGGGTCTGCCGCGCTTCACGCTGACCCGCGGCAAGGTGGCCGTCCATGATGGCGAGGTGCGCACCGAGGAGGGCCACGGCGAATTTGTCGAGCGGCCGCCGAACAATCCGGTCAACGCAGCGCTGTCGACCTGGAAGGAACTGACCGCCCCGCGCAAGATCGAACGCACCGGCATCCCGGCGAGCGGGGTGTGATACTTGAAAGCAAAGATTGAGTGCCGTCCTAAGCAATTGAAGTCGGGAGAAATTGGAAAAGTTCTGCCAGCATCACACTTGGAGAAGCAAAGCGAGCTGGCGCTGATTCTAGATATTGTCTTCGATCGGAGGCGGTTTGGTCAATTGTATTGGAGGCTAATGCCAAAATATTTTGATTCAATGCCGCCTGCGTCGGGCGTCTTCATCGGATTAAATATTCCAATTGTAGAGTTCGCTGCAGGCCTGACATTTCCCGGTGACGTCGATATGCTGGTCGTTCCCTATCATGGAAACGAGTTAATACTACACAAGGCGCTTGCAATCGAAGTGAAAGCCATTCGCGCGCGTTATGAGAAGCAAGGAAAGTCTCCCAACAAGATGGGTTTTTCACAAGCGAATGCCCTGCTTGATGCTGGGTTCCCATATGCTGCCCTTCTCCATTTGATCGTTAGCGACGTGTCACCGACTCGTGCTTGGCGAAAGATACAAGTCGCCGAAGTGATAAATGATCAGCAGGAGCTGGGCCCGTTTCTTGATGTCTATATTGATATGATGCCAACAGATTTGACGACACGAGCAATTGAACGTTTGGGCTCTGTACGTGACAGAGATGAACTGGGGATCGGCGCAGCTTATACCGAATTATCTACAATAACGAAAATTGATAACGGCTTGGTTTCGCCACCGCTACCGAAACAAGAGTACATGCCCATGGCATATCAGTGCGGGAAAAACCCCAAGAAAGCCATCGCCATTATGCGGGGAATAGCCAAAGCTTTTGAGAGGCACTGCTCAAAGTTCATTGATGTGCCAAGATGGGATCCAGCGTGAGCGGAAATTCGGTCATCTCCACCTCGGCGCTCGACCTTGTCTTTGAGACCAATGATGGTCCGGTGCATGCCTTGTCCGACATCACGCTCGACATCCGGAAGGGCGAGTTCGTCTCGCTGATCGGCCCATCGGGTTGCGGCAAGACAACGCTGCTGCGGGTGATTGCCGATCTTGAGCACCCGACCGGCGGAACGATCACGGTCAACGGAATAAGCCCGCACGAGGCGCGCCTGAAGCGCGCCTATGGCTACGTGTTCCAGGCCGCCGCTTTGTTTCCGTGGCGGACGATTGCGGACAATGTCGGCTTGCCGCTCGAGGTGATGGGGCTCGACAGGGCCGAGCGCGATGCCCGCGTGACCGAGAACCTTGAGCTGGTCGATCTGGCGGGTTTCGAGAAGAAGTTTCCCTGGCAATTGTCGGGTGGCATGCAGCAGCGCGCCTCGATCGCCCGGGCGCTCGCCGTACAGCCTGACATGCTGCTGATGGACGAGCCGTTCGGCGCGCTCGACGAGATCGTCCGCGATCACCTCAACGTCCAGCTTTTGAAACTCTGGGCCGCGACGCACAAAACCATCGTTTTCGTGACGCATTCCATTCCCGAAGCGGTGTTCCTGTCGACCAAGATCGTCGTGATGAGCCCGCGACCGGGCCGCATCCACGAGGTGATCGACTGCGATCTGGGCGATGATCGGCCGCTTGAGGTGCGCGAGACGCCGGAGTTTTTGAAGATCGCCCACCAGGTTCGGGAAGGCCTGGCGGCGGGGCATGCGTATGATTGAGGGTAGGGCGCCACTTCCCCCTTCTCCCCGCACGGCGGGGAGAAGGGGTCTGAGCGAAGCGAGGGCGGATGAGGGACAGTGTCGTGACGTCCCCCTCACCCAACTCCGACCAGCGCGCGCCTTGCTTGCGCGGTCGTCGTATCCCTCTCCCCGCAGGCGGGGCGAGGGAACGGCGAAGGATTTCCGATGATCCGCACCCGCATCCTCCCCATCCTCACCGTCGTCGCGGCGATCATTGCGGTCTGGTACGCGTTCGCCGTTGTCCTCAATGCGCCGTTCGAGCGCAGCGCGGCCGAGCGGGCAGGCGAGACGATCAGTTTCACCGAAATCGTGCCCAGGACGATGGGCCAGCAGCGTCCGGTTCTGCCGGCACCGCACCAGGTGGCGGTGGAAATCTGGGAAACGACGGCCGAAAAGTCGATCACCTCCAAGCGGAGCCTGATCTACCATGCCTGGGTGACGCTGTCGGCGACGCTGCTCGGTTTCATGATGGGTACTGCGCTGGGCATTCTTCTCGCCGTCGGCATCGTGCATTCCCGTGTGCTCGACAAGTCGATGATGCCCTGGGTCATCACCTCCCAGACGATCCCGATCCTGGCGCTGGCTCCGATGATCATCGTCGTCTTCAACTCGGTCGGCGTGACCGGGCTTCTGCCCAAGGCGCTGATCTCCACCTATCTTTCCTTCTTTCCGGTCGCCGTCGGCATGGTGAAGGGGCTCAGATCGCCCGAGACCATGCATATGGACCTGATGCACACCTATTCGGCCAATCGGTCGCAGACCTTCTGGAAGCTGCGTTGGCCGTCCTCGGTGCCGTTCCTGTTCACCTCGATGAAGATCGGCATCGCGGCCAGCCTTGTCGGCGCGATCGTCGGCGAACTGCCGACCGGCGCGGTGGCCGGCCTTGGCGCGCGGCTTTTGGCCGGGTCCTATTACGGCCAGACCGTCCAGATCTGGTCGGCGCTGCTCGTCGCCGCCATCCTGGCGGGGTTGCTCGTCGGGCTGATCGGCTGGATCGGCGGCTGGCTCAACCGCCGCATGGGTGTCCGGGAGGCGCGGGCATGACGAACACCGCCATCCTCATCGGCGCGATCGTCTTCTGGCTGGCCGCCTGGTATGCCAATACGCGCCTCGCCGCGATGCGGCCCGAGCGCGGGCCGATGGTCACGGTCATCAACCTCGCCATCCCCGTGCTGTTCGGCGCGGCGATCCTGGCGCTCTGGGAAGGGATCACGCGCGGCTTTGGCGTGCCGACCGTCATCCTGCCGCCGCCATCGATGATCTGGGAGCGGATCACCTCGTCGGTGCCGACGCTCTGGGCCGATTTCCAGCAGACCTATCTGAAGGGCGTTGTCTCCGGCTATCTGATCGGCTGTTCGCTCGGTTTCCTCGTCGCGGTGCTCGTCGACCGCTCGCCCTTCTGGAAGGCAGGCGTCATGCCGATCGGCAATCTGGTCTCGGCGCTGCCGATTGTCGGCATCGCGCCGATCATGGTGATGTGGTTCGGCTTTGACTGGCAGTCCAAGGCCGCCGTCGTGGTGGTGATGACCTTCTTTCCGATGCTGGTGAACACGGTCGCCGGCCTCAATGCTGCCGGGCACATGGAGCGCGATCTCATGCACACCTATGCATCGACGCGCACGCAATCGCTTCTCAAGCTGCGTCTTCCGGCGGCGATGCCGTTCATTTTCAACGCCTTGAAGATCAATTCGACGCTTGCGCTGATCGGTGCGATCGTCGCAGAATTCTTTGGCACACCCATTGTGGGCATGGGCTTTCGCATCTCGGCGGAAGTGGGCCGGCTCAATGTCGACATGGTGTGGGCCACGATTTTCGTCGCCGCGCTTGCCGGCTCGCTCTCCTACGGCGCGATCGCGCTGGTCGAGCGGTCGGTGACATTCTGGCATCCGTCCATGCGAAGCGAGCGACCATAAAACGGGATGACGGGTGCCGACACGATCAATCAACGGAGCAACAAGGGAGAACCAAAATGAAGAAATGGATAGCACTGGCCGCGGGCACGGCGATGGGGCTGACGGCGGCGTCGTCCGCCCAGGCCGCCGATGAACTGACGCTGCAGCTCAAATGGGTGACCCAGGCCCAGTTCGCCGGCTATTATGTGGCCAAAGACAAGGGCTTTTACGAAGAAGCGGGTCTGGACGTGACCATCAATCCCGGCGGACCGGACATTGCACCGCCGCAGGTGATCGCCGGGGGTGGCGCCGATGTCATCCTCGAATGGATGCCCGCCGCGCTCGCGGCCCGCGAAAAGGGCGTCTCGCTGGTCAACATCGCCCAGCCTTTCCAGCGGTCGGGCATGATGCTGACCTGCCGCAAGGAGACGGGCATCGAATCGCCCGAAGACTTCCGGGGCAAGACGCTGGGCGTCTGGTTCTTCGGCAACGAATTCCCGTTCCTGTCGTGGATGAGCCAGCTCGGCATTCCCACCGAGGGCGGCGATGACGGCGTCGAGGTGCTCAAGCAGGGCTTCAACGTCGATCCGCTGATCCAGAAACAGGCCGACTGCGTGTCGACCATGACCTACAATGAATATTGGCAGGTCATCGATGCGGGCTTTGCGCCCGACGATCTGGTCGTCTTCAACTATACCGACCAGGGTGTGGCGACACTGGAAGACGGCATCTACGTGCTCGAGGAAAGCCTTGCGGACGAAGAGATGGCCGACAAGCTGGCGCGGTTCGTTGCCGCCTCGATGCGCGGTTGGGAATATACCTGCGAGAACCAGCAGGAAGCGGCCGAGATCGTTCTTGAAAACGATGCGACCGGCGCCCAGACCGAAGAGCACCAGGTGCGCATGACCGGTGAGATCTGCAAGCTGGTCGGCGATTCCGATGGCACGCTCGATACGGCGGCCGCCGAAACGACCGTCGATTCGCTGCTCGCCGGCGGCTCTGACCCGGTGATCACGGCTCGGCCGGAAGGCGCCTGGACCGACGCGATCATGAACAAGGTCAAGGAGATGTGAGCCATTGCTCGCATTTTGAATCGGGAAAAGGCCGTCCGAAAGGGCGGCCTTTTTGTTGGCGCTGCCGCCATCGGCAGGCCCGTCGCGCCGCTGGCGGATTTTGCCGCTGTGGCCGATGATGTAGGCTTTCGCGACATCGAGAGTATGGATGTGCATGCAGAACGCCGAGTTTTCTCTTCTGGTCACGGTTGACGGCGTCATTCCGTGGCATCGGGCGCGCTTGCGTGTGACGGAAGACGGACGGCTTGCATGGGGCGACGACCCGCGGCGGGCCGGAAGGGCGCTGGCGGATTTGCGCGCGATCCGCCTTTGGTGTGAAAAACCGAAACTGACCTGGCCCGTTGGCCGCGCTGAACTCCGCTTTGCCGACGGATTGCGCCTGCGTGTGTCGGGAGGAGCGTTTACGGGCAGCCCTGACGCTGTCTCCGCGCGAACCTATCTGAACTTCCTCCGGCACCTGCACGCGGCATTGGGCGCAACCGAGCCAAGCCATGTCAGCTTTCGTCGCGGTTTTCCCGGCGGATCGCCGTTGAGGGGCTGGATGGTGGGCATTTTTCTGGCCTGCCTGGATATCGGGCTCGTCGCGTGGCTCTTGATCAACATGCGTGCGGATGCGCAGGCGTTCGTTACTCCGGCCATCATCCTCTTCGGCGCTGCCGGTCTTTTGGGCGCCGCCGGGGCGGGACAGGTCTTTGCGGGCCGCCAGTATGATCCGGACCGAATCCCGCCGGACCTGACGCCGTTGCAGCACAGCGACAGGGTTGCAGAAAAAATTTGACCTTTTGATCAAATTATTGAAAGCTTCCGGTCAAGCGACGAGCGGCCGCCAAGAGCCGTCACATATCGGGTTCTCGGAGGGAGACCGCGCGATGGCGCCAAACCGTGTTTCACCGGACATTCAGGCCGGGCGTCTGCCGGCCGATCAGTACGACGACAATTTCGACGATCTGCACGCGCCGCTCGACCGTCACGAGGCCGTCGTGGAGGCCGATCGCTGCTATTTCTGCTATGACGCGCCGTGCCAGACCGCGTGCCCGACATCGATCGACATCCCGATGTTCATCCGGCAGATTTCGACGGGCAACGCCAATGGGGCTGCCAAGACGATCTTCGACCAGAACATTCTGGGTGGCATGTGCGCCCGCGTCTGTCCGACCGAGACGCTGTGTGAGGAGGTCTGCGTGCGCGAGGTGGCCGAGGGCAAGCCGGTCAAGATCGGCCAGTTGCAGCGCTATGCGACCGATCATTTCCTGGAAACGGTCGAGCAGCACCCTTATGAACGCGCCGTGCCGACCGGCAAGACGGTGGCCATCGTCGGCGCCGGGCCGGCGGGCCTGTCGTGCGCCCATGCGCTGGCACGGAACGGCCATGACGTCACGATCTTCGAGGCGCGCGAAAAGCCCGGCGGGCTGAACGAGCACGGCATCGCCGCCTACAAGACGACGGAGAATTTCGCCCAGCGCGAGGTGGACTTCGTCAGCGAGGTTGGGGGCATCACCATAAAGAATGGCACGGCGCTTGGCCGGGATGTCACGCTCGACGATCTGGTGGCGAACCATGACGCGGTGTTTCTCGGCATGGGCCTACCCGGCGTCAACGATCTGGGTCTCGACGGCGACGATGCCGACAATTGCATCGATGCCGTCGCCTATATCGAAAAGCTGCGCCAGACCGACGATCTGTCCTCGCTGCCGGTGGGCCGCAATGTCGTCGTCATCGGCGGCGGCATGACGGCGATCGATGTCGCCGTGCAGACCAAGTTGCTCGGCGCCGAAACGGTGACCATCTGCTACCGGCGCGGCCAGGACCAGATGAACGCGTCGGCCTATGAGCAAGAGGTCGCGCAGACCCACGGCGTGACAATCCGCCATTGGCTCCAACCGCAGGCGCTTGTGCGCAGCGAGGGTCGCGATGTCACCGGCATCACGCTCGAATATACCGCGATGAACGGCAGGCTGACTGGCACGGGCGAGACGGTGACGCTTCAGGCCGACCAGGTGTTCAAGGCGATTGGCCAGAAACCGGCCGAAGGGCTGTTCGGCGGTGTTTCCATCGACCTTTCAGGCGGGCGCGTCTTCACCGACGATGACCGGCGCACCAGCCATGAAAAGATCTGGGCAGGCGGCGACTGCATCGCCGGCGGCGAGGATCTGACGGTGGTCGCCGTCGAGGACGGCAAGATCGCTGCCGCCAGCATCCACAAGCGGTTGACGGGATGAAGGCGCAGACCGAACTCTTCTGGTCCAGGTTCCGCTCGGCGTATCCGGCAGCGAACCGGGAACCGTTCGACGTGTTTCGTGTGGGCGATACCGATGAAAGCGCGGACGGGGGAGCCGATCTGATCGTGTCCGGCACCAAGACGGCGACGAGTTCGCTCCCCGAAGAGCTTGTGGACATTGGAATCCCGTTTCCGGGCGCCTTGAGCATCGTGATCGACGGCAAGGACCGGCCTAGGGCGATCATCGAAACGACCGAGGTCAGGCGCAGACCGTTCGGCGAGGTCGATGCGCAATTCGCTCATGATTATGGCGAATGGGACCGCACGCTGGGGACATGGAAGGCCCGCAACGGCGCGCATTATCGTGCGGTCTGTCAGAAGCTGGGCGTTGAGTGGCACGAACGCCGCGAACTGGTCTGCGAGCGTTTCAAAGTTGTTTTTTCCGATGCCGCGCATCCCGCGCCAAGCAGGAGCATGAACCATGGCTAGTCTGCACACCAATTTCCTAGGCGTCTCGTCGCCCAACCCGTTCTGGCTGGCGTCCGCGCCGCCCACCGACAAGCAGTACAATGTCGAGCGGGCGTTTGAGGCGGGCTGGGGCGGCGTCGTCTGGAAGACGCTGGGCGAAGCGGGTCCGCCCGTCGTCAATGTCAACGGGCCGCGCTACGGCGCGATCTGGGGGCCGGACCGGCGGCTTCTGGGCCTCAACAATATCGAACTGATCACCGACCGCGATCTTGAGGTCAATCTGCGCGAGATCGAGACGGTCAAGAAGAACTGGCCTGACCGGGCGATGATCGTTTCGCTGATGGTGCCCTGCGAGGAAGAGCCCTGGAAGAACATCCTCGCTTCGGTCGCGCAGACCGGCGCCGATGCGGTGGAACTCAATTTCGGCTGTCCGCACGGCATGAGCGAGCGCGGCATGGGCTCGGCGGTCGGCCAGGTGCCAGAATATATCGAGATGGTCGCGCGCTGGTGCAAGCAGCATTCCGACCTGCCGGTGATCGTCAAGCTGACGCCCAATATCACCGACATTCGCAAGCCGGCCGAAGCCGCCAAGCGGGGTGGCGCCGATGCGGTCTCGCTGATCAACACGATCAATTCGATCGTCTCGGTGGATCTCGACAGCTATTCGCCGGTGCCCTCCATTGACGGCAAGGGGTCGCATGGCGGCTATTGCGGGCCGGCGGTCAAGCCGATCGCTCTGTCGATGGTTTCGGAGATTGCCCGCCATCCCGAAACGCATGGCATGCCGATCTCGGGCATTGGCGGCATCCAGACATGGCGCGATGCGGCCGAATATATCGCGCTGGGCTGCGGCACGGTGCAGGTCTGCACCGCGGCAATGACCTACGGGTTCAAGATCGTCGAGGAGATGGTGGCAGGGCTCGAAGCATGGATGGACGAAAAGGGCCATGCGACGATCGAGGATTTCCGCGGCATGGCGGTGCCAAACGTCACCGACTGGCAGTATCTGAACCTCAACTACGTCACCAAGGCGCGGATCAACCAGGATCTGTGCATCTCCTGCGGGCGCTGCCACATCGCCTGCGAGGACACCTCGCACCAGGCGATCACCAACATGGTCGACGGCGTGCGCAAGTTCGAGGTGATCGACGAGGAGTGCGTGGGCTGCAACCTCTGCGTCAATGTCTGCCCGGTCGATGATTGCATCACGATGGAGCAGATTTCCGGCACCGATCCGCGCACCGGCAAGCCGATCGACCCGGACTATGGAAACTGGACCGAGCACCCCAACAATCCGTCGGTGCACAAGGAAGCGGCGGAGTAGGGCTCAGGCGCCGAGCGACTCGTCCAGAAATCCAAGGACTGCCGCCCGCATCTCCGGCGTCTCCTCGTGGCCCGTGCCCGGCGATGTCAGCTCGGTCAGCGCATCGGAAGCGCCTTGCGATTCATAGGCTTGGCGCAATCGGCTGAGTGCCGGATTCAAGGCGGCAAGCGGCGTCAGCGGGTCTTTGAGGCCCGATGCCACCAGTTGCGGGCGGGGCGCGACGAGCGCTGCCACGTCTCCCATATCGCCCTTTTCGAGAAGGCCGGGCACGGTCATGTAGATGCCGTGCAGATCGTGATCGCCGCTGTCGATCAGCGGGCCGATATCGGCGAAGGCGCACAGATGCGCGCACGCGGCGATGCGGCCGTCGAGCGCTGCCAGCCAATAGGCGTGCGTTGCACCCATCGAAATGCCGAGCGTGGCGATGCGGGCCGGATCGACGTCGGGGCGGGCTGCGAGCGCATCGAGCGCCGCCGTCAGATCGCCGAGCATCCGGCCGAACAGGGTCTGCCCGCGCCACAGCGCGGCCTTGGCCAGCGCGCTTTCGGTGCCTTCGGGTTGGCGGCTGCCGAAGCCGGGCATGTCGATGCAAAGGACTGCGTAGCCGCGTTTGGCGAGCAGCGGCCCATAGGGCGGGTCCTGCAGAGCCGGCCGGCCTTCCACCAGTTCGGCGGCGCCGATGTCGTATCGGTTGCCATGGGCGTGGCAATAGAGGATGGCAGGCGCCGGTTGGCCGGTCGAGGCGGGCAGCAGCAGCGTGCCGGCAATCGCGGTTCCCGATCGTTCGAGCGCGATGCGCTGGTGGCAGATGCCCTCACGAGTGGTTTCGTCCCGCACGGCAAGCGAGGGCGGCCTCCCGTTCGCCGGTGGCATCCGCAGCAGGGTGCGCAGGTCATCGCGCCTGATCGGCATCGTCGCTCCATTCATGCGCAACGATGGTTGCGCCTGATGCTACTGGTATACTAGTGTTTCCGCAATTGGGAGAGACCTGTCATGCGGCAGACATGGCGCTGGTTCGGGCCGGTGGACAAGGTCACGCTGGCCGATGCGCAGCAGGCCGGTGCAGAAGCAATCGTCACGGCGCTGCATCATATCACGTCGGGTGCGGTCTGGCCGGTTGCCGAAATTGAAAAACGTCAGGGCGAGGTAGCTTCCCATAAGGATGGGACGCCGACGGGGCTTGCCTGGGAGGTGGTCGAGAGCCTGCCGGTCTCCGAGGCGATCAAGACGCAGACCGGTGACTGGCGCGGCGATCTGGACCGTTACGCCGAGAGCCTGGCCAACCTGGCGCAATGCGGCATCCACACGATCTGCTACAATTTCATGCCGGTGCTGGACTGGACACGCACTGATCTGCGCGCCCCGACCGCCACGGGCGGCGCGGCGATGGTGTTCGATCTCGTCGATTTTGCCGCCTTCGACATGCACATTCTTAGTCGGGCTGGCGCGCGCGACGATTACCCGCGCGATGTTGTCGACGCGGCGGCAGAGCGGTTCACGGCGATGAGCGACGACCGCAAGGCTGAACTGGCCGCCAATGTCACCGCCGGCCTGCCTGGCGCGGCCGAGCGCTGGACGCTGGACGATGTGCGCGCCAAACTCGCCGATTATCGCGGCATCGATGCCGCCCGGCTGCGCCGTCACCATGTCGATTTCCTTACTGCGATGGCGCCCATCGCCGAAAAACATGGCGTGCGCCTTTGCTGCCATCCCGACGATCCGCCATGGCCCTTGCTCGGCCTGCCGCGCGTCTGGTCGACGGCGGACGATGTGCGCCATGTCTTCGAGGCAGTGCCGAGCCAGGCCGTCGGCCTGACGCTTTGCGCCGGTTCGTTCGGCGCGCGGCCGGACAATGACCTGCCCGCCATGATCGGCGAATTCGGCCCACGCATCCATTTCGTCCATTTGCGCAACGTCACGCGTGCCGCCGATGCGGTGCCCTGTTCGTTTGCCGAAGACGCGCATCTGGCCGGCCAGACCGACATGGTCGCGGTGATTGGCGCGCTTCTGCAAGAGGAGCGGCGGCGCAGGAACGAGGGCCGAGCAGACTGGCAAATCCCGATGCGCCCTGACCATGGCCATGAAATCCTCGATGATGCAGTCCGGGGGGCTCAGCCCGGCTATCCGGCGATCGGGCGGCTGAAGGGGTTGGCTGAACTGCGTGGCGTGATGACGGCACTGGAGGCATGCTGTGCCGCGGCCTGAAACCTATCGCGCCCTGTTCGACCCGGCGGCGGTGTTCGCCGATGTCGAGATCGATACGGGGCGGCCGATCGCGCCGCAGGTCTACCAGATGCTGCGCGGCCGCATTGTCGATAACCGGCTGCCGCCGGGCGCCGTGATTTCCGAGGCGGAGACGGCACGGCTTTGCGCGGTCAGCCGGACGCCGGTGCGTGCGGCGATCCAGAATCTGGCCGGCGAGGGGCTCGTGCGGGTCCGCCCGCAAGTGGGTACGGTGGTCGCGCCGCTGGACGAGGCGCGGCTCGATGAGGCCGTTTTCGTGCGCACCGCGATCGAATGCGCGGTCGTGCGGCGACTTGCCGAGGCCAAGGCCGATCTGACGGCGCTCGATCCGCTTCTGGCAGCGCAGCGCGCCGCCGCCGAACGTGACGATTACATGATTTTTTTCCGCCACGACGAAGCGTTCCACGCAGCGCTTGCCGACCTTGCGGGCGTGCCCAATGCGTGGGGCCTGATCCAGTCGATGAAGGCGCATGTGGACCGGCAGCGCCTGGTGCTCATGTCGTCCATTGCCGGCCGTTCGATGGCCGCCTTCGACCAGCACCGCGCGGTTCTGGGCGCGATCGCCAATGGCGATGCCGATGCAGCCGAGGGGCACATGCGCGCACACATCCATTCTGTGCTTGAAACCGAAACGGTGGCGGGCCACGATCCGGGTCAACATGCCGACAGGCGCTTGCAGGCGCGCTGAGGCCATACTAGTATACCAGTAGCTCTTTGGGAGGAGAAACCATGACAAGCCGCCTTACGAAAACCCTGGTGCTGGGCACCGCCGCCTTCGCGCTGATGGCGGGCACCGCACTCGCCGAGACCGAACTGCGCATCACCTGGTACAATGACGGCAATGAAGGCGAGGTCATGCGCGACCTGCTCGATCGTTTCGAGGAGGCCAATCCGGACATCACGGTGGTTCTCGACACCGTGCCCTACAAGGCGATCCTCGAAAGCCTGCCGGTTCAGCTTGCTGCCGGCGAGGGCACCGATCTTGCGCGCGTCACCGACCTTGGCGGGCTGGCGCAATATTATCTGGACCTGACGCCCTACATCTCCGATCCGGACTATTGGGAGACCAATTTCGGCCCGTTCCTGAACTGGAAGCGCGAGCCGGGCAATGACAGCGCGATTGCCGGCTTCATGACGCAGCTCACCGTCACCGGACCCTATGTCAACAAGACGCTGTTCGAACAAGCCGGCGTCGAAATGCCCGGCGACGGCGCGACATGGGATGATTGGGCGGCGGCCTCCAAGCAGGTGGCCGAGGCGCTCGATATCGCCTATCCGATGGCATGGGACCGTTCCGGCCACCGCGTGTCGGGACCGGCCATTTCCATGGGCGCGGGCATGTTCACCGACGAGGGCGAGCCGGCGCTGGTCGATGACGGCCTCAAGATGATGGCCCAGAAGCTCTATGACTGGCACCAGGACGGCACGATGCCGAAGGAACTGTGGGGCTCGGTGTCGGGCAACCAGTATCTGGGCGCCAATGAGGAGTTCGCCAACGCCCAGGTCGTCATGTACATGTCCGGCTCGTGGCAGATCCCGCAATTTGCCGAAACGATCGGCGATGCGTTCGACTGGTGGGCCGTGCCCGCGCCGTGCGGGCCGGCGGCCTGTACGGGCATGCCCGGCGGCGCCGCGCTCGTCGCGCTCAAGGACACCGAGCATCCCGAGGAAGTCGGCAAGCTGATGGATTATCTGTCCAGCGCTGAGGCGCTGGCCGAATTCTACGGCCGCACGCTCTTCATCCCCGGACATCTCGGGCTTGCCGAGGGCGGCATCGATTTCGCCACCGACGATCCGCGCGCCAACCATGCGCTGTCGACCTTTGCGGCCGCCGTTCCGGGCATTTCGCCGACCGCGTTCGACCTTCAGGGCTATGTCAACAACCGCGTGATGTTCAACGCGCTGATCTCGCGCCTGGGCGAGGCGATCGTCGGCGAACTGACGCTGGACGAAGCCTATGAGCGCATGGAGCAGGATGTCGCCCAGCAGATTGCCGAGAAGGAACGCGACGGCTGATTGCCGCCTTGCATCCTCGCACGCATTCGTCCGGCGCGGCCCTTGCCGTCGCGCCGGGCCCCTGCCAGCCCGCGCTGAAAGGTGACCGGCTTCATGGCACTCGATGATGTCTCACCGCCAGAACCGGTCACGCTGACCGACCGCGCCAAGGCCGCGGCCGCCTGGCCGATCAGGCTTCTGGCGACCATCCTCGACGTCCCGTTTCGTTTCCTGCAGAGGATTTTCGGCATCGGCGCGATGCCATACTTTTTCATCCTGCCGAACATGCTCTTTTTCGGCACGTTCGTCGTCCTGCCGCTGTTCATCAATTTTGCCTTTTCGGTGACCGGTGGCACGAACCTGTTCCTGGCCGACCGGCCCTATGTCGGCACCGAGCAGTACGAGTTCCTGGCGACCTGCGCGAACCATTTCGATCCGGCCACGTGCCGGGAGGACCGTTTCTGGCGCGGCATCTACAACACGATGGTGTTCGTCACCTTCCAGGTCTCGCTGATGGTGCTGTTCTCGCTGATCACCGCTCTGATCCTGAATCGCGACATACGCTATCGCGGCTTCTACCGCGCGGCCTTCTTCTTTCCGGTGCTGCTGTCACCGGTGGTCGTGGCGCTGATCTGGAAGTGGATCCTCTTGCGCGACGGCGTCCTCAATGCCGGTCTTGTCGGCATGGGGCTCGAACGCATCCTGTTCTTCGTTGATCCGCAATGGTCGATGTTCTGGGCGATCTTCGTGTCGATCTGGGCCAATATGGGCTTTTACACGCTGATCCTGCTGGCCGGCCTGCAGGCCATTCCGCCTGACCTCTACGAGGCTGCCGAGATGGACGGCACCAAGCCCGAGCGGGTTTTCTGGCGCATCACGCTGCCGCTCCTGTGGCCGAACATGCTGGTCGTCATCGTTCTGGCGCTGATCAAGTCGGTGCAGGTGTTCGACGAGGTTTTTGTCCTGACCGGTGGCGGGCCGGGCACGGCGACGCAGTTCATCGTCCAGTACATCTATACGACCGGGTTTTCGAGCCAGGTGCAGAATTTCGGGCTGGCGGCGGCGGCGTCCGTGGTGCTCGGCGTCGTCCTCTTTGTCCTGACGCTTTTGCAGCTTGCCGTCGTGCGCAGAAGGGATCAGGGCTGATGACCGATGTCGTTACCAGACCGACCCGGACGCTCGGTGCCTTGCTGACCGCGACGCGCGGCAATGGGCGGCTGCACTGGACCGATGTCTTCACCTACATCTATCTGGTGCTGGGCGTCGCGCTGATGTTCGGGCCCGTCGTCTGGCTGGTTCTGTCCTCGTTCAAGACCCAGGCGGGCCTTCAGGAGTTTCCACCGACGCTGCTGCCGCTCGGTCAGATCTCGGTGGAGGTCGAAGGCTATGACGAGCCGCTGCCGCTGTTCGAGGTCACGTTCGAGGACGGCACGGTGAAGCAAATGGCGCAGGTGCGCCGCGTCGGCATCATGGCGCAGATGGTCGATCCCGATAATCCCGAAGAGCGCATCCAGGTGTCGATCAACGATCGCGAGCCGATCCGCGAAATGAGCATCGCCTGGGAGAACTACACCAAGCCGCTCGAGACATTCAATTTCCTGACCTATCTCAACAATTCGGTCATCGTGACGGCGGCGGCGACGCTGATCACGCTGTTGATCAATTCGATGGCGGCGTATGGGCTGGCCATCTACGAGTTCCGCGGGCGAAACGCGGTGATGCTGTTCGTCATCGGCACGCTGATGATCCCGATCACCATCATTCTGGTGCCGACTTATCTGGTGGTCACGCAACTGGGCATGGTCAACACGCTGTGGGCGGTGATCATACCGGGCTGCGCGACGCCGACCGGCGTGTTCCTGCTCAGGCAATATATGCTGACCATTCCGCGCGACCTGATCGAGGCGGCGCGGATGGACAAGGCGTCCGAATGGCAGATCTACTGGCGCATCGTGTTGCCGCTGTCGTTGCCGGCGATCGCCGTCCTCGCCATCTTCTCGGTGATGTGGCGCTGGAACGATTTCCTGTGGCCGCTGATCGTGCTCAACCGATCGGAGGTCTACACGCTGCAGATCGGCCTGAATGCGTTCCAGGGCGAACTGAACGTGCAATGGCACTTCGTGCTGGCCATGACGGTTGTGGCGTTGATCCCGGTGACGGTCGTCTTCGCCTTCCTGCAACGCTTCATCACGACGGGTATCGCGTCGTCGGGCATGAAATGACGACCATGCGCCCGCTCATCTTCATGGACCCGTTCCCGCGCACCCAGGCGATGGTGCTGACGCCGGAAACGGAGACCGAGTTGCGCGGCATGGGCCGGCTGGCCACCCATTTCGGCTCGCGCGCGCCGGACGATCTGGTCGAGAGCGTCTTGGACGAGGTCGCGGTGATCATCGGCCAGACCGCGATGGATCGCGGCCGGCTGGAACGCGCGGCGAACCTGAAAGCCATCATCAACGTCAAGGCGAACTGGGAGCCGAACATCGACTACGGGTATGCCCAAGCGCGTGGTGTGCATGTGCTGTCGGCCGCGCCCGCCATGGCGCCGGCGGTGGCCGAGTTCAGCATCGGCCAGGCGATCAATCTGGCGCGCGGACTGCCCCGCGCCGATGCCGCCTTCAGGATCGGGGCGGAACGCTACGGCATTGCTGGAAACGGTCGTGCCTATTCGCTCCATGATGCGCCTGTCGGCTTGATCGGTTATGGCAATCTGGGCCGGGCGCTGACTCCGCTTTTGCGGCCGTTCACCGGCCAGATCGCTGTGCACGACCCGTTCCTGTCCGATGCCTATTTGGAGAGCGAGGGCCTGGAGCCGATGGCGCTCGACGATCTTTTGTCGACCAGTCGGTTCGTGTTCGTTTTGGCCGGCGCGACCAGCGACAATGAAGGCTTTCTGTCGGCGGACAGACTGGCCACGATCCCGGACGATGCCGGCGTGATCCTCGCCTCGCGCGCCGAGGTGGTCGATTTCGACGCGCTCCTGTTCGAGGCGGATACGGGCCGGTTGCGGGTGGCCATCGATGTGTTTCCCGAAGAGCCCGTGCCGGCGGGCAGCGGCTGGCGCGACAGCGCGAACGTGCTGTTTTCGGCCCATCTGGCCGGCGGGATGGAGGCCTCCTATGCGCGCATCCGCGCCATGATGATCGACGATGTGCGGCAGATCCTCGCCGGTCTGCCGCCCATGCATCTGCAACGCGCCGAACCGCGCGCGGCGGCGATGGCGCGCAGCCGATAACGACAAAAGGGCGGGGGTCCGGTGACAGAAATCCAGTTGAACCAGGTCAAGAAGGCCTATGGCGATGTCGAGGTGATCCACGGCATCGATCTGCATGTCCATTCGGGCCAGTTCGTCGTCTTTGTCGGCCCGTCGGGCTGCGGCAAGTCCACGCTTTTGCGCATCATCGCGGGGCTCGAACAGGTCACTGGCGGCGAGGTGATGATTGACGGCGATGTGGTCAACGCGGTGCCGGCATCCGAGCGTGGGCTGGCCATGGTGTTCCAGTCCTATGCGCTTTATCCGCACATGACCGTCTACAAGAACATGGCATTCGGGTTGGAGAATTCGAACATGCCGCGCGCGGAGATCGAAAACCGTGTCCAGGAGGCGGCGAAACTGTTGCAGATCGACCCCTATCTGCAGCGCCGGCCCAAGGCCTTGTCGGGCGGCCAGCGCCAGCGCGTCGCCATCGGCCGGGCGATCGTCCGCGATCCCAAGGCGTTCCTGTTCGACGAGCCGCTGTCGAACCTTGACGCCGAACTGCGTGTTGCCATGCGCAAGGAACTGGCGGCGCTGCACGCAAAGCTCGGTGGCACGATGATCTATGTGACCCACGATCAGGTGGAAGCCATGACGCTGGCCAACACGATCGTCGTCCTCAATGCCGGTCGCGTCGAACAGGCCGGTTCGCCGCTCGAACTCTACAACACGCCGCGGAACACGTTCGTCGCCGGCTTTATCGGTTCTCCGCGCATGAACCTGATGGAGGCGGTGGCCGAGGCGGACGACGATGGCGGGATCGTGCTGCACGCCGGCAGTCAGCGCATTGCCCTGCCGGCGATCGATGGTGTGAAGGCGGGCGACAGCGTCACCTTCGGCATCCGGCCCGAACATATGGACATTGTGGACGAGGGCGAAGCGGACATTTCCGCCCCGGTCGACCTGACCGAACAGTTGGGCGGGGAAACCTATCTGTTCTGCACGCCAGAGGGCCTGCCGCAGATCACGGTGCACCAGCTTGGCCAGTTCCCGGTCGGGCGCGGCGAGATGGTGCATCTGCGCTTCCGGCGTGAGGTGCTGCATCTGTTCGGCGCCGATGGACAGGTGATCGCCAATGGCCTTGGCGCGGACGGCGGAGCGGCCGGATGACATCGACCAGATTGGGTGTCGGCGTGATCGGCACGGGCATGGCGGCAAAGCCGCATGCGTTGGCGCTCAAAAGCCTTGAGGACCGCATCAGCGTGCGCGGCGTCTATTCCCGCACGGCGGAAAAGCGCGCAGCCTTTTGCGCCGACCATGGATTTCCCGAAGCGGCCTCGCTCGACGCGCTGGCTGACGATCCGGAGGTGCGTGCGGTCATCCTGATCACGCCGCCCAACCAGCGCACCGAGCTGGTCGAACGGTTCGCGGCGGCCGGCAAACATATTCTGATGGAAAAGCCGGTCGAGCGGACGAGCCGGGCGGCGCGTCAGATCGTGGAAACCTGCGACGGGGCCGGCGTCGCGCTCGGCATCGTCTTCCAGCACCGATTCCGGCAAGCCTCGCAAATGCTTGCAAAGCTTGTGTCTTCCGGCGATCTGGGCGCGATCGGCCTCGCACGGGCCAGTGTGCCGTGGTGGCGCGACCAGAGCTACTATGACGAGCCGGGACGCGGCAGCTATGCGCGCGACGGCGGCGGCGTTCTTATCAGCCAGGCGATCCACACGCTTGATCTGATGCTGTCGATGACCGGGCCCGTCGCCGAGGTGCAAGCGGTGGCCGGCACGACGCCGTTCCACCGGATGGAAGCGGAGGATTTCGTCGCTGGCGGCATGCGGTTCCAGAGCGGCGCGATGGGGTCCGTCATGGCGACGGTCGCCGCCTTTCCGGGCGAGGCCGAATCTATCGCGCTCGACTGCGACAAGGGCTCGGCGCATCTGCAGTCCGGTACGCTGACGGTGAACTGGCGTGGCGGGCGCAGCGAGACGTTCGGGGAGGCGGCCGACGGCACGGGAGGCGGCGCCGATCCGATGGCGTTTCCGTTCGACTGGCACCGCGATCTGATTTTGGACTTTGCCGATGCGGTCGAGGCGGGGCGGGCGCCGTCCGTCACCGGGCGCGAGGCGCTCAAGGTCCATGATCTGATCGACGCGCTCGTCGCGTCGTCGCGCGAAGGGCGCGCAATCATGATCCGGAATGGAGACTGATCCATGTCGTCTTTGACGGTTGGAGTGATCGGCATCGATCACCGGCATATTTACGGCCAGTTGCAGGGCATGCTGGATGTCGGCGCCACTTGCAAGGGTTGGTGGACCGAGGGCGATCCGCAGCCTGTCGAGGGATTTGTCAAACGGTTCCCCGATGTGCCGCGCGTCGCCGACCGGCGGACTCTGCTCGACGATCCGGAGATCGACCTGATCCTTCTGGCTGACATTCCCGTGCACCGTGCCGACCGCGCCATCGAGGCGATGGAGGCGGGCAAGGATGTGATGACCGACAAGCCGGGCTGCACGACGCTCGACCAGTTGGACGCCATCAAGCGCACGGTGGCCGAGACGGGCCGCATCTGGTCGATCGATTTTTCAGAGCGCTTCGAAGTGCCGGCCAACCAGAAAGCGGCTGCGCTTGTAGCCGAAGGGGCAATCGGCCAGGTTGTCCAGACGGTCGGGCTTGGCCCGCACCGGTTGAACCGGCATTTGCGCCCGGGCTGGTTCTTCGACGAAGCTGCCTATGGCGGCATTTTGTGCGACATTGCCAGCCACCAGATCGACCAATTCCTGTTCTTCACGGGCTCCGATGATGCCGAGATCGTCGCATCCTCGGTTGGCAATTTCGGCAATCCGGACGATCCGGGTCTGCAGGATTTCGGCGAGGTACTGCTGCGTTCGGACAAGGGGCAGGGCTATGTCCGCGTCGACTGGTACACGCCCGATGCGTTGCCGACCTGGGGCGACGGCCGGCTGACGATCCTGGGTACGAAGGGAACCATCGAGATGCGCAAATATGTCGATATTTGCGGGCGCGACGGCACCGACCACGTGTTTCTGGTCAATGGAGAGCGCTGCGACTATTTCGACGCGTCCGGCGAAGAGTTGACCTATTTCGAGCGCTTCGCAGCCGATGTGCGCGACCGCACGGAGACGGCGATGACACAGGCGCATTGCTTCAAGGTGATGGAGTTGGCCCTGAAGGCCCAGGCGCAGGCGGCGCGCCTTGGGCATCTGAGAGGCCGATGATGCCGCGTGTGGCAATCCTGGGCGCCGGCATCGGCGCGCAACATATGGACGGCTATCTTGCGCTGCCCGATCATTGGCAGGTTGCGGTTGTGTGCGATCTCGACGCTGACAAGGCCGAGGCCGTTGCGGCGCAGGCGCCCGGTAGCACCGTGACCGCCGATCTCGATGAGGTGCTGGCAGACCGGGATATTGACGTCATCGACATCTGCCTGCCGCCGCATCTGCACGCACCGGTCGCCATCGCCGCGCTGGAGGCCGGCAAGCATGTCATCTGCGAGAAGCCGCTCGCCGGATCGGTTCGCGACGCGGACCGGATGGCGGCCGCGGCCGACAAGGCCGGCCGCATGCTCGTGCCGGTGTTTCAGTATCGCTACGGACGCGGCCTCTATCAGCTTGCCGAACTCGAGCGGCGCGGCTTGACAGGCAATCCGCTGGTGGCGACGCTCGAAACCCATTGGAACCGCGGCGCGGACTATTACGCGGTTCCCTGGCGCGGCCGTTGGTACAGCGAAGGCGGGGGCGCCGTTCTTGGCCACGCGATCCATGCGCATGATCTGGTCTCGCGTTTTGTCGGGCCGGTTTCCGAGGTCACGGCGATGGTCGATACGCGCGTCAACCCGATCGAGACGGAGGATTGCGCGGCGCTCGCCATGCGCTGCGAAACCGGCGCGCTGGTCACATCGTCGGTGACACTGGGTGGTGCCCGCGACACGTCGCGCCTGCGGTTCGTGTTCGAGCGGGTGACCGCCGAGAGCGGCCGCAACCCCTACGCGCCCGGCGCCGACGACTGGACCTTCGAGGCGCGCACGCCGCTGGACCAGTCGGCGCTGGACGATGCCTTGGCGGAGGCGGGCGTTTCGATCGACGCACGTCCGGTCGGCTATGCGGGGCAGTTCGTGGCGATCGCCGATCATCTGGACGGCAAGCCGGCCGGGCTGGTGACGGCGGGTGAGGGCGTGCGCTCGATCGAGTTCGTCGCCGCTGTCTACAAATCGGCGCGGGCAGGCCAAACCGTCCGCCTGCCGCTTGACCGGGCCGACCCGATCTGTACGGACTGGACGCCTCAACCGCCAAAGGGAGATTAGGCCGGTGCAGTTTGCCCAGATCAACGGCGTGACGCTTCACTATCAGGTCATCGGCGCGGCGGAGGGAAAACCGACGCTGGTCTTCGCCAACTCGCTGGGCACCGATTTTCGCATCTGGCGCGATGTGATCGTGCGGCTGGTCGGCGAGTTCGGGCTCCTCCTCTACGACAAGCGCGGCCATGGCCTGTCGGACGCCCCGCCGGCACCCTATGCGATGGACGATCATGTGGCCGATCTGGCCGGACTGCTCGATCATCTGGCGGTGAAGACCGCGACCATCTGCGGGCTTTCGGTGGGCGGGATGATCGCGCTTGGCCTCTTCAGGGCGCGGCCCGACTTGGTCCGCTCGCTGATCCTGTGCGATACCGCGCCGAAGATCGGCACCGACACATTGTGGAACGACCGGATCGACCTGGTTCGTGACAAGGGCCTTGCCGCGCTGGCCGATCCGGTGATGGAGCGCTGGTTCACCCCGGCCTTCCGCCGGCCGGAGAACGCCGAATATCTGGGCTACCGGAACATGCTCGTTCGCCAACCGGTGGACGGCTATGTCGGCACCTGTGCCGCGATCCGCGATGCCGATTACACTGATATCGCAAGGACGCTGACGGTACCGGCGTCCTGCATCGTCGGTGACCAGGACGGCTCGACACCGCCGGCGCTGGTCGCCGAAATGGCCAAGATGATTCCCGATGCGCGCTTTGACGAACTCAAGGATTGCGGTCACATTCCGTGCGTCGAACAGCCCGTGGCGCTGGCCGACATCATCCGCGCCTTTGCCAGAGCCGCGCCGAAAGCCGTTTGACCGGACTTCCATCGGCAGGCCCTGTCGAACGCCCGGTCTTTGGTGCAGCGTCGGCAGGGCGCCCAGCGGACCTCATTCCCAACTGGAGCTTGCAAATGCCTCGCAACTGGGTGACATTCCGGCCATGATCGAGTCCAGCCAGATGAGCGCGCGTGAACTTGAAAACGCGCTGCGCGACGCAGGCGTGCGCATCACGCGGCAGCGCAGCGCGATCCTGCGCATCCTCGCCGATGCCGACGATCATCCCGATGCCAACGAACTCTACAGCCGCGCCAGCGCGATCGAGCCGACCGTGTCGCTGTCGACCGTCTACCGGACGCTCAGCATCCTCGAGGAAAAGGGCGTAGTGCACCGGTTGACTTTCGAGGGCGCCCCGGCGCGTTTCGAGACCGCCGATGCGCCGCATCACGACCACATGATCGACCTGGAGACGGGTGATGTGATCGAGTTCCGGTCCGAGAAGATCGAAAGGCTGCAGGCAGAGATCGCCGCCGAGCTTGGCTATGACATCGTCTATCACAAGCTGGAACTTTACGGCCGCCGAAAGGCGCGCAACTGAAGCCGCACAGGCTCTGTGCGCTTCAATCCTTCGGTTCCGGATCGCGTGGGTCAAAGGCGATGAACAGCCCGTAAAAGCACAGGGCGCCGATGCCGACAAACAGCGCGCCCCAGAAATGATTGCCCATCACGAACTCGAAGATGCCCCACGTTGCGGTGACGCCAACCGTTGCGATGCGGCGCCACAGCGGGCGGAAGAAGGGGTGATCGAAATCGAAGAACTTCATCGGCGTGCCTTGATGACTGTTCGTTCCATCTGGCCCGGCGGCGACACCGAATGCAAGGCCGTCAGCGCTGGCTGGTCTGCCAATCGGGGTGAATCCACGGTCTGGCATTGGAAGGCGCCAATGGGGTCTTGCCCAGAATGTGATCGGACGCCTTTTCGCCGGTCATGATCGACGGGGCGTTCAAATTGCCGTTCGGAATGGTCGGGAAGATCGAGGAATCGGCAAGGCGCAAACCGTCGACGCCGATCACCCGGCATTCGGGGTCGACCACCGCCAGCGGATCGTCGGCACGGCCCATCCGCGCGGTGCCGCAGGGGTGATAGGCGCTCTCGGCGTGGTCACGGATGAAGCCGTCAAGTTCATCATCGCTTTGAACGGCGTCTCCGGGCTGGATTTCGTGGCGGACGAAAGGCTTGAAGGCATCCTGGGCGAAGATCTCCCGGGTCAGCCGGATGCAGGTGCGAAAATCGGCCCAGTCCTCGGGCTTTGACATATAGTTGAAAACGATCCTGGGCGCCTCGCGCGGGTCCGGCGAGCGCAGGCTGACCGCGCCGCGCGAAGCCGACCGCATCGGGCCGACATGGGCCTGAAAGCCGTGGCCTTCGGCGGCGGCCTGACCGTCATAACGCACCGCGATCGGCAGGAAATGGTACTGGATGTCGGGATATTTGACGCCGGCCTTCGAACGGATGAAGGCCGCGCTCTCGAACTGGTTGGATGCGCCGGGGCCGCTCTTTGTGAACAGCCATTGTGCGCCGACCCAGGCTTTTCCGAACAGGCTCCAATATTTGTAGAGCGTCACCGGCTGGCTGGCGGCCATCTGGATGTAGAGTTCGAGATGGTCCTGCAGGTTCTGGCCGACGCCCGGTCGGTTGGCGATCACCGGGATTCCAAGTTCCATCAGGTCCGATGCCGGCCCGATGCCGGACAGCATCAAAAGCTTCGGCGAGTTGATCGATGATGCGGCGACAATCACCTCGCGACTGGCGCGCACCGTTTCAACCGTGCCGCCGCGCTCGATCTCGACCCCGGTGGCGCGGCCATCCTCGATGACGATCTTGCGGGCGAGGGCGCGTATGAGGCTGCAGTTTTGCCGTTTGAGCGCCGGCTTGAGATAGGCATTGGCCGCCGACCAGCGCCGCCCGCCAAAGACGGTCTGCTCCATCGGGCCGAAGCCTTCCTGCTTTTTGCCATTATAGTCGCCGGTGACCTCATAGCCCGCCTGCCGGCCCGCCTTGACGAAGGCGGCAAAGAGCGGGTTGTCGCGCTTGCCGCGCGTGACATGGAGGGGCCCGTCCGTGCCGCGCCAGTCCGCATCGCCGCCATGGCCGCCCGAATCCCAATTCTCCATGCGCTTGTAATAGGGCAGCACGTCCGCATAGGCCCAGCCGGTGGCGCCAAGCTCCGCCCACCGGTCGAAATCGCAGGCATGGCCGCGCACATAGACCATGCCGTTGATCGAGGACGACCCGCCGATCACCTTGCCGCGCGGCGTTGCCAGCCGGCGGCCGCCCAGATGCGGTTCGGGCTCGGAGCGGTAACCCCAATCATACATCTTCATGTTCATCGGGTAGGAGAGGGCCGCCGGCATCTGGATCAGCGGGCCGGCATCGGTGCCGCCATGTTCCACGACCAGAACAGTATGGCGGCCGTCCTCGGAGAGGCGGAAAGCCATGGCCGAGCCGGCCGATCCGGCGCCGATGATGACGAAATCTGCTTGCACTTCAGCGCCTTGATCGATGTTTCATCACAGATTGAGTCAGCCCGTTGAGACCATGCTTCAACGGCTCAATAGGGCGCGTCGACCGGGCCGAGCCCGACATAGACGGTTCTGAACTGGCTGTAGTGGTCGATGGCCGCATGGCCGTTCTCCCGGCCGACGCCGGATTGCTTGATGCCGCCGAACGGCGCTTCGACGGGTGTCAGATTGTAGGTGTTGATGAAGCAGGTGCCGGCCTGGAGCTGCGCGATCACGCGATGGGCACGGGCGAGATCACGGGTGAAGACGCCGGCGGCCAGACCGAAATCGGTCGCGTTTGCGCGGGCGATCGCCTCATCCTCATCGTCGAAGGCGAGAACCGACAGGACCGGGCCGAAAATCTCTTCGCGCGCAATCGTCATCTGGTCGGTGACGCCGGTGAAGATGGTGGGCTCCATATAGAAGCCGGGCCGGTCAATGCGGTTGCCGCCCTTGATGATCTCGGCGCCTTCCGCGCGGCCGATATCCACATAGCCGAGCACCTTGTCGAGCTGGGCTTGCGATACCAGCGGGCCGAAGCTGGTCGCCTCATCGAGCGGGTCGCCGATCACCGCGCCATTCGTGCGTTCGACCAGCCGTTCGACGAAGCGGTCGTGCAGGCCGCGCTGGACGAAGACGCGCGTGCCGTTCGAGCAGATCTGACCGGACGAATAGAAATTGCCGAGGATCGCGCCGCCGACTGCATCTTCGATGTCGGCATCGTCGAAGACCAAGATCGGCGATTTGCCGCCCAGTTCCATCGTCACATGTTTCATGTTGGCGGCGGCGGCCGAATAGACCTTTTGTCCGGTCGGCACCGAGCCGGTCAGCGAGACCTTGGCGATGCGCGGTTCGGTCGCCAGCACCGCGCCGACATCGCCATAGCCCTGGATGACGTTGAACAGGCCCGCCGGCGCGCCGGCCTCGACCAGGATTTCTGCGATCTTCAGCGTGCAAAGCGGCGTCACTTCGGAGGGTTTGAAGACCATCGCATTGCCGCAGGCGAGCGCCGGCGCTGCCTTCCAGCAGGCAATCTGCGTGGGATAGTTCCACGCGCCGATGCCGGCGCAAACGCCGAGCGGCTCGCGCACCGTGTAGACGAAATCGTCGCCCAGCGGGATGTGTTCGCCGGTCAGCGTGGCGGCCAGATTGCCGAAATATTCCAGCGCATCGGCGCCGGACGAGGCATCGGCGACCAGTGTTTCGGACAGTGGCTTGCCGGTGTCGAGCGTCTCCAGTTCGGAGAGTTCACGATTGCGGTCGCGGATGATGTCGGCTGCGTGGCGCAGCACCCGTCCGCGCTCGGCGCCGGTCCGAGCCGCCCAGTCGGCCTGGGCCGAAACGGCGCTGTCCAGCGCGCGGTCGATGATGGCCTCGGTCGCGTTGTGGACGGTCGCGATCGTCTCGCCGGTGGCCGGATAGATCACATCGATCGCTTTGCCGGCCTTGTCCTCGATATAGGCGCCGCCGACAAAATGGCTGGCGTCGGGCTGGGTCGCGATGTTGGCAATGCTCATGCGTCCGTCTTTCTGCCGATCCAGGTTTCGGCGGCATCGAGTACCATGCGCGTCGCCGAACGGTTGTCCATGGCGCGGTCGCGCAACGCCTGACGCAGATAGACCCCGTCGATCAGGGCTGCGATGCGCAGCGCGATCACCGGCGCTTCGTCATCAACGAACGGCCGCAGATCATGGGTCAGATTGGACAGGAGCCGCTTCTGGTAGACAGCGAGCAGACGGCGCGCGGGTTCCGAGGTTTGCGCCAGAACATAGAAATTCAGCCAGGCCGCGATGATCTCGTCGTCGAACTGGTGCACGCAAAAGCTTGCCTCGACCAGCGCTTCGAGCCGTTGGCGGGGGCCGTTTGCCTTCTTCAACGCGGTGCGGACATCATCGCCGTAGACGGCCAGGATGTGGCGCATGGCGGCAAGGAAGATCTGGTCCTTGTTGCCGAAATAATGATGGGCGAGGGCCGAGGACATGCCCGCGCGCTTGGCGATCTGGGCAACGGTGACATCAAGCGAGCCGGCGCGGCCGATCTCGGCGATGGTCGCATTGACCAGCGCATCGCGGCGTATCGGCTCCATTCCGACCTTTGGCATGGCGAATTCCCGGCGGGGCTTGTGTTTTCGGCGTAAACAAAGTTAATTGACTCGTCAATCAACAAAAACCGCACTGATCTGTCAAACCAAACCCGGGAGGCCCACATGAAATTCAAGACGATGTTCGCCGCGCTCGCTTTGTCGACCGCGATGGGCGCGCAGGCCCACGCGCAGTGCGAGGCCGTGACCTTCTCCGATGTCGGCTGGACCGATATCACCGCCACCACCGCCGTCGCGACCGTCGTGCTCGAGGCACTGGGCTATGAGACCGAAACCAAGGTGCTGTCGGTGCCGGTGACCTACACCTCGTTGGCGCAGGGCGATGTGGATGTGTTCCTGGGCAACTGGATGCCGACCATGGAGGCCGACATCGCGCCCTATCGCGACGACGGCA
Source organism: Roseitalea sp. (assembly GCA_017642895.1). Classification (GTDB taxonomy): domain Bacteria; phylum Pseudomonadota; class Alphaproteobacteria; order Rhizobiales; family Rhizobiaceae; genus Roseitalea. The sequence continues at coordinate 75,269 of JAEPON010000004.1, forward strand.
CGGTCGACACCGTGCGTACAAATCTGGAAGGTGCCAAATATACGCTTGCGACCAATGCGGCGGGCGCTGCGCTCGGCATCGGCGATTTCGCCGACATCGCCACCCATGCGGACGCGCTCGATTCCACCATTTACGGCATCGAGCCGGGCAATGACGGCAACCGGCTGATCCTCGACATGATCGAGGGCGATGCGTTCGGCCTTTCGGACTTTGAAGTGGCCGAAAGCTCCGAGCAGGGCATGCTGGCCCAGGTCGAGCGCGCCTCGCGCCGCGACGAGCCGATCGTCTTCCTTGGCTGGGAACCGCACCCGATGAACGCCAGTTTCGAACTGACCTACCTGACCGGCGGGGACGATTTCTTCGGTCCCAATCTGGGCGGGGCAACCGTGATGACCAACACGCGCGCCGGTTATGTCGATGAATGCCCCAATGTGGGCGCGCTGTTGAACAATCTCGAATTCACGCTGGCCATGGAAAACGAGATCATGGGGGCGATCCTCAATGACGGAGAAGATCCGGCCGATGCGGCCAAGGCGTGGCTGGCGGCCAATCCGGACACGCTCGGCCCGTGGCTGGACGGGGTGACGGCGCTCGATGGCGGTGATGCGATGGCCTCCGTCAAGGGTGCGCTGGGCATGTGATGCCGGAAGGGCCTCCCGCGCGGAGGCCCTTTTCGTTTCGCAACGGTGCAAATCGCCGTCGTGAAACCGGGGGAAGCGATGATGCGTCAATCCGTCCGGCACTGGCCCGCCACACCGCTCGCCAAACGCCTCGGCCTCCAATGGCCGATCCTGCTGGCGCCGATGGCCGGTACATCGACGCCGGAACTGGCGGCCGGCGTTGCGGCGGCCGGCGGTCTGGGATCGCTCGGATGCGCAACGCAGCCGGTCGATGTCAGCCACCGCCAGATTGCCGCTTTCCGGCAGATCTCCAATGGCGGCCTGAACGTCAATTTCTTCTGCCACGAGCGGCCCGCCGACATTGTCGCGCGGTCGCAGGCGGCGCGTGAACGACTGGCGCCCTTCTATGCGGAGGCGGGAATCGGCACGCCGCCGGAAGCGGCCGAACCGTTCGTTCCGTTCGGTGCCGATCATCTTGCGCTCGTCGAAGAGTTCCGTCCCGACGTGGTCAGCTTCCATTTCGGCCTGCCGGCGCAGGACCTGCTCAATCGCGTGCGGGCGACGGGCGCCACCATTTTCTGTACGGCCACCACCGTCGCCGAAGCCCGTCATCTGGAAGGGCAGGGCGTCGATGCCATCGTCGCGCAAGGGATCGAAGCCGGCGGCCATCGGGGGGTCTTTCTCGACACACCGCTCAGCCAGCATTCCGGGCTGATGGCGCTGCTGCCGCAGATCGTCGATGCCGTCGATGTGCCGGTCATCGCCGCCGGCGGGATTGCCGACGGGCGGGGGATCGCGGCGGCCATGATGCTGGGCGCACAGGCCGTGCAGATCGGAACTGCCTTCCTGCGCTGTCCGGAAGCGGCGACGCCGGCGCCGCATCGCGACCGGCTGCGTGATGCCGGAGAGGGCGCGACACGCCTGACGCGCCTGTTTTCCGGCCGCCCGGCGCGCAGCGTCGTCAACCGGCTGATGCGCGAGCTTGATGACAGCGAGGCGGAGGCCGCGCCCTATCCGGCGCAGATATCGCTGGTCGCGCCGCTGGCAAAGGCCGTCGCCGAGGCAGACCGGCCGGACGTGTCGTCCATCTGGGCGGGGCAGGCGGTGGGGCTGGGCCGCGACATGCCCGCCGCCCAACTCACGGAACGCCTGGCGGCCGAGGCCGACACGCTGATGCGGCCGGCCAACACAGAAACGGATCGCTGACCGATGAACTGGCTGACCGACAACAAGATACCCGTGGGCGATGCGGCTGGCGCGTTCTTCGATTGGCTTCAGGACAATGGCGCCTTCTTCTTCGACGGCCTGTCGGATGCGATGGACGTTTTGATCGATGCGATCCTTTGGGTTCTGCAGACGCCGCATCCGCTGATCGTCGTTGCCGCGTTCGTCGCGCTGACATGGGCGCTGCAGCGGCGCTGGTCGGTCTGCGCGCTGGTGGGCCTTGGGTTCCTGTTCATCCTCAATCAGGGCTATTGGGAAGAGACGACCGAAAGCCTGACACTGGTCCTGTCGGCCTGTCTGGTCTGCATGGCGATCGGCGTGCCGATCGGCATCGCGGCGGCGCACAGGCCGCGCCTTTATGCCTATATGCGGCCGGTGCTCGACCTGATGCAGACCCTGCCAACCTTTGTCTATCTCATTCCGGCGATCGTCTTTTTCGGGATCGGCATGGTGCCGGGCCTGATCGCGACGGTCATCTTCGTCCTGCCGGCGCCGATCCGATTGACCCATTTGGGCGTTTCCTCGACGCCGATGCCGCTGCTCGAAGCCGCCCGCGCATTCGGCGCAACGCCGCGCCAGACGCTGTGGAAGGTGGAACTGCCTTACGCCTTTCCGCAGATCATGGCCGGGCTCAACCAGACGATCATGCTGTCGCTCTCCATGGTGGTGATCGCGGCGCTGGTCGGTGCTGACGGTCTCGGGGTCCCGGTGGTGCGGGCGCTGAACCGTGTCGATACGGCGCTTGGCTTTGAAAGCGGCTTCATCATCGTGGTGGTCGCGATCATGCTCGACCGGATGCTGCGCATCGAGGCGCGCAAATGAGCGTCGCGGTCGCGTTCGATGCGGTGAACATCGTCTTCGGCGACAAGCCGGCCGAAGCGTTGCCGCTGATGGATGAAGGCCGCACGCGCGGCGACATCCAGGCCGAAACCGGGCAGGTGCTGGGCGTGCACGATTGCTCGCTCGACGTGGGCGAGGGCGAAATCGTCGTTCTGATGGGCCTTTCCGGGTCCGGCAAGTCGACGCTTTTGCGCGCGGTCAACGGGCTCAACCCGGTGGTGCGCGGCGCGGTGCACGTCAATGATGGCGACCGGATGGTCGAGGTGTCGTCGGCGACTGCGGACGCGCTTCGCCGCATCCGGCTTGAGCGCGTCGCCATGGTGTTCCAGCAGTTCGGCCTCCTGCCTTGGCGCACGGTGCGCGACAATGTCGGGCTGGGGCTGGAACTGGCCGGTCTGGATCGGGCCGAACGGGCGCGGCGTGTCGATGACCAGTTGGCGCTGGTCGGGCTCGATGGGTGGGCCGACCGCAAGGTGGGCGAACTGTCGGGCGGCATGCAGCAGCGCGTCGGGCTGGCGCGCGCCTTTGCGACCAATGCGCCGATCCTTCTGATGGACGAACCGTTCTCCGCGCTCGACCCGTTGATCCGCACGCGCCTGCAGGACGAACTGATCGATTTGCAAGCCAAGCTCAAGCGGACGATCATCTTCGTCAGCCATGATCTGGACGAAGCGTTCAAGCTGGGCGACCGGATCGCCATCATGGAAGGGGGGCGGATCGTCCAGTGCGGCACGCCGCAGCAGATCTTCTCCGATCCGGTCAATGATTATGTGGCCGATTTCGTCGCGCACATGAATCCGCTCGGCGTCCTGTGCGCGCGCGACATCATGGCCCCGCCCGGCGATCCGGTGCGGGAAACGGTGGTCGCGGAGATGAGTGTGCGCGATGTCATGGAAAAGCTGCGCGCTGCCGAGGCGGTCGCCGTCACGGATGGGGGTGAAACGGTCGGGCGCATCAGCCGCGCCGACGTGATGGCCAAACTGCTCGACCCGCGCGGCTGACGACGGCGCGACGGGCATTGCGATCACGGGGGCGGGGAACAGGTGCAAGGGCCGCGGCCGGGGAGCCGCGGTCCTTGCGGGCCGCCTTGCGAGGGTGGGCCTGGTTCAGGAGCAAGGCGGCCTGTTCGCATCAACGCAACGGCGTCGACTTGTACTGCCAAAGGATGTCGCCGGTTGCGCTGTCCCGGACGGTGGTGACGGTGCAGTCGCAGAACGGGTCCTGCGCATGCTCGTAGCTGCGTTCGCCGCCGATCGAAGCGGTCGCGGCGCGGTCGATCGCAGGGCCCTGATCAATGGTAAGTGCATCGAGAGCGCCGGCGCTGGCGATGGCGGGCAGCGCGACGAGGGCGGCGGCGGTGAGGGCGATGGTGGGGAGGTTTTTCACGGTCTGGGTCCTTTCCTGTTTCTGTCTGATTCATGAACTGAACTGTTCAGTTCATTAGCTTGAATTTGTCGAAGGGGCCTGCTATTGTCAATGAAAAAATGAACTGAACGGTTTATTTCAGTCCAAGGTATTGAAATGGCGGAACAATTAAGTGCCCGGAGTGCAGCCAAGTGCGAGCTGATCGTGAATGGGGCCACCCTGATCTTCGAACGCGAGGGCTTTGAAGGGGCGAGCGTCGACATGATCGCCGAGGCGGCGAACGTCTCCAAGGCGACGCTCTACAAATATTTTCCGAACAAGGAAGAGCTGTTCCAGGTGAGCATCAGGCGCCTGTGCGAGCGCTATTCCAAATCGCTGGAGCGGTTGGCGGTCGACGAGGACGATCACGATGCCGTTTTGATGGCGATGGCCGGGATCGTCGTGCGGACCTTCGCTTCACAGCTTCTGATCGACCTGTTCCGGCTGGCGCTGGCCGAATCGCTGCGCTTTCCTGAACTGGGCCGCACCTTTTACGAGGCCGGTCCGCAGGAGGCGACACGGCACATCAAGGCCAATCTGGAGCGCCTGGTGGCCGGTGGGTGGCTCGCCATAGATGATTGCGAACTGGCCGCGCGCCAGTTCAAGGAACTGTGCAAGGCCGAACTGTTCCATCTGGCGGTGCTGGGCATTCGCGATGACTTCACCGAGGAGGAGTTCGAGCAGGTGGCGCGCCGGGCCGTTGACATGTTCGCCCGCGCCTATGCGCCGGCTGAACCGAGCTGACGGCCAATCGGCCGGATCGCCTGACCGGGCCGCATCCACGAGCGCATGGCCTAAGGCCTTGCGGGAGAGGGCCGGTTGGTGTTCCTGTCTGGGCTGTCCCATCCAGCCCGGCCCCGCAAGGAACGACCATGTCCGAATTCGACCTGATCATCGAGAACACCATCGTCGTGACCGCCGATGCGGAGGGCCGCGTTGTGGACAAGGGCGGTGTTGCGGTGGCTGGCGGGCGCATCGCCCAGGTCCTGCCCCAGGCCGATCTGGAGCCGATGAAATCCCGCGCCGCAAGGGTGATCGATGGAAGCGGGCACATCCTGATGCCGGGCCTCATCAACACACACTGCCATGCCGGTGACTGCCTGTTTCGTGGCCTTGTCGAGAACCTGCCGCTGGAAGCCTGGCTCCAGACGGTCTGGAAGGCGGAAGGCGCCATTCTCGATCCCGATACGACGCGGCTCGGCTCCGTGATCGGCTTTGCCGAACAGCTCTTGTCCGGCGTGACGACGGTGATGGACATGTTCTGGTATCCGCGTGCGACGGTGGAGGCGGCACGGGCTGTCGGGCTGCGCGTCACCGCTGGCGGCATCTTTTTCGATCCGCCCGGCATGGACAAGAAGACCGCCGACAGCCGGCAGGGGGATGCCGAGCGGTTCATCGCGGAATTTGCCGACGCCGATGACGTGATCGTCGCCACAATGCCGCACGGCGCCTACACGGTCTCGCCGGACAATCTGCGGCTCGCCAAGGACATCGCCGAGGCGCATGGCGCGCTCTATCACGTGCATGCCGCCGAAACCCAGGCCGAGCAGGCCGATGTGACGAGCCGCTATGGCCGGTCGGTGATCCGGCACATGGATCATCTGGGGCTTCTGGATGAGCGCACGGTGCTGGCCCATTGCGTCCACCTGGACGATGAGGAAATCGCGATCCTGGCCCGCACGGGCGCGACGGCGGTCCACAATCCCGTGTCCAACCTCAAGCTCGGCTCGGGCATCGCCCGCATTCCCGACCTTCTTGCGGCCGGCGTGCGCGTGACGCTTGGCACGGACGGCGCGATCAGCGGAAACGATCTGGACATGTGGCTGGCGATCCGGCTCGCTGCGATGCTGCACAAGGGCGCGGCGATGGATGCGGAGGCGGTCTCGACCGGTCAGGCGCTGGCCATGGCGACGCGCGAGGGCGCGGCGGCGCTCGGTGCCGGCGACCGGCTGGGCACGCTGGAGCCCGGCAAGTTCGCCGACATGGCGATGGTCGACATCCGACGCGCCCATGCGGTGCCGCTGTTTGATCCGGTCACCCATCTGATCTATTCGGCCAACAAATCCGATGTCCGCCATGTCTTCCTGGGCGGCGAACAGGTCGTCTGCGACGGCGTGCTGACCCGCATGGACATCGCCCGTCCCGTTGCCCAGGTGCAGGCGATGGCGCCGCGCATCGCCGCGACCATTGCATGAAGGACGTGCCGCCGATGACCGAACCGAGCCAGACCGAACGACGCGATGCTGCGATGGCTGCGATCCGCACGCGCACCGATCGCGCCTGTGACACGGCGCTCATCCTGGGCACCGGGCTGGGCGGGCTGGTCGATGCCATCGAAGACCCGGTTCATGTGCCCTATGATGCAATCGACGGTTTTCCACGATCGACCGCGCCGGGCCATGCCGGGCGGCTGGTGTTCGGGCGCCTGCACGGTACCGATGCCGCCGTCATGCAGGGGCGTTTCCATCTTTACGAGGGTTGGTCGGCGCGCGATATCGCGCTTGCGGTCTATGTCCTCAAGGGGCTCGGGGCCCGGCGGCTGATCGTGACCAATGCGGCGGGCGGGCTCACCCCGGCTTTCGATGCGGGCGATGTCATGCTGGTCGAGGACCACATGAATTTCACCGGCCAAAATCCGCTGACCGGCCTGAACGACGAGGCGATCGGCCCGCGCTTTCCCGACCTGCTGCATGCCTATGATCCGGGGCTGCGCGCGACGGCACTGGCTGCCGCAGAGCGAGCGGGCGTGCCGTTGCGCCGCGGCATCTATCTGGGCATTGCCGGGCCGTCGCTCGAGACGGCCGCCGAGCGTCGCCATTTCGCGTCGACCGGCGGCGACGCGATCGGCATGTCCACGGTCATGGAGGTCATCGCCGCGGCCCATTGCGGTCTGCCTGTCCTGGCGCTGTCGGCCATCACCAACAAGGCGACAGGAGGCGCCGACCAGCAGGTCGATACGATCGAGGACGTGCTCGCCAACGCCGCGATCAGCGGTGCGAAGATCGCGCGCGTTCTTGAACGGCTGTTGCCTGACTTCGCCTGAAAAGACCGGTCAAGTCTGCGTTGCCGCCCGTGCCTCGACGCGGGCGATCAAAGCCCGTGTTGAGCGCCCTTCACGCCTCATTCACAAATGACAGGCTTCTTGACAATTGTATATTGGCGCCTATGGTGGTCCAAAAAAGAAGAAGGATTGACCGCGTGAAAAATCACGGAGCCATCGGCGAAAAGGTGCGGTTCGCGAACCCCCAAAAGGCCCAAACCCTGTGACCGCCGGCGCGCAGGAGCGGTTTCGGGTCTTTTACCGCATCTTCGCCGACAGCGCTGCCCAAGCCATACGCCGCGCTCATGACATCGCCATTGAACAGACTGTGGAAGTTCCGGCCGATGTGGTGCCCGAAGGGTTCATCGCCGATGAAATCGTCGGCCAGGTCGGCCGGGCCGAAATGGGTGAGCGCGGTGTTTTCGATGTGGCGATATCCTATTCGCCCGATAGCGTCGGCTCTGAACTGGGCCAGTTGCTCAATGTCATCTTCGGCAATTCGTCGATCCAGCTCGGCATCAAGGTGATCGGCTTTGAGCCGGGCGCGACGATTTCCGGGCGCTTTGCCGGGCCGCGCTTTGGCATTGACGGTGTCAGGGCGCGCGCGAACCGGCCAAAGGGCGGGCTCATCTCGCCGGTCATCAAGCCGCAGGGATCGACGGCGCAACAGTTTGCTGACATCGCCTTTCGCTGCGTTGCCGGCGGCGCCGACATCATCAAGGACGATCACGGCCTCGCCGACCAGCCGATGGCGCCGTTCAGGGAGCGCACCGAGGCGATCGCCGGTGCGGTCGCGCGCGCCAATGCGGAATTCGGCATGTCGGCGCTGCATTTTGCGAACATTACCGGCCGACCGGACCAGCTTGTCGAACGGGCGTTTTTTGCCAAGCAGGCGGGGGCAGGGGGCGTCCTGCTGATGCCAGGCCTTCTGGGGTTCGAGATCGTGCATCGGCTCGCGACCGACCCGGACTTCGACCTGCCGATCATGACGCATCCGAGCTTCACCGGCCCTTTCGTCCTGTCGCCGGACACCGGTTTGACCCATGCCATGATGTACGGCACGTTGCAGCGCCTTGCCGGCTCGGACATTTCCGTCTTTCCCAATGTCGGCGGGCGGTTCGGCTTTTCGGCTGAAGAATGCGTCTCGATCGCCGATGCGTGTCGCGATCCCGAAGGCATGGGCAAGTCGATCTTTCCCAGCCCCGGCGGCGGCATGAGCGTTGACCGGGCCGCGGACATGGTGGCCATGTATGGCGATGATGTCGTCTATCTGATCGGCGGTAGCCTGCTGCGCCATGGCGACAGGATTGGCGACGCGGTGGCCGCGATGCGCCAGGCCGTGGATGCGGCCGCCCGTGTGGTCTGAGCCCGTCTGCCCGCAAAAACGACGCCCAAGCGCGGCAGGACACAGGTGAATGGCGGTTTCGCCACCATGTGATGACGGTCTCGTCGCCACGCCCTGCGGGTCGGCCAACCTGTCAGTCCGGGCTTGCCGCGTCGACCGATCTTCTCGAGCTTGCGCGGTCGCCCGTGGCCGTGCACGCCAAGGGATGCGACAAAAGTCAACATATATTGACAACTGGTTGAATTGCCTTTTACCGTCCAATTGCGCAAACCCGTGGGGCAGCAAGGGAGGATGGCGTTGAGCGAAGACTATCAGGCCTTGTCGCCGGAAACGTTGGGCGAGCGGCTTGGCGGGGTCGAGGCGCTGGCGTCGCGCATCGGCCCCGACGCATCCGCATGGTCGGTGCGCGAGGTCGGCGACGGCAATCTCAACCTGGTGTTCATTGTCGAGGGCTCCAAGGGCGCGGCGATCGTCAAGCAGGCGCTGCCCTATGTACGCCTTGTCGGCGAAAGCTGGCCGCTGCCGCTGACCCGCGCGTTTTTTGAATATCATGCGCTGACCCGCCAGGCCGCGCGCGATCCGGGCCGGGTGCCCGAGATCTATCATTATGACGAGGCGCAAGCGCTGATCGTCATGGAGTATCTGTCGCCGCACATCATCCTGCGCCAGCAGATGATGGCCGGCCGGCGCGTCGAGGGTCTGGGGCGGACGCTGGGCGAATTCTGCGCGCGCACCGCGTTTCGCGGGTCGGACCTTTCCATGCAGGCGCCGGACAAGAAAGCCGATGTCGCGCTTTTTGCCGGTAATGTCGAACTGTGCGACATCACCGAGAACCTCGTCTTCACCGATCCCTATTTCGACGCGGAGATGAACCGGTACACGACGCCGCAGCTCGATGGCGTGGTTGCCGAGTTGCGGCGCGACGAACAGCTCAAGATCGTCGCGCAGCATTTCAAGCGTGCCTTCACGGCGCGCGCCGAGACCATGTGCCACGGCGATCTGCATACGGGCTCGATCATGGTCACCGGTGATCAGGCGCGCATCATCGACCCCGAGTTCGCCTTTTACGGACCGATGGGCTTCGACATCGGCATGCTGATGGGCAACTATCTGATGGCGAGCATCGCCATGCCGGCACACATTGCCAACGATGCGGATTGCGCCGCTTACCAGGACTGGCTGCTCGATGTGGTCGGCGAGACGTGGGAAACATTCGCCGACGAGTTTTCGCGGCTCTGGCACAGTGAGCGCACCGGCATTCTCTATGCCCGGACGCTTTATGAGGACCAGGGCGATCAATTAGCCTCGGAGGCGGCGCTGCGCGAAGTGCTGGGCGAAATCTACCGCGATGCGCTGGGCTTTGCGGGCATCGAGATGCACCGGCGCATTCTGGGGCTGGCGCACATCGCCGAATTCGACTCGATCGAGGATGCGGACGCGCGCGCGCCGCTGGAAGAAAGGGCGCTGCGGCTCGGCCGGACGCTGGTGCTCAGCCGCGCCGGGTTTGCCGGTATCGATCAGGTGATTGCGGCCACGCGCGCGACCACAAGAGGAGACACATCATGAACGTCGGTGGCCGGCATTACCGCTCGATCTGGCGCGAGGACGAAACCGGCAAGGTGATGATCATCGACCAGCGCTGGCTTCCGCATGAATTCAGGATCGTCAGCCTGGAGACGCTCGACGATTTCGCCGTTGCGATCCGCGACATGTGGGTGCGCGGTGCGCCGCTGATCGGTGCGACGGCGGCTTATGGCATTGCGGTCGAGATGGCGCGCGATCCGTCCGATGCGGCGCTCGATGAGGCTTGGGACGTGTTGCACGAGACACGGCCGACGGCGATCAATCTGCGCTGGGCGCTCGACGACATGCGCTCGCTCCTGCGCAACACGCCGGTTGAACGGCGCGCCGACGAGGCGATGCGGCGGGCGGCGGAAATCTGCGATATGGATGTCGAGGCAAACCGGCAGATCGGTCTGCACGGGCTTGAAATCCTGCGCGAGATCGCGCGCACCAAAGCGCCGGGCGAGCCGGTCAATGTGCTGACCCATTGCAATGCCGGCTGGATCGCAACCGTCGACTGGGGTACGGCGACGTCGCCGATCTACCATGCCGTCGAAGACGGGCTGGGCGTGCATGTCTGGGTCGATGAGACGCGGCCGCGCAATCAGGGCGCGCAACTGACCGCCTGGGAGCTGAACAGCCACGGGATCGACCATCATCTGGTGGTCGACAATGCCGGCGGCCATCTGATGCAGCATGGCGATGTGGATGTCGTCATTGTCGGCACCGACCGGACGACGGCATCGGGCGATGTCTGCAACAAGATCGGCACATACCTCAAGGCGCTCGCCGCGCGCGACAATGACATTCCCTTCTATGTCGCGCTTCCCTCGAGCACGATCGATTGGACGGTTCATGATGGGTTGGCAGAAATTCCGATCGAGGAACGCGACGAAACCGAGGTGACGAGAGTGTTCGGCAAGCTTGATGACGGTTCGACCGCCACGGTTCAGGTATCGCCCGATGGTACGCCCGGTGCCAACCCGGCGTTCGATGTGACGCCGGCGCGCCTGATCACCGGCCTGATCACCGAGCGCGGCGTTGCCGAGCCGAGCCGCGAGGGCCTGTTGGCGCTGTTTCCCGAGCGCCGGGACTGACAACGCCCAGCGGCGTGTCGTCAGGGTCTGGTGTCCAGAAGCCGCCGGGCCGACGACTGGCTCGTCACAAGGTGCGTGGCATAGCCGCCGCGCAGGGCGGCCAGCATGGCATTGGCCTTGTCACGGCCAACCGAGACCAGCACGCCCATGGTCTTGCCGCGCAGCGCGGTCTGATCGATGCCGATCATGCGCTCGTCGAGCGGGCCGCGCACCGGGTCGCCATGTGTGTCGATGAAGCGCCCGCACACGACGCCGGCCGCACCTTGCGCCACATACCAGTCCAGATCGTCGTGGCTGGCCAGCCCCGATGTGACGATATGGCTGTCATGATTGCACGAGCCGACCGCGAACAGCGCCTTGTTGCAGTGTTCGATCGCCTCAAGCTGGGCGGCGATGATTGCCTCCTTGCGCAGGGTCGCTGCAATTTCCGACGTGCTGAGGACCGCGGGCGCATGCAGATTGACGCAATTGGCGCCGAGCTTGCGCGCGACATTGGCCGAGCAGATTTCCGCGGAAAAGCCGTAAGGCGTCGCCATCGAGCCGACGAGCTGGATGACTTCGAGGTCGGCGATGGAGACCGGTTCGATATGTTCGGCCATGTCGTGGATGGTCTTGCCCCACGCGACGCCGAGCCGGTCCTGCGCTTCCAGAAGCGATGGCAGCCAGTTGGCCGCGCCGCGCGCGACCCGCTCGAACTGTTCGCGTTCCGAACCTCCGCCATCGGGCAGCACATAGGCTGCCCTGAGGTCGAACCTGGCGCACAGTTCGCCAGCAAGCCGATGATTGGTAAAAGGTTCGCTTGCAAGGGTGATGTTGATGAAGCCGCGCTCGCGGGCTTCCTGCAAATAGTTGACGACGGTGGCGCGCGACACGTCGAGCCGGTTGGCGATCTCGTTCTGGTTGAGCCCGTCATGGTAGTAGAGCCAGGCGGCCTCCACCACGATGTCCTCGCCGCTGATCTGTCCGGCCGAGCGCCGCACCGAGGTCGATGGCATGTTCGTGACATTCCCGATTTTAGCTATTTGACATTAGGTTCTGACATTTGTCAAAACGGTGGTCAGCACCGCACTTGGGAGACGAACAGATGCGCGACAATCGCTGGAACGAGGACGATGCCGAGCGGTTTGCGGCAGCCGAGGGTGAAACGGCGGCCGACCGGGCGCTCGGGCACCGCGTCTACACGTCGCGCCTGATTGGTTCGGATCCCGATCTGGTCATGCATGGCGGCGGCAACACCTCGGTCAAGGCAACGCGCCCGACCTTGCAGGGCGAGGACAAGCGCGTGCTGCACATCAAGGGCAGCGGCTGGGACCTCGATACGATCGAGGGCCCCGGCCTTCCGGGCGTCTGGCTCGACCCGCTTCTGGCGCTGCGCACGCTTGACGCGCTCTCGGACGAACAGATGGTCGATGCGCAGCGCGCCGCCCTCTTGCAGTCGTCCTCGCCCAATCCGTCCGTCGAAACGCTGCTGCATGCGTTTTTGCCGCACACCTTTGTCGACCATACGCACGCGACCGCGTTTCTGGCGCTGGCCAACTTGCCGCAGGCGACCGAAGTCATCGCCGGGATTTTCGGCGGCAGGCTGGCTGTCGTTCCTTACATCATGCCGGGTTTCGCGCTGGCCAAGAAGGCGGCGGAGGTGTTCGAGGCAGATCCGGACGTTGAAGGCCTGATATTGCTCAATCACGGGCACTTCACCTTCGGGGAGACGGCGAAGGAAAGCTATGACCGGGTGATCGACCACACCAACCGCGTCGAGCAATGGCTGGCCGACAAGGCGGGCGGGCGGACGTTTGAAACGACGGTGCATCGCGTGCGCGTGCCGGAGGACGCGGTGCTCGCCGCCGACGTGTTGCCGGTGTTGCGGGGCATGCTCGGTGCCATGCGATCCGATCATCACGGCACGGACATGCCGATGCCCGTCTTCGATGTACGGGGCGGCCCGGCGATCGAGACGTTCCTGAAACGCGACGATCTTGACGACCTGTCGCGGCGCGGGGTCGGCTCGCCCGACCATGTGATCCGCACAAAGGCGTTTCCGCTGCATCTGTCGCGCGCGACGATCGATGGCGGCACCGAGGCGACAAGGGCGGCGGTCGATGCATGGGCGGACGCCTACCGCGCCTATTTTGCGAGCAACAATGAACGCGTTGGCGGCATCAAGACCATGCTGGAGCGAATTCCGGGCCTGGCCTGGATCGAGGGCGTCGGGCTGATCGGCATCGGCAAGGACAGCGCTTCGGCCGCCGCTGCCGCCGACATTGGCGAGCAGACCATCGAGGTAATGGCGCTTGGCGAAGCGGCCGGCAGTTTCCGGCCGATCGGCGAGGCCGACACGTTCGACATGGAGCACTGGTCGCTCGAACAGGCCAAGCTCGCCAAATCCAGGCCGAAGGCCTTTGCCGGCAGGGTCGTCCTGGTCACCGGGGGCGGCGGGGCCATCGGGCTCGCCACGGCGAAGGCCTTCGCCGCGCTTGGCGCCAGCGTTGCCGTCGCCGATCTGTCGACCGATGCGCTGGACAAGGCGCAAACCGCGCTTGGCGGCTCCGCGCTGACCATCGAAGCCGACATTACTGCGCCCGGCGCCGGCGCTGCTGCCGTGGAGGCGGTGTGCGCCCGGTTCGGCGGCATCGACATTGTCGTCTCGAACGCGGGGGCGGCCATGCAGGGCCTGCTTGTCGACCTTGATGACGATACGCTGCGCACCAGTTTCGAACTCAACTTCTTTTCGCATCTGGCCCTGGCGAAGGCGGCCGTCGCGACGATACGCGCGCAGGGGCGGGGCGGGCAATTGCTGTTCAATGTCTCAAAGCAGGCGGTCAATCCGGGCAAGGGGTTCGGCGCCTACGGCCTGCCGAAGGCGGCGACCTTCTTCCTCGTTCGGCAATTGGCGCTGGAGCTGGGCGGCGAAGGCATCCGCGTCAACGGCGTCAATGCCGATCGCATCCGCTCGGGCCTTCTGACCGACGCATTCATCGAAAAGCGGGCCGAGGCGCGGGGCGTCAGCACGGCCGATTATATGGCCGGCAATCTGCTGCAGGCCGAGGTCGAGGCGAGCCATGTGGCCGACGCGTTCGTCGCGCTGGCCCAGGCCGAACGGACAACGGCGCATGTGATGACCGTGGATGGCGGCAACATCGAAGCGGCGTTGCGCTAGGGGCGTCGGACGCATCGCCGCCCGGGCTTGCGGCCTCCGGCGTTCATGTGTAGCCGTTGCGTTTCGCCAAGCAGGGGACGTTCAATGCCGGCCTTGGGCTACCAGCTTTATGCGTCGCGGAATTTCGGGCCGCTTCCGGTGACGTGCGCCATGCTGGCCGAGGCCGGTTACGCGCATGTGGAGGGATATGGCGCGCTGTTCGATACCGACGAGACCGTCGCCGAACTGGCTCATGCGCTTGACGCCAGCGGTCTGACGATGCCGAGCGTCCATTTCGGGCTCGATGCGGTCGAAAAATCGCCGGGTCGCATGAAGGAAATCGCCCAACGCTTTGGCATCGAATCGGTTTTCGTGCCGTTCATCGGCACCGAACAGAGGCCGCAAACGCGCGAGGCCTGGCGCGATTTCGGCGCGCGGCTTCACAAGGCCGGTGCGCCCTTGCGCGATGCCGGGCTGACCTTCGGCTGGCACAATCACGATTTCGAACTTGACCCCCTGCCGGACGGAACCCTGCCGATCGAGGCCTTGCTGGAAGGGGCGCCCGATCTTGCGCTGGAACTCGACATTGGCTGGGTCGCGCGGGCCGGTCACGATCCGCTGACACTGATCGCGCGGTACGCCGGCCGCTTGGCTGCCGTCCATCTCAAAGATGTGGCTCCGCCCCGAAGCAATGCCGACGAAGATGGATGGACCGATATCGGCCATGGCACGCTGGATTGGCAGGCCATCGCCGCCGCGCTCAAAAAGAGCGATGTCCGGCATCTGGTGGCCGAACATGACAATCCGTCCGATGATCGCCGGTTCGCCGCGCGGTCGATTGCGGGGCTGCGTCAGGCATGGGCGGAGGCATGACCGGTCTCGGCGTCGGCATTGTCGGATGCGGCAACATCGCCGAGACCTATTTGCGGCTGGCACCGCTTTATGCCGGCTTCAAGGTGCGGGCCGTCGCCGATATTGACATGGCGGCCGCCCGGTCCCGCGCCGGGGCGTTCGATGTCCGGGCGCTCAGCGTCGACGATCTTCTCGCCGCAGCGGATATCGACATCGTTGTCAATCTGACCGTGCCGTCCGCCCATTTCGACGTGTCGCGGCACGCCCTTGAGGCCGGCAAGCATGTCTACAGCGAAAAACCGCTCGTGCTGGCGCTCGATGACGGCGAAGCTCTGCGCAAGCTGTCGGCCAGCACCGGTCTTCGGGTCGGCTCCGCGCCCGACACGTTTCTGGGCGGGGCGCATCAGGCCGTGCGACAACTGATCGACGATGGCGGGGTCGGCCGGATCACCGGCGGGACATGCCATGTCATGAGCGGCGGCATGGAAGCCTGGCACCCCAATCCCGATTTCTTCTTCCAGCCCGGCGGCGGGCCGATCCTCGACATGGGCCCCTATTACGTCACCAACCTCATCCAGTTGCTTGGCCCCGTCGTCCGGGTGGCGGCGATCGGCGGGCGCGGCTTTGCCGAACGCACCATCGGTTCGGGCCCGCGTGCCGGCCAGAGCGTTCCGGTGACGACGCCGACGACCGTCCACGCGCTGCTTGCCTTTCAAAACGGCGCATCGGTGACGCTTTGTGCCAGTTGGGATGTTCGCGCCCATCGCCACGGCCCGATGGAGCTTTACGGCACCGATGGCACGGTCTATCTGCGCGATCCCAATTTTTTCGGCGGCACGGCCCAGACCGATCATGGCCACGGACAGGTCTCGCTTTCCGATGATGGTCACCCGTTCGCCGTCGCCAATGAAGGGCAAGCGGACCGGCGCGTGGCCAATTATCGCGGTGCCGGCCTTGCCGACATGGCCCGGGCAATTGTCGACGATCGTCCCCACCGGTGCAGCATCGAACTTGCGCTGCACGCGGTCGATGTGATGACCGGCATTCTCGCATCGGTGGAATCGGGTGGATTCGTCGCCATGACAACCAGTTGCGAGCGCCCCGACCCGCTGCCGCCCGTCGAGGCTGCCCGCTTGCTTGCGGCCCACCAGCAAGGATGACCCCGATGCGTTATGTCCCCGCCGAAGACCGCTACGAGACGATGGTTTACCGGCGTTGCGGCCGTTCCGGGCTCGATCTTCCGGCGGTGTCGTTGGGGCTGTGGCACAATTTCGGCGAGGACACGCCGCACCGGACCAAGCGCGCCATCTGCCGCGCGGCGTTTGATTGCGGCATCACCCATTTCGATCTGGCCAACAATTATGGACCGCCGCCCGGCAGCGCGGAGGAGGCGTTCGGCGAGATTTTGCGCGCCGATTTCGCCGGCCATCGCGATGAACTGATCATCTCTTCAAAGGCCGGCTACGACATGTGGCCCGGACCCTATGGCGAATGGGGCAGCCGCAAATATCTGATCGCCTCTTGCGACCAGAGCCTCAGGCGCATGGGGCTTGATTATGTTGATATCTTCTATTCGCATCGGTTCGATCCCGACACGCCGCTCGAAGAAACGATGGGCGCGCTCGATCATATCGTGCGGTCGGGACGGGCGCTCTATGCGGGGATTTCATCGTATAACTCGCGGCGCACCCGCGAAGCGGTGGCGATCCTCAAAGACCTTGGCACGCCGTGCCTTATCCACCAGCCCAGCTACAACATGCTCAATCGCTGGGTCGAACATGACGGGCTGCTCGACACGTTCGACGATCTGGGCATCGGTTCGATTGCGTTCACGCCGCTGGCGCAGGGCATGCTGACGGGCAAGTATCTGAACGGTGTGCCGGAGGACAGCCGCGCCGCGCAGGACAAGTCTTTGTTTCCGTCCATGTTGACCGACCGGGCGCTCGAGAGCATTCGCGGGCTCAACGCGATCGCCGAGCGGCGCGGCCAGACCTTGGCGCAGATGGCGATTGCCTGGGTTCTGCGCGGCCGGCGCGTCACCACCGCTCTTATCGGCGCATCCAGGCCCGAGCAAGTGACCGAGTGCGCGCGCGCCGTCGAACATCTGGACTTCACCGACGCGGAACTGGCCGAGATCGACACGCTTGCCCATGAAGAAGACATCAATCTGTGGGCGCGGTCTTCCGAGATCGAAGGTGGGCCGGAGCGCCGGTCCAAACGCTGACGGCCATCCCGACCGGTCGCTCACTGGCTGAAGTGGCTGTTCATCGCCGCTGACCGGGCGATCACGTCGACATCCATTTGTGCGAGCAGGTGGACATAATCCAGCAGCACCCAGTTCTCGATGATTTTCGCATCGGCGATCCGGTAGAAATCCATCACGTTCAGCGTCAGGGAGCGGCCCGTTGCCGGCACGCCCAGATAGTCGCCCCTGTGGGTCATCGTCATGGACGGCCAGCCGGAAAAGGCGGCGAAGTCGCCGTCGCCGATCCGGCAGAAATGGTTGCCGCCCTTGCGGTCGGGAAAGGCGCGCAGGAAGGCGGCGCGGTGATGGGTGACAAAGCCCTCCCAGCCAAAGGTCGAGCCGA
The DNA here is from genome assembly GCA_017642895.1 of Roseitalea sp. Taxonomy (GTDB): domain Bacteria; phylum Pseudomonadota; class Alphaproteobacteria; order Rhizobiales; family Rhizobiaceae; genus Roseitalea. Next base: position 92,978 of record JAEPON010000004.1, read on the forward strand.
TGCCGCCGGGGCCGTACCACATCATGTCCTCGTGCCAGTGCCCGTGTGTGCCGGTCTGGGCCTCGGAATGGAACGTGTCGGGATCGAAATCGTGCAGATCGGCGATCATCGCCTCCACAATGTCGAGCGAGGCTTCGCCGCGTGCCGGATCGTTGGGCAGGATGCCGTCATTGGTCGCAGGACCGGGAAACAGCATTTCCGTGCCAAGCATGCGGGAGAGGGGATAGCGGCCGGCCTGCCGCATCAGGTCCAGAAGGTCGATGATGATCTTCGCCTCGACGATCATGCCGTCTTCGACCCTGTAGAATTCCCCCGAGCGCAAAAAGGCAAGGCGCCCAGCCGGCCGGACACCGAACAGGTCGCGGTCATGGATCCCGACATAGTGTGTCACCGAGCAGGCCCAGTCGCCATGCTCGCTGCGGCGGTTGCGGGCGCCAAAGAAGATGGCATCGCGCCGGTGAACGCGGGACAGCGCGCGCCGCAGCGGCCGGATCAGGCCGTCAAGCACCGCATCGATGCCTTCAAGGCGCCCGACTGGCGCGGAAACATCCCAGACGCAATCGGCGTCAACGGCGCTGCGCGCGAACGTTTCGAGTTCCGAATCCGGTATGCGAATCAAAGTGTTCACGAAGGTGTGGATGTTTGCGCGCCAATCGCTCATCGTCGATCGTCTTCCTGTTGCGAGGGTCAGTTTTGCACTCGTGTGCAAAAAACGCTTGCCAAATTCGCGGAGCTGAGTCTAGGCTTTTTGCAATCGTGTGCAAGCGCGCGGCCAACACGTACGGGGAGGTGCGAATGGCTGAAATACAGCTTCGCAATGTGTCCAAGCGCTGGGGCAGTTTTGTCGGCGTTGACGACTTCAACCTGACCATTGCCGACGAGGAGTTTCTCGTCCTTCTGGGTCCGTCGGGCTGCGGCAAGACGACGACCATGCGCATGATCGCCGGGCTTGAGGACGTGACCGACGGCTCGATCTCGATCGATGGGCGGGTGGTCAATGATCTCGATCCCAAGGATCGCGACATTGCCATGGTGTTCCAGAGCTACGGGCTCTACCCGAACATGAATGTCTACGAGAACATCCGTTTTCCGCTGAAGGTGCGCAAGGTGGATCCGGCCAGCCATGACGAGCGCGTCAAGCGCGCGGCGGCCATGGTCGAACTCGAGCCGTTCATGCATCGCAAGCCGGCCGAACTGTCCGGCGGCCAGCGCCAGCGCGTGGCGCTCGCCCGCGCCATCGTGCGTGAGCCCAACGTGTTCCTGATGGATGAGCCGCTGTCGAACCTCGATGCCAAGCTGCGCGTGTCGACACGCGCGCAGATCAAGAATCTCAGCCACGAACTCAAGGTGACCACGATCTACGTCACGCATGACCAGATCGAAGCGATGACGCTGGCCGACCGTGTCGTGGTGATGAAACAGGGCATCGTCCAACAGGTTGGCACGCCGACCGAGATCTACGACCGGCCGGCCAATACATTCGTTGCCGGCTTTATCGGTTCGCCGGCCATGAACCTGATGGAAGGCACGCTGGAAGGCGGGACGTTCACCGGCGAGCATGTGTCGATTTCCGGGCTGACGGGTCCGGACGGACCGGCGACGCTCGGGTTTCGCGCCGAGGACGCCCATGTCGGCGACGGCAAGGGCGAGATCACCGCGCCGGTCTACACGATGGAGCTTCTGGGCGATGCCACGATGATCGCCGTTCGCGCAGGCGGGGCGATGGTTTCGGTCAAGGCGCACAAGGAATTCCGTGCCGAGATCGGCGATGTGGTCAGCCTGTCGGTTCCGCCGGAGATTTGCCACCTGTTCGATGCGCAGACCGGTGCGCGCATCGATGCGGAATAATCCGCAATGACATGCGGCGTGCGCCAAGTGAAGCGCCCGCCAGCCAAAGGGAGAAAGACATGAAGTTGAAGACCTTGTTGATGGCCGGTGCGGTCTCGCTGATGGCCACGGCCGCCGCGCAGGCCGATTGCGCGTTCGAAAACGATGTTCAGGTCAAGTCGCTGTCGGCCGGTTTTGAAGCCTGGAAAGCGGTCACCGACGCGATGGCCGAATGCGGCAATGTGGAAGCGGAACTGGACCAGGAATTCCGTACCAAGCAGCCGGCCGCCTTTGCCGCCAACCCGTCGCTCTATCAGATTGGCGGCGTGTCGAACGGCACGGTGACGCCGCTGCTCAATGAAGGCACGATCCGCCCGCTGGATGATCTGGTCGCCGCGCACGGCCAGAACCTTGCGCCGAACCAGCTCATCAAGATCGATGGCCAGACGATGGCCGTCGCGATGATGGTGAATACCCAGCACCTGATGTACCGGCAGGACATTTTCGACGATCTGGGGCTTGAGGTCCCGTCCACCTGGGACGGCGTGCTGGAAGCGGCCGCCGCGATCAAGGAAGCCGGCGTTGTCGACTATCCGCTCGGCGCGACCATGAAGTCGGGCTGGAACCTGGCGCAGGACTTCAACAACATGTTCCTGGGCTTTGGCGGCGTGTTCACCGATGCCGACTCCATGCCCACGGTCAACACCGAAGCCGGCATGAAGGCGCTCGACATGATGATGCGCATGACCGAGTACATGGATCCCGAATATCTCGTCTCGGACTCCACCTATGTCCAGCAGCAGTTCCAGCAGGGCAAGATCGCCATGGCGAACCTGTGGGCGAGCCGTGGCGCCGCCATGGATGATGAGGCCGAAAGCCAGGTGGTCGGCAAGGTCAACGCCGCCGCCGCACCGCTCGCCATGGAAGGCGGCGCGCCGGCCACCACTCTTTGGTGGGACGGCATCGTGATCGCCAAGAACATTTCCGATGAAGAAGCCGACGCCGCCTTCCGCGTGGCGATGGAAGGCCTCGACACGGAGATGGTCACCGCCAACAATGACGAGGCCATCTGGCTGATTTCGGGCTACCAGCCCAACCGGTTGGCCGAAGGCGCCATCGCCACGGCGAGCGCCGATCCGGCCCCGCAATCCTATCCGTCGACCAGCCAGATGGGTTTGATGCACACCGCGCTCGGCAATGAGCTGCCGGCCTTCTTCACCGGCGAACGCGATGCTGCAGCGACGCTCGAAGCGGTCGAGGGAGCCTATGTCACGGCCGCCAAGGAAGCCGGCCTGATCGAATAAGGCACCGGGGCGGCGCTCTGCGGGCGGCTTGTCCGTCCGTGGAGCAGCCCGGACTTTGCGGCACGGGAGGCGATCATGAAATTCAGGACATTGGCGTGGTTCGTGGGGCCTTCGGTCTTCATGATGCTGCTGTTCATCGCCTTCCCGCTTGCCAGCGTCTTTCTGCAAAGCTTCCAGATTACCCAGCCGATCGTCGAAACCGTCGAGGTCGAGACCTGTACGCCGGGTTTTCTTGGCCAGACCTGCGTGACGGAAACCAAGACGACGCCGGTTCTGGACGAGAATGGAAACCCGACGACGACCACCGAATGGGTGGGGCTTTTGAGCTATGCGCGGGTCTTGCAGCTTGAACAGGTTGGCGCGGCGATCGCCAGCGGAACCTGGAGTTCGATCCTTGCGATCGATTTCTGGAAGGCGCTGCGCTTCACCCTGACGTTCACGCTCGTCACGCTGCCGCTGGTCATCGGGCTTGGCCTTGCCATCGCGCTGGCGGTGAACAATGCGGCGCGGTCGATCCGTGGCCAGATCATCTTCGTTTCCCTTTTGCCCTTCATCATCACGCCGGTGATCGGCGCGCTGTCGATCCGCTGGCTGTTCTATGGCGACGGAATTGTCACTGCGATGCTTGAGGGCATGTTCAGCACGGACATTTCGGTTGCCGCCAATGGCTGGGCGATCGAGATGCTGATGATGTTTTACCGCGTCTGGCATGTGGCGCCGTTTGCCTTCGTCATCTTCTATGCCGGCTTGCAGACGGTGAACCAGGATACGCTCGAAAGCGCGATCATTGACGGGGCGAGCCGGTTCGAACGGCTGCGCTTCGTGGTCGTGCCGCATTTGATGCCGCTGATCATCTTCATTGCGCTGATCCATCTGATGGATGCCTATCGCGCCTTTGAAGAGGTGATCGGTTTCTCGTCGCAGGCGCACCGCATCACCCTGCAATGGCTCACCTATGACCTTCTGGAGCCGGACGATGCCGGCAACCGGGCGATCAGCCGCGCCTCGGCGAGCGCCATGCTGACCATGATCGGCATCGTCATCCTTCTGATCCCGCTGCTGCGCCGAACATGGCGTGACCACAAGGGGAGTGCGCACTGATGGCAACCCCGAAAGCGCTTCAGCAGCCTGCGTCGCTGCGCCTTGCCTCCGCTTCGTTCCTGGCCTTCTGGTGTCTGATCGCCGCCTTTCCGATCTTCTGGATCGCGGTGATGAGCTTCAAGTCGCCGGTCGATGCGTTTTCGGCCAATCCCCTGAACGTGGTTTTCGGCCCGACGACGCGCGCCGACGGCAAGGGGCTGTCCATCATCGACATTGTGATCGGGCTGGTCGTCCTGATCGCAGCGGTTCGCCTGGCCTTTACGCAACTGCCCAAATGGGTTGGTCGCCTGTCACCGCCGGGAATGGCAATCATCGGGTGGCTGGTTGGCGCGGCCGCCTATGCGATCGCGTTCCTGATCGTCTTTTTCGGTATTCTGCCGGTGTTTCTGGGCGGGCTTAACGCGGTGACGGGTCCGCTTGGCGCGCCGGTTCTCGGGCTGACGACCGAGCACTATTATGCCGTCTGGATCGAAAACGGGTTCTGGCGCAACTTCCAGAACTCGCTGATCGTGACCGCCGGCGTCGTGACCATCTCGCTGACGGTCGGCACACTGGCCGGCTATGGCCTTGCGCGGTCCGGTTCGAACCTGGCCTTCTGGATCCTGATCATCGCGCTGATCTTTCGCGCCTTGCCGCATTCGGTGCTGGTGGCGGGCTATCTGCCGGTCTTCATCAACTCGGCTGAAATCCTGCGGCCGATCCTGGGCGAGAACGCGCCCACGCTCTATGGCCAGCCGCTGGCGGTCATCGCGGTCCTGGTCGCGATCAACCAGCCCTTCACGATCTGGATGCTGCGCTCCTTCTTCCAGAACATTCCCAACGAACTGGACGAAGCGGCACGCGTCGATGGTTGCACCCATTTCCAGGCATTTCGCTGGGTGATCATGCCGGTCATGTGGCCGGGCGTGATCACGACGGGCCTGTTCTCCTTCCTTCTGGCCTATAACGATCTCCTGGTGACATCGTTGCTGCTGGACGCCCAGAACCAGACCATGGTTCCGGCGATTGCTGGCTATTTCAACCGCGAGACGACGACGACCGACCAGGTCGAGGCCGTGGCCGCCGCCGTTTCGATCACGGCCCCGCTCTTCCTTCTGGTGATGATCTTCCAGCGTCAGATCGTCAGCGGTCTGACGGCCGGAGCCGTCAAGGGATGAAGGGATCACGGCCCGAACAGGCGATCCTCAGCCGCGACACGGACATGTCGAAGACCGGGGACACGCGGCGCGTCATCGAGACGATGGTCGATGGGCTCAACGATCATCGCATCGGCGACATGGGCGAGTTCTTCGCTGAAAGCTTTCGCTGGATGGGCAATTTCGGCTGCGGGACCAAGACGGGCCTGCGCGAATTCCAGGACAATTGGCAACGCCCGTTCCAGGCCGCGTTTTCCGACAAGGTCTGCGTCGATGAGGCGCGGCTTTACATGGGTGAATGGGCGGCCGCGTTCGGCCGTCAGGAGGCGACGCATTCGGGCGCGTTCATGGGCGTTGCACCGACCGGCAAGCGCGTTGAAATCCGCTATATGGACTTCTGGAAGGTGGTTGACGGCAAGATCGTCGACAATTGGGTGATGGTCGACTTCCCGCACGTTCTGGCGCAACTGGGCGTCGATGTTTTTGGCGGCGAGGGTTGGGAAGCCTTCGATCGGGGTGAGCGGACGCCGCCGAAACCGGTGACGGAAACCGCCGCATGACGATGCCGGTCGATCGCCATTCAACGCACAAGGCCGCTGTCGCTCCGTTGAGGGCGGCGCTCTACGACTTTACGCCCGAGGGCGCGAAAGGGGCGTTGAACACGCTGTTCGCGCCGGAGGCGCCGGCACGAATTGCGCATCCGCTGGGCGATATGGCCGGTCCCGAGGACCTCTATGCGACAGCTTATGCGCCGCTTTTTGCGGCCTGGCCCGATCTCGAACGCCGCGACTATATCGTCGTCGCAGGAGGAACGGAGGCGGGCGCGGACTGGGTCGGTTGTGGTGGCTACTACACCGGCACCTTCATCGCGCCCTGGCTGGACATTCCGCCCACGGGCCATCAGGTCGCCATGCGCTTTCACGAGTTCTTCCGCTTCGAGGACGGCCGCGTCCACGAGATGCAGGCCTTGTGGGACATCCCCGAAGTGATGATCCAGGCCGGTGCCTGGCCGATGGCACCGACGCTGGGTCGCGAGTGGCACGTTCCGGGACCGGCGACGATGGACGGGCTGGTGCGCGGGCCGCGCGACGAGGCGCGCAGCGCGATCTCGTGCCAGCATGTGATCGACATGCTCGAGGCGCTCAAGCGCCATCCATCGGAAGGCGGGCCCGACGTGATGGAGATGGAGCGCTTCTGGCATCCGAAGATGAACTGGTACGGCCCGTCGGGCATCGGCACGGGACGGGGCATTTCCGGCTTTCGCAACTGGCATCAGATCCCGTTTTTGAACGCGATGCCCGATCGCGGCCGATATGTGGACGAGATTACCTATCATTTCTTCGGCGATGGTGACTATGTAGCGGTCACCGGCTGGCCGAACATGATCCAGACGGTCACCGACGATGGCTGGATGGGGATCGCGCCGTCAGGCCGGCGCATCACCATGCGCAGCCTTGATTTCTGGCGCATCGAGAACGGGCTGATCCGCGAGAACTGGGTGCTGGTCGACCTGCTTGACGCCTACCGGCAACTGGGCGTCGATGTGTTTGCCCGCCTGCGCGAGTTCAACAAGGCGCGGTCGATGGCACCGATCCCGTTTCCGGTCGGAGAGCCGTGATGGCGCACGAAAGGGTCACCTCGATTGATGTCGCGCGGCTTGCCGGCGTCAGCCGGTCTGCGGTCAGCCGCGTTTTCACGCCCGGGGCGAGCGTATCGGCACGCACCGCCGAAAAGGTGCGCGATGCGGCCGAAAAACTCGGCTACCGGCCCAATGTGTTGGCGCGTTCGCTGATCACCGGCCGCAGCCGGATGATCGGGCTCGTCGTTGCCTATCTGGACAATTACTTCTATCCCGAGGCGCTCGAAAAGCTCTCGAACGCACTTCAGGCGGAGGGCTATCATGTCCTCATTTTCATGGCCTCGCAGACCGCGGGCAACATCGACACCGTGCTTGAGGAAATCCTCGACTATCAGGTCGATGGCATCATCATGGCGTCGGTGGCCCTGTCTTCGGAACTGACCGCGCGGTGCCAGGCGGCCGGCGTGCCCGTCATGCTGTTCAACCGCGCGCAGGACGATGCCGGCATTTCGGCGGTGACCTCGGACAATCGTGATGGCGGGCGCACCATCGCCCGTTTCCTGGTTGAGGGCGGGCACGAGCGGTTCGGCCATATTGCCGGCTGGGAGGGCGCCTCGACGCAACGCGACCGCGAGCGGGGATTTGCCGAAGGGCTGCGCGATGCGGGCATTGCGCACTATGACCGCGAGGTGGGCAATTTCCAGATCGACGAAGCCCGGGCGGCCGCCCGGCGCATGTTCGACCGGCCCGACCGGCCGGACGCGGTCTTTGCGGCCAACGATCACATGGCGTTCGCCGTTATGGATGTGCTGCGCTACGAATTGGGCCTTTCGGTGCCGGACGACGTATCGGTCGTCGGGTTCGATGATGTGCCGCCCGCCGCATGGCCGGCTTACGATCTGACAACCGTACGCCAGCGCGCCAATCTGATGGTCGAGCAGACTGTCTCGGCGCTGCTGAAAATGATCGAACAGCCGGACGCCGACCCGGAGCAGCATGTGCTGCCCGCGCCACTGGTCGTCAGGGGTTCGGCGCGTCTGCCAGAGGGTTGGGACATATGAAGGGTTTCGACGACCGGTTCACCGATTTTCCCGATTACATATTGGGCATCACCAAGGAGATCTGGGAAGATCGGGGCATCCATACGCTGCATCGCTACTATGCCGATAACATCATCGTCCGCTCGCCCGGTTCGGTGGTGGTCGGCAATCAGGGCGTCATTGCCGCGACGATGGCGACGCTGGCCGAGTTTCCCGACCGTCAATTGCTCGGCGAAGACGTGATCTGGTGCGGCACGCCGGAGGAGGGGATGCTGTCGTCCCACCGCATTGTCTCGACGGCGACCCATGACGGTGATGGCGTTTATGGTGCTGCAACCGGAACCAAGCTGACCTACCGCATCCTTGCGGATTGCCATGCGATCAACAACCGGATCGACGATGAATGGCTGATCCGGGATCAGGGCGCGATCGTCCGGCAGATGGGATGGGACCCCGCCGACTATGCGCGCGAGCTGATCGCACGGGAGGGCGGCACAGATGGCTGCGTCAAGCCGCTGACGCCGGCGAACGACCGGCCGGGCCCCTATCGGGGCAAGGGCAATGATGATGAGTTCGGAGCACGTTATGCCGAATTGCTGACGCGCATCATGGGTGCCGAAATGGCGGCGATCGGCACCGAATATGACCGGGGCTGCCATCTGGAACATCCTGGCGGCATCACGGCGCACGGGCGCGATGCGGCTGACCGGTTCTGGATGGGGCTTCGCGCGTCGTTTCCGTCAGCGACGTTCAGCATCGATCATGCCATGGGCAATCAGGACGCGTTGATGAGCCCGCGCGCAGCGGTGCGCTGGTCGCTTTCGGGCAAGCATGACGGATGGGGCGCATTCGGACGGCCGACCGGTGCGGATGTCTATGTGCTGGGCATCAGCCATGCGGAATATGGCCCGCGCGGCCTGCGGCGCGAATATGTGGTTTATGACGAAACATCGATCTGGAAGCAGATCGTCATGCAGACCGGGTAAGAGGACGGGCGCACAGATGACCACAATAGCAACCACCCATGTCGGCTCGCTGCCGCGCACGCAAACCGTCGTCGATTTCATCTTCGCCCGCGAGCGTGAGGAGCCCTACGATGACGCTGACTTTGACGCTGCTATGACCGAAGCGGTCGATGAGACCGTGCGTCGGCAGGTCGAGGCGGGCGTCGAGATCGTTTCGGATGGCGAGACCTCCAAGATTTCCTACGCCACCTATGTCAAGGACCGCTATACCGGCTTTTCGGGCGACAGCCCGCGCAATGCTCCCGCTGATCTGAAGATGTTCCCGACGTTTCTGCAACGGCTGGCCGACGATGGCGGCACCCCGCAATATGCCCGCCCCATGTGTACGGGCGAGGTGCGCTCAAAGGGGCAGGGCGAACTGCAAAAAGACATCGCCAATCTGAAGGCCGGCATGGCGGCGCACGGAGCAGGGCGGGGTTTCATGAATGCCGCATCGCCCGGCGTGATCTCGCTGTTCCTGCAAAACCAGCACTATCGGACGCGCGATGCCTATCTGGCCGCGCTGGCCGACGCGATGCGCGATGAGTATGAAACCATCGTCGGCGCCGGGCTGGACCTGCAACTCGACTGCCCGGACCTCGCCCTGTCGCGCCACATGCTGTTTGCCGAATTGTCGGACGCCGAATTCGTCAAGATCGCCGAAAGCCATGTCGAGGCACTCAACCATGCGCTCGAAAACGTACCGCAGGAGCGCGTACGCGTGCATATCTGCTGGGGCAATTATGAGGGGCCGCATGTGTGTGATATCGACATGGCGCAGGTTTTCCCGGTGCTGATGAAGGTCAAGGCGCGCCATTTGCTGTTTGAAACCTCCAATCCGCGTCATGCGCATGAATGGACGGTGTTCCGCGACCGGCGGGCCGAGATACCCGATGACCGGGTTCTGGTTCCGGGCGTGGTCGACACGACGACCAATTTTGTCGAACATCCCGAACTGGTCGCCCAGCGCATCGCGCGATTTGTCGATATTGTCGGCGCGGATCGCGTGGTTGCCGGTTCCGATTGCGGGTTTGGCACGTTTGCCGGTTTTGGCGCGGTCGATCCCGAGATCGCCTATGCCAAGCTGGCAACGCTGGCCGAAGGGGCAAGGCTGGTTTCGACCCGTCTCTGAAACATGCCGCGCGAAACGCTGTGCCTCCTGCCCGGGATGATGTGTGATGCCCGCCTGTTCGCGCCGCAGCGCACGGCACTTGGCGGCCTTTGCGACATCGTCATCGGCGACATTGGCGGCGCCGACACGATATCGGGTCTGGCCGATGCCCTGCTTGCCGAACTGCCTCACCGGTTCAATCTGGCGGGCCTTTCCATGGGCGGCATCGTGGCGCTGGAGATGGCCCGAAAGGCGCCGGGCAGGGTGATGCGCCTCGGCCTGCTGGACACCAGTTTCGGCCCGGAGGCCGGCCATCGAAAGGCACGGCGTGACGACCAGATCGGGCGCGTCCGCGCGGGCGGTTTGCGCGATGTGCTGGTTGCCGAGATGAAGCCGTACTATCTGGCGGCCGGCCATACCGGCGAAGCGGCCCTCAACACATTGTTTGTGGACATGGCGATGCAGTTGGGGCCGGACGTGTTCATCCGCCAGTCGCTCGCCTTGCGGGACCGGCCGGATCAATCCGAAACGCTGCGCCGGTTCAACGGGCCGGCGCTTGTCCTTTGCGGCCGCGAGGATCGCATGTGCCCGCCGGCCATCCACGAGCAGATGGCAGCGCTTCTGCCCGACGCCGAACTCGTGATCATCGAAGATGCGGGCCATATCACGACGCTGGAAGCGCCCGAGGCCGTCAACGCGGCGCTTGATGCCTGGCTGATGCGCCCGGCCTGATTGTGCCGTTGCCTGTGCGGTGATGCCATCGCTGCCAGCCTGCTTGACCTTCCCCCTGCTGAAAGCTGCATGTCACCGGCATCGGCATAGCGCTTTGCCATTTGGCCGGGCGCGGCCAACCGAATGGAGCATACCATATGAAGTACGTCACCCTGCCCGCTATCAGGTGATGGCGTTCACAGGCAGGAGCGATGAGACGCCGACCGTTTTCATGACGATGGGCGAGTAGGCCGAAACGGGCCGGCGCCTCCGCGCCTGCCGGATGGCTCTAAAGGCCTGACCTGAGCCGGTCGATCAGCGCGTCGAGCATGGTGTCGCACCGGTCGAGCTGCTCCACCGTCACAAACTCGTCGGGCTTGTGGCCCTGGGCCATGGAGCCCGGGCCGCAGATGACCGTCTGGATGCCGAGATCGCGGTGAAACAGGCCGCCTTCGGTGCCGTAGGCCAGCTTGATCGTGTCATTGCCGCCGGTCAGCGACTTGACGAAGGACACCACCTCCGCATCGACGGGCGTTTCAAGGCCCGGATAGGAAAAGAGCGTCGAGACTTCGATTCCGCTTTCCGGCGCAACGTCATGATATTGTGCGGCAATCGTGTCGGCGGCTTCAGCGATTGAAGCGATCATTGCGAGCGGATCATCTTCCGCCAAGTTGCGGATTTCGAAGTCGAGAACGCACCGGTTGGGCACGATGTTGACCTGCACGCCGCCGGCGATGATGCCGGCGTGAACGGTCGTATAGGGAATGTCGTAGGCGGCATCGGATGCGCCTTTTTCGGCGATGCCCGCCTGCAGGTGGCGCAAATGGGCCACCATATCCGTCGCCAGATGGATGGCGTTGACGCCGGTCGGTGCCAGAGCCGAATGGGCTTCGCGTCCGGTGCAGACGGCGCGCAGGGCGGTTTTTCCCTTGTGGCCGGTGCCCACCTGCATCGATGTCGGTTCGCCGACGATGCAGAAGCGGGGCCGGAAGGGCGCCTTTGCCAGCATGTCGATCAGGCTCCGCACGCCGATGCAACCTATTTCCTCGTCATGGGAGAAAGCGAGATGGAGCGGCGTTTCCAGATCGGTTTGGGCAGCCCTGAGGGCGGCGACCGTGGCGGCGGCGACAAACCCTTTCATATCCGCCGCACCGCGACCAAACAGCTTACCGTCCCGCTCGGTCATTTCGAACGGCGGGACCGTCCAGACTTGTCCCTCGACGGGCACGACGTCGGTGTGCCCCGAAAGGGCGACGCCTGGCCGGTCGGCCGGCCCGATCGTGGCGTAGAGATTGGCCTTGTGGCCCGTGGCATCGGCGATGAGTTGCACGTCCGCGCCGGCGTCGGCCAGAAGATCGCGGAGGAAATTGATCAGCGGCATGTTCGCCCGGTCGCTGACCGTGTCGAAGGCAATCAGATGGCCGAGAAGTTGCTTGGTGTTCATGTCTTCCCTGCGCAGGTGCGATGACGCTCTCGCTTCATCGGTCATCGTCGCGCCCGGCACAAGGGCCTGTCGCCCGATCTTTAACGACGCTCAGAAGGTCGGTGGCGTGCAGGCGCTGACGATCGTGCAGGGCTTGCCCGAGACGTTGCGGAACCGGTGTGGCTGGCGGCTGTCGAACAGATAGGCGTCGCCCCTGGCCAGGGTTCGTGTCTCGCCGCCGACCGTGATCTCGATCTGGCCCTCGATCACGATGCCGGTCTCCTCGCCCTCATGGGCATAGCTTTCAGGACCCGTGTCGGCGCCGGGCGGATAATGCTCGTGCAGCATCTGGATGGTGCTCTGGCCGGCCGCGCCGACCTGTCGAAAGCTGATGCGGCTGGCCGAGTCGGGCTTTTGGGTGCCGAACGTCGCCTCCGGGTTGATCTCGCGCAGTTCGCCGGCCTTGTAGTGCCATTGGCCGGTCGCCGCTTCGTCCTCGGCAAAAAAGTCGCCCAGCGACATGCCGAGACCGGTCAGGATCTTTTTCAGCGTGGCGACGGACGGGCTGGTACGGCCCTGTTCGATCATGGAGATCATCGAACCGGTGATGCCGGCCGCGGCCGCCAGCTGGCGTTGCGACAGGCCGCGTTCTTCGCGCGCACGACGCAGGCGTTCGGCCACCTCGTTTTCGGTCACGCGCCCCTCCCGGATCGATGCGAACGATCATCTTGTCTCATGACGTGCCTTGATCGGGCAAGAGTCCGCCTCAGGATGTGATTAATATATTTGACAATGCGATCCATATATTGAAAGTCTGGCCCGGACATTCGCTCTGTGGAGGCAGCCATGACCAACGCCCGGATCCAGGCCCGCCGGACCGACGCCATCGCGCGCGGCGTCGGCATGATGACGCAGGTCTATGCGGACCGTGCGGAGAATGCGGAAATCTGGGACGCCGAAGGCAATCGCTTCATCGATTTCGCCTCGGGAATCGCGGTCCTGAACACCGGGCATCGGCATCCGAAGGTGATGGAAGCCGTGCACGGCCAGCTCGACCGGTTCACCCATACCTGCCACCAGGTGGTGCCCTACGAGAACTATGTCGCGCTGGCCGAACGGCTCAATGCGATCGTGCCGGGTCCGTCGCCGAAGAAGACCGTGTTCGTGACCACCGGCGCGGAGGCGTGCGAAAACGCGGTCAAGATCGCCCGCGCCGCGACCGGCCGCAACGCGGTGATCGCCTTTTCCGGCGGCTTTCACGGCCGCACCTTCATGGGCATGGCACTGACGGGCAAGGTGGCGCCCTACAAGCTTGGCTTTGGCGCGATGCCGGCCGACGTGTTCCATGCGCCGTTTCCCGTGCCGCTGCACGGCGTGACAGAGGATGATGCGCTCGCCGCGCTCGAAAAACTGTTCAAGGCCGATGTGGATCCGGCGCGGGTAGCGGCAATCGCCATCGAGCCGGTGCAAGGCGAGGGCGGCTTCTACCAGGCGCCCGTGCGCTTCATCAAACGCCTGCGCGAGATCTGCGACGCGCATGGCATCCTGCTGATCATGGACGAGGTGCAGACGGGTTTCGCGCGCACCGGCAAGCTGCTCGCCACCGAGCATTACGACATCGAGCCCGATCTGGTGACGATGGCCAAGAGCCTGGCCGGCGGCTTCCCGCTGGCCGCGGTCACCGGCAAGGCCGAGATCATGGACGCGCCGGCGCCGGGCGGCCTGGGCGGCACCTATGGCGGCAGCCCGATCGGCATCGCGGCCGCCCATGCGGTGCTCGACGTGATCGAGGAGGAAGCGCTGTGCGCGCGGGCCGACCAACTTGGCGCACGTTTGAAGCAGCGGCTTGAAAGCCTGCGCGACGCGGTGCCGGAGATCGCCGACATTCGCGGGCCGGGCTTCATGAACGCGGTCGAGTTCAACGATGCGGACACCAAAACGCCCGATGCGGCGTTTGCAACCCGCGTCCGCACCGAAGCCTTTTCGCGGGGCTTGATCCTTTTGACGTGCGGCGTCTATGGCAACGTCATCCGGTTTCTGGCACCGATCACGATCCAGGACGAGATTTTCTCCGAGGCGCTCGACATTCTCGAAGCCTCCATCCGCGCCGCACGGGAGGCATGAATGACGATTTCCGATAGACTTCTGGGCAAACTCTCCGACCCCGGCCTGTTGCAGGCCGCCGGTTATCTGAACGGCGCATGGATCGCCAAATCCGACAGCGGCAAGACGTTCGATGTCACCAATCCGGCCAATGGCGACACGCTGGCCACCCTGCCGGACATGGGCGCTGCCGAGACAGCGCGGGCGATCGATGCGGCCCATGCGGCGCAAAAGCAGTGGGCCGCCAAGACCGCCAAGGAGCGGTCGGCCATGCTGCGCAAGCTCAACGATCTGATGATCGCCCATGTCGACGATCTGGCGATCATCCTGACCTCGGAAATGGGCAAGCCGGTGGGCGAAGCTGGCGGCGAAGTGCGCTACGGCGCGTCCTATCTTGAATGGTTCGCCGAAGAGGCCAAGCGGATTGATGGCGACGTGCTGCCCGGCCAGCAGGCCGACAAGCGCGTGGTCGTCCTCAAGCAGCCGGTCGGTGTCGTTGGCATGATCACGCCGTGGAACTTTCCGAACGCCATGCTGGCGCGCAAGATGGCGCCGGCGCTGGCCGTCGGCTGTGCGGTCGTCTCCAAACCGGCTGCGCAGACGCCCTTGTCAGCGATTGCGATCGCGGTCCTGTGCGAGCGCGTGGGCCTGCCTGCCGGGCTGTTCAACCTGATCGTCGGCACCAGCGGGTCCGAGGTCGGCAAGGAAATGTGCGCCAATCCCAAGCTGCGCAAGCTGAGCTTCACCGGGTCGACCGAAGTGGGCCGCATCCTGATGCGGCAGGGTGCCGACCAGATCCTCAAGCTGAGCCTGGAGCTGGGCGGCAATGCGCCGTTCATCGTTTTCGACGATGCCGATCTCGACGCGGCCGCAAAAGGCGCGATCCTGTCGAAATACCGCAATGCGGGCCAGACCTGCGTCTGCGCCAACCGCATCTATGTGCAGGACGGCGTTTATGACGCGTTCGCCGAAAAATTCGCGGCCGAGGCGGCGGCGCTGAAGGGCGGCGACGGGTTCCAGGATGGTGTCGACATGGGGCCGCTGATCGACGAGGCGGGGCTCGCCAAGGTCGAAGATCATGTCGCCGACGCGCTTTCGAAAGGCGCCGAACTGGTGACGGGCGGCAGCCGGTCGAATGCCGGCGCGCTGTTCTATGAGCCGACCGTCCTGCGCAATGTCACGCGCGAGATGAAGGTCGCGCGCGAGGAAACCTTCGGACCGGTGGCGCCGCTCTTCCGGTTCGACACGGTCGAGGATGTGATCGAGCAGGCCAACGCCACCGAGTTCGGCCTTGCCGCCTATTTCTATGCGCGCGACCTGTCGCGTGTCTGGCGGGTGGCCGAAGCGCTCGAGTATGGCATGGTCGGCGTCAATACCGGCATCATCTCCAACGAAGGCGCACCATTCGGCGGGGTCAAGCAATCGGGCCTTGGCCGCGAGGGCTCCAAGTACGGCGCCGACGATTATCTGGAAATGAAATATGTCTGCATGGGCGGTGTCTGACCCGACCGCAGATCAATGAGTGCGCCACGGCCGGTCAGGCCAACCGGCCGTCCACCACCACGCCTTGAGCGTGCAATTCATCTTCAAGCAATGTGATGCTGGCGCGGCGCCCGGGCATGATCAGGCCGAGTTCTCCGCCAAGGCCGAGCGCGTGGGCCACGTTGGTGCTGGCCATCTTGAAAGCTGCGGCCGGCGAAACGTTCATCATCGCGATCGCATTGCGAACGGCTTCGTCCATGGCCAGATGGGCGCCGGCCAGCGTTCGGTCAGGCCCGCGCAGGCAGCCCTCATCGAGCCTGACCGGCGTGCCGTAAAGATCGAACGCGGTGACCGTGCCGGCCAGCGTCTTCATCGCGTCGGTGACAAGGCACAGCCGGTTGCCCATCAGCCGCGCCGCCATCGCCAGGTTCTGCGGGTGAACATGATAGCCGTCGGCAATGATGCCGGCGACCAGCTCGGGCCGCATCAGCGCGCTGCCGACGACGCCCGGTTCCCGGCCTGTAATCGGCGATTGGGCGTTGAACAGGTGTGTCACACCGCTGATGCCCGCTTCGATCGCCGTGTCCATGTCGGCCGCTGTCGCATTGGAATGGCCGGCAAAGACGCGCACGCCCGACCGGACCAGACTTTTGACGAGGCCCACGTCCTGGCATTCAGGCGCCAGCGTGACCAGCACCGTACCGGCCGCCTGTCCGATGGCGGTCGTGTCATCGCCAGTCATCGGCCGGATAAAGCGGGGCGGATGGATGCCGGGCCGATCAGGCGACAAGAACGGGCCTTCCAGATGGATGCCGAGCACGCCGGGGACGCCCTGTTCGAGCGCCTGTTCCGCGGCCGCAATCGCGTGGCGATAGTCCATCTCCGGCGCGGTGATGAAGGTCGGCAGGATGTGCGCCGTGCCGCCTTTGCGGCCGCCAGCCGCGATGCGGGCGATGGCGTCGGCGGTCGGATCTTCGTTGAACTGGGTGTCGGCGGCGCCGTTGATCTGCATGTCGATGAAACCCGGCGCGGCAATGTCGGCCTCGACCGTGCCCGGAGGCAAAGGATCGCCGGGCGCGTGCCAGCGGACCTGGGCGATCATGCCGTCATCGATGACGATCAGACGATCATGCGTCGGCATGTCAGACAGGCCGTCAAACAGTGTGCGTGCGAACAGCGTCGCAATCGGCTGACCGGTTTCAGACAAGCACGGGTTCCTCGCCGTCGGGATGGATTTCCTGGTAATAGTCGATCAGTTCGAGGCCGGCGGCGGCGTGGCCGTCGACGATCACCGTCGCCCTGGCATGCAGTTGTAGCGCGGTGGCCGGGCAGTCGGCGCCCAGCGGGCCTTCGATCATGCGGGCGACGGCGCCGGCCTTGGCCGCGCCGGTGGCGACCAGCACGCAATGGCGCGCTTCGAGAATGTTGGCGATACCCATGGTGATCGCGTGGCGTGGCACGTCTTCGGGCTTTGCGAAGAATGCCGCGTTTGCCTGCCGCGTGCTCCGCGTCAACGTCTTGATCCGCGTGCGGGCGCCCAGGCTTGATGTCGGCTCGTTGAAGCCGATATGGCCGTTGCGGCCGATGCCGAGAAGCTGGATGTCGATCCCGCCCGCCGCCGCGATGGCCGCGTCATAGCGCTGTGCTTCGACGTGCGGATCGGGCGCATCACCTTGCGGCAGGTGACAGGCGCCGACGTCGATATCAACATGGTCGAACAGGAGCCGGTGCATCGTCCGCCGGTAGGATTGGGGATGGTCCGGCGACAGGCCGACATATTCGTCGAGATTGAACGTCGTTGCGCCTGAAAACGAGATCGCGCCGGTGCGGAAACGCGCGACGAGATCGGCATAGACCGGTTCCATGGTCGACCCGGTCGCAAGGCCCAGCACCGGCCGGTCGCCGACATTGAGACAATCGGCGACAAGACCGGCGGCGCGTGTTGCCGCCCGTTCGGCGGTGGGGACGACGAGCACCTTCATCTCAGATGCGCACTCCCGCTTCGGTGAACAGATAGGACGTGCCGTCGGAAATGCGGAACCTGACCGTGTCCCCCGGTGCGGGATGAACGCCGCGGGGCAGTTCGGCGACGATCGATGCATCACGGCTTGCGGCGTTGTACAAGAAGACGTTGCTGCCCAGATCCTCGACGATCTCGCAGGTGAGCGCGATGTCCGAGGTCTCGCCTTCCATTGTCCAAATCAAATCCTCAGGCCGGACGCCGAAAACCGCTTCGCCGGGCAGGGCGGCGTGTGGGTCGCGGAGCGGTGCCCTGTATCCCTTCAGCCCCAGCGAAGGCACATCGACCAGCGCATGGCCGGCGCCATCACCGCCTTGGACCATGGCCGGCACCAAATTCATACGCGGCGAGCCGATGAAGCCGGCGACGAATGTGCTGTCGGGATCGGCATAGAGTTCGGAGGGCGTGCCGACCTGTTCGATGCGGCCGTCGCGCAGCACGACGATGCGGGTTGCCAGCGTCATCGCCTCGACCTGGTCGTGGGTGACATAGATCATCGTGGCGCCCAGTTCGCGGTGCAGTTTGGCGATCTCCAGCCGCATCTGCACACGCAGTTCGGCGTCGAGGTTGGAGAGCGGTTCGTCGAACAAGAACACCTTGGGATCGCGCACGATCGTGCGTCCGATGGCCACGCGCTGACGCTGGCCTCCGGAAAGCTGCCTGGGTTTGCGGTCGAGATAGTCCTCCAGTTGCAGGGTACGCGCGGCGGTGAGCACCTGCCGTTCGCGCTCGGCCTTCGGCATGCCCGCCATTTCCAGGCCGAACGCCATGTTCTCGCGTACCGTCATGTGCGGATAAAGCGCATAGGTCTGGAACACCATGGCGACGCCGCGATCGGACGGCTCCTTGCCCGTCACATCGGTGCCATCGATCAGGATCTGGCCGTCTGACGGGATCTCAAGGCCGGCAACCATGCGCAGCAGCGTTGACTTGCCGCAGCCGGACGGGCCGACGATCACCATGAACTCGCCGTTCTCGACGGTCAGGTCGAGCGGTTCGATCACCCGGACGCTGCCGAACGATTTGCTGACATTGCGCAGTTCGGTGACTGCCATCTTGCTACTCCGCACAGGGCATTATTTGACTGCGCCTTCGGTCAGGCCGGTGACGAACCAGCGCCCGATCAGCGCGAAGACGATGACGACGGGCAGGATGGCAAGGCTCGCGCCCGCCAGAAGCAGGCCCCAATCGACCTGATACTGGCCGATAATGCCCGAAAAGCCGACAGGGATGGTGCGCTTGGCGTCCGACAGGATCATCACCGAGGCGAACACATATTCTGTCCACGATGTGACGAAGGCGAAGATGGCGACGGCGGCGATGCCCGGCGCGGTGAGGGGAATCATGATGCGTCGCAGCACGGTCAAGGGCGGACCGCCGTCGAGCCGGGCCGCTTCCTCGATCTCGCGCGGGATCGAGCCGAAGAAGGACCGCAGCATCCAGATCGCGAAGGGCAGGGCAAAGGCGACATTGACGATGATCAGCGCAAGGCGCGTGTCGACCAGGCCGGCCTTGGCGAACATGGTGAAGAGCGGGATCAGAACGACGATCGAGGGAAAGGCATAGGCGAGCAGGATGACCCTGTACCAGGTTTCGCGCCCGCGGAATTCGAGCCGGAAGAAGGCATACCCCGCCGGGATCGCCAGCAGCAGCGTCAGAACGGCGGACAAGCCGGAGACGAACAGCGAGTTGACCAGATAGGTGCCATAGTCCGACGAGGACAAAAGCTTGTCGTAATGCTGCCAGGTGAATGATTGCGGAAACATCGTCGGCACGCGGGCGATGATCTCCCGTGGCAGTTTGAACGAGCCCGAAACCACCCACCAGAAGGGCAGGCCGACGAGCGCGACGAAAAAGCCCAGCCCGGCGGCCAATGCAAGATTCCATCCAAGCGTGCGCTTCATCGCTCGTCTCCCGACCGGGCCAGCGACCGCGTTGCGACGATGGCGAAGGTCATCAGTAACAGCGTTGAAAGGACCGCGATGGTCGCCGCTTCGCTCATCCGGTAGCTGCGGAAGGCGGTTTCATAGATCAGGACGGGCAGTGTGCGCGTGCCGCCGGCCGGGCCGCCCTGCGTCATCAGCCAGATGATGTCGAACACGTTGAATGACAGGAGCGTTCCGATGATCAGGAGCACCGTCAAGGTGGGCGCCAGAAGCGGCCAGGTGATGCGGGTGAAGCGCCGGACCGGACCCGCGCCGTCGATGCGCGCGGCCTCGTAGAGTTCCGATGGTATCCGGGTCAGTCCGGCCAGCATCATCAGGGCGATGAACGGGAACCAGCGCCAGGAGTTGATGAAGACCAGTGTCGCGAACGCGCTCTCGGGGGTGGCGAAGAAGCCGACCGGCCGGTCGGTGATGCCGGCCTGCATCATCAGCGGATTGATCATGCCGCCCGACGTCGAGAACAGCCAGCGCCAGATCATGACGACGACGACCGTGGGCACGATCCATGTCAGGATGATCCAGGTGCGCGCGATGCGCACGCCCGGGAACTTCTGGTGCAGGATGAGCGCGGCGGCCAGCGCCAGGAGCGTCTGTAGCGCCGCATTGGCGAGAACCCAGACAAGGCTGAGGCCCGCTGAATCCCAAAAGGCCCCGCTTGTCAGGATGAAGCGGTAGTTCTCAAAGCCGACCCAGGTGCCGCTTGTGCCGACACCGCGCACATTCTGAAGGCTGAGAAGAAAGGCCGACACCAGCGGCCATGCGAGGATGGCCGCCAGAAACAGAAGCGCCGGGGCGACGAACGCGAGCGCGAGGATCGGGTTGCGTGCCACGGCGCGGACCCCAGGTTAGCGCGAGAGGTCTTCCATGCGCGCCTGGCCGGCGGTGACCGCCTCTGCCGGCTCCATGTCGCTGACGACGACGCTCTGGAGGGTTTCGGCGAGGACGTTCTGCGCCGAGATCGCGGCGATCGCCGGGAACACACGGCCGGAGGTGAAGCCGAACAGCCTGCCGTTCTGGCCGTTGGCGATGACCGTTTCGATCTGGTCGCGATATTCCTGTACGACCGGATCGTTCCAGAACGATTCAGCTTCGGCCCCATCGGCGGTCACCGGCATGAACAGGCCCGGCTCCATGTTCAGGAAGCGGCCGTAGTTTTCCGGCTCCAGCAGGAAGCGGATGAAGGCCTTGGAGGCCTCGCGCTCGGCATCTTCCTGCGACAGGAGCATCACCGCATTGGCATAGGCGATGGTGGCGTTGTCGTCCGAGCCGTCCCTGGTCGGGATGGCGGCAACGCCAAGATCGGCGGCGTCGCCTTCGGCCTGGTTTTCATAGGTCGAGATCACGGTGAACTGCATGACCATGCCACAGCTTGCGGACGCAAAGCACGCCTCCGCTTCGCCCCAGGTCCAGGAGGTGGCGTCGGGCGGCGAGAATTCCATCATCGAATTGTAGAAGTCGTAGGCGGCCACCGTTTCGGGATTGTCGAACCGCAACGTGCCGTCCGCATTGTAGAGTTCGGACGCGCCGCCATTGACCATGACCGAGTAGACGGTCTGGTCGGTGTAAAGCTGTTTGTTGGCGGGCAGGCCCATGCCGAACCGGCCGTCTGCGGTCAGCGTCTCGGCAGCCGCGCGCCACTCGTCCCAGCTTGTCGGCACTGAAATGCCGGCTTCCTCGAACACGCTTTTGCGATACCACAGGTTCAGCGTCATGTTGTAGAGCGGCACGGCCCAAACGCCATCGTCATAGCTGTAGGCCTCAACGGTGCTGTCGACGAAGTCATGGTCGGCATCGAGCTCCGACACGAAGTCGGCGACCGAGGTCAGCGCGCCCATCTCTTTGAGGATCGGCGCGAAATCGGGAATGGCGAACAGCATGTCCGGCCCGGTCCCGGTGGCAAGCGCGGCGGGCGCCTTGGCATAGATCTCGCCCCAGTTCTGCGGCTCCTGGCTGACCGTGATGTCGGGGTTTGCGGCATTGAACTCGTCGATCAGCATCTGGATGCGCTCGACGCGGTGTGGCGGCTGCTCCATGTGCCAGAGCGTGACGTCGACAGGCGCGGCGAACGCCTGTGCGGGGATGGCAAGCATCGAACCTGCCAGGAGCATTCTCATCGGGGTCTTCATGACTTTTCCCTCCCTGTTGGGGTCATGGTTCGGCGGTCGTCTACAGGTGCCGGTTGCGCGGGGCATAGCGCTCAACCAGCGCTCTGTTGTTCTCCTTCGCGCCGGGCATATTGGCGCTCCGGTAGATCGGCGGTGTGCCGTCCTCGGCCAGCCGGTGCGCGGCCTGGGCGAAAATGGCGTTGATGATGGCCGCGCCGATGACGGTCGAGGCCGGCCCGGACCTGAGCTCGGTTCCCGGCAGTTCGACGATCGCGTCGCCGGCGGGCGTCCCATTGTCGATGACGATGTCGGCGATGTCGGCCAGCTTCTCGCCGCCGTCGGCCGCCGCGGTCGAATAGGCGAGCGAGGTGATGGCGATCACCGTGCAGCCGATCCGCTTTCCGATGCGGGCCGCTTCCAGCGGGGCAGCGTTGACGCCGGAATTGGAGACAACGATCAGCACATCGTTGCGCGTGATGTCGTAGCGATCGAGAATCGGGCCGACAATGCCGTCGGTGCGCTCCATGATGGTCGAGGCAATGGCGCCCTCGTGGACCATGATGCTTGATGCAAGGATCGGCACGGCCAGCGCCAGGCCGCCGGCGCGATAGTGCACCTCTTCAGCCAGCATGTGGGAATGGCCCGTGCCGAACACATAGACCAGATTGTCGCCCTGGGCGGCGTCGACGACCGCGTCGGCAGCGGCGGCCATGGACGTGTTTTCGTGAATCTTCAGCGCGGTCAGCCGCTCGCAAAGGCCATCAAGATAGGCGTGGGCCACATCGTTCACGCGCTTGTCTCCGAAGAAATGGTCAGTTGGACTTTCATCACAAAGGCGTCCCCGCGATAGGTGGAGCGAACGAACTCGAACGGGCGTCCGGCCGTGTCGCGCGTCAATCGCGTCTGCCGGAGCACGGGCGCGCCCGGCTCGATGTCCAGTGTCAGTGCGATGGACGTATCGGCCAGCGCCGCCTCGATCGTCTGCTCGGCCATCGCCGCCACGATGTCGAAGTGCCGCCGCAGGCTCGTATAGAGCGAGGTGTTGGCGAAATTGGCCTTCGACAACAGGTCCGGCGCGCGGCCCGCGTCGATCTCGGTGCGTTCGAATGCGACCGGTGTTCCGTCAGCGAGGCGTACACGGGTGAGTTTGTACACCTCGCTGCCGGGTCCCAGTGCAAGCGCACGCGCCGCTTCGGCGGTGGCCGCGCACCGTTCGGCTTCAACGACGATGCTGGATGTCGCGCGGCCCTGCCGCTCCATGTCTTCGCTGAATCCCGAAAGGGCGGAGAGTTCCTGTTGAATGACGGGTTGTCCGACAAAGGTGCCGTGGCCGATGCGGGTCTCCAGCATGCCGCGGCTGGCGAGCTGCTGCAGCGCCTTGCGCGCGGTCATGCGGCTGATGCCCATTTTTTCCGCCATCGCCCGCTCGGACGGGATCTGGTCGCCGGTCTTCAGGCGTCCCGACATGATGTCGGCCTCGAGGTCCGAGGCAATCTGTCGATAACGGGCCGGGCTGGGCGCGGACATGCGAGGGCGGCTCCTTAAGCCGATGCCGGACTATACCACTTGCCAAAATGGTATATACCAATTGAGCGGATGGCAAGACCGTTCCTGCCGCGACCGTTTCGGTGCGCGACGGGCACTGTATGTGGCGCGCTTCAGCCCAGAAGCCGGTCCCGAAAGTCCGCGAACCGCGCGCGGGGTTCGCTCCAGATGTTGGCGGCGTCCGCTGAGGGGCTGTATCGGGTGCCGCCGGCGGCAACCGCCCGGGAGGCGGCCGAAACCGTCTCGAAGCGGCCGAGCGCGGTGGCGGCCAGCAGCGCTGCGCCCCTCGCGCCGAATTCGGTGCCAACGGGCACGGCGATGGTCCGCCCGGTCACATCGGCGATCATGTGGCACCACAGGGCGCTGCGGCTGCCCCCGCCGGTCAGCGTCACCGGCGTTTCCGGCGCGATGGCCAGAAGATCGATCAGGTCGGCAAGCGCGAAGGCGACGCCCTCATAAACCGAACGGATCATGTCGGCCGGGTTGTGGCCGGAATGCAGGCCGCAAAACTGGGCGCGGGCGTTCGGGTCGGCGACAGGAGCGATGATGCCGCTCTGGCTGAGATAGGGCAGGTAGGTCACGCCATTTGCGCCGGGCGCCACGCTTTCAGCCATCTCGGTCACCCTGGCGAAGAGATCCGGGTCGCCGGCAAGGTCCGGCGCGACCAGCCTGGTTGCCCAGTCCAGATTGAGCGTTCCCGCCACATTGACCATGGCGCGGTACCAGTGTCGCTCGGGCAGGGAGAACAGAAGCCCCAGGTCGGGCGGCGTGAAGACGGGTTCATCGTGGCAGACGCCGACCATGCAGGTGGTGCCCAGGATCGCGGTCGCCGCTTCCGCCTTCAGCCCGCCAGCGCCGATCACATTCGCGATCACGTCGCCGGCACCGGCAACCACCGGAACGCCGGCGGCCAGCCCCGTGCGCGCCGCCGCGTCCTTTGTCAGATGCCCCGCAATGTCCTGCGAGGCCGACACGTCGGGCAGCAGCGGGTCGAGATCGCCGATGCCGAACAGTGCCATCAATTCGGCGCTGCGGCCTTGTGTACGGGCGTCGCCCGGCAGGACGGCGGCTTCCGAGCGGTCCGCGGCAAACGTGCCGGTCAGATGATGGCGCAGAAAATCCTTGTAGGTCAGCACATGGGCCGCGCGGGCCAGTGTTTCGGGCGCATTGCGCCTGAACCATGCAAGCAGGGGCAGGGTGCAGCCCTGCTGCAGGACCGAGCCGGAGATCGCGAAAATGTCCGACATGAGCGATGGCCGGCCGGCGATCATCGCATCGAGCAGGGTCTGGCTGCGGCTGTCCTCCCAATTGATGCCCGGCCTGATGGCCCGGCCATCGGCATCCACAAACCAGGCGCCCACCATGGCGCCCGAAATGCCGATCGCGGCGATCGCCTCGGGTCTGCCGGTCGCGCTGGCTGCTTCGGCGATCACCGCGTCAAGGGCGGCAAGACAGGCGTCAGGATCAGCTTCGACCCAGCCGGGCCAGGGCCGGTTGAGCGGCGTGCGGCGGCTGGCAATGGCGTGCTGCCGACCTTCTGCGTCGAAGACTGCGGCCTTCAGGACCGACGAGCCGGCATCGATGCCCAAATACAGATCGGCCATGGAACCTCCCGCTGGCGCACTGCTCAAACGGGCGGCTCCATAGCCTTTTTGCATGCCGCTTGGGAAGGCGGCCCGGCTCAGTGCGCGCCGGTGGGCCCGGCCGTATCGTCCGTGTTGCGGATGCGGTAGAGGCTGGCTTCGCCGGTCATCGCTGGCGCGAGCGCGCGGGCCGAACCGGGCGGGACCGCGCAGGTGTCGCCGGGATTGAGCACGGTCGAAACGCCGTCGACGGTCAGCGTCCAGTGGCCGCGCACCGGCATCAGCACCTCGTGCCGGTCGGTGGTCGCGGCATCCCCGGCGATCGAGCCGCGCGTGATGAAATCCACCTCGAAGCCCGGCCGGTCCTTGAGCATGGCGTCCGGTCCGATCACCTTGGCCGGCGCGCCCGACGCCAGCGCCATCAGGTCCCAATAGCGGGCGACGAAACCGGGAATGACATCGGCGGCGGAAGGCTCGGGATAGGCTTTCAGTTCCTCGTCGGTCAGAAGCGGCATCGGCGCGACGCCGTCGGGCAGGGCACCGCCCTTCTTGGTATCGTAGAGCCGCCCGGTTTCGGCGAGCACGAGCCCGTGGTCGCGCGCATCCTCGATCACCTGCGGCGCCCAGATCACGCCGCCGCCGGCATCGTCACCACCCAGGATCGCCATGATCATCCCGTAATCGGTGCCGATGTTCTCGAACCCGCGAAAGATGCCGGTGGGAATGTTGAAGATGTCGCCTTCCTCGAGCACGACTTCGCCGGCGTTGCCCCAGCGGCCCCAGAAGAAGCGCCACCGCCCTTTGAGCACGAAGAAGACCTCGGCCGTGCGGTGCGAATGCAGCGAGTTGCGGCATTTGGGCGGCTGGCCCGCCGCGCCGATGTTGAAACCCGGCGTATCCTTGATGTGCACGTGCTGGTCCGGGCTTTCCGAGACGCCGCCGCCGATGATGGTGAAATTCTCCTTCTGGTCGGAGCCCGGCGTGTGGGCGTCGATGAAGGCGGTCTTGCACGGCACCAGATCGCCGTAACGGACGATGCGGGCGTCGAGCTCTTGCGGGGTCATTTGGGTCTCCTTGAGGTGGGTGTGGCCGCTTTTTGTCGTGGGTTGTCTGGTTTGTGGCTGCGTTTCCAGCCCGGCGGGATGCGGGCGCTGCTGCGCACGATCAGTTCGCTGTCGATCTCGATGCGGTTGCGGTCGGGTGCCTGGCCGGCAATCAGGTCGATCAGAAGCGTTGAAGCGCTCTCGGCCATGCGCCGGGCAGGCTGGCGCAGCGTCGTCAGGTCGAAGCTCGGCCAGGACGCCATGGCGACATCGTCGTAGCCGACGACCGAGACATCGCCGGGCACGTTCAGCTTCAGGCCATAACGCAGCGTCTCGATCACGGCGAAGGCCATGTGATCGTTGCCGGCGAAGATCGCATCGGGCCGAAAGGAGCCCTTGAACAATTCGCGGGTGGCGGCGGCGGCGATGTCGCGGCTGTAGTGGCTGTCGATCGTGTCGAGCGGTTCGAGCCCGTTGTCGGCCAGTCCGGCCAGGAAGCCGGCCTGCCGGTCGCGACCGTTCAGCGATTTCTGCCAGCCCGAAACATGGGCGATGCGGGTGTGCCCGCCCGCGGCGAGGAAATGTGCGGCGCGCCGGCCGCCGTCGAAATTGGCCGAGGTGACGGTTGCGAGCGACAGATCCTCCTGACCCCGGTTGAACAGGACGAAGGGGATCTTGGCGTCACGCAGGCGGCCGGTCAGCGCGTTCGACATGGAGACCGAAGCGAGGATGATCCCGTCGACCTGATGGTCGACCATGTCGTCGACGACGCCGTCCACCTCTTCGGCAAGATTGGAGGCGATCCGCACCATGATGTGGTAGCCACGCGCTTCCAGCGCCGTCGACAGATGCGCGATGGCCTCCGCGTAGAAAGGGTTGTCGAGATAGGCGAGGACGAGGCCGATGGTCCGCGACCGCCCAGTGATCAGCGAGCGGGCAAGGCGGTTGGGCCGGTAGCCCAGTTCATCGGCCGCCCGGCGAACGCGCTTTGCGAGATCGGGCGAGACCTTCGGGTCGGACGAGAAGACGCGGCTGACCGTCGGCTGGCTGACGCCGGCGCGGGCGGCGACATCATGCGATGTCACCCTGCCGGGCGCGCTCCTGGGCGGATCGGACCTGTCAGAGGTCATCGCCTGTCACTCGGCGGCCAGCTTGGGCTCGGCGGCGGCGCCATAGGCCACGTTGCGGCCGCCATAGCGGCGTACGCGCACATTGGCCTGTTCGGCATGGCCCACAAAGCCTTCCAGCATGCACAGGCGCGAGCAATATTCGCCGACCATCGCCGCGGCCTCGTCTGTCAGGACCTTCTGGTATGAATGGGTCTTGAGGAACTTGCCGACCCAGAGCCCGCCGGTGTAGCGGCCAGCCTTCCGGGTGGGCAGCGTGTGGTTGGTGCCGATCACCTTGTCGCCGTTGGCGACGTTGGTGCGTGCGCCAAGAAACAGCGCGCCATAGCAGGTCATATGCTCGAGGAACCAGTCGTCGCGATCGGTCATCACCTGCACATGCTCGGAGGCGATGTCGTCGGCGACGGCAAGCATCTCGTCATAGGTCTCGCAGACGATCACCTCACCATAATCCTCCCAGCTTTTCGAGGCCGTGTCGGCTGTTGGCAGGATCGTCAGGAGCCGCTCGATTTCGGCGAGCGTGTCGCGGGCCAGCTTCTCGGAGTTGGTGACGAGAACGGCGGGCGAATTGTAGCCGTGTTCGGCCTGGCCGAGCAGGTCGGTGGCGCACAGTTCGGCGTCGGCGCCATGCTCGTCGGCGATCACCATGGTTTCGGTAGGGCCGGCGAAAAGATCGATGCCGACCCGGCCGAAAAGCTGCCGCTTGGCTTCGGCGACGAACGCGTTGCCCGGGCCGACCAGCATGTGCACAGGGTCGATGGTCTCGGTGCCGATGGCCATGGCGCCGACGGCCTGGATGCCGCCCAGGACGAAAATCTCGTGCGCGCCGCCCAGATGCATGGCGGCGATCACAGCCGGGTTTGGTTCGCCCTTGAACGGCGGGGTGGCGGCGATGATGCGGGGCACGCCGGCGACAGACGCGGTGGCCACCGACATGTGCGCCGAGGCGACCATCGGGAACTTGCCGCCCGGCACGTAACAGCCGACGGACTGGACCGGAATGTTCTTGTGCCCGAGGATGACCCCGGGCAGCGTTTCCACCTCGATGTCGAGCATCGAATCGCGCTGGGCCTGGGCGAAATTGCGCACCTGCTCCTGCGCGAACCGGATGTCTTCCATGTCGCGGGGCGACACCCGTGCCATCAGCGCTTCGATCTCGCTTTCGGTGAGCCGGAACGCGCGCGGCGCATAATTGTCGAACTTTTCCGACAACTCGCGCACAGCGGCATCGCCCCGTGCCTCGATGTCAGCCAGCGTCTGCTCGACGATGGCGCGCACCTTGGCATCGTCTTCGGCGCGTTCGGTTTCCGGCTTGGCGGTCTTCAGATGACGGATCGACATGGCAATCACTCCTCGTTGGTCTGAGAATACGTATTCTCATGGAATTTTCAAGCCGTTTCCGTCGATCGTTTCGGCGATTTGTGAAACAGCGGGCCGCCCGCAGCCTCTGAAGTTCAAAAGCGGTTGTCCGAACCGGGAAACCGGTCCGGACAACGTGCCGGCCAGCGATCCGATTGCGCTCAGTCGGCGCCGCGCACGCGGATCGACAAGCCTTCCTTCGGCTTGATGACGCGCTGGACGAAGAAGACCAGAACGGCCATGCCGACGCCGATGATATCGGTCATCACCGAGCCCTCGATCAGCACCAGGGCGGTTCCGATCAGCGCGGCACGCAGGAACCAGACCGTCTTCTTGCCGAAAAACCAGCCTTGGACGCCCGATGCCAGCAGGAACACGCCCAGCATTGCGGTCAGGAAGGCGCGGATGATCTCCAGCGTGTGTGCTTCCATCAGGAGCGCGGAATTGTAGAAGAACATGAACGGCACCACGAAGGCGGCGATACCGATCTTGAACGAGGTGACCGAGGTTTCCATCGGGTTGGCACCCGAAACGCCTGCCGCCGCATAGGACGCCAGCGCCACCGGCGGCGTGATTGCCGAGACGACCGCGAAGTAGAAGACGAAGAAATGGGCGACGAGCGGCTGGATGCCCAGTTCGACGAGACCGGGCGCGACCACCGACGCGGCAACCGCGTAGGCGGCCGTCGTCGGCATGCCCATGCCCAGAAGGATCGCGATGCACATGGCAAACACCAGCGCCAGCAATTGCGAGGCTTCGGCAAGGCCGAGCAGCAGGTTGGAAAAGCGCGCGCCGACGCCGGTCAGCGATATGACGCCGACAATGATGCCCGCGCAGGCGCACACGGCGATGATCTGGATCGACATGACGCCGGCGATGTTGAACGCCTTGACGATGGAGCGCAGGCCCATCCGGTAGGGCGTGAACCAGCTGACGACGGCAGCGGCGGCGGTGGCCAGCGTGCCGGCGCGGATGACGGAATAGCCCTGGAACAGCGCGTAGATTAGGATGATGATCGGGATGAACAGGAAGACGCGCCGCGCCATGTCGCGGAACTTGGGCAGTTCGTCCTCGCGCATGCCGCGCATGCCCAGTTTCGCCGCTTCGAAATCGACCATGAAATAGATCGAGACGAAGTAGAGAACTGCCGGAATGAGCGCGGCCACGGCGAT
Organism: Roseitalea sp.; assembly: GCA_017642895.1. Classification (GTDB taxonomy): domain Bacteria; phylum Pseudomonadota; class Alphaproteobacteria; order Rhizobiales; family Rhizobiaceae; genus Roseitalea. The sequence goes on from JAEPON010000004.1 coordinate 122,699, forward strand.
CTCGGTGTAGGGAATGCCGGTGATCTCGGCCATGATGAAGGCACCGGCGCCCATGATGGGCGGCATGATCTGCCCGCCCGTCGAGGCCGCCGCCTCGATCGCGCCGGCCGTCTTCTTGTGATAACCGACCTTCTTCATCAGCGGGATGGTCAGCGAACCCGTGGCGACGACATTGCCGGCGCTGGTGCCGTTGATCATGCCCATCAGGCCCGACGCGAAGATGGCCACCTTGGCCGGCCCGCCGCGTGCGCGGCCGGCGGCGGCAAAGGCGAAGTTGACGAAATAGTCGCCGACCTTGGACGCCTGAAGGAAGGCGGCGAAGATGATGAACAGGATGATGTAGGTGGACGAGACCGCCGTCGTCGGCCCCAAAATGCCGGCGTCGGTGTAGACTTGGCTGAAGAAACGCTGCCAGGAAATGGCCGGCGAATTCAGGAAGCCCGGCAAGTGCTGGCCGGTGAAGACATAGACCAGGAAGACAAGCGAGATCACCACCAGAGCCATGCCGGCGACGCGGCGCGTCAGCTCCATGATCAACAGCGCGCCGGCGACAGCGGCTATCGAAATGCCGATCGGTGCGAAGGGCGTGCCGGTCGAATTGCGCATCAGCGTGCCGTAAATGGTGATCAGATAGGCGGCGACGGCCACGCCGCAGACTGCGAGCACCAGATCGAGCGGGTTGATGGCACCGCGCGGGCGCTTGTCGAACCAGGAAAGCGCGATGGCGCCGACGGTGGCGACCATCAACGGCGCGCCGAACATCCAGGTCTCGTTGAATCGGATGCGTTCATCGATGCCGTTCCACATCACGCCGCCCGATATCTCCACCGAAAACGACAGCGCCATGCCGAGTGCGAACAGCGCCGGCAGCATCAGCACCATCGCCGCGCCGGTGAAGAGCGCGCCGCCGCCCTGCCGGTCGTCGGGCGCAAAGCGGGTGCCGCTGAACAGAAGGAAGCCCAGCGCGAGCGCGCCGGCAATGTGGACAATGCGGAAATTCCATGTCTCAAGCGGAAAGGTCGGCAGGAAGGGGATGACGATGGCGCCGCCCGTCAGCTCCGAAATCGACAGCCCGTTGAGCGCTGCCATGTGGAAGGCCGCATAGACGGTCGCCACCAGGCTGATCAGCACATAGGTGCGGCCTTCATAAAGGCGCCGGTTGCTCTCTACCGGTTCCTCGTCGACCCCGTCGGCAATGACGGTGCCTTCGTCATGTTCGGTGGCTTGGCTCGTCATGATGTTCCCCTCCCGCTGGCCGAACCCTGGCCGCGACATTTTCCCGTTCCTGATGTACTGCGGTCAAATTGACGGTGCACAAGGGCGAACGGGCTACCGGCGAATCCGGCGGTCCGCGCCATATTGAGCAACGCATTTTGGGGAAGGAGAGCGGTCATGGTTCTCAGATTGACGATATCATTGATGGCATTTTTCGGCTTGGCGGCGGCGGCCGCGGCGCAGGAACAGATATGCGGCGGCATCGGCGCCGATGGCACCTGGGTGGGCGGTGAAGCCGAAACATCCGACATCGCAACCGCCGAGACGGCGTTCGATGCGTCCGGTGTCAGCGCGCGCGGCGAAAACATCGTGACGCTGTTCACCGTCAGTGAAACGGCCGAGGTGCGGGTCGAAGCGCATCCCACCGATGGCGGCGACACGGTGATCGAATTGTTCGGCGATGCGGGCACCCGCATTCTCACCGACGATGACGGAGGCGAAGGGTCGGGTTCGCGTGGCGAAACCACATTGGCTCCGGGCACCTACTGCCTGGTGACGTCGAGTTATAGCGGCTCGGGCCAGACGGCCGACATTCGCGTCGGCCTGACCAGTCATGAGCCGATGAGTCCGGACAGCGATCCGGCCGTCAGCCAGGCGTGCGCGCCGGGTGGCGATGCCGCCGAACTGCACGAGGGACCGATCGATGAACTGTCGGGCGACGGCCTGACCGCGACGGCCCCGGTTCAACAGACGCCCGCCTACAGGTTCACCCTGTCCGAGCCGCTGGCAATGACGATCTATGCCGAAGGCACGCCGGCCGATCCGGTGTTGCTCCTGTTTGACGGCGAAGGCGCGCTTTTGGGCGAAAACGACGATGCGGACGGGCGCAATGCACGGCTCGATTTCCCGGCGGCGCTGCCGGCTGGCGATTATTGCATCGGCCTGCGCGCCCTTTCCGACGAAAGCGCGCCGGTGCGCGTCAGCCTTGTACCGCACAGCGTCGAGGCCGTGCTGTCGCGGCTTTATGCGACCGGCAAGGCCGCGCCGCCGCCCGGTAGCGATCATCCGGTCATGGCGCTTGGCCGCGCGGACGGTCGGCTGATCGAAGATGTCGTGCTCGGGGCGGACGCCGTGTGGTTGCGTTTCTCGGTTCCGGCCAGCGGCATGATGGTGATCGAGGCGGTGGCCTTGGGCGAGATCGACCCGGCCATCACCCTTTTTGACGAATTGGGCCGCACGATCATGCACAATGACGATGTGGGGCAGGGCAATACCGACAGCCTGATCGCCACGCGGGTCGCTCCTGGCGATTACATGCTGGCGGTCACGCGGATCGAAGACGGTACGGCAACGCCCGTGCGCCTTGCGATCGAACGGTTCGTGCCAGCCGGCAAAAGCATCGACCAATAAGTCCGGCCAATACAAACCGGGCCGCCCTCGGGCGGCCCGGCTCGCTGGTATGATGGGTGTGTCAGCCGCCATGGACCATGTCGGCGGCGATGTCCGCACCGGCATTTTCGGTGAACCATTTGGCGGCGCCGGGATGCCATTTCATCACGGTGTTCTTGTCCCAATTCTCCGGCAGCGTGGATCGGGCGGCGCGGTGGATGTTCACCATCCGCTCATTGTCCGACATCACCACGTCGACCACCGCTTCAACGAAGCTTTCCGGCAGGTCGCAATTGGCGATGGCAAAGTTCCACATCGAAACCGACCGCGCGTCGGCTTCGAGCGTCGTGTAGGTGTCCGATGCGATCATGAATTCGGAGACCGGGAAGGCTTCCATGATGGCGGCCTGCTCTTCGGCGGTGAACTCGATGATGTTCACATCGGTCTGCACCTCAAGCTGGCTGACGGCGGGCACCGGCACCCCGGCGGCGAACGCGATGACGTCCAGAAGACCGTCCTGAAGCTGGCCGCCGAGATCCGACCAGCCGCCATTGCGGCGCTCGAATTCAACGCCGAGCGTCTCCATCATGCGCGGGAAATAGGTGTCCGATGTCGAGCCGGCGGGACCGAAGCCGATCTTGGCGCCGGCCGGAATATCCGAGACGGCTTCGATGCCCGACGATGACAGCGCGGTCACCGAAAACGGCGTCTGGTACATGGGGAACATCGCGCAGGCATTGGTCATCTCAAGGCCCGGAGCGATCGGGTTGGTTCCGCCGATCGATTCGGCGGCCGGACCCATGGTGGTCATGCCGAACGCGGCTTCGCCGGTGTGGACGAGTGCCATGTTCTGCATCGGGCCGCCGGTGACTTCGCCACCGCCTGAGATGCCCAGTTCCTCGGCCACCAGGTTGGCCCAGCCCGAGCCATAGGCGAAATAGGTTCCGCCCTGCGAGGCGGTTCCGACGGTGAAGCTTTCCGGCCAACCCTCGCGATCCTGGGCAAGGGCGCCGGAGGCGGTGACGGCGACGGTCGCCACGGCGGCCATCAGAATTGACAGTTTCATGAATTCCTCCTGTTCGGATCATGCTGCCGGCCGCACGGTGTTGCGCGGCGCGACACCGGGCGGACCGGTTTGCTTGCGAAAAATCCTCCCCACCCGAACGCCCGGCTGGCGGGCGCGGCAGAGGCATCGAACAGGTTGCGCGCGCCATGCAAGGGTGCCAGCACAAAATCCCGCTGCCCATCGGGGTGATTTCGGCTGTGTGGGTTTGTGTGGGAACATGGCGGCCAAAATCATGTGTCGGAACCGACCCATTGCCCGCCAGGACTCAGATGGCGCCCCCGCCTTCGATGAAGGCCGCGCGGTCCAGTCCGTATTTCTGCATCTTTTCGTAGAGCGCCTTGCGCGACAGGCCCAGCGCCTCATAGGTCCCCTTCAGGCTGCCGCCGTTGGCGGTCAGGCTTGCGGCGATCAGGGCGCGTTCGTAGTCGGCGACCTTGTCGGCCAGATTGGCCGTGCCGTCGTCCGCTGCCATGCTTGCCGCGCTGTCGCCGATGGCGAGATCAAGTCCGAGCGCGAACCGGTCGGCGGCGTTGCGCAGTTCGCGCACATTGCCCGGCCATGCGCGGGCGGAGACGGCGTTTAGGACCGCGCCGGGAACATCGGGCGCCGGGCGTTTGTAGCGGGCGGCGGCCTCGTTGACCAATTGCACGAACAGGCGCGGAACGTCCTCGCGGCGCTCGGTGAGGTCCGGCACGCGCAGCGTGACCACATTGAGCCGGTAGAGAAGATCGCTGCGGAACCGGCCCGCCGCCGCTTCGGCCTCAAGATCGGTCTTGCTGGCGGCGACGAACCGCACATCGAGTTCGACCGGATCGTTCGAGCCCAGCCGCGTGATGGCGCGGTTCTGGATAGCGTGCAGCAGCTTGGCCTGCATCGGCCGGGGCATGCTCTCGATCTCGTCAAGAAAGACGGTGCCGCCACGCGCATGCTCGAACTTGCCGTAGCGCGCCCGCGTCGCGCCGGGAAAGGCGCCGGCCTCGTGGCCGAACAATTCGCTTTCGATCAGCGCCTCGGGCAGGGCGGCGCAATTGATGTGCACAAACGGCCAGTCGCCGCGTGCGCTGGCGCGATGCAGCGCGCGGGCCGCCACCTCCTTGCCGGTGCCGGTGGCGCCGACAATCAGCATGTCGGCTTCGGTGGCGGCGATCGCCCGAATCTGGTGGCGAAGGTTCACCATGGCGGCGCTGCGCCCGTTCAGCCGGGCCTCGATTGCATCGCGTCCGCCAACCTGCGAGCGCAGGGCCCGGTTTTCCAGCGTCAGCCGCCTTTTGTCGAGCGCGCGGCGCACCGTCTCGACAAGCCGGCTCGGCGCGTAGGGCTTTTCGAGGAAGTCATAGGCACCCTCGCGCATGCACTGGACGGCCAGTTCGACATCGCCATGGCCGGTCACCAGGATGACGGGAAACTCGGAATCGATTTCCAGCGCCCGGCGCATGAGTTCGATCCCATCCATGCCCGGCATGCGGATGTCGGTGACCAGAATGCCGGGAAAGTTGCGGCCGATCTGTGCCAGCGCCTTTTCCGCTTGTCCGAGACAGTTGACCGGGAGGTCTTCCAGGTTGAGCGCCTGTTCGGCGGCGAGGCGCAGATGTTCCTCATCATCGACGAAAAGGATGGTTTCGCTGCTCATTCGGCCGCAACGCTCCGGGTCGCCGGCTCGGCGTGCGACAGCGATTCGACCCGCTTGAGATCGACGATGAAGATGGCTCCCGTCTCGGCATGGTTTGTGGCCGACAGGTGGCCGCCGAAATCCTTGATGATGTTGTAGGAGATCGAAAGGCCGAGACCGAGCCCCTTGCCCGGGCTCTTGGTGGTGAAGAAGGGATCGAAGATTTGCGCCTTTTGGTCCCCGTGCAACCCGTCGCCATGGTCGCGCACCTTGATCGCGCAACGGTCGCCATCGCCGGCAATGCTGATCTCAACGATCGGGGCGGGATTGCTCTCCATTGCGTCGAGCGCGTTGCTGAGCAGGTTCACCATCACCTGTTGCAGGCGCACATGTCCGCCAATGACCCAGATTTCCTGGTCGGGTCGGTCGAACGCGATTTTGGCGCTGGTTGTCTTCAGTCGCGCTTCCATCAGATCGATGGCATCGTCAACAACCGCCACCAGCGGGACCGGGCCGATCTTTTGCTGGGGCCGGCGGGCGAAATTGCGCAGATGGTTGGAGATCGCCGCCATGCGATCGGTCATCTGGGAAATGCGTTTGACATTGTCGCGCGCCTCATCGATGCGCGCCCGGTCGAGAAACTGGGTGGCGTTGTCGGCATAGACCTTCACCGCGGCCAGCGGCTGGTTGAACTCATGACTGAGCGCGGCGGACATCTGGCCGAGCGCGGCCAGCTTGCCGGCCTGCACCAAATCGGCCTGGGTCTTGCGCAATTGGGCTTCTGTCGCCTTGCGCTCCTCGATTTCATCGACCAGCTTGCTGTTCGCGGTGTTCAAGTCGCCGGTGCGCTCGGCGACGCGCTTTTCCAGAAGTTCCTGGGTGGTGCGCTGCGCCTCGAACCGCTCGGCCAGCCGGGCTCGGCGCTGCAACGCGATGGCCGCAATCATCGCGGCTGACACGATCACCATCGCCACCAACGCCAGAACGGCAAGGGCTTGCGTCTTGGCGGCACCGGTGGGCGACAGGATCGTCACCTGCCAGCCAGCGTCGGGGATGGCCATGGTGCTGGAAACAAATTCCGTTGAGGCGCCGGCATCGTCGACCGTGATCAGGCTGATCCGATCGCTCAGCGGCGTTCGGTTGTTGCGCAGTTCGGTGACGCGATCCAGCGGGTATTGCCGGGCTTCGGCGATGCGGTCCAGCATTTGATCGGTGAGGGTGGAAAACGCCCGGAAATGCCAATCGGGCCGGGTCGACATGAAGATGATGCCGTCGAGATCGCTGACGATGATCTCACCATCGCCCTCGCTCCACAGCGCTTCAAACTCATCGACCGTGAACTTAACCGTGACGACGCCGATCACCGTGTCCTGTTCGACCACGGGCGCGGCAAAAAAATAGCCGCGTTCGCCCGATGTGGTGCCGAGCGCGAAAAATCGGCCAAGGCCCCCGGCCAGCGCTTGGGTGAAGTAGGGCCGGTAATGAAAACTCCGGCCGACAAAACTGAGTTTCTTGAGGTAGGAACTGGCCGCAATCGTCAGGCCGGTGACATCCATCAGATAGACATCGGAGGCTTGCAGCGCGATGGCACTTTGCCGCAGTTGTTCGTTGATCTCGGCCTTCAGAGCGACGTCGCCCGGGTTGTTGAGAAATGTCCGCAGGATCGGCCGCTCTGCAATGAGTGTCGGCAAGGGTTCATGCCGTCGCAGTGCCCCGCGCAAGCCTTCGACCGCCAGCCGGAGCGTTGCCTCGCTGCGTTCGCCGTCACGCAGCAGGAAGGTGCGCTCAAGGCCGGGCAGGGCGGCAAGGCTGATCGCCACCGCGCCGAGCACGATGGTTGCCAGCCAGGCGGCGGCGTTGGCGCGAACGCCCTTTTGCATGGCTCCTCCCCGCATGGCGCAATTATGGCGTGCGCATCGGCGCTTGAGAAGATGATTCCGCTGCAATCGTTAAGCCGTTTTGATCGCGACGTTTTTCGTCTGCACGTAGTTCCATAGCGCTTCGCGGCCTTTCTCGCGGCCATAGCCGGATTTGCCGTAGCCGCCGAACGGCGTTTCGACACCGCCGGCATACCATTCATTGACGAACACCTGACCGGCGCGAAGCCGGTTTGCGCCGCGTGTCGCCCGGTCGAGATCGGACGTGAAGACGCCGGCAACGAGGCCATAGTCGGTGCCGTTGGCGATCGTGATGGCCTCGTCTTCCTCCGCAAACGGCAGCACCGAGAGGACCGGACCGAACACCTCTTCGCGCGCAATGGTCATGTCGGGCGTCACCCCGGTCATGACCGTCGGCTGCATGAACCAGCCGGGGCGGTTGAGCTTGCGGCCACCGGCGGCGACCGTTGCCCCGTCGCGTTCGGCGCCAGACACGATCGAAACGGCGCGGTCGCGTTGCTTCTCGGAGATCATCGCGCCCATATTGGCGCCGAATTCGCCGCGCTCGATTCCGGGTCCGACCGATAGCGACCGGGCCAGTTCGGTCACGCCATCGACCAGTTCATCATGGCGCTTTTCATGGACGATCACGCGGCTCATCGCCGAGCACACCTGGCCGGCATTGAACCAGATGCCCCAGCGCACATCGTTCATGAACGCATCGAGATCGGCATCCTCATGGACGATCGCGGCGGACTTGCCGCCCAGTTCGAGAACGCAGGGCACGACGTTGCGTGCGGCGGCGGTGGCGATGGCAACGCCCGTCCGGACCGAACCCGTGAAGACGATCTGGTTGACGCCGGGATGTGACGACAGGGCCGCGCCTGCCCCTTGCCCCAGGCCGCACACAATGTTCACCGCGCCCGGCGGAAAGCCGGCCGCCTGGGCGGCGCGGGCCAGCCAGGCATTGGTCAGCGGGTCGAGTTCCGGCGTCTTGACCACGCAGGCATTGCCGGTGGCGAGCGCCGCCGAAAGCGACCGCGCCGTCATTTCAAGCGGATAATTCCAGGGAATGATCTGGGCCGAGACGCCATGGGGCTCGTGCATGGTGAAATCGAGATAGCCGGCGCCAAGCGGGATCGAGCGGCCTTCGACGGTCTCGGCCTGGTTGCCATAATATTCGAAATAGCGGGCCGCGCCCTCAACCTCGATCCGTGCCTCCCAGAGCGGCTTGCCCGCTTCACGCGTCAGGATCGGGGCAATTTCGTCGGCATGATCAAGCAGGTAACGCCCCATCGCCTGAACCATCCGGCCGCGCTCGACCGGGCGCATGGCGGTGAGCGCGCCGCTTTCATGGACGCGGCGGGCAGCCCCGACGGCGCGGTCGATGTCGGCCTCATCGGCCATTGCCTGTTCGGCCAGCGGTTCGCCGGTCGCCGGATCATCGACGGTGATGCGCCCGGCGCCGCCATCGGCCCACTCTCCGTCGATAAAGTTGCGCCAGTAGGCGTCGATCTGCTTGGTCACGGCAGGCTCTCCCATTGTCGCGATCAGTGTGGCTGATTGTCTCGCCCGGTGCTGGGCGAAAACCGACATGGACGGCTCGATACCGGCCTCGATGCGGCGCCGACGCGGCCATAAGGTTGGCTGGCGCGCCGGACATCGGCCATTGTGGGGATATCGGCTCTGATGTCGGGAGCCGGGGCCATTGCCGCCGCGTCGCCCGACGCTTTGTCTTGTTGCTTGCCTTGTCACGGGTTTCGTGTCCCATAGGCACTGGATGGAAAGGCCCGTCGGTGGATTTGCGCGTTGATGGTTACAAAAGTCCGGTCGATAAGCGCTGCAAACGGGTGCGTGTTTGTTTCCAGGGACATGGCGCGGATCATGTCCTTCATTCGCCCGGTTCGGCCGCCCGCGCGGGGGTGCCGGCAGGCGGGGCGCAACAAGGCGGAAACGGAATCACCTTTTTATTTATCGACCGGTCGGTGAATGAATTGCAATTGAGACCTGATCGTGCTTTCGTTCGCTATGCCGTCTTTGCCGACGCGTCAGCGGCCATGACGGCGGTGCCAATGCGAGCCGATCCCGAAGGTGCGGGTTACGCGGTCGGGCGGGCGGCGGCAATCGGCTTGAAAATGGGGCTGGCGCTGTGATGCAATATATATCATAATTGGCATTATATTGCCAAAGGCGATCTGTCGCCTCGAGTGTCTGAAAGGGAGGAACCACATGACAACTCGCAGAACTCTACTCGGACTTGCGGCCGGCGTGACAGCGGCGGCGATGCTCGCCGTATCGGCGCCGGCGGCGTTGGCGCAAGAGGTCACGCTCCGGCTGCATCAGTTCCTGCCGGCGCAGGCGAACGTGCCCAAGCTGGTGCTCGATGTGTGGGCCGACAATGTCGAGGAGGCTTCCGAGGGCCGCATCAAGGTCGATCGTTTCCCGTCCATGCAGCTTGGCGGCACGCCGCCCGAACTGATCGACCAGGCGGTCGACGGCATTGCCGACGTTGTCTGGACCGTGGTCGGCTACACGCCGGGCCGCTTCCCGTCGACCGAAGTGTTCGAACTGCCCTTCATGGTATCCGATGCCCGCGCCGCATCAAGCGCCTACTGGCAGATGTTCGAAGAGCACATGAAGGAAGGCGAGTTCGCCGATGTGCACATTCTGGGCACCTGGGTGCATGGTCCCGGCATGATCCATGCCAACAAGGAAGTGACATCGCCCGACGACATGCAGGGCCTGCGCATTCGCGGCGCCACCCGTCAGGTCAATGCGCTGCTTGAGCAGCTTGGTGCGACGCCGGTCGGCATGCCGGTCCCGGCGGTGTCCGAAGCGCTGTCCAAGGGCGTGATCGACGGCACCACCATCCCCTGGGAGGTGACTGCTGCGCTCAAAGTGTCCGAGCTGGTCGACAACCATACGGAGTTCGAAGGCTCGCACCTTTACAATGTGACCTTCGTTCTGGCCATGAACAAGGATCGCTATGAGAGCCTTCCGGACGATCTGAAGGCGGTGATCGATGCAAATTCCGGCCACGACTTTTCTGTCTTTGCCGGCGGCACCCAGTCGGACGCAGACGGTCCGTCGCGCCAGATCGCTGTCGATCTGGGCAACAATATCGTGACCGTTTCAGAAGATCAGGTCGCCGTGTGGCGTGAGCGGTCCCAGCCGATCTACGATGCCTGGGTTGCCGAGATGAACGAGAAGGGCATTGACGGTCAGGCGCTGATCGATCAAGCGATCGAGCTGATGGACGCCTACGACGGCGGCAACTGACGCCTGTCAAATCAAAGCCGCGGCGGACTGCAATCCGCCGCGGCGCGCACGTTTGCCGTCAGGGGGGCATTCGTTCATGTATCGCTTCTTTTTCGGCCTTTCCCGCCTGATGGCGGTGGTTGGCGGCTTCGTTCTTTCGGCGCTGATCGTCATGGTCTGCGTTTCGATTGCCGGCCGCGCGCTGAACGGCTTTCTGCATGCCGACATGGTGCAGGCGGTGGTCCCCGGGCTTGCCAACTGGCTGCTCGCCCTGGGCATCGGCCCGGTCAATGGCGATTTCGAACTGGTCGAGGCAGGCATCGCCTTTGCCATCTTCGCCTTTCTTCCCTACTGCCAGATCACGTCCGGCCATGCGACGGTGGCCATCTTCACCGATTGGCTGCCTGAGCGCCCGCAACAGTTCCTGCGCATGGTGATCGAGATTCTGTTTGCGGTGGTGCTCGTCGTCATCGCCGTCCAGCTCAAGGAGGGCATGGACAGCCGCATCCGCTCCGGCCAGACCACGTTCCTGCTGCAATTCCCGATCTGGTGGGCCTATGCGCTCAGCCTTGCCGGTGCGGCGGTTGCGGCCTGCGTTGCCATCTACATGGCCATCATCCGCTCGGTGGAAGCGTTTACCGGTTCGGTCCTGATCGCCGACGATCTGGGAGCCGAACATTGACGAATTTCGAGATTGGGCTCCTGTCCTTTCCGGCCCTTTTGCTGCTCATCTTCCTGCGCGTGCCGATCGGCCTTGCCATGTTCACCACCGGTTTTGTCGGCCTGTGGCTGACCAATGGCAGCGCTTTCATGGCGATGGCGCGCCTGAAGACCGAAACCTTCACCACCTTTTCCAGCTACTCGCTGTCGATCGTGCCGATGTTCTTGCTGATGGGCTGTTTCGCAACGCTCGGCGGCATGTCGCAGGCGCTGTTCAAGGCCGCCGAAGCCTGGATCGGGCACAAAAAGGGCGGCATCGCCATGGCCGCGATCGGCGCCTGCGCGGGCTTCGGCGCGATCTGCGGGTCGTCGCTTGCCACGGCGGCGACCATGGGCCGGGTCGCGCTGCCCGAACTGCGCCAATATGGCTATGCCGGCGGGTTTTCGACGGCGACGCTCGCCGCCGGCGGCACGTTGGGCATCCTCATCCCGCCTTCCATCGTGTTGGTGATCTACGCGATCCTGACCGAGCAGAACATCGCCAAACTGTTTCTGGCCGCTGTCATTCCCGGCCTTCTGGCGGCGGCCGGCTATGTGCTCGTCATCTCGATCTATGTGCGCCTCAATCCCGAGGCGGCCGGCGTGCGCGAACGGGTCGGCTATGGCGAACGCTTCCGCGCGCTTTTCAATGTCTGGCCGGTGCTGCTGGTTTTCCTTGCCGTCGTCGGCGGCATCTATGCGGGCATTTTCACGCCAACCGAGGGCGCGGCCGTCGGTGCGCTCGGCACGGGGCTCATCGCTTGGTGGAATGGCGGGCTGACGCGGCAATCGCTGGTCAGCAGCTTCCTGTCGACGGGCCGCTCGACTGCGATGATCTTCTTCATCGTGCTCGGCGCGGGCTTCTATAACGGGTTCCTGGCACTGACGCAGGTGCCGCAGGAATTGTCCAACTTCGTCGTCGAGCAGGGCTTTTCGCCCTGGCTGGTACTGGCGATCATCCTGGTGCTCTACCTCGTCTTCGGTTGTGTGATGGACAGCCTGTCGATGATCCTTCTGACCATTCCCATCTTCTTTCCGGTGATTTCCAGCCTCGATTTCGGCATGACCCCCGAACAGGTGGCGATCTGGTTCGGCATTCTCGTCCTGATCGTCGTGGAGGTGGGGCTGATCACGCCGCCGGTGGGCATGAACCTCTTCATCATCAATGCGATGGATCGCGACACGCCGATCACCGCGACCTACCGCGCCGTGATGTGGTTCGTCGCCTCGGACATCGTGCGGGTCATCATCCTCGCCGCGTTCCCCGCCATCACGCTCTTCCTGATCAGTTAACGGCTTTGCCGCCGGTGGAGCGACGACGATTTCGCACAGGTGGAGTTATGCATAAAAGTGCAAAAACCGCTTGCAGAGATATGCATTATTGTGCATCGTTTCTCCGAAACACAGCCATGACCATCGGGGAGGGTTCTATGTCGGCGGAGGAGTTCAACGCGCTTGTGGGCAAGGTTTCGGCGGCGATTGCCGACCGGCCGCTCGATGAGGGTCTGGCCGCCCATCTGAACGCGACCTTTCCCAGAGGCGGCCCTGATTTCGAGCGTCTCGCCGAACTGTGCGCCGAGGGCGAGGCGGACGGCTGGCTGATGGCCCGCGAAGCGGGCGGCATCAAGTTTGGCCGGGCCATCAAGCCGGGCGTGGATGCGGGCCGGTTCAGCGTCGATGTGGTGCGCATGAGGGATGTGCGCGGGCCGCACTATGTGCACACCAATGGCGAGGTCGGCGCGGTGCTGCCGATCGACGGAACGCCCAAATTCGATGATTTCGACGCGGGCTGGTATGTTTATCCACCCGGCAGCGATCACCATCCGACCGTCAGCGGCGGCGATGCCTATGTGGTCTACTGGCTGCCGGACGGCGCCATCGAGTTCACCGGCAAATCATAGGCCGGACCAAGAAGAAGACGATCATCGGGCAAGGAGGAAGCGCGATGCCAGCCAACAAGGACATGACGAGCGGCAATGCGGCCGTCTGGTTCATCGACCGGCATGTGGGTGAGGGGCGGGGCGATGCGGTTGCCTTCCGGGAAGCCTATGGCGGCGAAAGACAGATCAGCTATGGCGCGCTTTCCGACGAGACCGACCGGTTTGCCGGCGCCTGTCGTCGGGCCGGCCTGAGGCGCGAGGAGCGCGCCATCATGCTGGTGCTGGACCAGATCGAGTTTCCGGTGATCTTCTGGGGGGCGCTGAAGGCGGGCATCGTGCCGATCCCGCTCAACACGCTTTTGTCGACATCGGTCTATGACGCGATCTTTCACGACAGCCGCGCCTCGGCGTTGTTCGTTTCGAAAGAGCTTTACGAGACGATCGCGCCGGCGCTGCCGCTCAATCCGTTCATCCGCGAGGTGATCGTCATCGGCGACGAGGCGCCCGAAGGCGCGGAGACCTTCGCCGATTTCATGGGCGGTGCCGAACCGGCCGAACCGGTCGATGTCTGCGATGACGAGATCGCCTTTTGGCTCTATTCGTCGGGGTCGACGGGGCAGCCCAAGGGTGTGCGCCATGTGCATTCGAGCCTGAGGGCGACAGCCGACACCTATGGCGCGCAGGTGCTGGGCGTGCGCCAGGACGACACGGTCTACTCCGTTGCCAAGCTGTTCTTCGCCTATGGGCTTGGCAACGGCATGACGTTTCCGATGGCCGTCGGCGCAACGACGCTGCTCTTCAATGGCCGGCCGACGCCGGACAGCGTGTCGACAATTCTCGCTGACCAGCGGCCGACCGTTTTTTGCGGCGTGCCGACGCTTTACGCGGCGCTTGTGCACAAATGGGAAAGCGAGGGCGGCCATCCCGATGCGCCGCTCAGAACCTGCATTTCGGCGGGCGAGGCGCTGCCCGAGGAGGTCGGCCGCAAATGGCAGGCGATCTGGAATGTCGACATCATGGATGGCGTCGGTTCGACCGAGATGCTGCACATTTTCCTGTCCAACCGGCCCGGCGACATCGTCTATGGCACGTCAGGCGTGCCGGTGCCGGGCTATGAGGTGCGGCTTGTCGACGAGGCCGGCGCCGATGTCGGCGTTGGCGAGGTGGGCGAACTCATGGTGCGCGGCGCGTCGGCGGCGGATGGCTATTGGAACCAGCGCGCCAAGAGCCGCTCGACCTTCGAGGGCCACTGGACGCGCACCGGCGACAAGTATGAGCTGACCGAGGGCGGGCGCTACATCTATTGCGGCCGCACCGACGACATGTTCAAGGTTTCCGGCATCTGGGTTTCGCCGTTCGAGGTCGAGCAGGCGCTGGTCTCCCATCCGGCGGTGCTGGAAGCGGCGGTGGTCGCCAAGCGCGATGATGACGGGCTCGAAAAGCCCAAGGCCTTCCTCGTGCTGAAGCCCGGCCATGAATGCGACCCGGATGAATTGAAGACGTTCGTTCAGGACAAAATCGGCAAGTGGAAATATCCGCGCTGGATCGAGATCGCCGACGATCTGCCGAAAACCGCGACCGGCAAGATCCAGCGCTTCAAACTGCGGGAGGTGGCGTGATGGCGGATTGGAAGGCGGACGGAACTCTTAAGGCCAGCGGCAAGACGCTGGACTATCGCTGCTTCGGGCCGAAACCGGCCGAGGCGCCGACCATCGTGATGCTGCATGAGGGGCTCGGCAGCGCGGGTTTGTGGCGCGATTTTCCCGAAAAGATCGCCGAGGTGACGGGCATGGGCGTTTGCGCCTATTCGCGCGCGGGCTACGGCCAGTCCGACCCGGCCGATCTGCCGCGCCCGCTCGACTATATGACGCGTGAGGCGGTCGATGTGCTGCCGCAGGTGCTCGACGCGATCGGCTTTGAGCGTGGCATTCTGCTTGGCCATTCCGACGGTGCGACAATCGCCGCCATCCATGCGGGGAGCGTCGCGGATTACCGGGTGCGCGGCATCATCCTGATGGCGCCGCACTTCTTCACCGAAGAAATGGGACTGGCCGAAATTGCGCGCGCCCGGGCGGCTTATGACGCGGGCGATCTGCGAGACCGGATGGCCAAACATCACCGGGACCCGGATCATACATTCTGCGGCTGGAACGATGCCTGGCTCGATCCGGCTTTTGCGCGCTGGAATGTCGCCGAGGTGATCGATTATTGGCGCATCCCCGCGCTGGCGATCCAGGGCCGGCAGGACCAGTACGGCACGCTCGCGCAGATCGAGGAGCTGGAGAGCCGCGCCTATTCGCCGGTGGATGTGACAATCCTCGATGATTGCCGCCATGCGCCGCATCAGGACCAGCCCGAAAAGACGCTTGCGGCCATCGCCGAGTTCGCCGCGCGGCTCGAGCGGATCGAGGCGGCCGAGGTCGAGGCCGCCTGATGCAGGCGCCGGTCCCGCTGCCGCCGCATGCCCATGTGCCGGGCCGCAACGCCCGGCATGCGGAGGGGCGCTGGGACGATGTCCGGGCGACGGTGGAACCCGGCATGAGCGCGGAGGCGCTGGCCATGTCACCGGCCTTCATTGCCGGGACGGATTTCTTCGAGAACGGCTTTTTTTGGGAGGCGCATGAGGTCTGGGAGGCGGTGTGGATGGCTTGCCCGCCGAACTCGGCCGAGCATCGTTTTGTTCAGGCACTGATCCAGCTTGCCAATGCTGAACTGAAGTTGGCCATGGACAAGCCCCATGCGGCCATGCGGCTTTGCGCGATCGCCGAGGGGCATCTTTCCGAAGCTGCGCTCTCCGGCCGCAAGGACGTGCTCGGCGTCAGCGTTTCGTGGCTGGAGGGCGCAATCGGCCAATGCCGGGATCGCGCCACAAAGCCGGCCAGAAGTGCATTATAATACATACATTGCATTTATGATCACCGAAATATTTGCACTATGATGCAAAATTCGGTTTACAGAGCCCGAGCCGGGCGATAAGAAGCAACATAAAGCATGTGGGAGAATGTCGTGCCCGACATCATCGATTTCCGGACCGATCCGTCGCAATACCGCCATTGGCGCGTGGAGTATGATGGAGACGTCGCCAATCTCTACATGGATGTCGATGAGAATGGCGGGCTGTTCGACGGCTATCAGCTCAAGCTCAATTCCTACGATCTGGGCGTCGATATCGAACTGGCCGACGTGGTGCAGCGCATGCGCTTCGAGCATCCCGAGGTGAAGGTCGTCGTCATGCAGTCGGGCAAGGACAATGTGTTCTGCGCCGGTGCCAACATCCGCATGCTGGGCGGCGCGGCGCACGCCCACAAGGTCAATTTCTGCAAGTTCACCAACGAGACCCGCAACACGTTCGAGGCGGCCGAAGCCGATTCCGGCCAGAAATACATGGCCGCCGTGAAGGGCGCCTGTGCCGGCGGCGGCTATGAGTTGGCGCTCGCCTGCAACCACATCATGCTGACCGATGATTCCTCGTCGTCGGTGGCGCTGCCCGAAGTGCCGCTTCTGGCCGTGCTGCCGGGCACGGGCGGGCTGACGCGCGTGACGGACAAAAGGAAAGTGCGCCGCGACCTGGCCGATGTGTTCTGTTCGATCGAGGAAGGGGTCAAAGGCAAGCGCGCCACGCAATGGCGGCTGGTCGATGAAGTGGTGCCCAACTCGAAGTTTGCCGACACGGTTGCGGCGCGCGCGAAGGAGTTCGCCGCCGCCTCGACCAGAAAGGCGCCCGAAAAGGGCATTGCGCTCAACCCGCTTCACCGGACGATCGTCGAAGACGGTTCGGTCACCTATTCGCTGGTCGACGTGGCCGTCGAACGCGACGGGCGCCGCGCGACGATCACCATTCACGGCCCGGACGGCGAGGCGCCGGCCGATGCCGAAGCGCTGACCGCGCTCGGCGACCAGAGCTATTTTCTGCGGCTGGCGCGCGAACTGGACGATGCCATCATGCATCTGCGCCTCAACGAGATGGAGCTTGGCCTGCTCGTCTTCCGGTCGCAGGGCGATGCTGCCAACGTCTTGGCCGAGGAGCAAGTGCTCTTTGACAATGCCGATCACTGGCTGGCCAACGAGATCTTGCAGTATTGGAAGCGGGTGATGAAGCGCATTGACGTGACGTCGCGCTCGCTCGTCGCCTTCGTCGAGAACGGGTCCTGCTTTGCCGGCATGCTGGCCGAAGTACTGTTCGCCGTCGACCGGACCTACATGATGGAAGGCGATTTCGAGGGCGACAATCGCCCGGTTGCGTCGATCACCCTGTCGCAGGCCAATTTCGGCCCGTTCCCGATGGCCAACAATCTGAGCCGGCTCGAAACGCGCTTTCTCGGCGAACCGGAGCGGGTCGAGGCGTCCGAGGAACGGATCGGCGAGACGCTCGAAGCGTTCGATGCAAACGAAATGGGTCTCGTCACCTACGCGTTCGACGATGTCGATTGGGAGGACGAAGTACGCATCTTCCTTGAAGAGCGCGCCAGCTTCTCGCCCGATGCGATGACCGGCATGGAGGCCAATCTGCGCTTTGCCGGCCCCGAAACCATGGAAACACGCATCTTCGGCCGCCTGACCGCCTGGCAGAACTGGATCTTCCAGCGGCCCAATGCTGTCGGTGAGGACGGCGCCTTGCAACGCTACGGAACGGGCGTGCGCGGCCAATACAACATGCAGCGCGTCTGACGCGCACCCATCGGCGCCGCAGGCGCAATCCGGAGGAAGGACGACAATGCTCGATCTGATCAATGTCAGCTACGACACGCAAATTCCCAACAATGTCGGGCTGAGCTCGGACAAGCGCGTGCTCAAGGCGCTGGAGAAATGGCATCCGGGTTACATCAACTGGTGGAACGACCTGATCCCGGACAATTTCCAGCAGTCGCTTGTCTATCTTCGCACCGCCGTCTCCGTCGATCCGAAGGGCTGGGCCAAGTTCGACTACGTGAAAATGCCCGAATATCGCTGGGGCGTGCTGCTGGCGCCGCAGGTCGAGGACCGGACGATCCCGTGC
The DNA here is from genome assembly GCA_017642895.1 of Roseitalea sp. Lineage (GTDB taxonomy): Bacteria > Pseudomonadota > Alphaproteobacteria > Rhizobiales > Rhizobiaceae > Roseitalea. The sequence goes on from JAEPON010000004.1 coordinate 140,688, forward strand.
GGTGAACATGCCGGCGAGACCGCCTGGCAGGAGGTGCCGGGCGAATACCGCGCGATGCTGCGCCGGCTGATCGTCATCCAGGGCGACACCGAACCGGCGTCCGTCGAGCAGCAGCGGTTCCTCGGCAAGACCGCGCCCTCGCTCTACGACATGCGCAACCTGTTCCAGGTCAATGTGGAGGAGGGCCGGCATTTGTGGGCGATGGTCTACCTCTTGCACAAATATTTCGGCCGCGACGGCCGCGAGGAGGCTGACGATCTGCTGCGCCGCTCGTCGGGCTCGGAGGAAGCGCCGCGCATGCTCGGCGCCTTCAACGAGGAAACGCCCGACTGGCTGTCCTTCTTCATGTTCACATACTTCACCGATCGCGACGGCAAGATGCAGCTGGAATCGCTCGCGCAGTCGGGCTTCGATCCGCTGTCGCGCACCTGCCGCTTCATGCTGACCGAGGAAGCGCATCACATGTTCGTCGGCGAAACCGGCGTCGGCCGGACGATCCAGGCGACGTGCGAAGCGATGGTGAAGGCCGGCATCGAGGACCCGTACGACACCGATGCGATCCGCGCTTTGGGCGTGATCGACCTGCCGACCATCCAGAAGAAGCTGAACCTGCACTACACGCTGTCTCTGGACCTGTTCGGCCAGGAAGTTTCGACCAATGCGGCGAATGCTTTCAACGCCGGCATCAAGGGCCGCTACATGGAAAGCCGGATCGATGACGACCACAAGCTGCATGGCGACACATATGAGGTCTGGGATTTCGAGGACGGCAAGCTTGTGCGCAAGGAAGTGCCGGCCCTGACGGCGATCAACATGCGGCTGCGCGATGATTATACGCGCGATGCATCCGGCGGCGTCGGCCGCTGGAACAAGATCATCGAGAAGACCGGCATCGACTTCCAGATGAAGCTGCCGCATGAATCCTTCAACCGGAAGATCGGGGTGTTCGCCGACAAGCTGTTCGATCCTGACGGCAAGCTGCTGACCGGTGCCGAGTATGATGCCGGCATGCCCAACTGGCTGCCGACCCATGCCGATGGCGACTTCATCCAGTCGCTGATGGTGCCGGTTTACGAGCCGGGCCAGTATGCGAGCTGGATCGCGCCGCCCAAGGTCGGCATCGACAACAAGCCGGGCGACTTCGAATATGTGAAGCTGCACATGGCCTGATCTGTCCATGTCAGACATGGCCGGTGTGTTTCTGGGCTGCGCCGGCCGCTCTCTTCAAGCCGGGAGGCACCAATGGATATCAGCAGAAATGCCAAAAAGCCGGAGACGGCCGCGCGCTGCGGCGATGGTCTGAAGCAGTGCCTTGGCTGCAAGGACTGCAGGGGTCCGTGCCTGCTCTATGCGGAGCTTTACGGAAGCCTTGTCGTTGACGGCCCAGGTCGGGAACCGGCCGCATGAACCAGCCGGTCAAACAGCATCTGATCGATCCGGAAATCTGCATCCGCTGCTACACATGCGAGATGACGTGTCCGATCGGCGCCATCACCCATGACGACAACAATGTCGTGGTGGACGCGACCCAGTGCAATTTCTGCATGGACTGCATCCCGGTCTGCCCGACCGGCTCGATCGATGAGTGGCGGATCGTCAACGAGCCCTATTCGCTGGATGAGCAGTTCGGCTGGACCGAACTGCCCGCCCAGGACGAGATCGCGACCGACGGCAATAGCGCCGACACCTCGATCGAAGCCTTTGACGATGCCGTCGCGGCCCTTCTGGCGGAAGCCCATCAGGGCGCGGGCGGCAAGGCCAGGGCGCCGGCAAGCGCGGCCAAGCCGTCGATCAATCTCTACAACTTGGCCAAACCCGCCGAGGCGACCGTCACCGGCAATTTCCGGTTGACCAGCGCCGATGGCGACAATGATGTCCGCCACATCATCCTGGACTTCGGCGCCACGCCGTTCCCCGTGCTTGAAGGCCAGTCGATCGGCATCATTCCGCCGGGCGCGGACGACAAGGGCGAGCCACATCTGCCGCGGCTCTATTCGGTCTCCAGCCCGCGCGACGGCGAGCGGCCAAACTACAACAATGTCTCGCTGACGGTGAAGCGCGAGCCGAATGGCGTCTGCTCCAACCATGTCTGCGATCTCAAACCCGGTGATACGGTGAAGGTGACGGGTCCGTTCGGCTCGACTTTCCTGTTGCCGTCCGATCCCGACGCCCATCTGATGATGATCTGCACGGGCACGGGCTCGGCGCCGTTCCGCGCCTTCACCATGCGGCGGCAGCGGGAAAATCCGCGTCTCGAAGATACGATGTCACTTTTCTTCGGCGCGCGGACGCCTGAAGACCTGCCCTATTTCGGCCCGCTCAAGAAGGTGCCCGAGACGTTCATGAAGAAGGTCTTCGCCTTTTCGCGCCAGCCCGAAAGCCCCAAAAACTATGTGCAGGACAAGCTGCGCGAGAATGCCGACGATGTGGCCGCGCTGATGCGCAACGCCAATGGCTACATCTATATTTGCGGGCTCAAGGCGATGGAGCACGGCGTCGAGGAAGCCTTGTCCGACATCGCGCGAAGCGCCGGGCTCGCATGGACCGAGGTGCGCGACGCCATGCGCGAGGACGGCCGCTATCATGTCGAGACCTATTAGGTCATAGATGCCGCCACAGGCGAATCGGGCGGAGCGACGACATGGACGACAGCATTTTCGAGCACGAGATTCGGGTGGGCTGGGGCGACTGCGATCCGGCGCGTATCGCTTATACCGGCAAGCTGCCCATGTTCGCGCTCGAGGCGATCGAGGCATGGTGGGAGCATCATCTGGGCGGTGGCTGGTACCAGATGGAACTCGATCGCGGGGTCGGAACGCCGTTTGTCCATATGAGCCTGAATTTCCGGTCGCCCGTCACGCCGCGCCACCGGCTCAGATGCAAGGTCTGGCCGACGCGCCTCGGCGAAACGTCGATCGGCTTCAGGGTCGAGGCCTTTCAGGATGGCACATTGTGCTTTGAAGGCGATTTCGTGTGCGTGTTCGCCGTGCCCATCGAACTGAAAAAGACCCCGCCGCCCGACGATATCCGGACAATTGTCGAGGCGCAGATTCGCACCGGCGCAGGGCCATCCGCCGCACGGTAACCGTGTCGGCGGGCGCTGCGATTGCAGGCATTGAGAAATACCCGCACTGGGGTATTTTGTGCACTATTGTACACATTGCGACGGCCAGCATGAGCGAAATCACCAACTTCAAGGGCGTGGCGCAAAAGACCACCAGCGAAAGCCAGTCCGACGCGATGGTGGCGATGCTGCTCAAGCGGGTCGGTGAGCGGGTGCGCAAGGCACGCGAGCTCAAGGGCATTCCGCGCCGAGTGCTGTCGGAGATTTCCGGCGTGTCGCCGCGCTATCTGGCGCAGCTTGAATCCGGCGAGGGCAACATCTCCATCGGCCTTCTGCAAAAGGTGGCGGTGGCGCTGGACTACCGGATCGAATGGCTGGTCGGCGCCGAAGATCCCTGGTCTTCGGACACGATGCGGGTCGCCGACCTGTTCCGGCGGGCGGGCTTTCACACGCGCCAGGAGGTGATCGACCTTTTGTCGCCCGACACCGAGACCGACATGCGCGCCAGCCGCATCTGCCTGATCGGGCTGCGCGGCGCAGGCAAGTCGACGTTGGGCGCGATGACCGGCGAGCGTCTTGGTGTCCCGTTCGTCGAACTCAATCGCGAGATCGAGGAGCAGAGCGGCATGCCGGTCAACGAGCTTCTCGCCTTTTACGGCCAGGAGGGCTACCGCAAGCTGGAGGCGCAGGCGCTCGAACGGGTGATCGCCACCCATGATGCGATGATCCTTGCCGTTGCCGGCGGGATCGTCTCCGACCCGCAGACCTACACCATGCTGCTGGCGCATTTCCACACGGTCTGGCTGAAGGCCGCACCCGAGGACCATATGGAGCGGGTGAGGGCGCAGGGCGATACGCGGCCCATGGGTGGCAATCCCGAAGCGATGGACGAGCTCAAATCGATCCTGACGAGCCGGGAGGCGCTTTACGGTCGGGCGCTGTCGCAGATCGATACCAGCGGCCGAAGCCTGGAGGAAACGCTTGACGAACTGATCGGCGTCATCGGCGAGCGGGGGTTCCTGCGCTAGAGCCTGCCGGCCGGGCAAGAGCATGATCGAACACACCAATTCTCAGGAACACAAAATGACAGTGACATGGAGGCGGCAAGGCGACGCCGGGCTTGTTGAACTTGCCAATCCGCCGGTGAACGCCATGGGTCTGGCCGTGCGGCAGGGACTGATGGACGCGGTGAAATGGGCAGAGAACGAACCCGGCCTTTGGCGGGTCATCGTCTCCGGCCAGGGCAGGGCGTTTGCCGCTGGTGGCGACGCGCGCGAGTTCGATGGCGATCCCGTGCCGCCACACCTGCCCGACGTGCTCGATGCGATCGAATCAAGCACCGTGCCGTGGATCGCCGCGGCCCATGGCGTGGCGCTTGGCGGCGGCGCCGAACTGATGTTCGCCTGCCGCTATCGCATCGCGGCGCCGGGCACGAATATCGGCCTTCCGGAAGTCACGCTCGGCGTGGTGCCGGGCGCGGGTGGCACGCAGCGGCTGCCGCGGCTGGTCGGTCTTGGCGGAGCGCTCGACCTGATTTCCTCAGGAAAACCGGTCAGCGCGACCGATGCCCATGAGATGGGGCTCGTCGATGCCGTAGCCGACGACCCGGTCGCCCACGCCATGGCGCTCGACATGGCTTTGGTACGGGATCGGCCGGTCCTGTCGACGCTTGATGGCCCGGCATCCGACGATGACGCCGTCGAAACGGCGCGCGCGACGGCGCACAAGCGCATGCGCGGCCAGATCGCGCCGCAAAGGGCGATCGACCTTGTGGCGCTTTCGGCGCGTGCGCCGTTCCGCGATGCGCTGGCGCAGGAGCGCGCGACCTTTGTCGAGTTGCGGACGACGGATCAGGCAAGGGCGCTGCGGCACATCTTTTTCGCCGAACGGGCGGCCAAGGCGCCCGGCTGGCTCGATGCGGAGCCGCGCCCGGTGGACCGCGCGGCCGTTGTGGGCGGCGGCACGATGGGCGCCGGCATTGCCTATGCACTGCTTCTCGCCGGGATCGACGTGACGCTGCTTGAAACCGATGCGGATGGGGTCGCGCGCGCCAAGGCCAATATCGGCCGCACCATGGATCAGAGCGCCAAGCGCGGCCTTCTGTCCGGCGAAAAGCGTGGCCGGATCGAGGCGGCGCTGACGGTCACCGACGATTATGGCGCGGCAGCCGAGGCGGACCTTGCCATCGAGGCGGCGTTTGAGAGCATGGACGTCAAAAAGGCGGTGTTCGGGCGGCTCGAAAAGGCGTTACCAACCGACGCGGTGCTCGCCACCAACACCTCCTATCTCGATGTCAACGAGATCGCCGCCGGGCTTGCCGATCCGTCGCGGCTGGTCGGCCTGCATTTCTTTGCACCGGCACACATCATGAAACTGCTTGAGATCGTGCAGGGGGATGAGACGAGCCATCACGCGCTGGCGACCGGCTTTGCTCTCGCCAAGCGTCTCAGGAAAGTGCCTGTCCTGTCCGGCGTCTGCGACGGTTTCATCGGCAACCGCATCCTTGCCCGCTATCGCGAGGCGGCCGACACGCTTTTGATGGACGGCACCAACCCCTGGGAACTGGACGAGGCGATGGTCGCGTTCGGCTATGCGATGGGCCCTTACGAGGCGCAGGATCTGTCGGGTCTCGACATCGCCCATGCCAACCGCCAGCGCCAGGCGGCGACCCGCGATCCGAACCGGCGCTACATCCCGATCGGCGACCGCATGGTTGCCGAAGGACGCCTCGGCAAGAAGGTCGGCGTCGGCTGGTACCGCTATCCGGGCGGCGGCGGCAAGGTGGTCGATCCGCTGATCGAGGATCTGGTCCGCGAGGAGGCCCATTTCGCCAAGGTGGAGCGGCGCGCTTTCACCGACGATGAAATCCGCCGCCGGCTGGTGCTGGCCATGATCAACGAGGCGGCCGACATATTGGCCGAAGGCATCGCACAATCGGCCGCCGACATCGATCTGGTGACCGTGTTCGGCTACGGTTTTCCGCGCTGGCGCGGCGGTCTGATGCACCATGCCGACACGCTTGGTGCCGATTGCATCGTCGCCGACCTGCGAACGCTGGAAGCCGAGGACCCGATCGTCTGGAAGCCGAGCGCAGCGCTTGTGGCCTGCGCGGAGCAGGGCATCCGACTGGCCGACTACCGGTCAGACCGTTAACGGTGTGAAACGCGACGAGAACCCTTTTCAAACCGACGCGAATGGTTTATAAACCGACCGATCGGTTAATTAATTGCAGCGGCTTTGCCGCGCGGCCGAGAGCGGAGGAGACGGTGATGTATGCCCAGATGGTGAAATCCACCGGCACGCTGAAGACGCGTGAAGAGATGGACGAGCGCGAGCGTGCCTTTCAGGACCGGATCGACGCGGGCGAAAAGATCGAGCCGCAGGACTGGATGCCCGAAGGCTATCGTAAGACGCTGATCCGGCAGATCGGCCAGCACGCCCATTCCGAGATCGTCGGCCAGCTTCCCGAGGGCAACTGGATCACGCGCGCGCCCACCCTCGAAAGAAAAGCCATCCTGCTCGCCAAGGTGCAGGACGAGGCCGGCCACGGGCTCTATCTCTATTGCGCCGCCGAGACGCTGGGCGTCAGCCGCGACGAGATGACCGAGAAGCTGCATGACGGGAAGATGAAATATTCCTCCATCTTCAACTATCCCACGCTCACCTGGGCCGACATCGGCGCGGTGGGCTGGCTGGTCGATGGCGCGGCGATCATGAACCAGGTCGCTCTGCAGCGCACCTCCTACGGACCCTATTCGCGGGCGATGGTGCGCATCTGCAAGGAAGAGAGCTTCCACCAGCGCCAGGGCTATTCGATCATGATGACAATGGCCGCCGGCACGCCCGAACAAAAGCGCATGGCCCAGGATGCGCTGGACCGGCTCTGGTATCCCTCGCTGATGATGTTCGGTCCGTCGGACAAGGACAGCGTCCACTCGGCCCAGTCCATGGCCTGGAAGATCAAGGTCAGCACCAATGACGAGTTGCGCCAGAAATTCGTCGACCAGACGGTGCCCCAGGCCGAATATCTTGGCCTGACAATCCCCGATGAGAAGCTTGACTGGAACGAGGCGAAGGGCGGCTATGACTTCTCCGAGCCGGACTGGCAGGAGTTCCACGATGTGCTGGCGGGCAACGGCCCGTGCAATGCCGACCGGATGTCCGCGCGGCGCACCGCCTGGGAGGATGGCGCCTGGTATCGCGACGGTCTCGTCGCCCATGCAAACAAGCGCGCCGCACAGCGCATGGCAGCGGAGTAAAAAATGTCTTCTGAATGGCCCCTTTGGGAAGTCTTCATTCGCGGCCAGCATGGCCTGAACCATCGCCATGTGGGGTCGCTGCATGCGCCCGATGCCGAAATGGCGATCAAGAACGCCCGCGATGTCTATACGCGCCGCAATGAAGGCGTCAGCATCTGGGTGGTGCCGTCGAACCAGATCACGGCCAGCGTGCCGTCCGAAAAGGGTCCGATGTTCGAGCCGTCCAAGTCGAAGATCTACCGTCATCCGACCTTCTACGACATCCCGGACGACGTGGGGCACATGTGATGAGCGCGCTTTGTGAGTTCGCGCTGCGCATGGGCGACAACACGCTGATCCTCGGCCATCGCGTGTCGGAATGGTGCGGCCATGCGCCGGTGCTGGAAGAAGACATCGCGCTCGCCAACACCGCGCTCGACCTGATCGGCCAGACGCAGATGTGGCTTGGTCTCGCGGGCGAGGTGGAAGGTAATGGCCGCACGGCTGATCACCTCGCTTACAAGCGCGACGCGTGGGATTTCCGCAACGTGCTTCTGGTCGAACGCCCCAATGGCGATTTCGGCCAGACGCTGATGCGCCAGTTCCTGTTCGATGCCTGGCATCATCCGATGCTGAAATGGCTGTCGGAGAATTCGGCCGAGAAGCGCGTTGCCGAGATCGCCGAGAAGGCCGTGCGCGAGGCGGCTTATCATCTGGAGCGATCGGCTGACCTTGTCATTCGCCTTGGTGACGGCACGGACGAAAGCCATCGTCGCATGCAGGACGCGTTGGCTTATCACTGGACCTACACCGGCGAGATGTTCGAGGCGGACGCGGTCGATGGCGAACTGGCCGACGCCGGCGTCGCGCCTGACCCTGCGGCGATGAAGCCGGGCTGGGACGCGCTTGTCGGCGATGTTCTGGCCGAGGCCACATTAGCGGTTCCCGAAAACGATTTTGCGCACAAGGGCGGCCGGCGCGGCCAGCACGCCGAGCATCTGGGCCATATCCTGGCCTCCATGCAGTTTCTGCCGCGGGCCTACCCCGATGCGCGCTGGTGAAACCCTTCCGAGCATTGATGATGTGATGGGGTGGCTGGCCGAGGTGCCGGACCCGGAAATCCCGGTCGTCTCGGTCGTTGATCTCGGCATTGTGCGTGATGTGGCTTTTGACGACGACACGCTGGTCGTCACGATCACGCCGACCTATTCGGGCTGCCCGGCCACGTCGGTCATCGCGTTCGAGATCGAGGCGGCCATTCGCGACCATGGCGTCGACAATGTCCGGCTCGAAAACCAGATTTCGCCGCCCTGGTCGACCGACTGGATCGGGCCGGAGGCGCGCGAGAAGCTGCGCCAATATGGCATTGCACCGCCGATCGATGGCACCGCCGCCGATGGCCGACGCGTGGCGCGGTTGCTCGGCGAAGGCAATGCCAGGGTGGAATGTCCGCGCTGCGGCTCGGCCAACACGGCGGAGGTCAGCCGCTTCGGCTCGACACCGTGCAAGGCGGCCTGGCGCTGCAACGATTGTCTGGAACCGTTCGACTATTTCAAGTGCATTTGAGGCCGATCATGGCGCAGTTTCATCCGCTCACCGTCACTGATGTGAACCACGACACGCGCGACGCCATCATCGTCACGCTCGCCCCCGGCGACGAGGATCGCGCCGCGTTCGACTTCACGCAAGGCCAGTATCTGACCTTCCGGCGCGATTTCGACGGCACCGAGGTGCGGCGTTGCTATTCGATCTGCGCGGGGACCGATGACGGCATCCTGCGCGTCGGGATCAAGCGCGTGGATGGCGGGGCGTTCTCGTCCTGGGCCAAGGAGAATTTGAAGCCCGGCGACGTGATGGAAGCCATGCCGCCGATGGGCAATTTCTTCGCGCCGCTCGATCCAGATGCGCAGCGCCATTATCTCGGCTTTGCGGGCGGTTCGGGCATCACACCGGTTCTGTCGCTGATCAAGACCGTGCTGGCGCGCGAGCCCCATGCGCGCTTCACGCTCGTCTATGCCAACCGTGCGGTGAACACGATCATGTTCCGCGAGGAGCTGGAAGACCTCAAGAACCTTTATCTGGGCCGGTTCACCGTGCTGCACATCCTCGAGAACGATGCGCAGGAAATCGATCTGTTCACCGGCCGCGTCGATGCCGATAAGCTCGATGCGCTGTTCAGCCATTGGATCGATGCGGCGTCGGTCGATTATGCCTTCATCTGCGGGCCCGAGCCGATGATGCTGACCATCGCCGAGGGGCTCAAGGCGCGCGGCCTGCCCGAAGACCGGATCAAGTTCGAACTGTTCAAAAGCGCACAGCCGGGCCGCTTGCCCAGGAAATCGAACGGTCACGCCGCCGGCGAAACGGTCGACAGCGTCAAGGCGACCCTGTTCCTGGAAGGCGTGACGCGCACGATCGCGGTGCCCAAGGACGGCACGACCCTGCTGGATGCGGCGCTCGATGCCGGGCTGAACGTGCCCTATGCCTGCAAGGCGGGCGTCTGTTCGACCTGCATGTGCAAGATCACCGAGGGCGCCGGCGACATGCTGTCCAACAACGCGCTTGAAGATCACGAGGTCCGCGACGGCTTCACGCTGAGCTGCCAGACCGTGCCGACGACGGACACGATCAGCGTCACCTACGACGTCTGACAACAGATAAAACGATTGGGAGACATCCGATGAACGTTGCCACCGCGACGACGCGCCGGCTTGAAAGCTATGTGAAGGGCCAGTGGGTCGCCGGCGACGGCGACGGCACGCTTTTGACCGATGCCGGCACCGGCGAACCGGTCGCGGTGATCAGCTCCTCGGGCGTCGATTTTGCCGGCGCGCTTGCTTATGGCCGCGAAAAGGGCGGTCCGGCGCTGCACGCGATGAGCTTCCACGAGCGCGCCCTGATGCTCAAAGCGATCGCGCTGATGCTCAACGACGCGCGCGATGCCTTTTACGCCGAAAGCTACCGCACCGGCGCGACCAAGACGGATTCGATGATCGATGTTGATGGCGGCATCGGCACCTTCTTCGTCTACGCGTCCAAGGGCCGGCGCGAACTGCCCAACACCAAGGTGCTGCTCGACGGCGATGTCGAACCGCTGTCCAAGGATCACTCCTTTTCGGCCCAGCACATTCTGACGCCGCTTCAAGGCATCGCGATCCACATCAATGCGTTCAACTTCCCTTGCTGGGGCATGCTGGAAAAGCTCGCGCCGACGCTGCTGGCCGGCATGCCGGCTGTCGTCAAGCCGGCCAGCCAGACCGCCTATCTGACCGAACTGATGGTCCGAAAGATCATCGAGAGCGGCATCCTGCCCGATGGCGCACTGCAACTGGTCAGCGGCTCGGCCGGCGACATGCTCGACCATGTGACGGGGCAGGATGTCGTGACCTTCACCGGCTCGGCCAGCACGGGCCGGATGCTGCGCACCCACAAGGCGATCGTCGAGAACTCGACGCGCTTTTCGATGGAAGCCGACAGCCTCAATTCTTGCGTGCTTGGCGCTGACGCGGAGCCGGGCACACCGGAGTTCGACCTGTTCGTCAAGGAAGTGGCGCGCGAGATGACCGCCAAGGCGGGCCAGAAATGCACGGCCATCCGCCGCGCCTTCGTGCCGCGCGGCCAAGTCGATGCGGTGATAGACGCGCTGCGGTCGCGGCTCGGCAAGACGGCTGTTGGATTGCCTGCGGAGGAGAGCACGCGGATGGGCGCGCTTGCCAGCCAGGATCAGCGCGATGAAGTGCGCGCGCGCATCGCCGACCTTTCCGCCGATGGCGAGATCGTCGCCGGCGATCCGGACAATCCGGTGCTCGCCTCGGGCGATGCCGAGGCCGGCGCCTTCCTCAACCCGGTGCTGTTGCATTGCCCCGACCCGCATGGCGCCAAAAACGTCCATGATGTGGAGGCGTTTGGGCCGGTGGCGACAATCATGCCTTATGACGATGCCGAGGAGGCCGTGGCGCTGGCCCGCAAGGGCAAGGGCTCGCTCGCCGCCTCCGTCTTCACCAACGACCCGGCTGTTGCCGAGCAGGTCGTGATCGGCATGGCACCGTTCCATGGCCGCATCCTGATCGGCAACCGCGACAGCGCGAAATCGTCGACCGGGCACGGCTCGCCCATGCCCGGGCTGGTGCATGGCGGGCCGGGCCGGGCCGGTGGCGGCGAGGAACTGGGCGGCATTCGCGGCGTCAAGCATTTCATGCAGCGCACCGCGGTGCAGGGCACGCCGCGCCTTCTTGCGCCGGTCACCGGCCGCTGGATGGAAGGGGCGGGTGCGGGCGATACCTCCGACCACCCGTTCCGAAAGTCGCTGGCCGAACTTGCCATCGGCGATCAGGTGGTGACCGCACCGCGCGAAGTCACGCTCGCCGATATCGAGCATTTTGCCGAGTTCACCGGCGACACCTTCTACGCGCATATGGATGAGGATGCGGCCAAGGCGAACCCGTTCTTCGACGGGCGCGTCGCGCATGGCTATCTGATCGTCTCGTTTGCGGCGGGCCTGTTCGTCGATCCCGAACCGGGCCCGGTGCTCGCCAATTACGGCGTTGACAATCTGCGGTTCATGACGCCGGTCTATCCGGGCGATGTGCTGACCGTTCGGCTGACGGCCAAGGAGATCAATCCGCGTGCGACCGCCGATCATGGCGAGGTGCGCTGGGACGCGCAGGTCACCAATCAGGACGATGCGGTGGTTGCCCAGTACGATGTGCTGACGATGGTCGCCAAACAGTGGCCGCTGCCGGCGGAGGAGTGATGGGTTTCAGGCGGTCCAGGGATCGATGACATCGACGCCCATAGCCTGAAACGGTCCGACGTCACGGGATGCGACAATCATGCGATGGGCCGCCGCGATAGCCGCAATCTGGCCGTCCGCGAAATCGACGCCCCGGCCGGCATTCCAGGCCGTGGCCATGCGCTCGGAAAACGCGGCAGCGGCCGTGCGATCGAAAGCCAGAATACGGCCGGCGAACACGCGTTCGACGGTGGCATCCAAGCGCGCCGACAGGTCGGCCTTGCGCCGTCTGTCGGGAAGGACGGCGATGCCATAGCCCAGTTCCGCAAGGCTGATGGTCGACAGGTGCAACGTCCGCAGGTCCTGCACATTGAGCCAATGCAGGACCCGCTTGGCGGCGCCGTGTCGCATGGCCTCCGACACGACATTGGTGTCCAGAAGGATCATTCGAGGTCGAGCGGCCGGTGCGGCGTGCGATCGCGCTCAATGTCGATGCCGGTCAGGTCCGCGCCGGACCAGATGTTGGCGAGCATGTCGCCCGCCCCGGGCCGTTCGCTGCGGCCGAGACTTTCGGCGAGAATGGCACGTGCCTCGGCTTCCGCGCTGCGGCCATGGTCGCGTGCCTGTGCCTTCAGCGCGCGGTGGACCTCGTCAGGCAATTGGCGAATGATGATCTGGGCCATGGTTCAATCCGAGTACTACAGCCGATGATATCAGTTCGAGTCATTGATATCAATATGGAAGCCGCTACGGTTGCACGCCGCCGACGCCGTCGAGAATGATGCGTGTGGCGATGCGGGCATAATCCTCGCGGGTGACGGGGCCGTCTTCCTTGAACCAGGTGTAGACCCAGTTGAGCATGCCGAAGAGGCTCATGGTCACCGGCGTCAGAAGATGCGTGCCGGGATCGGCGAGCTTCGGGTTCAGTTCTTTCAGAACATTTGCGAAGCGGGCGACGATGCGCTTTTCGGTGTCACGCAACTGCGCGCGCTGCGCTTCAGACAGGGCGCCGAAGGCGTTGAGCTGCACCTTGTGCGCGTCATCGGCGCCGCGATAGGTTTCCAGCACTGCCTGCACCAGCTTTTCAAGCCGCTTATCGGCCGGCAGCGCGGGGTCATCGGCGGCGATCACCGCTTCGTCCAGATGGCTGATATGGGTGTTGATGATCGCAAATATCAGCGCGTCCCTGGACGGGTAATAGTGATAGAGCAGGGCCTTGGAGACGCCGCACTCGCGGGCGATCTGCGACATGGATGCCTTGTCCATGCCTAGTTCGGCAAAGACGGCGGCAGCGCTGTCGAGAATGTGCGCCTGTTTTTCGGCGAAATCGGCGGCGCGGGGGCGGGCCATGCGGTCTCCTGATCTCAGCCTTTGGGCCGGTTGTCGACGACGCGTCTGGCCTTGCCCTCCGAACGCGGAGCGGAGCCGGGTTCGCCGACATTGATCGTCGCGGTGACGCCGATCACCGACTTGATGTGATGGGCGAGCTCAGCAGCGCTTGCCTTGCGGGCTTCGTCGCTGGCCGCGTTCTCCAGCGCTTCAAGATGCACGGTCATCGTGTCCATGCGCCCCTTGCGGCCAAGCTCGATCTGGAAGTGCGGCGCAAGGCCGGCGCATTTGAGGATCTGCTCTTCGATCTGCGTGGGGAAGATGTTGACGCCGCGCAGGATGATCATGTCGTCGGAGCGGCCGGTGATCTTCTCCATGCGCCGCATGGAGCGTGCCGTTCCGGGCAGGAGCCGGGTCAGGTCGCGCGTCCGGTAGCGGATGATCGGCAGGCCTTGCTTGGTCAGCGTGGTGAAGACCAGTTCGCCCATCTCGCCGTCGGGCACCGGCTCGCCGGTCTCCGGGTCGATGATCTCGGGATAGAAATGATCCTCCCAGATGTGCAGGCCATCCTTGGTCTCGACGCACTCATTGGCAACGCCCGGACCCATCACCTCCGACAGGCCGTAAATATCGACCGCGTGCATGTCGAACGCCTGTTCGATCTCGCCGCGCATGGCGTTGGTCCAGGGTTCGGCGCCGAAAATGCCGACGGCGAGCGATGAGGCGCGCGGATCGATGCCCTGACGGCGATATTCGTCGAGGATCGACAGCATGTAGGAGGGCGTGACCATGATGACGCGCGGCTTGAAATCCTCGATCAGCATGACCTGGCGCTCGGTCATGCCGCCCGACACCGGGATCACGGTGCAGCCCAGTCGCTCGGCGCCGTAATGGGCACCAAGACCGCCGGTGAACAGGCCATAGCCATAGGCGACATGCACCGGATCGCCCGCCCGGCCGCCCGAGGCGCGGATCGAGCGGGCCACCATGTCGGACCACATGGAGATGTCACTTTCCGTGTAGCCGACGACGGTCGGTTTGCCGGTCGTGCCCGAAGAGGCGTGCAGGCGCGCGATCTTCTCGCGCGGAACCGCGAACATGCCGAATGGGTAATTGTCGCGCAGGTCGGCCTTGGTGGTGAAGGGGAATTTCGCCAGGTCGGCCAGCGTCTTCAGATCGTCGGGATGGACGCCCGCTTCGTCGAAGCGCTTTTTGTAGAAGGGCGCGTTCTCATAGGCGTGGCGCAGCGACCATTGCATGCGTTCGAGTTGCAAGGCCGCGACCTCGTCGCGTGAGGCGGTTTCGATCGGCTCCAGATCGCCGGGTTTGGGGGACAGGTCTTCCATGACTGGTCTCAAACGTCTTCAAGAATTGTGCCGGGGACGGTGCGTGAATGGCCGCGGAATTCGCCGATCACGTCGCCGTCCTGATTGGTGACGGAAATGTCGTAAATGCCCGAGCGCCCAGTGCGCGACACCTCGCGGCCCGTCGCGGTCAGCCGGTCGCCCTGCTTGCCGGGGCTGATGAAGGTGAGCGACGTGTGCTGGGCGACCGTACGCTGATTGTAGCCGTTGCAGGCAAACGCGAACGCGCTGTCGGCAAGGGTGAAGATGTAGCCGCCATGGCAGGTGCCGTGGCCGTTGACCATGTGCGGCCCGACCGTCATCGCGACCGTCGCTTCGCCGGGCGCGACATGTTCGATCTCCATGCCCAGATGCTGGCTGGCCTTGTCTTGGCGCCACATGGCATCGGCACAGGAACGGGCGAGGTCCTCCGGTGTCATCATTGTCCCCGGAAGCTCGGTGCGCGCTTGTCGAGAAAGGCGGTGACGCCTTCGGCGTAATCGGCGGTGCGGCCAGCGATGCGCTGGGTGTCGCGCTCATGGTCAAGCTGGGCGTCGAAGCTGTTGGTGCTGGCCGTCTGCATCGACTTTTTCGTCAGGCCGAGGCCGCGTGTCGGACCGCTTGCGAACTGGCGGGCAAGGGCGGTTGCCTCGTCCATCAGCGTGTCGTCCTCGACCGCCTTCCAGATCAGGCCCCAATCGGCAGCCCTTTCTGCGGACAGCGGCTCGGCGGTGAGCGCCAGGCCCTTGGCGCGCGCTTCGCCCAGGAGCCGGGTCAGCATGAAACTCCCGCCCGCGTCGGGTGTCAGGCCGATCTTGGCGAATGCTTGGATGAATTTGGCGGATTTGGCCGCCAGCACGATGTCGCAGGCGAGCGCGATGTTGGCGCCGGCGCCGGCGGCAACGCCATTGACCGCAACGATGATCGGCTTTTCGAGCGACCGGATCAGCCGCAGTGTCGGGTTGTAGAAGGTCTCCAGCGTGTGGCCGAGATCCGGCGGGCCGTCCATGGCGCGCGGGTCGCGGTCGCCCAGATCCTGGCCGGCGCAAAAGGCCCGGCCGGCACCGGTGATCAGAACGCAGCGCACGGCGTGCTCGTCATGGGCGCGCTGGATCGCCGCACGGAAGGCGCCGTGCATGTCCTCGTTGAACGAATTGAGCTTGTCGGGCCGGTTGAGCGTGACGCGCAAAATGCCGTCATCAAGCTCGCAGAGCACCGTGGCGTGCTGCGCCATATGATCCCTCCCATGCGCCGGTCGGAGGCGCCATTCCGGACTGGACAAAACCATAAACCGACCGGTCAGTCAATGAATTCGGTCGATGAATGCCCATCGATGTGGACGGGGCGGGGTTGCGCTTGAAGCCCGCGGCGCGGATATTCCAACGATGATTCAAGCGGCGGGCGCATCTGTCTGGCATGGTTCGCTTTTCGGCGACGACGAACTGGCGCCGCTGTTCTCCGAGGCGGCGCTAGTCGAGCGCTTCGGCGCATTCGAGATGGCGCTGACACGGGCGCTTGGCGCGCATGGTCTGGTGGAGCCGGTGCTGGCGGAAGCAGCCCTGGCGGGGATGCGCGATTTTGTGCCCGATGCCGACGCGATGTGCCGGGCCATGGCAACCGACGGCGTGCCGGTTCCCGCTTATGTCCGGCAGTTGAAGGCGGCGGCCGGCGATGCGGCGAAGGCGATCCATGTCGGCGCGACCAGCCAGGATCTGGTCGATACCGCCACGGCGATGGCGCTGCGCGATGCGAGCGGCGTCCTTGCCGGGCGGATCGAGGCGGTTCTGTCCGCACTGGGCGATCTGGACGCGCGGTTCGGCACCCATACGCTGACCGGCCGCACGCGGATGCAGGCGGCGTTGCCGATGACCGTCAGTGACCGGTTGTCGGCATGGTCGACCCCGGTCAGCGGAAGTCTCGACAGGCTTGGACCCGTTCGCGATGACGTTGCCCAATTGCAGTTCGGCGGACCGGTCGGGCTGGGGCCGGACGTTTTGGGGGAGGCAGGGCCGGCGATCGCCGGCGCAATGGCTGCCGAACTGGGGCTGCGCCTTCCGGCCCGGCCCTGGCACACGGACCGCAGCGCGTTCGTTGCCTTTGGCAATTGGCTGTCCATGATTACGGGCGCGCTCGGCAAGATCGGCCAGGATGTGGCGCTGATGGCGCAGCAGGGGATCGACGAGATCGAACTGTCCGCCGGGGGGACAAGCTCGGCCATGCCGCACAAGCGCAATCCGGTGTTGGCCGAAAAACTGGTCACGCTGGCGCGCTTCAATGCCGTCCAGATTGGCGGGTTGCATCAGACCCTGGTGCACGAGCAGGAACGGTCCGGCAGCGCGTGGATGCTCGAATGGATGATCCTGCCGCCCATGGTCGAAGCGGCAGGGCGCGCATTGATCGATGCCGACGCGATGCTGCGTTTGGTCAAAGGCATGGGCAGGCCGGGCTGACCGGCAGCGGTCACATGTCGAAGAAGATCGTCTCGTTCTCGCCTTGCAGGCGGATATCGAACCGATAGGTGCCATCGCCGGTCTTTTGCGCGATCAGGGTCGGCACCCGGTGTTGGTGCTCGATCCGGGTCAGCACCGGGTCTTCGCTGTTGGCCTCGCCCTCATCGTCAAAATAGAGCCGGGTGTGCAGGCCGATATTGATGCCGCGCGCAACGATCCAGACCGAGATATGCGGCGCCTGCAGGCGCCCGTCGCGCCACGGCACGCGGCCCGGCTTGACCGTGTCGAAGCGGTATTGGCCGGTTTGCAGGTCGGCGGCGGCGCGGCCCCAGCCGGAGAACTCGGGATCGGCCGTCCCGCGCGTCTCGCCCGGCGTGTTGAAAAGGCCATCGGCATCGGCCTGCCAGATTTCGAGGACGACATCCTTGAGGATGCTGCCCATGCCGTCGGCGACCGTGCCGGTGATGGTGATTTCCTCGCCGTGCACGGCGCCGGTCTTCATCGCCGCGCCCAGATCAGCCTCATAGACGCCGTGAATCCCGGTGACGTTCGGGTTCATGCCGATATGCACGTAGGGGCCGGCTGTCTGGGACGGGGTTTCCTTGAGGATCGGGTAGCGCCTTGTCATCGTCAAAGGCCCTCCAGCCGGTTTTCGAACAGGGTTTGCCGCTTGCCGCGCAGGACGATGTCGAACCGCCAGGCGCGGGCGTCCATCGGCACCGTGCGCGTCATGTCCAGTTCGGCAATCAGGCTTTGGACGGCTTCCTTTTGCGGGATCGCGCCGATGATCGGACACAGCGGGATCAGCGGATCGCCTTCAAAATACATCTGCGTGATCAGGCGCTGGGCAAAGGCGGCGCCGAAGATCGAAAAGTGGATATGGGCCGGCCGCCAATCATTGCCGCCATTGGGCCACGGGTAGGCGCCCGGCTGGATGGTGCGGAATTCGTAAAAGCCCTGCTCGTCGGTCAAAACACGGCCGCAGCCGCCGAAATTGGGATCGAGCGGCGCCAGATAGCCCTCCTTCTTGTGGCGGTAGCGGCCGCCGGCATTGGCCTGCCAGACTTCCAGCAACGCGTTGGACACGGGACGCCCCGTCTCGTCGGTGACGCGGCCATGCACGATGATGCGCGGACCGATGGCGCTCTCGCCGGGCTCGGCATAATTATGCACCAGGTCATGATCCATGTCGCCGAGCATGGCCTGGCCGAACACCGGGCCTGTCTCTTCGCCGAGCGATGTCGGCAGCGACAGGAGCGGGGCGGACGGCGAGCGCATCACCGATGTCTTGTAGGGCGGATGCAGCGCCGGCGGATGCCAGGCGCGGTCGCGCGCGGCATAGCCTGCATGCGGGTCGGGCGTGTTCTTCATGTCACCGTCTCCTCATCTTCCATCGCGCGATAGGTGGCCTTGGCGATCTTGATGGCCTGGTTGGCGCGCGGCACGCCGGCATAGACGGCAACATGCATGAAGGCCTCCATGACGTCGGCCTTGCTGGCGCCGGTGCGTTCGCAGGCGCGCACATGCATGGCGATCTCGTCGAAATTGCCGGTCGCGGCGAGCAGTGCCAGTGTCAGGATCGAGCGCTCGCGCAGCGAGATTGTGTCGCGGGCCCACAGATTGCCCCAGGCGGTCTCGGTGATCATGGTCTGGAAGGGGGCGTCGAAATCGGTCTTGTCGGCTTCGGCACGGTTGACATGGTCGTCGCCCAGCACATGCCGGCGCATCTTCATGCCGTTATGCAGACGGTCACCATTCATGCGGTCGTTCATCGTCGGGCTCCCATGATCATCGGCCCATACGCACTAATAGGGCAGGCCGACATAGTTCTCGGCCATGGCTTTTTGCGCGGCCTTGCTGTCGCGCAGGAATTCGAGTTCAGCGACCTGCATCTTGTGATCGAACTCGGACTGATCCGGAAAGCGGTGCATGAGCGACGAAAACCACCAAGAGAAACGCTCGGCCTTCCAGATCCGTTCCAGCGCCCGGGCCGAGTAGCTGTCCAACCCCTGGGCATCGTTCAGTTCGTAGAACTGCGCCAGGCCGCTGAACAGGTAATGAACGTCCGAGGCGGCGGTGTTCAGGCCCTTGGCGCCGGTCGGCGGCACGATGTGGGCGGCATCGCCGCACAGGAACAGCCGGCCCCAACGCATCGGCTCGGTGACGAATGAGCGCAGCGGCGCGATCGATTTTTCGATCGATGGTCCGGTGACCAAGGTTTCTGCGACATGGCCGGGCACGCGGCGCTTCAACTCGGTCCAGAAATCATCGTCCGACCAGTTTTCGAGCCGGTCATGGGCCGAGCACTGTATGTAATGGCGCGACAGGTTCTCATTGCGCATCGAGCACAGCGCAAAGCCACGCTCCGAATTGGCGTAGATCAGTTCGTGATTGACCGGCGGCGTCTCCGACAGGATGCCGAGCCAGCCGAACGGATAGACCTTTTCATATTCGCGTCGCGCCTCTTCCGGGATCGACCGGCGGCTGACGCCATGAAAACCGTCGCACCCGGCGATGAAATCGCAATCGATGCGATGCTCTGCCCCGTCAGCAGTGTAGGTCACGTAAGGGCTGTCGCGGTCGGCATCATGGATGGCGACATTGTCGACATTGAACGTGATCGCGCCACCGGCTTTTTCGCGCGCATCGTACAGATCGCGCGTCACCTCGGTCTGGCCATAGACCATGACGGGTGTTCCGGTGTGCTCGACGAAGTCGATGCGGAACATCTCCTCGCCATAGGAGATCAGTGTGCCGGCATGCTCAAACCCTTCCTTGCGCATGCGGCCGCCTACACCGGCTTCATCCAGCAGCCGCAGCAGCCCTTCCTCCAGGACGCCGGCGCGGATGCGTCCGAGAACATGCTCGCGTGTCCTGCGTTCCAGCACGATGGAATCGATGCCGCGCGTGTGCAGAAGCTGCGACAACAACAGACCCGAAGGGCCGCCGCCAATGATGCAAACCTGTGTGCGCATGAATGCCCCGTTTGATTGGCCAGTATCTTGTTTGCACAAAAACGGTATGTAAAATCATATTTTGGTCCATTTACATAACGGAAATGGTATGAATCTGGAGAAGCGTATCAAGCTGCGCCATCTGCGCGCCTTTTGTGAGATTGCCCGGCTTGGCAGTTTCAAGAGGGCGGCGTCGGCGCTGCACATCACCCAGCCGGCGATTTCGCGGACGCTTGCCGAACTCGAACAGATGGTTGACGCCACGCTGTTCGTCCGCGACCGCAGCGGGGTGGCGCTGACCACGGAAGGCGCCGTGTTCCTGCAGTTCGCCCAGATGGGGCTCGATGCGATCCAGCAGGGGATCAACAGGCTCGGCCAATTGCGGTCGGGCGATGCCGGCCGGGTGCGGATCGGAGCTTTGCCGAGTGTTGCCGCGCGGCTTCTTCCCGATGCCGTTCAGGCTTTTGCGCATCTGTCGCCGGGGACCGCCGTGATGGTCGAAGAGGGGCCGCACGAATTTCTCGTCAACCGCCTTCGGGCGGGCGAACTCGATCTGGTGGCCGGCCGGCTCGGCCCGCCGAAGACGATGGCGGGCCTGTCGTTCACCCAGCTCTATCTGGAACATGTGGTGTTTGCGGCCCGGCCCGGCCATCCGCTCGCCGGTGCGTCCGACATGTCGGCGGTCGCCGATTTCCCGGTCATCTACCCGGCGGCCAATTCGGCGATCCGGCCGCTGGTCGACCGGCTGATGATCGCCGGCGGTGTCAGCGATCCGCCGCGCGCCATCGAATCGGTGTCCGGCTCGTTCGGCCGCAGTCTCGTTCTGGCGTCGGATGCGGTGTGGATCATTTCGGCCGGCGTTGTCGCGCAGGATCTTGAAGCAGGGCGACTGATCAGTCTCGACATCGACACGCAGATGACGTCCGGTCCCGTCGGCATCATGGTGCGGGCCGACGAGCAGAGCCCGGTTCTGGTGCATCTCTTTTCGCGCGCAGTGGGTCAGGTGCTGGAGAGCCGGACCTGAAACGACAACGGCGCCATTTTCATCGGCCGGCCATAGCGGTGTTGTCCAAGCCTTGCCGTGCCTGCATGAACGCGTCGATGGCGGCGATCTGGTCGGCGCTCAGACGCAGGCCCAGTTTGGACCGGCGCCAGACCACATCGTCAGCGGTGCGGGCATACTCCATCTCGATCAGCCAGCCTATCTCCGCTTCGGTCAGGGTCGCGCCGAAATCGGTGCCCAGATCCCCGGCGCGTTTGGCATCGCCCAGAAGCGTGCGTGCATCCGTGCCATAGGCGCGAATGAGGCGCCGGGCCCAGCGTTCGTCCAAAAACGGGTAGTCGGTCTTCAATTGCCCAACCAGCGTGTCAAAGCCGTCAATTGGAAAATCGCCGCCGGGCAACGGGGCGCGGGCGGTCCATGTGTCGCGCATTTGCGGCAAGTGATGCGTCAGTCTGGCGAGCGCGCTTTCGGCAAGACGGCGATAGGTGGTGATCTTGCCGCCAAAGACGTTCAGCAAGGGCGCGCCGCTCGCATCGTCCAGCGACAGCACGTAATCGCGCGTCGCCGCCGTCGCGGACTTGGCGCCATCATCATAAAGCGGGCGGACGCCTGAATAGGTCCAGACGATGTCGTCACGCGTCACCGGTGTCTTGAAATAGCGCGATGCGAAGGCGGTCAGATAGTCCTGCTCCTCCGGCGTGCAGACCGCATCGTGCGGCGCGCCGTGATGTTCCTGATCGGTGGTGCCGATCAACGTGAAGTCCGTCTCGTAGGGAATGGCGAAGATGATCCGGCCATCCTCGCCCTGGAAGAAATAGCATTTGTCGTGATCGTAGAGCCGTTTGGTGACGATATGGCTGCCGCGAACCAGCCGCACGCCCTCGGTGGTGTTCAGCCGCACCGTGTTGCGGACCACGTCCTCGACCCATGGCCCGCCGGCATTGATGAGTGCCTTGGCATAATGGGTATCCGTCGCGCCCTTTTCATCGCGCGTGGTGATCGCCCACAGCCCATCATCGCGTTCGGCAGAGACGACGCGCGTGCGCGTCATGATCCGTGCCCCCAATCGTTCGGCATCGCGGGCGTTCAAAACGACCAACCGCGAATCCTCCACCCAGCAGTCGGAATATTCGAAGGCCTTGGCAAAGCGCTCTTGCAGCGGCGCACCGGCCGGATCGGTCGTCAGGTCCAGCGTCTGCGTGGCGGGGAGCACTTTTCGCCCGCCCAGATGGTCATAGATGAAAAGCCCAAGCCGGATAAGCCATGCCGGGCGGCGGCGCTTCATCCAAGGCATGACGGCGGACAGAAGCCTGGATGTCGGCGTCTCGCTCTCGAAGCGCATGTCGCGGTGGAACGGCAGCACGAAGCGCATCGGCCATGAAATGTGCGGCATGGCGGCGAGCAGCGTCTCGCGCTCGACCAGCGCTTCGCGCACCAGGCGGACCTCGAAATATTCAAGATAGCGCAGGCCGCCATGGAAGAGTTTGGTCGAGGCCGAGGAGGTGGCCGACGCCAGATCGTTCATCTCGGCGAGCGCCACCGACAGGCCGCGCCCGGCCGCGTCGCGCGCGATGCCGCAGCCATTGATGCCGCCACCGATGATGAAGAGGTCGAGGGCCGTCTTGCGGCCGTGTCCGGTTTCCATGGATTTGTCCTTCGGCATCCACACACCACATCCGGCCGCCATACTCAACACAAATGTTCGTTTCTTTTCGTTTCTGCATCCATTTGACAAGTTTCCATTCGTTTTTAATCATCTGAACGCGGGAGTGTGGCGCGAATGGTCGATCGGGAATGGCATCGGGACTGAGACGAAACGAGATACTCGCTTATGTGCGGGCGGAGGGGAAAGCGTCTGTCGAAACGCTCGCCGAGCGTTTCGACGTGACCGTCCAGACCATCCGGCGCGATCTTGGCGAGCTTGCCAATGACGGCAAGATCGACCGCGTGCATGGCGGCGCGACGTTGCGCCAGGGCGTCACCAACATTGTCTATGAAGAGCGCCGCAAGCTGAATGCCGAGGCGAAGGAACGCATTGCGCGCATGGTCGGCGCGCATGTGCCGACGAACGTCTCGCTGTTCATCAATATCGGAACCACGACCGAGGCGGTCGCCCGCGAACTGGTCGACCATGAGAACATCACGGTCGTCACCAACGACATCAATGTCGCCAATATCCTGTCGGCGAACGAAAGCTGCGAGATCATCGTATCGGGCGGCACGCTGCGCCGCTCCGATGGTGGCCTTGTGGGCGATCTGGCGACGCAGATGATCGAGCAGTTCAAGGTCGATATCGCCATCATCGGCGCGTCGGCGCTGGACGAGGAAGGCGACCTTCTGGATTTCGACCTGCGCGAGGTGCGGGTGTCGAAATCGATCATTCGCCATGCCCGCAAGGTCTATCTGGTGACCGACGCGTCGAAGTTCGAGCGGTCGGCGCCGGTTCGGATCGCCTCGTTCTCTGAACTGGACGCCATCTTCACCGACAAGCCGCTGCCGCACGATCTGCAGGCCCGGTGCCGCGCGTGGAACACCGAGGTGTTTGTCGCCGCCGAACAGGGCTGACGGGGTTTCTCAGGCGTTGACCGGTTGCGGGCTGCCTTCGCGCCATGAACGCGTCGCCGCGTCCGCGATGGCCTGGGCGCGCAGTCCGTCCTCGCCGGTCGGGCGGGGCGCCGTGCCGCCGGTGACCGAGTCCACGAAGTGCGCCATTTCCAACCGGTAGGCTTCGCTATAGCGCTCAAGGAAGAAATGCTGCGCCGGCGCGCGGGCAAAACCGCCCGCATTGGCCAGTTCCACCTGGTTTTCGAGATGGTTGTCGGCGCGCAGCAGGCCGGCCGAGCCATGCACTTCCACCCGCTGGTCATAGCCATAGGTGGCCCGACGCGAATTGGAGATCTGGCACAGCTTGCCTGACGCGGTCCTCAGCGTCACCATGGCCGTGTCCACGTCGCCTGCCTCGCCGATGGCCGGATCGACCAGACAGCTTCCGGCCGCGAACACCTCGACCGGTTCCTCGCCCAGAAGGAAGCGTGCCATATCGAAATCATGGATCATCATGTCGCGGAAGATGCCGCCGGATGATTTGATGTAGCCCAACGGCGGCGGGGCGGGGTCGCGCGACAGGATGGTCAGCATTTCCACATCGCCGATGGCGCCTTCGTCGATCCGCGCCTTCACATTGGCGAAATTGGGGTCGAACCGGCGTTGGAACGCGGTCATGAACGGCA
This sequence comes from Roseitalea sp., assembly GCA_017642895.1. GTDB lineage: Bacteria > Pseudomonadota > Alphaproteobacteria > Rhizobiales > Rhizobiaceae > Roseitalea. The sequence goes on from JAEPON010000004.1 coordinate 165,031, forward strand.
CGCCCGCCGTGTCGACGGCCTCAAGACACTGGCGGATGCGCTCGACTGACATGTCGATCGGCTTTTCGCAGAAAATCGCTTTGCCTGCGGCCGCCGCCTTGTGGATCAGGTCGAAATGGGTGTCGGTCGGCGTGCCGATGACGACGGCATCCACATCGGCGCTTGCGATCAGCGCGTCGGCGTCCAAGGCCCGGGCGCCGAGATCGGCGGCGAGGGCCTTGGCTGACGCGGGCACGGCATCGGCGACCGCAACGGCCTGCGCCGCGTCCAAATGTTTCAGCGTGCGTCCGTGCACCTGTCCGATCCGGCCGCAGCCGAGCAGTCCGATGTTCAGCATCATCCGGTCTCCAGCGCCTTTGTTTTGGGACGACTGACCGCGCTGATCGCGGTACGCGCCGCAGCGACCACCGGGTCGTGGGTTTCTTTCAGGATCTGCACCCGGTCGAAACGGTTCGGGTCGGCGTTGACCGCCTTGCGCAGGGCGGCGCCGAACGCCATGCGTAGCTCGGTGCCGATGTTGAACTTGCAGATCGCCGATGCCCGGGCGAGGTGCGAGCGCTGTGCCAATGGCACGCCGGAGCCGCCATGAATGACCAGCGGGATCTCGGTGAGTGCCTCGATCGCCGCGATCCGCGCTTCGTCCAGCCGGCCCTGGCGATCCTGTTGCAGATGCACATTGCCGACCGAGATCGCCATGGCATCGACGCCGGTCTGACGGGCAAACGCGGCAGCTTCCTCCGGGTCGGTGCCGTCCGACGCCTCGCCGCCGGCATAGCCCACAAAGCCGATCTCGCCCTCGCAAGAGATGCCGGCTTTGTGCGCCAATTCAGCGATCTGCGCCGTTTCGTCGATATTCTGATTCAATGGTTTGCGCGAGCCGTCATACATCAAAGACGTGAACCCGTTGTCCAACGCCTGCCGGCATTCATCCAGCGTGTAGCCGTGATCGAGGTGGGCGACGACGGGCACCGACGCGCTCTCCGCCAGATGGCGGAACATGGCGCCCAGCACCGGCAGCGGCGTGTGTTCGCGGCAGGACGGACCGGCCTGCAGGATCACCGGTGCGTTCTCGGCTTCGGCGGCGGTGACATAGGCGCGCATGTCTTCCCAACCAAGGCAGACGAGGCCCGCGACGGCGTAGCCGTCGCGCAGCGCGGGCTGGAGAACGTCGGCGAGGGTCGCGACCGTCATCGGAACTCGCTCACTTGAACTTGGCGACCATGTCCATGATGCCGGGAATGGTGTGCAACTGCGCGGCGTGGGTGGGCTGGAAATACTGCACCAGCGAGCGCTGGCTCAGACCGCCAAGAATGGTGAAATAGTACATTTCATAGCCTGGCAAGACGCAGCACGGGTGATAGCCGCGGTCGAGGCAGATCGTCGAGCCGTCGACGATGTGATAGGCATCGCCCGGCGCATTGTCCTCGCGCTGAAGCATCTGCACGCCCGAGCCGTAATTGGGCCGGAAGCGGAAATTGTAGGTCTCGTCGTGCCGCGTCTCGTCCGGCAGCCGGTCGGTGTCGTGCTTGTGGCTGGGAAAGCCCGACCAGCCGCCCTGGCCGACCGTATAGAGTTCGCTGACCAGCAGGCGGCCCACCCGGCCGTGCTGTTTCTGGCCCAGAATGTGCTTGATCTTGCGGTGGGTCTTGGTGTCGTCGCTGCCGTACTGGACCAGATCGAGTTCGTCCGCACGCACGGCGAACGGCTCGTAGACTTCATCGCATTTGGCGCCAGCGATGAACACTTCCGCGCTGTCGGAGAGACACGTCATCGTCGCCTCCGTGCCAGTGGGCACGTAGACGCCCTCGGGTTCGCCGTCCCAGACATCGACGCCCCGCCCGCCCAGCGTCTTGGCTGAGAAACTGCCGACGGTCACATCGATGGTGCCGGTGGCGGGCACGATGCAGGTCTCGTAGCCAGGCACGGCGTAGGAAAAGCTCTGTCCCTTGCTCAGCTTGACGATGTTGAAATAGTTGAGTGGCACCACCGCATCTTCGACATCCACGATCGGCGCGTTTTGATTGTCATAGGGCGGGATGTGCATGGGTCTTCCTTTCAGCGTCCGAGGCGCCGGAATGTGAGGCCAGAAACGCCTCCAGTTCGTCCGGATAAGGCATGGCGGGCGCACAGCCCGGGCGCGCGACGACAATGGCGGCGCAGGCCGAGCCACGCCTGATGCTCTGTTCAAGCGTTCGGCCGGCGGCGAGCGATGCCAGAAGGCCGGCCATGAAGCTGTCACCGGCGCCTGTCGGCTTGAGTGCATCGACCTTGAAGATGCCGGTGCGGATTTCCTCGCCCTCGGCGATCGTGATCGCGCCGTCCGGCCCCATTTTGTAGACGATGATGGCGGCATGTGCGCGGGCGAGGCTTCGCGCCTTGTCGAGCCCGCGTGCCATGTCGCCGGCCATGAAGCCGAACTCCTCGTCATTGCCGACGATGATGTCGGACAGATCGCCTGCCTTGGACAGGACGTCCGCTGCGATCTGTGGCGAGGGCCAGGAGTAGGGGCGATAGTCGATGTCGAACACGATCGGCAGGCCGGCTTCTTGCGCCAGTTCCATCGCGCGAAAGGCGGCGGCGCGCGACGGCTCGGCTGCAAACACGGTGCCCGCCGTGATCATCGCGCCGAACGCCCGGTAATCGACCGCTTCGACATCGGCGACGTTCATCTGAAAGTCAGCCGCGCCATTGCGGTAGATCACGGTCTGATGATCGGCGAGGCGGCTTTCATAAACGGCGAGCGAATTGCGCGCTTCGCCGCCGACGGTGCGGACATGGCGGCTGTCGATGCCGAAACGGTCGAGCTGGTTCAGGCAGTAGCGGCCGATGGAATCGTCGGACACGCAGGTGACCAGTGCGGCCGAACCGCCCAGCTTGACGATGCCGGCGGCGGTGTTGGCGGCCGAGCCGCCCATCGCGCTGACGAAGCGTTCGGCCTCTTCCGTCTTCGTGCCGGGCGGGTCGGGAAAAAAGTCCATGCCGACCCGGCCGACGACCAGAAAGCGGTTCCTTGCGATCCCGTCGAGCACGCGGTTCACGTCCGGCCCTCCGTGTTGCCGGCGCGCGCCGCATCGAGCACCTCGGGATAGGGATAGTTGAGTCCGAGCAACTGCTTGAGATCATCGCTTGCCGCATCGATGAAAGAGGCGGGCAGGGCTGCGGGCATGTCCTCCATCGGTTTGACCCATTTGGGCAGGTACTGGATCAGGATGGCGCTGCGGTCATGGTCGCTGCGGTTGGGCATCGCGCAATGCCATGTGACGCCGTAAAACAGGACGACATCGCCGGGCTCGCCGATCATCCGTTCGCATCGGTCGAAGAAATTGTCGGCTTCTGTCGGATAGCGCAGTTCGCGCTGGCTGCCGGGCACAAAAGCTGTTGCGCCGCTTTCGGCGGTGAACGGATCAAGGATCACGGACACTTGCGCGTTCATCGGAAACGAGCCGTTCAAACCAACCGGGTGCGTTTCGGGGGCGTGGAAATCCCAATAGGGGTAATCGACATGGGGTTCCTGGCCGGGGCCACCGGGCAGGAGCCTGTTGGCCGCGATCGAGCCCATGATGAACTCGGTGCCCAGAAACTTGCGCAGGATCGCCATCAGCACCCGATGGGATGCCATCTGCGAGAAGACATCACCCTTGGCGAGCAGGTTCCAGACCCGGCGCTGAAGAGCAATTGTGCCCTCGGCTTCCGCTGCGCCCTGAAAGTGCGTGACCTTTTCTGCCGCCTGATCGGATTCGGCCATGATGATGGCACGCGCCTCGGCGATCTGGTCCGGCGTGAACAAGCCGGAGATCGCAACGGCACCGTCTCCGTCGAGCAGTTCTGCAACGATCGTGTCCGGATCGGCGGTTGCGGCGGTGAAGCGTTGCATCATACGCCCCTGCGCTGCTTGGCGCGTTCCGCTTCGATCTCACGGTGCTTGTCGCGGACGCTTTGATGTTCGCTGGTATGCGGCGTGCCCACTTCCCACCAGGTGTGGCCCTCGGTCGTCCAGCCTTCATAGGCATCGACATTCATGACGATCACCGAAGTCTTGTCGGCCGCCTTGGCGCGCTGGAACGCCTCGCCCAGTTCCGTGGGGCTGGCGGCGAACTCGGCGTTGGCGCCCATGGCGCGCGCATGCGTCTCGAAATCCACGACGAACGGTTCGGGTACGGTCGGGCAATCGGCGATCAGATTGTTGAAGCTCTCATTGCCGGTGTTGTTCTGCAGCTTGTTGATGACGGCGAACCCGCCATTGTCGAGTACGAGGATGATCAGCTTCTTGCCGGTCAGAACCGACGAATAGATGTCGGAGTTCATGAGCAGGTAGGAGCCGTCGCCGACAAAGACGATCGTGTCGGCATCGGGCTCATTTTCGCTCTGGGCGATGCGTGCGCCCCAGCCGCCGGCGATCTCATAGCCCATGCAGGAAAAACCGAACTCGACATCGACTGTGCCGATATCGAGGGTTCGCCAGTTGGCGGTCACCTCGGCGGGCAGGCCGCCGGCGGCGGCAACCACGCGGTCGCGCGGGCCGCAAAGATCGTTCACGACGCCGATGGCCTGCGCATAGGAGTTGGGCCGGTTGCCAGGCCTGACGTTGTCGGCAACGTAGGCGTCCCATTTGCCGCGTTCGGCCTGCGTGGCCCTCGTCCAATCGGCCGGAGCCGTGTAGCCGGCCAAAGCGGCGCCAATCGCCTGAAGGCCGAGTTTTGCATCGCCGACGACAGGCAGCGACATGTGCTTGCCGGCATCGTGGCGCGCCGCGTTGAGCGAGACGATCCGCGCGTCCTTGGCGAACGCCGTCCACGAGCCGGTCGTGAAGTCCTGAAGGCGCGAGCCGACCGAAAGGATCACATCGGCCCGTTCGGCGGCCCAGTTGGCGCTGTCCGACCCCGTCACGCCGACCGGGCCGATGTTAAGCGGGTGCGTGGCGACCAGGTTGGCGCGGCCGGCGATGGTTTCGATGACCGGGATGTTGTGCGTTTCGGCAAAGGCGGTCAGTTCGGCAACCGCGCGCGCATATTGCACGCCGCCGCCGGCGATGATGACTGGCCGCTCGGCTGCCTTCAGACAGGCCGCCGCATCGGCGATCTCGCCTGCGTCGGGTGCGCTCCGGCGAATGCGGTGGGTGCGCTCCTCGAAGAACGCTTTGGGAAAATCCCACGTCCAGCCCTGCACGTCCTGCGGCAAGCCGATGAAGGCCGGCCCGCAATCGGCCGGATCGAGCATGGTCGCCAGTGCAGCCGGGAGTGACTGGACGATCTGGGCGGGGTGGGTGATGCGATCCCAATAGCGGGTGACGGCCTTGAAGGCGTCGTTCAAACCGAGCGCGGGATTGCCGAAATGTTCAAGCTGCTGGAGCACCGGGTCGGGCAGGCGGGTCAGGAACGTGTCGCCACACAGCATCAGCATGGGCAGGCGGTTGGCGTGGGCCAGCGCCGATGCCGTCAGAAGATTGGCCGTGCCGGGGCCGGCGGACGCCGTACAGAGCATGAAGCGCTGGCGCAGATGGTATTTGGCGTAGGCGGCGGCGGCAAAGCCCATCGACTGCTCGTTCTGGCCGCGATAGAGCGGCAGCACATCGCGATGGTCGTAGAGCGCTTCGCCAAGGCACGGCACATTGCCATGGCCGAAAATGCCGAAGCCGCCACCGCAGACGCGCACGCTTTCGCCATCGCTCTCGATCCACTGCGCCGCCAGATAGCGAATGATGGCCTGCGCCGTCGTCAGGCAAATGGTGTCGTCGCTGCCGCTCACGCTGTGCTCCTCCGCTGGGCCGGAATTGGTTGTTGACCACGGGCCCTGGATAAAGATACTCATTTTGCAACCGGGTGCAAATGTTAATCGGAAGCGGACGCCATGGCCGAAATCGGGATAGGGATCGTCGGCGGCGGCTATATGGGCAAGGCGCACGCGGTGGCCATGGCCGCGGTTGGCGCCGTCTTCGACACCGCGCTGAAGCCGCGACTGGAATGCGTGTGTGCGTCAACGCCTCGATCGGGCGCGCGCTACCGCGATGCCTACGGGTTTCGGCGCGCGGCTGACGATTGGCAGGACCTGGTGGATGATCCGGCCGTCGAGGCTGTCGTGATCGCTTCGCCGCAGGCCATGCACCGCCCGGTCGCCGAGGCCGCTTTCGCGCGCGGCAAGCCGGTGCTCTGCGAAAAACCGATGGGCGCGACGCTTGCCGACGCGCGGGCGATGGTGGACGCGGCCGAGGCGAGCGGATGCGCCAACATGATCGGCTTCAACTATATTCGCACGCCGGCCTCGCAATATGCGCGGGCGCTCATCGCCGAAGGCCGGATCGGCGACATCACCTGGTTTCGCGGCGAGCATACCGAGGATTTCTATGCCGATCCCGAGGCGGCGGCCTCCTGGCGCACCGATGGCCGGGCGAACGGCACGATGGGCGATCTGGCGCCGCACATGATCAACGGCGCGCGGGCGCTGGTCGGGCCGATCACCGAAGTGATGGCGCGGATCGAGACCGTTCACGCGGACCGGAACGGCGTTCCGGTGACCAATGACGATCAGGCACAGATGATGTGCCGGTTCGAAAATGGCGCGATGGGTCATCTGTTCTTCAGCCGTATCGCGACGGGCAAGAAGATGGGCTACGCCTATGAGATCCATGGAACCAAAGGCTCCATCCCGTTCGATCAGGAGGACCAGAACGCACTTTGGCTCTATACGGCCGACGGACCCGAGGCCGAGCGCGGGTTCCGCAAGCTTCTGACCGGGCCGGCGCATCCCGACTACGAGCCCTTTTGTCAGGGACCCGGCCATGGCACCGGCTACCAAGACCAGATCATCATCGAGGCCAAGGATTTCCTGACGGCCATTGCAACCGGAGAGCCGGTCTGGCCGACGTTCCGCGAAGGGCTCGCGGTCCATCGCGTCATCGCCGCGGCTTGGGCCTCCCATGAAACAACGCAGTGGCACCGGATCGACGAATTTTAGGAACGGATACCGACCATGACCATCCAAATCGGCAATGCGCCCTGTTCCTGGGGTGTCGAGTTCGCTGGCGATCCGCGCAATCCGGACTGGCGGACGGTGCTGCGCGAAAATGCCGAGGCCGGCTATCAAGGCATTGAACTGGGGCCCGTCGGCTTCATGCCGGAGGACCCGCCGCAGGTCGCCGACGCGCTGGCCGAGAACGGCCTCGAAATGATCGGCGGCGTCGTGTTCCGGCCTTTCCACGATCCGGACCAGTGGGACGATGTGCTGGACGCGTCACGCCGGACCTGCGCGGCGCTCGCTGCCCATGGCGCCGAGGATCTGGTGCTGATCGATTCCATTTCGCCGCGCCGGGCGCCGACGGCGGGCCGCGCCGATGCCGCTGAACAGATGGCAAAGGCCGAGTGGACCGCCTATCGCGACCGCATTGTCCATGTCGCCCGCATGGGCACCGAGGAATACGGGTTGACGGTCGGCATCCATGCCCATGCGGCAGGCTTCATGGACTTCGAACCGGAACTGGAGCGCCTGCTCGACGAGGTGGACGAAGCGATCCTGAAAATCTGCTTCGACACGGGCCACCATTCCTATGCGGGGTTTGATCCGGTGGCTTTCATGGGCCGCCATATCGACCGGATCAGCTACATGCATTTCAAGGACATCGATCCGGCGGTCAAGGCAGACGTGATCGCCAGGGGCACCGGGTTCTACGAGGCGTGCGGGCAGGGCATCTTCTGCAATCTGGGTGATGGCGATGTCGATTTTCGGGCTGTGCGGCAGATCCTGCTCGATGCCGGTTTTGATGGCTGGTGTACCGTCGAGCAGGATTGCGATCCGATGATTGCCGGCACCGATCCTTTGCGCGACGCCAAGGCCAACCGCGCCTATCTTTCCTCCATCGGGTTTTGAGGACATTGCCATGAGCAAGTTGAACTGGGGCCTTGTGGGCGGCGGCGAGGGCAGCCAGATCGGCCCGGCGCACAGGCTGGGCGCGCAGGCGGACGGCCATTTCCGCTTCGTGGCCGGCGCGCTCGACCACAATCCGGACAAGGGCCGCGCCTATGCGCAATCACTTGGCATCGCGCCCGACCGGGCCTATGGCGACTGGCGCGCCATGCTGGCTGGCGAACGCGCGCGGGACGACCGTATCGATCTGGTGACCGTCGCAACGCCCAACGCCACGCATTTCGAGATCACCAGGGCGTTCCTCGAAGCCGGTTTCAACGTGCTGTGCGAAAAGCCGATGACGATGACCGTCGAGGAGGGCGAGGAGATCGTTCGTGTCGCCGAGGCGTCCGGCACGGTCTGCGCGGTCAATTACTGCTATTCGGCCTATCCGATGGCGCGGCAGATGCGCGCGATGGTCGCCAATGGCGATCTGGGCACGATCCGGCTCGTCGTCGCCAATTTCAGCCACGGCCATCATGCGGATGCGCGCGACCAGGACAATCCGCGCGTGCGCTGGCGTTACGACCCGGCGCAGGCCGGCGTCTCCGGCCAAATGGCCGATTGCGGCATCCACGCGCTGCATCTGGCGAGTTTCGTCACCGGCGACGAGGTCGCAAAACTGTCGGCTGATTTCGCCTCCTGTGTTCCCGGTCGGGAACTGGAGGATGACGCCATGGTCAACTTCCGCACCGAGGGCGGCATTGTCGGCCGGCTTTGGACCTCGACGGTGGCGATCGGGCGCCAACACGGGCTGACGCTGGAGGTCTATGGCGAAAAGGGCGGCCTGCGCTGGGCGCAGGAACAGCCCAACCAGGTGCTGTGGCAGCCGCTGGGCGGGCGCACGGAAATCCTTGAAAAGGGCGATGGCACACTGACGGCTGATGCCGCGCGGCTGAGCCGTGTGGTCATCGGGTCGCCGGAAGGGTTTCCGCTGGCCGTCGCCAACATCTATGTCGATCTGGCCGAGGTGATCGGCGCCCGGCGGGATGGCCGGGCGCCCGATCCAGCGGCGCTGCATTACCCCAAGGCGACGGACGGCGCGCGTTCGATCGCGGCCGTTCACAGTGCCGTCGCGTCGGCCGATGCGGGCGGCGAATGGGTGGATGCCCGGCCGCCGACCATGCGCTGATCAAAGGCCGCGCAACGTGCCCCGCTCAATGACCCTGCACGGAAACAGCCGGGCTTCCGGATAGCGATCCGGCTCGTCCAGCATCGAGACGATCTGCTCGATCGAGGCGCCGATGATCTGCCGGATCGGCTGGCGGATGGTGGTCAGGTCGATGTTCTGCCAGCCCGCCATTTCCATGTCGTTCAGGCCGATCAGGCCGATATCGCCGGGCACGTCCAGGCCGGCGGACTGGACCGCCGACATGGCACCGATCGACAGAACGTCATCACCGCAGAAGAATGCTTCGGCCGGCCCGTCGGCGATGAGGCGCGCCATTTCCGCTCGGCCTGCCTCGAACGAATAGGCGGTGGCAAAACTATATGAGATGGCGACGTGGGGATGATCCGCCATCTCCTGGAGAAAGCCGGCAAGCCGGTCCTGAGTCGAGGTGGCCGCTTCCGGACCGCCCAGAAACGCCACGCGGGTGTAGCCGCGCTCAACGAGCGTGCGCGCGGCCATGCGTCCGCAGGCGACATTGTCGATCCCGACCACGTGCACATCGGGCGAACTGGCATGGCGGCCGAACGAATGGACCACCGGCATGCGCGCATCGCTGAACGCCTTGGCGAATGTCGGCGGCAGCGTCGATGAGGCAACGATGACCCCGTCGACGGAATATTGCCGCAGCATTCGCACCGAGTTCTCGGGATTGGTTTCGTCGGTCAGGTTGACCAGAAGCGGCCTCAAACCGCGTTCCTGAAGGCCGCGCGTGAACAGGTCGAACACTTCCAGAAAGATCGGGTTGTGGAAGTTGTTGGAGACAAGCCCGATCAGCCGCGTGCGCCCCGTCGTCAGCCCGGAAGCCAGCGCGTTTGGGCTGTAGCCCAGCTCCGTTGCTGCCTTTTCGACCTTGCGACGGGTTTTCAGCGAGACCGACGCGCCTTTGGTGAATGTGCGCGACACGGCCGAACGGGAAACCCCGGCGCGCAGAGCGACATCCTTCATGGTGACAATCATCTGGGTTCCCCCGCTATGCGAGCAGATACCGTCCAGCCCCTTGTGGTGTCCAGTGTAGGAGTGGTGCGCAATTTTGCAAGCGGTTGCAAAAATGTGGGAACTGTGATTGTGTTGGACAACAAGCGGCGGGTTTACCGCCCCGACAGTCTGCACAGATCTTCACGTGTTCATCAGGGAGGAATAGATGAAGAAGCTCTTGAAGAAACTTGGTGTCGCGCTGGCGCTGGCCGCCACGCCGATGATGGTGGCGACGGCATCGGCGGAAGGTGAGCAGTATGTGCTGGTCAGCCATGCGCCGGACAGCGACACCTGGTGGAACGTCATCAAGAACGGTATCGCGCTCGCCGGTGAACAGATGGGCGTTGAGGTCGAGTATCGCAATCCGCCGACCGGCGATATTGCCGACATGGCGCGCATCATCGAGCAGGCGACGGCCGCCGGCCCCAATGGCATCATCACGACGCTGGCCGATTTCGACGTGCTTCAGGGCCCGATCAAGGATGCGGTTGCATCGGGCATTGACGTGATCATCATGAACACCGGCACGCCGGAACAGGCGCGCGAGGTGGGGGCGCTGATGTATGTCGGCCAGCCCGAATATGATGCCGGCCTGGCTGCCGGCCAGCGGGCCAAGGCCGATGGCGTCACGTCGTTCCTGTGCGTCAACCACGCCATCCAGCAGCCGACCGTCGGCGAGCGCTGCCGCGGTTTTGCCGATGGTTTGGAGGTCGATCTGGGCGACTCCATGCTCGACAGCGGCACCGATCCGTCGGAAGTCAAAAACAAGGTTCTGGCCTATCTTTCGGCCAATCCCGATACCGACGCCATCCTGACGCTCGGCCCCGTCTCGGCCGATCCGACCATCCAGGCGCTCGAAGAAAACGGCATGGCCGGCGAAATCTATTTCGGCACGTTCGATCTGGGCGATGAAATCGTCAAGGCGATCAAGTCCGGCGTGATCAATTGGGGCATCGACCAGCAGCCCTTCCTGCAGGCCTATCTGCCGGTCGTGGTCATGTCCAACTATCACCGCTATGGCGTTTTGCCGGGCAACAACATCAATTCGGGCCCCGGCTTCGTGACCGCCGATGCTCTGGAACTGGTTGAACAGCACGCCGGCGAATATCGCTAGACGCATTCAAGGCGGCGGCCGGTTCGGCCGCCGTTTTTCCATTCTATTGGACATTATGATGAGGGAGGTGGGCGATGTCCGAGACAGCGCAGTCCCCAATTGCATCCGACGAACGCATCAAGGAGATGTCCGGGTTCCGCAAGGCACTCATCCGTCCCGAACTGGGCGGGATTTGCGGGACCATCATCGTCTTCGTCTTCTTCCTTTTGACCGCGTTCGATTCGGGCATGTTCAACCCGCAGGGCATCATGAACTGGTCGGTCGTCTCGGCTCAGTTCATGATCATCGCTGTCGGCGCCTGCCTTTTGATGATCGCCGGCGAATTCGACCTGTCGGTTGGCTCGATGATCGGTTTTGCCGGCATGATGATCGCGATCTTTTCCGTGACGCTGGACTGGCCGGTCTGGCTTGCCATCATCACGACCTTCATCATCTGCATTTCCATCGGTGCTCTAAACGGTTTCATCGTTATCCGCACCGGGCTGCCGAGCTTCATCGTCACGCTGGCGTTTCTGTTCATCCTGCGCGGTTTCACCATCTACCTGCCGCAGACCATCGAGCGCAAAACGATCATTGGCGGGATAGCGGACGTGGCGCAGGGCGATTGGCTCGCGCCGATCTTCGGCGGAACGATCTTGAAGGGCTTTTTCCAGTGGCTCGGCGACAATGGCCTGATCGAGACCTTCGAGCGCGGCACGCGCGCCGGCCAGCCGGTGGTCGACGGCATTCCGATGTTGATCGTGTGGGCCCTGTTGCTCGTCGTGTTCGGACATATCCTTCTGACGCGCACCAAGTTCGGCAACTGGATTTTCGCGGCCGGCGGCGATGCCCAGGCGGCACGCTATGTCGGCGTGCCCGTCAATCGGGTGAAGATCCTGATGTTCATGTTCACCGCCTTCTGTGCGTGCGTGTTCGCCACCGCACAGGTGATGGAGTTCGGTTCGGCAGGGGCCGACCGTGGCCTGCTCAAGGAGTTCGAGGCGATCATCGCCGTGGTGATCGGCGGCGCATTGCTCACCGGCGGATATGGCTCTGTCATCGGCGCAGCGCTGGGCGCGCTGATCTTCGGGGTTGTCCAGCAGGGGCTGTTCTTCGCCGGCGTCGAGAGTTCGCTGTTCCGCGTCTTCCTCGGGGTCTTGCTGCTGCTGGCCGTCATCCTGAACACCTATATCCGCCGCATGATCACGGGGGAGCGCTGACATGACCTCGACCCATGCTCCCATCATCGAGATGCGCGACATCGAAAAGCATTTCGGCTCGGTGATCGCGCTGGCCGGCGTGTCGCTCGACATCTATCCGGGCGAATGCCACTGCCTTTTGGGCGACAATGGCGCCGGCAAATCGACCTTCATCAAGACGATGTCCGGCGTCCACAAGCCGACCAAGGGCGAAATCCGTTTTGAAGGCCAGCCAATGCATTTCGAGGATCCGCGCGATGCGATCTCGGCCGGGATCGCCACGGTCTATCAGGATCTGGCGATGATCCCGCTCATGTCGGTCAGCCGCAATTTCTTCATGGGCAACGAGCCGGTCAAAAGGCGGCTCGGCCTGTCCTTCTTCGATCATGACCACGCCAATTCGGTCACGATGAGCGAGATGCGCAAGATGGGCATCAATCTGCGCGGTCCCGACCAGGCGGTGGGCACGCTGTCGGGCGGCGAGCGGCAGACGGTGGCCATCGCGCGGGCGGTGCATTTCGGCGCCAAGGTGCTGATCCTCGACGAGCCCACATCGGCGCTCGGCGTGCGCCAGACCGCCAATGTGCTGGCGACGATCGACAAGGTGCGCAAGGCGGATATCGCCGTTGTCTTCATCACGCATAATGTGCGCCATGCGCTGGCGGTCGGTGACCGGTTCACCGTGCTCAATCGCGGCAAGACGCTGGGGACGGCGCAGCGCGGCCAGATCACGCCGGACGAACTCCAGGACATGATGGCCGGCGGTCAGGAGCTTGTCGAACTGGAGGGTTCGCTCGGCGGCACGGTGTAAGCGTTCGGGCTCAGGCGACGAACAGCTTGACGAAGACGATCGCCATGGCGAGCAGCAAGGTCGTCTCCGCAACGACCAGCATGATGTAGCCGCCGCCGAGATCGGCCATCTGCTTCAGTGCCGTCTTTACGCCGAGCGCCGCGATCGCGGTGATCAGCAGGATGCGCGATGCGGATTCGGCGGCCGAAGCGACCGGAGCGGGAATGAGGCCGAGACTGTTGATGGCGGCCAGCGCGATGAAGGCGACCAGAAACCAGGGCAGGGTGATCTTGCCGCCATCGGCCTTGCTGTTGGCGAGCGCAACGATGACGGCCAGAAGCACGACCGGCAGAAGCGCCACGCGCATCAGCTTGATCATGACGGCGGTGTCGCCCGCCTCCTGTGAGACCGAATAGCCGGCGCCGACGACCTGTGCGACGTCGTGGATGGTCGCGCCGATCAGCATGCCGGTCTGCGCGTCCGTGGCGTCAAGCGCTGCGAACAGCAGCGGATAGGCGACCATGGCGATGGTGGAAAGGGTGGTGACCGCGACGACCGTGAAGAGCGTGTCACGCTCAAGGCGCGCGTCTCGCGGCAGGACCGATGCGAGCGCGAGAGCCGCCGAGGCGCCGCAAATGGCGACCGAACCGCCGGTCAGAATGCCAAGCCGCGCCCCCCTGCCCAGAAGGCGCGACAGGACGATACCGGCGAGGATCGTCAGCGTGACCAGCACGATGACAGCGATAACGGGGTAGGGACCGAGGGCCTGGAAATCGGCCCAGCTCAGCCGCACGCCGAGCAGCGCGACGCCAAGGCGAAGGCAGGTGGACGCGGCAAAGTCGACACCCGGCTTGATATGGCTTTCATGGGCGAGAAAGTTGAACGCCATGCCGATCAGGAGCGCGAACAGCATGGCCGGCGCGCCATAATGGGCGCCCAGGAACGCGGCGGCAGCGGCGATCGTCAGGGCGAGGGCGAGCCCGCGGAAGACCGTCGCCGCCTGTTCAGTGCGTTCGCGGATCAGGCTGCGCACGGGGTCATTCCGTGGCCGCCCGGCTCGATGATGCGACGGGCGCGATCCGCAGGTCGGCGGCGCGGGCATGGCCTTCCATGCCTTCAAGGCGTGAAATGCGGGCTGTGGCTTCGGCGACCGGCCGCGCGCCTTCGGCGGTCGCGCGCTGCCATGTCACGGTCTTCATGAATTTGTGCACCGACAGGCCGCCCGTGTAGCGCGCGGCGCCCGAGGTCGGCAGCACGTGGTTGGGGCCCGCGCACTTGTCGCCGAAGGAGACGGTGGTTTCTCGGCCCAGAAAGAGCGAGCCGTAATTGCGCAGCCGTTCCAGCCACCAATCGGGATCGGCGGCCTGCACATGCAGGTGTTCGGGCGCGTATCGGTCGGAGGTTTCGGCCATCTCTTCCCGGCTATCACACAGAACGATTTCAGCATAGTCGCGCCATGCGGCCTCGGCTGCCGGCCCGTTGGGTTCGGGCAGGGCGGCGATGCAGGCCGGAACGTGCGCGACGACCGCTTCGGCCAACGCGCGGTCATCGGTGACAAGCCAGACCGGCGAGTTGGCGCCGTGTTCGGCCTGGCTGACCAGATCCCAGGCGACGGTTTCGGCGTCGGCAGTCCGGTCGGCGATGATCAGACTGTCAGTGGGGCCGGCGAACATGTCGATGCCCACACGGCCGAACAGGAGCCGTTTTGCTTCGGCAACATATTGGTTGCCGGGGCCGACGAGAATATCGGCGGGCCGTGCGCCGAACAGGCCGAACGCCATGGCCGCGATACCCTGAACCCCGCCCAGATTGAGGATCGTGTCGGCGCCGCACAAATCCATCGCATAAAGGATCGCCGGCGGAACGCCGATGTCCGGACGCGGCGGCGAGCAGGCAGTGATGTGGCCGACGCCAGCCACCTTGGCCGTGGTGATCGTCATGATGGCGCTGGCGACATGGCTGTAGCGGCCGCCGGGCACATAGCAGCCTGCGGCGGAAACCGGAATGTGCTTCTGGCCTGCCCAGAAGCCGGGCTGTACCTCGATCCCGGCCGGCCTGATCGTGGCGAACTGCGCTTCGGCGAACCGCCTTATATTGTCATGGGCGAACGCGATATCGGCCTTGAGCTGCGGGTCGAGTTCGTTGTGCGCGCGATCGATCGCTTCGCGCGTGACGGCGACGGGTCCCTCCCAGCGGTCGAACCGGCGCGCGAAACGGAGTGCGGCCTCCTCGCCGCCGGCCTCGATCTCCGCCAGCATGGCTTCGACGCGGGCCTTGGTTTCGCCGGCGTCGGTTTCGGGCGTGCGGGCCGCACGCTTGAGATAGGTGATGGCCATGATGCCCTCTTATTTGTGGTCGGCGCGGCGGAAGGCGCCCTGGACGATCCGGTCGATGACCATGGCGCACAGAAGGATCGCCAGCCCGCCCAGAAGGCCCGGTCCCTTGGCCGCGAATTGCAGCGCCTCCAAAATGACTTTGCCAAGCCCGCCGCCGCCGATCAGCGAGATGATCACCACCATGGACAGGCACATCAGGATGGTCTGGTTGACCCCGGTCATGATGGATGGTCGCGCCAGCGGCAGTTCGACATCATAAAGCACGTTCCAGCGCGAGGCGCCGAAGGCGGTGGCCGCTTCCTTGATGCTTTCGGGAACGCCCCTGATGCCGAGCGCTGTCAGACGGATCAGGGGCGGCATGCCGAAGATGATCGTTGCCAGGATGCCAGGCGGGTTGCCGGTGCCGAAAAAGGCAATGATCGGAATCAGATAGACGAAGGCCGGCAAAGTCTGCATGAGGTCGAGAACGGGCTCGGCGAACTTGTAGGCGCGCTCGGACTTGCCAAACCAGATGCCGAGCGGGATGCCCAGGATCACGCAGATGACGACCGCCGCGCCGACGAGCGCGACCGTTTCCATGGCGATCTCCCAATAGCCCATCATCGCGATATAGGCGAGCGCGGCCGCGGTGAAGATGGCAACGCGCGGGCCGGCCGAGCGCCATGCGACGACGCAGATCACGGTCATCACCACGGGCCAAGGCGTTGCGACGAGCGCCAGTGAAATCGTGTCGAGGACGGTGCGCACGCCGAAGACGATGGAATCGAACGCGCCGGCGCCATTGCGGGCCGCCGCATCGATCTGCGCTTCGAGCCAGCGGGCCGTGCCCGAATAATGGTCCGGATCGGCGGGGAATGCCGTGAGCGCCGGCCACACATCCTCGATGGTGAAGCGGTAGACGGTGAGCGGCGCTATCGCCAACGCCATGACCAGGCCGAACACCAGGTTGCGCGGCTGGATGCCGGACACAACCGAACCGGGATCGATCCGCCAGCGCGAATATTGTTTCTCGTAAGCGATGTTGCCCCAGACGCCCTGGATCAGCTTGATGATCACGAGGAAGGCAAGGCCGGCCATCAGGATGCCGAACGCGCCGGCGGCGGCGGCCTCGGCGGTCTCGCGGCTGTTTTCGGCGGCGCGCATCAGATTGTTGCCCAGCGTCTCAAAGCGGGTCGGATCCTCGCCGGCGGCGCGCGCCTGTTCGGCGCGTTCGAGAAACTGCTGCGCGCGGGCTTCCTGCTGCGATGCGCGGGCCAGTTCGTCGGCGCCGAGTTGACCCCATGTGCCGCGGCCGATCTGCACCCAGGCGATGATTTCAAGGATCAGGAAGAACCAGAAAAAACCCCAGACACCCCGCGCCGCCGCCCAGAGCGGGCCGAAGACGGCGGCAGCCCAGTTGAACGTCAGCGGGACGCCGCGCGTCGTGTCGTGGATGCGGTGGAAGGCATTGGCATAGTAGTCGGGGTTGCGGTCGACAAATTGCGCGATGGACGCATCCAGTTCGGCGCGGTCGACTTCGATGTCGGCGACAGCCGCGACAGTGCGGACGGGCGTGGGCTCCTGAATGTTCATCCCTTGCCTCCCTGAATGCCGCGCAAGAGCGTCGACTTGGTGACGATGCCGACTTCGGTGCCCTGTTCGGTGATCACCACCGGCGCGTCGGCGGCGACCGACAGGTCGATCAGCGTGTCGAGGTCGGCTTCGCCATCGGCGCGCGGCGCGCCATTGAGCGGCGGGCCGGCATAATCCGCCAGTGGCTCCATGATGGTATGGGCGCGCACCAGCTTGAGCCGGGAAATGCCCTGGACGAATTCGCGGACATAATCGTCGGCGGGACTGGTGACGATCTGCTCGGGCGTGCCGATCTGCACGATCACGCCGTCCTTCATGATGGCGATGCGGTCGCCGATGCGGATCGCCTCGTCCAGATCATGGGTGATGAAAAGCGTCGTCTTTTGAAGTTCATCCACCAGCGCCTTGAACTGGTCCTGCAATTGCAGGCGGATGAGCGGATCGAGCGCGGAGAAAGGCTCGTCCATCAGGAGGATTTCGGGATCGGAGGCGAGTGCGCGCGCAATGCCGACGCGCTGCTGCATGCCGCCCGACAGTTCCCGCGGCAGCCGGTCCTCATAGCCGTCGAGATTGACCAGGCCGAGCGTATGGTCGGACACCGCCCAGCGCTTCGATTTGGGCACGCCGCGCACTTCAAGCGGATAGGCGACATTGTCGCGCACCGAACGGTGCGGCATCAGCGCCATGTGCTGGAACACCATGCCGATATGGCGCGAGCGCATCTCCCGCAGGTCGCGGTCGGAGAGGGCGCCGACATCGCGGCCGAGCACCTTGATGGTGCCGGCGGAGGGTTCGATCAGCCGGTTGACATGTCGCACCAGCGTCGACTTGCCCGAGCCGGACAGGCCCATGATGCAGAAGATTTCGCCGCGCGCGACCGAAAAGGACGCATCGCGGACGCCGATGACCGTGCCGAAACGCTCCAATGCCTCGGGCTTGGTGATGCCGCCCGATTGCGCCGCTTGGATGGTTTCGGGCGCCCGGCGGCCGAACACCTTCCAGACATTGGCAAGCTCGACGACCGGCTCGGTCATGGCGGTGATCTCCGGGGGCAGGGGGCCGCCGGCCGAAGCCGGCGGCCGCGCCATGGTCAGTTGGTCAGCCATTCAAGAACGACTTCCTCGTTCTTATCGACCCACTGGCGGGCATAATCGGCCGCATCCATGTCGTTGAGCGTCAGTTCGAAGCCCATGTCGCTGAGCCATTCGGCCGGCATCTTGTAGGCATCGAGCATGGCCGCCACGTCCGGATGGTTCTCGCGCACGCTGGCCGCATAGTGCAGGTGAAGTGTCGCGCCTTTCCAGGCGGTGGATGCCTGCGACTTGGCCAGCCAGTCCGGATCGTCGGTCGGCTGCACGATGGTCCAGGTGTCCGGGTCGTGCGCGGGCTCTTCAAGATAGGTCAGATCATAGGCGACGAAGATGAAATGCGGCTCGTAGCAAAAGCCGATCCAGGGTTCGCCGTTTTCGACCGCCGTGCCCAGTTCGCCCCAGGCGACGGTGCCGTCATATTCCTGAAGATCCATCGTCTGGTCATAACCATAGGATTTGGCGCGGATGCGCTCGATGACGGTCGATGCCCAGCCGGGCGCGCCGATCCAGACTTCGGGCGTACCATTGCCGTCCTTGTCGAAGATCGCGATCTTTTCAGGGTCGGTCAGATCCTCGATCGACTTGATGTCATATTCCTCGGCGATCGCGGTGGGCACGCACATGCCCTGTACGGCCTGCACCGGATTGTCGTTCATAATGACCGTTGAACGGTCCTTGACATAGGTGTCGTGCAGGTTCTGCTGATTGGGCATCCACACTTCGGGGTGCAGGTGCATCGAGCCCTGGTCCATCGCCTCGAAGATGATCGGATTGGTGCCGTTCTGGAGTTCGACCTCCAGACCGAAATTCTCCTCGATGACGACCTTGAGGATGTTCGCCGTGGCGTTGGCGGCGGGCCAGTTGGGCACACCAAGAACCATGTCGGCGGACAATGCCGTTGTGGCAGTGCCCGCAAGCATGGCGGCCGCGGCGAGGCAGGTGACGGATTTCTTCATGCTTTTTCTCCCTGTGGCATGAACTTTGGGGGGTGGATAGGTGCGCTTGCGGTCCCGGCATGCGGCGCGCGCGACGACGGACGGGCATATGCAACGATCGCGTCGGCGAGCACATCGAGCGCATCCAGTGCGGGAAGCGCGTCGGGCAGGGCGATGCCGAGCGCCGAGATTTCCGTACAGGCGATGACCAGCGCGCCGGCGCCCTGCGCCTGCAAGTCGCTTGCGGCAGCCAAGATGCGTGCCTGCGGTGCAGACCCGGTATTGCCCGCCTTGACGGCCTTGATGACGGCCAGAACGGCGTCCTGGTTGGACGGGTAGAGCGCCTGGATGCCGCGGTCGGCCAGCGCCCTGTCGTAAAGGCCGGTCAGCCGGACGGCGGTCGAAGCCAAAAGTCCGACCGACCGCGGCCGAACGGGAAGGGCGGCGATGCGGTCGGCCGTCAGCGCGACCATGTCGAGCACCTTGACGGGTGCGGCGGCGGCTCTGATGTCATCGAGATAGTGGTGGGCGGTGTTGCAGGGCATGGCCAGCATATCGGCGCCCATCGCCACCAGCCCGCGCGCCATGGTTGCCAGATAGGGCGCAGGGCTTGGGCCGGTCATCTCGATCAGCGCCTTGATGCGCGACGGCACGGCCGGATCATTGTCGACGATCATGCGGACATGGTCGGCATCGTCGTCGGCCGGCGTCCGGTCGATCACTCGCTGCATCAGATCGACGGTGGCCTGGGGGCCCACGCCGCCGATGATCCCCACGCTTGGCCGGGCTTGTGTATCGCGGCGCTCGATCATGTCACGCCACCCCGGCCCGGGGGAGGACCGGCTCTGCCATGCGTGCCGCGCACTCGGCCATGATCGATGCGATCAGCGTGCAGTCGTCGAGCGAGAAGGTCAGCGGCAGGCGCATGTCGAACAAGGTGGCGAGGATCGCGTCGGTTCGCGGCAGGTCCTGCGGCGGAAGATACGTCCAGTGGTGGTGAGTGCTGGTGTAGCCGGCGGCCATGGGCGCGCCGAACCATTTGAGTTCCACGCCGCGGGCCCCGCAGAGCGTCACGAACGCTTCGCACTCATCTGCGGTCAGATCGTCGAGGAAGAACTGGATCGAGCTTCCGACAAAGGTTTCGCGCCGGTCGCGCTTGGTCAGGCGCAGGCCGGCGACGTCGCGGAGCCTGTCGCTCACCGTTTGGTAGCGCGCGTTCCAGCGCGCGGTGTTGTCGGCGAGCGCGGCCAGTTGCGGGCGCAGGATCGCGGCCCGCAGATTGTCCATGCGGCCGCTCATGTTGGGGCATTTGAGCGGCGCGTCGCCGAACGCCTCCGGTGCGGGCGCTGCAGGATGGCGATCATGAAGCATGTAGGAACCGGAAAGCACGGTGGCGCGCGCCATCAGATCGGCATCAGGGGTGGCGATCAGTCCGCCTTCGCCGGAATTGATATGCTTGTAGGTCTGGGTGGAAAAGCACCCGGCGATGCCGAACGTCCCGCTTGGGCGACCATTCCAGGACGCGCCCATCGTGTGTGCGCAATCCTCGATCAGCGCGACACCGGCCCGGTCGAGCAGGGCGCGCAGCGTGTCCATGTCGGCGATATGACCGCGCATGTGCGACAGCAGCAAAAGGCGCGCGCCGGACGCGGCGATCTTTGCTTCCAGATCGTCGAAATCGATGGTCAGGTCGATAGTGGTTTCGACGAGAATTGGCGTTCCGCCGACCGCCACGATGGCGCCGGGCACCGGTGACAGGGTGAATGCATTGGTAAGCACGGGCTCGCCTTGGCAAACGCCCCAGGCGCGCATTGCTAGTTGCAGCGCATAGCCGCCCGATGCAACGGCCAGGCAATAGTCCTGACCAATCGAGGCGGCAAATTCGCGTTCCAGCAGCGCGGTCTGGGACGGTCCGCCGCCGCCCACGGTGTAGCGGTGCAGGCGTCCGGTCTTCATCACCGCCAAGGCAGCCTCGATCGCCGCATCGGGAAGCGCTTCCTGTTCGGTGAAACTGCCGTCGAATACCGGTTCGGTCATGCGTTCAGGCAGCCTCCGCCGATGTCACGCCGAAGTCAAATATTCCGGTATAGCCAAACAGGCCGGCAGAGCCTCCCGTGTGCAGGAAGACGAGCGTTTGCCCGCGCCTGAAATGGCCCTTGCGGACAAGATCGATCAGGCCGGCCGCGCCCTTGCCCGAATAGACCGGATCCAGAAGGATGCCCTCAAGCCGGGCGAACATCTCGATCGCCTCGATCATGGCCGGCGTGGGAATGCCGTAACCGCCCCCGACATAGGATGTGTCGGCGACGATATCGTCGCGTTCGACAAGCCCCGGCAGGCCGAGCTTTTCAGCGGTGGCGCAAGCCAGCTTGTAGACATTTTCCTCCTGCTTGGGCTTGGGTGCCCTGACGCCGATGCCAAGCACGGGCACACGCGCATTGATGCCTTTGAGCCCCGCGACCAGCCCGGCTTGTGTTCCGGCGCTGCCGGTGGCGTGCACGAGGTGGTCGATGACCAGCCCCTGTTCGTCGGCCTGCTGCATCAATTCCTGCGCGGCGCCCACATAGCCCAGCGCGCCGGTGGCGTTGGAGCCGCCACCGGGGATGGCATAGGGCGTGCGGCCACCGGCGAGCAAACCCTGCGCAGAGCGATCCAGTTCGGCCGCCATGTCAAGTCCGCCGGCGCAGCGCTCGGTGGTCGCGCCATGCAGATGGTCGAGAAACACATTGCCGTTGTGGTTATAATTGGGGTCTTTGGAGCCGGTCCGGTCTTCCAGCAGGATATGGCAGTCCATGCCAAGGCGCGCGGCAAACGCGGCCGTCTGGCGGGCATGGTTGGACTGGGTGGCGCCTTGCGTGACGATGATGTCGGCGCCCTGGTCGAGCGCTTCGGCCATCAGGAATTCGAGCTTGCGCGTCTTGTTGCCGCCCGTCGACAGGCCGGTGCAGTCATCACGCTTGATCCAGATATCGGGACCGCCAAGCGCTTCGGTCAGCCGGTCGAGCCTTTCGAGCGGCGTTGGCAGATGCGCCAGACGAACCCGCGGGAACCGCGCCAGATGCATGTTCGATCCTCCTTCGACTTTTGGAGAGTGTGCAACAGGGCGCGCGCCGATTTCAAATGCCGATTATGTCCGCTAATATGCACAAAGCGCATATTTATGGGAACGGCGAAAAATGCGACATGAATGGCTCAAGGATCTTCTGGCCGTTGCCGAGGCGGGCTCCTTTCAGGCCGCCGCGGAAATGCGTGGCGTGACACAGCCGGCATTCTCGCGGCGGTTGCGGCAGATCGAGGAACAGCTCGACGCGCAGCTTTTCGATCGCAGCCAGCGGCCGGCGCGGATCTTGCCGCATGTGGCGGCATCGCTCGAACAGATCCGGGAGCTGTCCGATGGCATCAACAGTCTGACGCTGTCCCTGCGGCATGGCGGGCGGGGGCTGCACAACAAGCTGGAAATCGCCGGTCAGCACGCCATCACCATCTCCGTCGCGCCGGGGCTGATGGACAGGCTGAGGGCGTTCGATCTCAAGGTCAGGATGCGGTCGGCCAATCGGGAGGATTGTCTGGCGTTGCTGCTGATCGGGCAGGTCGAACTGGCGCTGGTCTACGACATTGACGGCTTGCCGCTGGCGGTCAGCAGCGATGCCATCGCCCGGACGAAGATCGCCGACGACCGGCTGGTGCCGGTTTTTGCGGCATCGGCGACCGATCGGCTGAACGCCGACTTCCAGCGCGGCGAACTGCCCATCGTCGCCTATCCGCGCGACGTCTTTCTGGGCAAGGTGTTTTGGAACCGGATTGCGCCGCGCCTTTCGGGAGCCGGGCAACCCGTGTCGCGGGTCGAAACGGCGCTGACGCCGGCGGCGATGCAATTCGCGCTGGCGGGCATCGGCGTTGCCTGGCTGCCGCGATCGCTCGTTGCCGACGAACTGGCGCGCGGCACGCTGGCCGATCTGAGCGCCAGCCTGCCGACACTCGGCATGGATCTGATCGCCGTCCGTCGGCTCGATGCGCCTTCGGCGGTCATCGACCGGGTCTGGGAGAGGATCGGCGCCGCTGTGTCGGGCTGAGCCCGACCCTGTTGCCGGCCCAACAGCCGTTGCGCCGCATTCTGGCTTGCCATGCAAACATGCCGTTCTTTCACCGGTTTCAACAAAATCCAAACGTTTGTATTGACCGGAAGGCGAGAATTTGGTGCTCTGTCGCCAGCCGCCGGGTTTCGGTGGACGGAAACGGGAGGATCAGCGATGCACTCAATTGGCAAACAGGCGATGCGGCCCGAACGGCGAACGCGGCTGTCGGCGGCACTGGCTGTCGGCGCGTCCATCGTTTTGGGCGGGCAGGCATGGGCCCAGGATGCGTGTCTGGGCACCGCCGAGGCGCTGCATCTGACCGCCGAGCAGACCGCCGACATCAAGGGGCGCGAGTTGCGCCTTGGCTTTCTGACCAACAATATCTCTGACGATTTCAGCCGGACGCTGGTCGCTGGCGGTGAAGCCCATGCCGGCGAGTTGGATGTGGAACTGATCGTCAACAGCGCCGATTTTGACGCCAACACCCAGCTTTCCCAGTTCGACGCGCTCGTCCAGCAGCAGGTCGATGGCATCTTCCTGACGGCCGTCGATGCGGGTTCGATCGGCCAGGCGGTCCGCCGTGCCAATGATGCCGACATCCCGGTCTTCATAGTCGGCGGCGCGCCGGCGCGTGGTGACGTGATCGCGGTGATGAACGCCTCGTCCTATCAGGGCAGCCTCGATGCGGGCACGGCGCTGATGGAGCATATCGGCGAGCCGAACGCCAAGATCGCCATTTTGGGCATTCCGTTTGCCCTGCAGACCATTCGCGACCGCGAGAAAGGCATTCTTGATGCGGTGGGTGCGGCCGGGGGACAGGTGATCTCGCTGCAATCGGATTTCAGCCAGGAGACGCTGTTGCAACTGGCCACCAACGTCATCCAGGCCAACGAGGATCTGGGTGGCATTTTCGCGACATGGAGCCTTGCGGTGAACGCGGCGACAGAGGCGGTCAAACAGTCCGGGCGCGACATCCCCATTGCCGGCTACGATTCAGAAGCGCCGGGCTATGCGGAACTGGCAAGCGGCGAGACAAACATCGTCGCGCTTTCGGGCCAGCAGGCGGCCTTGCAGGGCCGCGCGGCGATCGACGGTCTGGCACAGTCGATCCTCGGTGCCGAGCTGTGCGAGGAAATCATCACGCCCAACCTGCTGGTGACCGCAGAGAACCATGCGGAGATGTGGGCCGTCCAATATCCGGGCGCGACACCGCCCTGGGAAAACTAGAACCTCCCGGCGGGCCGGAGGCTGCTTTTGGGCGGCTTCCGGCCGGTTTCGGTCCTGGCCATGGCACCGGTTCTGTCACTGTCCTCAATCACCAAACGCTTTCCGGGCGTTGTCGCGCTCGACGGCGTCACGCTTGAGATCGAAGCTGGCGAGGTCCATGCGGTCATGGGCGAGAACGGTGCCGGCAAGTCGACATTGATGAAGATCGCCGCCGGTGTTCATGCGCCCGATGCGGGCGCGATTTCCGTCGCTGGCGATACCGTCCGTCTGCGCGATGCGCAGACCGCGACGGCGCTCGGCATCGAGACCGTCTTTCAGGAGTTGACGGTCCTGGCCAACCGCGATGTGGCGCAGAACATCATGATCGGCGTCGAACCGGCACGCCTTGGCGGGCTGATGCTCGACAATCGCGCACTTTATGCCCAGGCACAGGCCGTTCTTGACCGCCTGGGCATTGTCATTGACGCGCATATGGCCGTAGCACGCCTGTCGGCGGGCGAACGCCAGATGGTCGAGATCGCGCGCGCATGCGCGGGAACGCCGCGTGTCCTGATCCTGGATGAGCCGACCTCGTCGCTCGGGCGACAGGAGGAGACATTGTTGTTCGCCCTGATCGGCCGGCTGAAGGCAGCCGGCGTGGCCATCGTTTACATCACCCACCGCATGTCGGAAGTCTTCGCGCTCAGCGACCGGATCACCGTGCTGCGCGACGGCCGGCATGTGGTGACCGGCGCAACGAGCAGCTTCACCCGGCAGGCGCTGATCCGCGCCATGGTGGGGCGCGATGTCGAGGACCGTCGCCGCGGTGCTGCCATTGCCGATCTGCCAGAGGCGCTGACGGTGCGGGGGCTGACGCGGCGCGGCGCGGTCGATGCGGTCGATCTGACATTGCATGCGGGCGAGGTGCTCGGGTTGGCAGGTTTGATGGGGGCGGGGCGCACGGAACTGGCGCGGCTGATTGCCGCCGCCGACAAGTCCGATGCGGGGTCGATGACGCTGTTTGGCGTGCCCTATCAACCGGGCGGGGTGGGCGAGGCGATCCGGCAGGGTGTTGTCTATGTCTCCGAGGACCGCAAGGAACTGGGTCTCGTGCTCGGTCTGAGTGTCGCCGACAATATCGTGCTGCCCGGGTTGCGGCGTTTTTCGCGCGGCGGACTCTTGTCACTGGGCGCCATGAAACGCGCGGCGCGTCAGTGGATGGAGCGCCTGGGCGTCAAGGCCGCGTCGCCCGATACGCCGGTCAGTACCTTGTCGGGCGGCAACCAGCAAAAGGTGGTGCTCGCCAAATGGCTGTCGCTGGAGCCGCGCGTGATCCTGCTTGACGAGCCGACGCGCGGTGTCGATGTGGGCGCCAAGGCCGAAATACACGAACGCATTCGAGCGCTCGCGGACGCGGGCGCGGCGGTCCTGGTCATATCGTCGGAACTGCCGGAGGTCCTCGCCGTTTGCGACCGGATCGCTGTCATGGCGCAAGGGCGGATTGCCGGCATCGTGCCGGCCGGCGAGGCGACCGAGGAAAGCCTTCTTGACCTTGCGTTCGCCGAAGCCGGGCTGGCTGTCGCATGAACGCCGATGCCGATGCCATGGACGGCGGCCGAACCCGGCGGGCGGCGCGGCTGCTGCGCGACCTTCTGCCCTATCTGGGTCTCATCCTGCTGGTCGCCTATTTCTCGCTGGCAAGCGACTTCTTCTTCAATGCACGCAATTTCGAGCGTCTGGTGACGGATTCAGCCACGCTGATCCTCGTCGCGCTCGGCATGACGCTGGTCATTCTGGTTGCCGAGATCGATCTGTCGGTCGGCGCGGTCGTCGCGCTTCTGTCCGTCATCCTCGCACAAGCCATGGCAGCCGGCCTGCCGTGGCCGGTGGCGGTTCTTCTGACCGTGCTCGCCGCCATGGCCATCGGCACCCTGAACGGCGTGATCACGGTGATCGGGCAGATACCCTCCTTCATCGTGACGCTCGGCATGATGGCGATTGCGACGGGCCTGGCGTTCATCTTTACCGGCGCGATTTCGGTGCCGATCCTGGACGAGACTTTTCTCGACCTTTTCTATTCCGTCTCTTTGCTTGGCGTCCCGGTGCCGCTGATGATCGTGGTTGTCGCGTTCGCCGCCCTGGTTGTCATGCTCGGCCGGACAGCGTTCGGGCGGGAATTGTTCGCCATCGGTGCCAACATCGAGGCGGCGCGATTGTCAGGCATCGCCGTGCGCCGCAACAAGATCGCCGTGTTTGCGGTCATGGGGCTTCTGGTCGGTGTCGGCGCGGTGCTCAGCGCATCGCGGCTCGGCAGCGGCGCGCCCGGTTCCAGCCCATCCCTGACGCTTGATGCCATTGCGGCGGTGATCATCGGCGGGGCAAGCCTGTTCGGCGGGCGCGCCTCCATGGTGCGCACTTTGCTCGGTGCGCTTCTCATCGCCGTCCTCAACAACGGCATGGTGCTTCTCAATGTCAATGTGGATTCACAGTTCATCGTCAAAGGCTTGATCATTCTTCTTGCGGTCGTGCTCGAACGGCTCGCATCGGCGGGCGGGCGCTAGCGATGGCGGCGGACAGATCGATAACGAGATCGAACCGGGCCGCGGCACGACGGGCCTTTCTGGCAACGTCGGGCATCTATCTGGCCTTCGCCATCCTGGTCATCGCGCTGGCCATCGTCAGCCCGGCCTTTCGCACGCCGGAGAACCTGATCAACATTGGCCGGCAAGTCGCCGTTCTGGGCATCGCCTCGTTCGCGATGGCCTTCGTGATCATCCTGGGCGAGATCGACCTGTCGATCGGCGCGGTAGCGTCAGCGGCCGGTGTGGTTTGCGCGATGGCGCTGGCGGCCGGGCTGGGTCCGCTCGCCATCCCGATCGGCCTTGCCGTGGGGGCCGGGTTCGGGCTGCTCAACGGCATTCTGATCGTTCATGTGGCCGTTCCGTCCTTTATTGCCACGCTGGTCAGCTATTTCATTGCGCAGGGGCTGGCGCTAACGCTGACGACGGGCCAGACGATCCTTTTTGCGGCCGACTGGTTCCGCGCCCTTTTTGCCACCGGCACACTTTTCGGCCTGCGTTCGGCCCTTGTGTGGCTTGTGATCGTCTTTGCCGCCATGTGGTGGCTTCTGGCGCGGACGCGGTTTGGCGCGCACATCTATGCGATCGGCGGCAGCCAGGAGAGCGCCCGCATGCTCGGATTGGCCGTTGACCGGATGAAGATCATGGTCTTCACGCTGGCCGGCGCCCTGATGGGGCTGGTCGGCATGATCCTGATCGCGCGGATTGGCAATGCCCGCGCCGATGGCGCGATCGGGCTCGAGTTCGACGCCATCGCGGCGGTGGTGCTGGGTGGAACCGCGCTTGGCGGCGGCTACGGGTCGATCCTGCGCACGCTGGTTGGTGTCATGCTGATCGGGGTGATGAACAACGGGCTTGCCATCCTGAATATCGACTTCAATTCCCAGCAGGTGATCAAGGGCGTTCTCGTCATCGTCATCGTGCTGGTGGACCGCTGGGCACGCAACGCCGATCAAAAGTGAGGGAAAACCGCTATGGCTGTGGACATGACACATCCGGTGGCAGGCCGGGTCGAGCGGCTGACCACCGGGCTGGCCTTCACCGAAGGGCCGGTGTGGCTGGCAGAGCACGGCACGCTGCTCTTCACCGATATTCCTGGCAATGCGATTCATGCGTGGCGCGATGGTGCCGGGCTTTCAACATGGTGCGACACTGCGCATTTCGCCATCGGGCTGAGCCACGACACCGCGGGCCGCGTGCTGGCCTGCGAACATTCGACCCGCTGTCTGACCGCGCTTTCGGTCGAAGCCGACGGCTCGTGTGGTGCGCGCGCCGTGCTTGCCTCCGGCATTGGCGATCGGGTGCTCAACTCGACCAATGACGTGATCTGCGCCAGCGACGGCACCATCCTGTTCACCGATCCGCCCTTTGGCGTGCGCGCCGAGGACGGTGAACTGCACGGCTATCAGCAGGCGATGGAACTGGACGACTGCCACGTTCTGGCCGTCGGCGCTGCGCCGGATGCGCCGCGCATCGTCATCAAGGACATCTACCGGCCGAACGGGCTTTGCCTGTCGCCGGACGAGACGGTGCTTTACGTCAGCGACTCCTCGGAGCGTCACCACAAGGTGATTGCCTTCGATGTCGAGCCGGATTGGACCGTCTCCAATGATCGCGATTTTACGGTGATGCCGGTCGGCGTGCCGGACGGGATGCGTGTCGATGCGGAGGGCAACCTCTGGGTGGGCGGTGGCGACGGCGTTTATGTCCATGCGCCGGACGGCGCGCAATGCGCCCACATTCCGGTGCCGGAAATGGTGACCAATCTGGAGTTTGGCGGCGATGATCTGTGCGATGTGTTCATCACCGCCGTCTCGTCGCTATATCGTGTCCGGTCCGCAGTACCCGGCGGCCGGAAGATGCGATTCACGCCGGCGTAGGCCTGAAGATCGACCCGCGCGTGATCACCGGTTCCAGCAATGCATGATCGGCGTTCGTCAGGCCGGCCGAACTGTCGCGCGCCTCCTGTCCCGGATAGCCGATGGCGGCACGCACATCGGCATGCATGAAATAGGCGTTGGCGAGGACGACGCCGAGATCGGCAAACCCGCTCGCGTCCCGCTGCGCCAGCGCCTCGATGTCGGCCATTGTCCCGATCTCGCCCGGCAGCGCGAGTATGCGGCCGAGCCCTTCCATGCGCGTCGGATCGATGGCCAACACCTCATCGACAGGGTCGCCGCAAAGGCCGATCGCCTCGGCGGACGGCATGCCCTGGCCGCCCGGCACCATCAGGCGCGCAAATCGGACCAGGCGTTCACATTGTGCCGTGTCGAGCATGCTCATGCGGCGCGCTCCACGTCCGTCCGATGTTCGATCAGATGCAGCACGGAGCGGGCGGCGACCGCCATGATGGTTGCGGTGGGGTTCATGCCCGATGAGGTGGGAAAGGTGCTTGCGTCCATGACGTAAAGGTTTGGAACATCGTGGCAGCGGCCGTGCGCATCGACCACCGACGTCTCGGGGTCGTCGCCCATCATGGCGGTGCCCATCAAATGCCAGCCGCAATCGCGGATCAGCGGCGTGATGGCGGTTTCGATGGCCCCGGCGGCTTCCATCGCCTCGACGGCACGGGCGATATGGAAATCCAGCATCTTGCGGGTGTTGTCGGACACACGATAATGGATGGCCGGTGCTGGCAATCCGTCCGTGTCGGTCAAACTGTCGGACAGGCTCACCCGGTTTTCGGGGTCCGGCAGGTCCTCACCGACAATGCCCCACTCGAACGACCGGCCGAATTTCTGGCGGACATTTTCATGCAGGTTTAAGCCCCACGCGTCGGTCAGCGGGCCGTCGCCATAACCGGCGCGGAAGCTTTGCGGGCCGCCGGCGGGCATGCAGTTCCATTTGGCGCCGCGCAGGAAACCACGCGAAGCGTCGGTCTCGTAGAACTGCATCGATGTCAGGATCTGCCCGGCCGGGCCGACCCAGCTTTCAAGGTCTTCGTCGAAGGTGCCCATGACGGCGGCGAACGGGTGCATCATCAGCCGGCGGCCGACCATGCCGGAGCGGTTGGCGATACCGGCGCCACCGTCCGACATGTGCAGGATGCGCGGCGTGCCTATGCCGTTGGCGCACAGGATCACAACGTCCGCCGTTGCCTCATGACGAGTGCCGGTCCGATCGATCCAGATGGCGCCTGACGCGCGGCCCCGGGCGTCGAGTGTCACTTCGGCGGCGCGCGCGCCGGTGACGAGACGGGCGCCGGCCTTGATCGCATCGGGCCAGTGGGTGCGATCCGGCGTCGCCTTGGCGCCGTCCGAACAGCCTGTGCCGCACGTGCCGCGCAGCACGCATGGTTGCAACGCCCGCCACGGGCGGGACGGGATGGCGTTGGAGCCGGGCCACCAGTGCCAGCCAAGCCGGTTCATGCCCTTGGCGGCTTTGCGCCCGACCTTGCCGATCGGAAGCGCAGGCAGGGGAGTGGGCGCACCGTCCGGATAGGCCGGGTTGCCATCTTGGCCGGAGACGCCCATCGCCTCTTCGACATAGGCGTAGAAAGGCGCCAGATCGTCGTAGGTGAACGGCCAGTCTTCGGCGATGGCGTCGAGCGTGCGCACGCGGAAATCGGACGGCATGAAACGCATCCAGTGGGCGCCGTAAATCAGTGCGGCGCCGCCGACGCCGGCGAACATCAGCGGGTTGACGTCGGAATGGCCGACATCGACGGGGTAGTCCTCCGGCCTGCCGCGCGTGTTGGGATTGGGGTGCCATTTGCGCAGTTGCGTCAGCTCCCATTGGCGCCGTGCGCCGTCAAACGCGTCGGCCGGCACCCAGTCGCCCTGCTCAAGGATGGTGACGGAGATGCCGGCGCGGATCAACTCTCCTGCAACAACCGCACCGGACGGACCGGCGCCGACGACGAGCGCATCGGTGTGCGTGGCGCCGCTCATCCGCCGGACTGGGTCAGCGCCCGGCCGCTGCCGGGGTCAAACAGGTGGACACGCTCTGGCGCGATGGAAAAGCCAACCGTTTCGCCCTGTTTGATCAGGTTGGCGCCATCGGTGACGATGATCAGTTCGGGATCGTCATCGGAGAACAGATAGGTCGTCGCTCCGGTCGCCTCGGCGGCGCCGATCATGATGGGTGCCATGTCCTGCGCGGACGGATCGCCGGTTTCGATGTGTTCCGGGCGCAGGCCGGCCGTGACCTTTCGGCCCGGTTCAAGCTGGCCGGCGATGGCAATGGTCGGCTTGCTTTGGAGTTCGAGCACGACCTTTGTGCCGTCGTCCGTCACCGTCGCATCGACGAAATTCATCGCCGGCGAACCGATGAAGCCGGCTACGAACCGGTTGACGGGACGCTCATAGAGTTCAAGCGGCGGGCCCTGCTGCTCGATCACGCCGGCCTGCATGACGACCACATGGTCGGCCATGGTCATCGCCTCGATCTGGTCGTGCGTGACATAGACAGAGGTGGAGCCGATGCGGTCGTGCAGGGCCCGGATCTCCTTTCGCATGCGCACCCGCAACGAGGCATCCAGGTTTGACAGGGGTTCGTCGAACAGGAACGCCTTGGGCTGGCGGATGATCGCACGGCCCATGGCCACGCGCTGGCGCTGCCCGCCCGACAATTCCTTGGGCTTGCGGTCGAGCAAGCCCTCAAGGCCGATGATCTTTGCCACGTCGTCGGCGGCCTTGGCCCGTTCATCCTTTGCGATGCCCTTCAGGCGCAGCGCATAGGTGAGATTGTCGCGCACGTTCATGTGCGGATAGAGCGCATAGGACTGGAACACCATCGCCAGATCGCGCTTGCGCGGCGGAATGTCGTTGACGGTTTGGCCGGCGATGCGGATGGTTCCCGAACTGATTTTCTCAAGGCCGGCAATGGACCGCAGCAGGGTGGACTTGCCGCAGCCGGACGGCCCGACCAGCGCCACGAACTGGCCCTTGGGAATGGTCAGGTCGATCGATTTGAGGGCGTGGAAGCTGCCATAATGCTTGTCGACGTCGGAAAACTCGATCTGCGGCGTGCCGGTCATTTCAGCGCTCCCGAGGTCAGGCCGCTGACAATGTTGCGCTGAAGCAGCACGAACAACGCCAGAATGGGGGTTACGTATGTTGCCGCAAAGGCCATGATCGCGTTCCAGGTGACGACATTGGGTTGCAGAAAGTTGGTCATGCCGATCGAGGCTGGCTGGAGCCGGTTGTCGGCGATCAGCGAGGTCGAATAAACATATTCGCCAAAGCCCTGCATGAAGATGAGGATCGCCGCGACGAGGATGCCGTTGCGCGCGAGCGGCAACACCACCATGAAGAGCGCGCCGGCGCGCGAGTTTCCGTCAACGAGCGCCGCTTCCTCCAGTTCGCGCGGGATCGTCATGAAGGCGGCGCGGCACAGGATCACGAAGAAGGGCATCGTCTTGGCCGAGATGGCGAGGATCGTGGCGATGCGCGGATAGTCCAGAAGGCCGACCGACGAGAAAGCGACGAAGATCGGCGTCACCATCAGGCTGGGGGGCAGGACCTGCAGCATCAGGATGACGAAAAGGGCGACATCGATCCACAGATTGCGGTAACGCGCCAGGACATAGGCCGCGCCGGAGCCGACGACCGCGGTCACCAGCGTGACGCCGGTGGCGATGAACAGCGAATTGAAGATGTAGCGCGGAATGTTCGCCTCGTCCCAGATGAGCGCGTAGGTCTGCCATTGCGGGGTGCCGGGCAGGAATTCGGGCGGCACGGCGAAGATGGACGAATTGGTCTTCAGGCTCGTCACATACATCCAGTAGAGCGGAAACAGGTAGATGCCAGCGAGCACCAGCGCGACCGCGAACAGGGCGATGTTGCGCGCGCGATCGTTCACAGCCGCGTCTCCGCCCGTGTCGAGCGCACATAGATTGCCGAAACGCCCAGAACCACGATGATCATGATCACCGAGATCACCGCGCCGCGGCCGAAATCGAACTCGCGGAACGACAATTGCCACGACCAGTATTGCGCAACGGTGGACGATCCGGCCGGCCCGCCCGAGGTGATGGCGGCAAACAGGTCGAATTGTTGCAGTGTGAAGATGATGCCCAGCGCGAGCACCGCGCCGATGGTGGCCCGCATCATCGGCAGCGTGATGGTGAAGAAGCGCTGGACCGCGTTGGCGCCATCCAGTTCGGCGGCTTCGTAGAGGTCATCGGGGATCGCCGCCAGCCCGACCGCCAGAAGGATCATGTTGAACGGCATGCCGTACCAGATGTTGGCGAGTATCACGGCGATCAGCGAGTAATCGACATCGGAGCGCCAGAAGATCGGTTCAGAGATCAGGCCAAGGCTTAAAAGCACATAGTTGATCACGCCGAAATCGCCGGACAACAGCCAGTTCCAAAGGACGCCGACAACAAGGCCCGGCATGACCCAGCCGGCCAGAAACAGGCCGCGAAACCAGGTGGCGCCGGGAAATTTCTGGTTGAAGAACAGGGCGAACGCAAAGCCGATCGTGAACTGGAAGAAAACCGAGGCAAGGGTGAAGACGACAGTGTTGACGAGGACGCGCCAGGCCAGCGGATCGTGGAAGACGGCGGCGTAATTCTCAAAGCCCACGGCCTGGTGAAACAGGCTGCCCAGCGAGAACATGTCGACCTGCTGGAAGCTGATGATGATGTTGTAGATCAACGGCAGGCCGGCAAACGCCATCAGATAGGCAAGCGCGGCAAAGATCAGCAGCGTGTCGAAGCCGATCCCGTCGCGCAACGATGTCATCAAACGGTTCATGGGCGTCTGGCCGGAAAAGCCGGCCCCTGAGGCGGGACCGGCCCTTTGCGTGTCAGTTCAGGATACGATCGATTTGTCCCTGCGCATCGTCAAGCGCTTCCTGCGCACCCTTCTGGCCGGTCAGGGCGGACTGGAACGCATCCTGGATGGCCTTGGAAATGCGTGGCCATTCAGGGTGCGGGCCGCGGTTGCGCGCATATTGCAACTGCTCGACGAAGACGGGCGCGGCGGCATCGATCTTCTCATTGCCGGTGGGTGCCAGCTCGATGTCCTTGCGCGACGGCATGCGGGTGAATTCCGGCCAGACCCGTTCGGCCTGACTGTCGGCATATTCAAGGAAGCTGAACGCCGCATCGGGGTTTTCGGTGTTGGCGAAAACGGCAAGGTTGAAATCGCCGAGCGCCGATGCGCGGGGCGCGCCTTGCTCGGGCACGGGCAGCAGCGTGACACCCCAGTCGAACTGTGCATCGGAGGCCATGCGGCCCAGCTCCCATGGGCCGGAGATCGCCATGGCCGCGTTGCCGCCATTGAACGTACCGGTGGAGTCCCACTGGCCGCGCGTTAGCGTGTCCGGGCTGGTCAGGCCCTCGTCGAAAAACGCCTTCCAGAGATCGAGCGCCTCGGACACGCCATCGGCATTGATGTTGTCGAACGAACCGCCGGCCATCTGCGCCCAGGGCAGGAACTGGAACGTGCCTTCCTCGGAGGCCTTGGCCGAAAAGGCGATGCCGTAGACGTCATTGTCCGGATCGGTCAGCGCCTTGGCCGCCTCATAGAGTTCATCCCAGGTTGCCGGCGGGCTGTCGGGATTGAGGCCGGCCGCGCGGAACATGTCCTTGTTGTAGTAGAGCGCGATCGTGTTGGAGGCGCGCGGAATGCCGAAAACGCCATCGTCCCAGGTCAGCGAAGAGCGCGGACCGTCGAAGTAATTGTCCATGTCGATCTGGTCGGATTGTTCGACATAGGGCGTCAGGTCGAGAAACGCGCCGCGCGAGGCAAAGGCGGCATGATCGGGATTGTCGATGGCGATGATGTCAGGGTTCGACTGGGTGGCGAAGGCGCGCAGTGTCTCGGCGACCAGATCATCGAACCGCACTTCGCGGACATCGATCGTGATGCCGTTATCCATCTCGCTGAACTCGGTTGCGAAAACAGCTTCCGGTGCATTGGAGGATTCGGTCCACATCGTCAGGGTTACATCGTCGGCAAGCGCCGTTGATGCGAAAAGGCTCGCGCCAAAAGCGGCTAAGGTCAGTTTCTTCATTGTCTTCTCCCAGTTTGGCATGTGTTTGGATCGGCATCATTGCCGTCCGATTGGCGTTCACCCCGGTGAAGCGAGCGCCGGGAATGCGTCCGCGAAACGGCTGGCCGCGGTTTTCCTGACGAAGACGGGACATTGCCCGCATGGGCAGGGCACGGCCGCCGCGCCACCGCCCTCGAATGCCTGGCCGGTCCATGCGTGAACCCATGTGGTTCCGGCCGGCAGCGGGACAGCCATCTCGACAGTGTCCGGATGCAGAACGGGTGCCACAAGAAGATCGGGGCCCAGCATGTAACGGGTGCCGTCGGCCATGGCCGCCGCGTCGTCTGCAAAGTGGTAGAAGACCGGCGCCATCACCGGATCCCCCGTTTCGGCATAGCGGGCAAAACAGGTTTCCAGATAGGGGCGCAGCGCCTCGCGCACGCGCAGGAGTTCGGTCAGCACAGCCTCGACCTGTTCGCCATACGACCAGACCTCGTTGGGGCCGCCGGTATCGGTGAAGATGTTGAACGTGTCCTGGCCATAGGTGACTTTTTCGCCCTTGGCCGGCGGCGGCACACCTTCGGGCACGCGGAAGCCGTGCAGCCGGCAGATCGGCGAGAAGACGCCGAACTCGAACCAGCGCACCAACAGTTCGCGGAACTCTTCGGACCCGCCGTGACCGTCGTAAAAGCCGCCAATATCGGTCGTCCACCAACCAAGACCGGCCATGCCGGCGTGCAGGCCGCCGGGAACTTGCGCGCGGAACCAGTTCCAGTCCGACCAGACATCGCCGGACCAGAGGATCACGCCGTGACGCTGCGAACCGGCCCATGCCGACCGGCACAGGAGCACGCCGTCGCGCCCGGCCTCATCGAGCCCTTCGCGATAGCGCTGTTCATGCAGCAACGGATAGGCGCACAGCATCTCGGCGCCA
Source organism: Roseitalea sp. (assembly GCA_017642895.1). GTDB lineage: Bacteria > Pseudomonadota > Alphaproteobacteria > Rhizobiales > Rhizobiaceae > Roseitalea. The sequence continues at coordinate 200,828 of JAEPON010000004.1, forward strand.
TTGCCCAGCGCGGTGCGGACATTTTCGGGATGGGCGGGACGCATTTCGGGCTCGCACGCATCGAGCCAGAAATGGTCGATGCCGTTGTCGACATAATTGCGGCGGACGAGGTCCCAGTGAAAATCGCGCGCATCGGGGTTGAATGCGTCATAGTAAGTGAAGAAGCCGGGACCGAACGGGTCCTTGTCCGGGAACGGGATGACGGCCGGCACGCCGCGCTCGGTCGTCAGCAGGTGGCCGGCGCGGGTCATCTCGCGATAATGGTCCGAGGCGGCCGAGACCGTCGGCCAGATCGATACCATCAGTTCGATGCCCATGGCGCGCAGTTCGTCCACCAGCGCCTTCGGATCGGGCCATTGGCTGACATCGAACTTCCATTCGCCCTGCCGGGTCCACGCAAAGAAGTCTATGACGATGCACGAAAGCGGCAGTCCGCGCCGTTTGTATTCGCGGGCCACCTGCAGCAACTCGTCCTGGGTGCGGTAGCGAAGCTTGCATTGCCAGAAGCCGAGCGCCCAATCGGGAATCTCCGGCGAGTGCCCGGTCGCTCCGTGATAGGCCTGCACAATCTGCTGCGGGCTGTCACCGGTCACGATCCAGTAGTCGAGGCCGTTGGTCGCCTCGGCGGTCCATCTGGTCACGTTTGTCGCAAATTCGGCACGGCCGACCGCGGGATTGTTCCACAAAAACCCGTAACCCCGCGAGGAGACGATGAAGGGGATCACCGCATGGGCGTTTTGTTGAAGCAGCGTCGTCGACGTGCCTTTCAAGTCCATGCGGCCATGCTGCGGCTGGCCGAGCCCCCAGATACGCTCGTCGTCATGGGCTTCAAAGAAGGCTTCGAGCTTCCATGAGCCGGATGCCAGCGCCTTGAAATTGCGGGTTTTCGGGCCTGCAAAGTGCGGCCGTGTCTCGACGAGCAGTTCTTCACCCGTGTCGGCGCGCAGGAACCGAATGGTCAACTCATGCTTCACATCGGCGCCATAGCGCTCGACGATCCGCAGTTCGGCGCGAATGCGGCCATTGGTGAGCGCGGCATGGTCCGGGCCGATGGTGATGGATGAGTCTGACGATGGCGGGCCGAGCAGTGCGCTGACATGAGGGTCGGTGACCTCAAGACCCGGGCGCGCCCGCACGCGCAGCGCGTCCGGGCCCCACGGTTCGATGCGCAGCGTCTCGCCGCCAAAGCGGCAGGCCAATGCGCCATGGTCGTCAATGAAGGGTGTCGTCAGATGCCTGGTCATGTCAGCCGATCGCCAGATATGCGCCGTCGAGGATGACGGCGGTGCCAGACATGTAGTCGGCTTCCGCCGACGCAATGAAGGCGGCGAGCGCCGCCACCTCCTCGGGTTCGGCGCCGCGCGCGGCGGGGATGTCGGCGATGACTTCGGCCATCACATCGTCGGCGATGGTCTCGACTGCCCTGGTCTTGATCAGCCCGGGCGCGATCGCCACCGCGCGGATGTCGGGCGCATGATCGACGGCCAGCGAACGGGTCAGCGCCAGGACGGCACCCTTGGTCATCTGGTAGGCGGAAAAACCCTTCTCGCCGACAAAGCTCTGGACCGATGCGGTGTTGATGATCACGCCCTTTCCGCCGCGTTCGCGCATATGTTCGACGGCCGCCTTGGCGCCCATCCAGTACCCCCTGATGCCGACGCCGGTGATCGCGTCAAATTCGTCAAGCGCCTGTTCGTGGATTGGTTTGAAAACAGCGCTGAATGCATTGTTGTGCCAGATGTCTATGCGGCCGAACCGCGCGATGGTTGCATCGGCCAGCGCCCGCACCTGATCGGGGTCGGCCATGTCGGTCCGGTGAAAGGCGCCGCCGATCGTCTCGGCTGATGCGGCCCCTTCGGGGTTGATGTCGGCGATCATCACCCGTGCCCCTTCTGCGGCGAAGCGCTCCGCGCAGGCCCGGCCAATGCCTTCGGCACCACCGGTAATCACATAGACCTTGTCCTTGTGCCGGTCGGCGACCGGAAACATGCGCGCCGTCATGCGGCCCGCTCCGACCCGCACTGATCGATCACGACCGTCTCGTCGCAAACAAGGAATGTCACGCTGTCAGCGAAATTAGCCGTGTCCGCGCCAGCCACGTCGTTTTCGGGGGAGGACAGGCCGGCCGTCATCGCCGCCGGGTCATCAAACCAGATTTCGGCGGACCCGTCATAGGGCGCGGCCGGCATGTTGCCCGGATCGCCGGCAATGTTGATGCGGTAGCCGCGCATGCCGGGGATTTGCCGGGCGAGCGGCGCATGGGTTCCGATCCAGTAGTCGCGGAACTGCTCTGTCGGCATGCCGGCTTTCCGTTTGACCAGCGCAACGAGCTTGATCATCGCATTCCTCCCGCTTCAACAGTGGCGGATATCTCAAAAAACGTCAATACAAACGTTTGGATTTTGCCTTGGGGGCTGCTAGCGTGGTCATATGTGATGTAGAGCGGAGTGTCACGAAAGCGGGAGAAAGCGCCGTTCATGTCCTCGCGTGTGGGTCTGAAACAATTGGCTGAACAGCTTGGGATCGACGTGTCGACGGTGTCGCGCGCGCTGCGTGACGATCCGCGCGTCAAACCCGAGACGACGGCGAGCGTGCGGCGGCTGGCCGACGCGCTCGGCTATCGTCCCAACAGCGCGGCGCGCGCGCTGCGCGGCGGCAAGACGGGGCGCGTTGCGGTCCTGTTGTCGCCGCCGCAGCAGCGCTTCGCCAGCCCGATCTTTCTGGAATTGCTGGCAACGCTGGACGGGCATCTGCGCGACCAGGCGATGTCGCTGGCCGTGTTTGCCGCGCAGCGCCGCGACGAGGAGCCGGACATTGTCCGCTCGATCGTCGAGGACCGGCTGGCGGACGGGATCGTTCTGGGCCGAACGCTCCAGGACGATGCGCGCGTGCGGTATTTGCTCGATGTCGGTTTTCCGTTCGTCACATTCGGCCGCACCTCATGGCAGGACCGGCATTCCTGGGTCGAGATCGACTATGGCACGGCGGGCAAGCTGGCGGTTGCCGCGCTCGCCGAATCCAGCCCCCCGACACTGGACATCGTCGCCGCCCCGGAGGGTCTGCGCTTTGCCGACAATTATGTCGCCGGCGCTCGGGGCGAAGCCGAACGAAGGGGCATCGGCCATGTCAACGTGACCCGTGCCGAGATGACCGAGGCGCAGGGCGAACTCATTGCAGCGGGTGTGCTCAAGCGCAGCGGCGGCGGGGCAGTCGCGTGCATTCAGGACTCGCTCGCATTCGGGCTCTACCGCGCGGCGGCGAAGTCCGGTTCTGTCGTCGGCCGTGACGTTGCGGTGTTCGGCGGACAGAATTTTCCCGGCTCCGAGCACACGGCGCCGCCATTGTCGACCTTTTCGACGGAGGACCGGCGCGTTGCCGATCTTTTGAGCCGCGTCATGCTCAACCGCCTGTCGGCCGATGGCAACGCGGCGCCCGAGCATCACGTCATCGAGCCGGCGCCCCTGTTGCGCGCCTCGCATCTTCTTCAACCAACGCCGCAAACCGGCGCCAACGCCTCATGATCCATACTCTCTTCCGGCGCCATGGTGATCGCGTGATCGCATCCCTTGATGGCGAAACGCTCTGGCTCGAACCGGTCGGCAGCGATGCCGTGCGGGTACGCGCGACGATGAACGCGTCGATCAGCCAGACGCAGATCAGCGCCGTCGCCGCGGACGCTTCGTCCGGCGCCTCTGTCAAAGTCGATGCCGAAAGGGCGGTCATCGTCAACGGTCTGGTGCGTGCCGAGTTGCGCCTTGTGCCGCGCGGCATGGGGCCGGCTCTTGAATTGTCGTTTCGGCATGCCGAGACCGGCGCGGTTCTGCTTGAGGAGGAGATTCCGCACATATTGTGGCCGGGTGCACGCCACTACACGGCGCAGGAGGGCGATCTCTGGGCCACAAAGGTGCGCTTTGCCGCCGAGGATGGCGAGCGCTTTTATGGTCTCGGACAGCACCAGCATGGCCGCTTCGACCAGAAGGGTTGCGTGATTGACTTGTTGCAGATGAACACCGAGGTGGCGATCCCGTTCCTCGTGTCCTCACGCGGCTACGGTCTTATCTGGAACAATCCGGGCGTCGGCCGTGTCGAACTGGCCGAAAACCGGACACTTTGGGTGATGGAGGCAACGCCACAGCTCGATTATGTCTTCATTGCCGGCGATGCGCCCGCGGACATTCTCCAGACTTATGCCGCGTTGACCGGCAGGCCGCCCATGATGCCCGACTGGGCGATGGGCTTTTGGCAGTGCAAACTGCGCTATGAAACCCAGGATCAGGTCCTGGAGGTTGCCCGCGAATACAAGCGCCGCGATCTGCCGATCGACTGTCTGGTGATCGACTTCTTTCATTGGACGAAAATGGGTGAATGGCAGTTCAATCCGGACGAGTTTCCCGATCCGGGCGCGATGGTCACAGAACTCAAGGCGATGGGCATCACGCCGATGGTCTCGGTCTGGCCGACGGTTAATGCCAATGCCGACACGTTCGGCGACATGCTCCGTGCGGGCTATATCGTGCGCTCCCGGCGCGGGGCGATGGACGGATCGATCTTCTATGACCGCGAGCCGGACGGCATGAACGCACTGCATTTTTACGATGCGACCCATCCCGATGCGCGCGATTTCCACTGGGCGCGCGTGATGGAGGGGTATGGCCGGCACGGCATCAGCGCCTTCTGGCTCGATGCGAACGAGCCGGAAATGTACCCGATGCATCCGGACAATCTGCGCTATCACGCCGGCGATGGGCGGGCGGTCACAAACGCCTATCCGGTCCTGCACCAGTCCGGCTATGCCGAGGCGATGGCGGGGGAGGGCATGGATGACGGCATCCTGCTGTCGCGTTCGGCCTGGCTGGGCACCCAGCGCCATCCGGTCGTCGTCTGGTCGGGCGACGTCAAATCGACATTTGCCGACCTTGCGCGACAGATAAGGGCCGGGCTCAACATGGCGATGAGCGGTATCTCGTGGTGGACGACCGATATTGGCGGGTTCAAAGGCGGCGACATCAATGATCCGGCATTTCGCGAATTGATGGTGCGCTGGTTCCAGTATGGCGCCTTTTGCCCGGTTTTTCGCCTGCACGGCTTTCGGCAGGATGCGGCGCGCGATCCGCGGTTTGGCCATGAATTCAGTTTCGGCGGTGCGGACAATGAGGTCTGGTCGTTCGGCGAAGAGGCCTATGGCATTTTGAGCCGCTACATGCATCTGCGCGCGCGGATCAGGCCCTATATTCGCGCGCAGATGCGAACCGCGCATGAAACCGGGCTGCCGCCCATGCGGCCGTTGCTGGTCGATTTTCAGGGCGATGCCGCCTGTTGGGACATTGCCGACAGCTTCATGTTCGGTCCCGATCTGCTGGTCGCGCCGGTCCTGGAGCCGGGTGCGCGGCAACGCGCGGTCTATCTGCCTGAAGGCGCCATATGGCGCGATGCGTGGACCGGGGCGGTGCACGCGGGCGGGCAATCGGTCATGGCCGATGCGCCGCTTGACCGCATCCCGCTTTTCTTGCGCGATGGCGCCACATTGCCGATCGCGCAATAGGCTTCAAGCCGGCTGCTCTTGAGCGTCAGCGCGTGTGGGGCCGGACTCTCCGGTCGCCTGTCTAGCCAACAGGCGCCCGGCCGTGATCTCGTCGGTCACCAAAACGCTCGGCGCCATGGATTTCAGAAGCGCGAGGATGATCTCGGTCTTTTCCGGCCCGCCGCTGATCAGAAGCTTGTTCTCGATGCGGGCGAGCCGTTCGATCGACATGGAGATGGCGCGGCTGTTGACCGGGTGGTCGGCGGGATGGCCGCTCGCATCGACGAAATTGTACAAAAGATCGCCGATGATGCCGGCGTCGATCATCGACTGGCGATCAGCCTCCGAGACATGGCCGACCCGATAGGAGGTGGTCAGCGAGGTGATGCCGCCGCAGGACAGGAGCGCCACATCGCAGGTTTCGGCCATCTGGAAGATCTGTTCGAGGCCGCAATGTTCCAAAAGCGCGTGCTTGGTCTGCGCCGAATCGACGATCGCCGGCGCGGGAATGAGATAGCCCTCGGCGTTGAACAGTTCGGCGAACTGCCAGGCGAATTCGGCCGGGTTGAAACGCCGCGCCTGCGCGATTCCGCCCAGCAGCGAGACAACGCGCGTGCCTTCGGTCGCCCGCCCTTCGATGAAGGGCAGCATGGTGTGCAGCGTGCGGCCCCAGCCGACGCCCACGGTCATGTTGTTTTCGATCAGTTGCGAGACATAGGCGCCGGCGGCCGAGGCGATCGCGCGGGTCGGATCGCCATTGGCGTCGGGGAAGGGGGCGACGATCGCCCGGCTCAGCCCGAACGCTTCTTCAAGGTCGCGCTGCAGGGCGATAACCGGCGCGATATCGGACTTGATGCGGATGTTGACCTCGCCGCGGGCGCGGGCTTCCGACAGGAGCCGCGTGATCATCACCCGGTTCACGCCGAGCTTCTTGGCGACATCGGACTGTTTGAGGCCCTCGACATAGTAGAGCCAGGCCGCGCGGATGCGAATGTCGCGGTGCATGTCGCGCGCATGCCGTGAACCGGTGGCGCGCGGCTCGTCCATTGCGTGTTCCGGCATCACCCTGATCCTTTGCCCGGTCCACTTTGCTCATAAGGTTGCGGCGATGCATTGTCCAATCGCGTCCGGGGCTTCCATGTGCGGCAGGTGGCCGAGCCCGTCGAACAGGTGAAGCGCCACGGGACCGGGCGCGCAAAGCGCGTGGCGCCAGTCAATGATCGCGTCGCGCTTGCCCCAGATGATCCGCGCGGGCTTGGCGATGCGGCCGAGGGCAGGGCGCAGGTCGAACGATTGCGTGCCGTCCGGAAACAGGGTTTCGGCCATGGCCCGCTGCGCCGCGCGCAGGGCCGGGTCCCTGCGCGCCATCATCGCCGCGCGGACATAGCGGTCGGTGATGACGGTCTCGTCGGCGACCAGTTGTCTGAGCCATGGCCCGAGGCTTTCGGCGCGTGTCGCGCGGCCGATGCCGTCCAGCACCGCGCCGTTGATGTCGGGACCCAGGCCGGCCGGGGCGATCAAGGTCAGGCTGTCGACACGGCTGGCGCGCGTGTCGGCGATGGCGAGCGCGACGGCCCCGCCCAAGCTATGGCCGACAAGATGCGCGGATTGGAGATCGAGGTCATCAAAGGCGCGCCTGATGTCCGACACCAGATCGGCGAAGCCGGTGAGGCGGCGCCTTGGCGATTTGCCGTGGCATGGCAGTTCGATGCGGATCAGCGGGCGTTCGTTCAAATGCGCCTCGATCGGTGACCATGCGGCGGCTTCGTTGGCAAAGCCGTGGATCATGACGATCGGCGTTCCCGCGCCGCCCTTGGAGCGAATGACGGACAGCGGGCCGGCCTCGTCTTTGAAACCAACCGGCGCCAACATGTGGCGGGGTCCGTCTTCAAGCACGGCGACATCGGCGGCCTGAATGCGCCCGTGCGGACCCGAACCATTCAACGTTGCCAGATCGATACCGGCGTCACGGGCAAGTTTGCGGGCTTTCGGCGTGGCGCGTGGCTTGTCGTCATCCGCCGCCGTCTCCTTACCCGATGCGGCGGGTCGGGCATTGGGGGATTCGGTTTCAGGTTCGCCATCGGGCGCTTTGGCCGGGACGTCCGGCGTCGGCGTCTTCTCTGCGGGCGGATCGCCGACCGCTTCGCCTTTGGCATAGAGCCAGCCCACCGGCGCGCCGATCGCCACGTCCGCGCCCTCGGGCACGGGATGGTGCAACGTGCCGTCCGCCGGCGCCTCGACTTCCATCGCCGCCTTGTCGGTTTCGATGTCGAAGATCGGGTCGCCCTTGGAGACCGTCGCGCCTTCCTGGACATGCCAGGCGGCGATCTTGCCCGTCTCCATGTCCATGTCGACCTTGGGCATGATGATTTCGGTGGGCATCAGGTGCGGCCTTTGGCCAATCCGCGTGCGGCCTCGATGATGTCGGGCACTTGCGGCACGACGGCCTTTTCCAGCTCCGGATTGTAGGGGATGGGGCTTTCGGCGCCGCCCAGCCGGACAATGGGTGCGTCGAGAAAGTCGAACGCGTCGCTTTCGGCGACCATCGCGCTGACCTCGGCGCCGATGCCGAGCGTCTTGACCGCCTCGTAGACGCACAAAAGCCTGCCGGTCTTGCGCACCGATTCGAGCACGGTGTCGCGGTCCAGCGGGCGGATCGTGCGCAGGTCGATCACTTCGGCTTTGATTCCGTCATCCTCCAGCGCCTTGGCCGCTTCCAGCGCCTTGTGCACCATGATCGCCGTCGCCACGATGGTGACGTGACTGCCTTCCCGCCGGACCATGGCCTTGCCGATCGGCGTCGTATAGCGGCCCGACGGCACCTGGCCCTTCATCTTGTAGAGCAGCTTGTGCTCGAAGATCATCACCGGGTCGGGATCGTCGAGAGCGGCAAGCAACAAGCCCTTGGCGTCCTCCGGCGTTGCCGGCTGGACGACCTTGAGGCCCGGCACATGGCCAAGCCAGGCTTCAAGGCTTTGCGAATGCTGGGCGGCGGCGCCGGTGCCCGAGCCGGCGGGAAAGCGCATGACGACGGGCACCGAGACCGCACCGCCGAGCATGTAGCGGACCTTGGCGGCCTGGTTGACGATCTGCTCCATGGCCAGCGTTGCGAAATCGGAGAACTGGAACTCGAAGATCGGCCGCAGACCCGTCAGCGCCGCGCCGACGGCGACGCCCGCGCCGCCCAGTTCGGAGATCGGTGTGTCCATCACCCGGTCGGTGCCGTATTTGTCGACCAGATCGCCGGTGACCTGAAACGCGCCGCCATAGACGCCGATATCCTCGCCCATCAGGATGACGCGCTCGTCTTCTGAAAGCGCGATGTCCATCGCCTCGCGGATCGCCTGCGTGTAGGAGATCTCGCGCACCTCGATTCCCGCTTGCGCGTTCATGCCGCCGCCCTTGGCGTATAAACATCGCGCGTGGCGTCTTCGACCCGTGGGGCCGGGCTGTCCTTGGCAAAGGTGATGGCCGCCTCGACCGCCTGTTCGACATTCTTTTCGATGGCGGCGACGCTCGCATCGTCAATGATGCCGTGTTCGGTCAGCATGGCAGCCATGCGCGCGATGGGATCGCGCTCTTGCCACTGGGCGATCTCCTCCTTGGTCCTGTAGCGGTTGCGGTCGGATTTGGAGTGGCCGCGCCAGCGATAGGTGACGTTTTCTATGAGGCTCGGACCATCGCCGTTGCGGGCGCGGGCGACGGCGGCATCGACCGCTTCGGTGACGGCAGAGAAATCGTTGCCGTCGACCCGCTCGCCCGGCATCGAATAGGCGGCCGCGCGGTCGGCGATGGATTTCACCGCCGTTGAGCGTTCGGTCGATGTGGACATGCCGTAGCGGTTGTTTTCGCACACGAAGACGACCGGCAGTTTCCAGACCGACGCCATGTTGAGCGCCTCGTGGAAGGCGCCTTCATTGTTGGCGCCGTCGCCGAAAAAGCAGACCGTGACCGCGCCGGTGCCGAGCCGCTTGGCCGACAGGGCCGCGCCGACCGCGATGGGAATGCCGCCGGCGACGATGCCGTTGGCGCCCAGATTGCCCTTTTCGACGTCGGCAATGTGCATCGAGCCGCCGCGACCGCGGCAATAGCCGGTCTCCTTGCCGAAGAATTCGGCGAACATTTTGCCCAGATCAGCGCCCTTGGCGACGCAGTGGCCGTGCCCCCTGTGGGTCGAGGTGATCTTGTCGTCATCGGTCAGCGACATGCAGGCGCCGACGGCCGATGCTTCCTGCCCGATGCTCAAATGCATGGTGCCGTGGATCAGGCCGCGCGTGTAGCTGTCTTCGGCGCCTTCCTCGAAACGGCGGATCAGATACATTTTCCGCAAGGCGTCGATGAGCTGATCGGGCGCATAGGCGCGGATCGCGTAGGGCACGTTGCGGTCGCTAGCGGTGCTGTCAGGCATCGACCAGTTCCTTCCCGTGGACCATTGCGTCCTGGCGCGCGCGCAGTTCGGCGATCTTCGAGCCTTCCGGCAGCCGCGTGTTTTCAGTGGTGATCAGTTCACCCTTGCGGATGGTGCGGGTGACCGTGGCGTCTGGCAGCACGCCGGCGGGCCGCGCCTTCAGCGTCCGGGCACGACCGGCTTCGAGCGCCCAGGCGCGGTAGGTGTATTCGCCGAGCAGGTCGAGCGTTTCACCCGGTGCGAGATCGCGCTTGGCGACGGCGGCGACTTCAGCGACCGGCTTGTCGAGCGGGATCATGTCGGCCTTGCCGTGGAGTACCGCGCGGGCGCAGGTCAGCGGCACTTCGAGCGAGGTCAGATGGTAGGGACGGATGAACGCGAAATAGGGGCCTTCACCCATTTTGAGGTCCGACATGCGCTCCCAGACGCGCGGATGTTCGGCTTCGCATATGACGAAGACGCCGGGTGCCAGGCCTTGGCCGACCGAATAGTCAACGCGGCCGATGTCGGAGAGGACGCCGCCATCCTTTTTCGGGATCAGCGTCTTTGCGAGGTCTTTCGGCCCGGCGGCGGGGCCATGCATGCCGTCTATGTCGGGCACGAGGCCGGTCGCATTGGCGATCGCCGACATCTCCACCATGGTCTTGGAACCGTCGATGAATTCGACGAGCATGCGCGGGTTCATGTGCCGCTCGGCGGCTTCTGCGGCATACTGGTCGGGGACCGCGTCGAAGTTCAGCGGGTTGTTCTTGCCCTTGCCGGCGCAGACGATCCTGTGTCCCATCGCCGCGACGAACTCGATGATCTCCATGCAGGAGGAGGGCTCGTCGCCGGCGCCCAGGCTGTAGACGACGCCAAGACGATCCGCTTCGCGGCGCAGATAGGCGCCGATCGTGACGTCCGCCTCGACGTTCATCATCACCAGGTGCTTGCCGCGCTCCATCGCCGAAAGGCCGATTTCGGCGCCGACGGCCGGGACGCCGGTCGCATCGACCACCACGTCGATCAGGCCCGATTCGAGCATCGCGTCGGCCGTTGTGATTGCCGTCTTGCCCGCTTCGATGGCGGCATTGACGGCATCGGCACCGGCGGCGTCGGCACTGTGTCCGGGGGCTTGCCGGGCGATCTCAACGGCCTTGTGCGCAGCGGAAGGGTTGATGTCGGCGATCGCGGCCACGTCGACGCCGTCCATCAGGCCCGCGCGCGTCACGATATCGGTGCCCATTTCGCCGGAGCCGACAAGACCGATTCGCACAGGCTTGCCCGATGCGGCCCGCGCTGCCAGGTCGCGGGCAAGACCGGTGAGCGCTATGTTGGATGCCATGAAACACCTTTGAGTTGACCAGCCGTCAAAGCATTGTGAACTTACGTCCATGTGTCAATGCAAATGTTCGAAGTGTCATTCAAGATGTCGGTGCAGCGTGTCGAAGGTCTCGTGGCCGTGGTGGGCTAACCGGAAAATCAGCGCTTGACAGGGCTGGCAACTTGCACAAAAGTCTCGCAAAAAGGTCAAATGTTCATTCCTCCGCCGTCGAGTTCGGGTGCGATGGCAGGCAGGCGATCCGGCACCCGAAGGGAGGAACCAACCATGAAATTCGCAGGAAACCTGTCACGGCGTTCGTTCTTGCAGACAAGCTCGGCGGCCGGTCTGCTGGCCGCCGGCGCGGGAACGGGCCTGGTGGGCCGTGCTTTTGCCAGCACGGACCTGCCGGACCCGCAGACCGTGCTCGACCAGATTTCGATCGAGCAATATGTGCGCGAGGATTATCGCGATCTTTACAGCCTGACCAATGCCGACACGATGTGGGACCCGGCGACCGACTGGATTCGCACCGTGGACTGGGAGGCGGTGCGCAGCGAGCTGGCCGGCACGACCGTGCGCTTTGCCATCGGCGCGGCGGACCAGGAATCGGCGGCAGAGGGCCTTGTGCCGTTCGAGGCGCTTTCGGGCATCAAGGTCGAGCTGGTTCCGATCCCTGACGACAGCTTCTATGACAAGGCGCTGGCCGAGTTCATCTCGGGCAATGCCTCGTTCGATGCGCTGCAGTTCTTCTCGCCCTGGATGGGCGACTTCGCAGCGCCCGGCTTCCTCGCCCCGCTCGACGAGTTCGCCGACAAATGGGGCCTGCCGCTGGACGATTTTTATGACACCTACCGGCTCAATTACGGCTTCTTCAACGGCAAGATGTATGGCATCCCGTTCGATTGCGACGTCCAGATGGTGCATGTCCGCAAGGGCTATATGGAGCAGCTTCTGGGCGGCGAGATCGACAAGGTCAACTCGATACCGACCTATGACGAACTGATCCGTGTCGCCAAGGAACTCAACAATATCGAGCCGGGCGTCTCCGGTGTCGGTCTGATGGCGGCGCCGGGCTTCTGGTCGACCTATACATGGGAGCATATCGCCGCACAGGCCGGCATGATGCTGTTCGACGAGAACTGGGAGCCGATCTTCAACGGCGATGCCGGCATGAAAGGTCTGGATATCATTCTCGAACTGGCCAAGAACGCCAATGAAGGCCATGCCGGCGCTGGCTGGCCGGAGAACCGGGCCGCCTGGCTCGGCGGTCAGGTCGCCACCAACATCAGCTGGCAGGATTCGGGCACCCAGGCGATGCGGCCCGATCAGTCACAGATCGTCGATGATTTCGTGACCATCTACGAGCCGCGCATCGAAGGCGGCCGCTTCGCGCCGCCGAACATCGCCGGTTCGACCTCGTGCGTTGCGGCATCGAGCCAGAACGCGGAGGGCGCGTTCCTGATGCTGGCCTTCCTGACCACCTCGTCGATCATGGCGATGAACGAAGCCAATGCGAACGGTGTCGCGCCGGGCTACAAGTCGGTCCTGCGCAATGACAATCTGCAGAAGGTCTCGCAGCCGGCCAAGGTCTGGGGCGACAGCCTGGAGCATGCCTGGTGCTCGCCGCGCCTGCCCGGAGCGTTCCCGATCGAACAGGCGATCGGCAACGAGATCAACCGGGCCGTGGTCGGGCAGATCACCGCCAAGGAGGCGCTCGACAATGCCGCCGCCGCCGTTCGCGAGATCATGTCGCAAAACGGCTTCTATCAGGGCAACGATCCTGTCGATTATGCTGCCGCGGCGCCGGGTCTCTATGTCGGAGAGGGCCGCGATCTGCCATTCTGATCGGCGAACCCGATCAAACGACGGCACCTGGAGCTCTTGATGGGCACTTCCTCCCTGCCTGATGCCGGGGCGACTGCGGTCGCCCCGGCCATGGCACTCACAAGGCCGAAGCCAAGGCGGCGCAGCAAGCGGCTCAAGGCCTGGTTTCCCTATCTTCTGGTGGCGCCCGCCGTCATTTATCTGTTTCTCATCACGCTCTATCCGGGCGTCTATGCGATCATCCAGAGCTTCCACGCCGTCAAGTTCGGACCGTGGCAGCCGGTCGGGTTTGCCAATTATGTCAAACTCTTTGGCGACTATCAGTTCTGGGGCGCGCTCTGGAACACGTTCGTGATCGGCTCGATCGCGCTAACGCTGCAATGCGTGATTGCGCTGACGCTGGCCTTTTACGCCTATCGCGATCCCTGGGTGCAGGGCTGGCGCATCATCTTCCTGGTGCCGATGCTGTTCATGCCCTCGGCCGTCGCCTTCATTTTCAAGCTGGCCTTTCTCGATGCCCGGGTGTTTTCCGACCTTCTGATGCGCGTCGGGCTGATCGACAGCAATCTGTCGATCCAGTCGTCGATCTGGATGAGCCGAAGCCTTCTGATCATCGCCGATGTCTGGCAGTGGACGCCGTTCCTGTTCATCATCTTCGTCGCCGCGCTTCAGGGACAGGATGAGGAGGTGGAAGAGGCGGCGCGGCTCGATGGTGCGTCCTGGGCGGCGATCTTCTGGAACATCTCGCTGCCGCTGATGAAGCCGGTGATCGCGGTGGCGCTGATCCTGCGCGGCATCGACATCACGACGATGTTCACCAACGTCTTCATCATCACCAAGGGCGGGCCGGCCTTCGGCACCGAGACGATCAGCTATTTCATCTACCGGACCGGCTTCAAGTTCTTCAATTTCGGCTACGCGTCGGCGGCGTCCGTCGTCATGCTGATTATAACAATCATCATCGCGCAATTCGTCGTCAAGCGCGCCTTCGTGTCGGTGAGGACGTAGGCGATGGCATCACAACGCAGAAAACGCGGCGAGAACCTCGTCATCCGCTATCTGATCCTCGGCGCCTGGGCGCTGTTCTGCCTGATGCCGGTGCTCTGGTTCCTGTCGATCGGGCTCAGGCCGCGCGTCGAGATCATCACGCCGCAGCCCATCTACTGGCCGACGTTCAGCCTCGATGCCTGGCACATGATCTGGGAGGACTGGCCGATGGCCAAGTATCTCCGCAACTCGATCCTGGCGATCTTCGGATCGGTGCTGATCGATCTGGTGCTCGGCATTCCGGCCGCCTATTCGCTGGCGCGCTATCAATATCGCGGCCGCGACGACATCGCCTTCTACATCCTGTCGACCCGCATGATGGCGCCGGCGATCGTGGCGATCCCGATCTTCTTTTTGTTCCGCAATGCCGGCCTTCTGGACACGATCTGGGCGCTGATGCTGATCTATGCGGCAATCAACCTGTCGTTCGTCACATGGATCATCCGCTCCTACATGCTTGATATCCCCAAGGAACTGGAGGACGCGGCGCGCACGGATGGCGCGTCCGACCTGCGCATCCTGTGGGAGATCATCATTCCGGCCATCCTGCCGGGCATTATCACCGCCTCGGTCATTGCGATGATCTTTGCGATCAACGAGTTCCTGTTCACGCTGCTGATCGCCTCGACGCCGAACGCCTATACGATGTCGGTCGCGCTCGCCAATTTCACCGGCGGGTCGGACGGCGTCATCTACAACGCCATCGCCCTTGTTGCCTTCCTCGCCTTCGTGCCTGTGTTCCTGGTCGTGGTGGCGATCCAGAAGCATCTGAGCCGCGGCCTGACCATGGGCGCGGTCAAGGGCGGCTGATGGCGGACACGACCCGGCGCAAGACCTGCACAATGAAAGCCCGCACAATGGAAGAAAGCTGAGACATGGCGCGTATCGAACTCAACGGCATCCAGAAGCGGTGGGGCGAGGTCTGGGGCGTGCGCGACGTCAATATCGATATCGCCGATGAAGAGTTTCTCGTGCTGCTTGGCCCATCGGGCTGCGGCAAGACGACGACCATGCGCATGATCGCGGGCCTCGAGGAGCCGACCGAAGGCGAGATCGTCATGGACGGCGAGATGATGAACGACATCGATCCGCGCGACCGCGACGTGGCGATGGTGTTTCAGGGCTATGCGCTTTATCCGAACATGACGATCTACGAGAACATCCGCTTTCCGCTCAGGATGCGCGGCGTCCCGCGCGCCCAGCAGGATGCGCATGTGCGCCGCGCCGCCGGTCTGGTCGAGATGACCGACTATCTCGACCGCAAGCCGGGCGCGCTTTCCGGCGGTCAGCGCCAGCGCGCGGCGCTTGCGCGGGCCATCGTGCGCGAACCGCAAGTGTTCCTGATGGACGAGCCGTTGTCGAACCTCGACGCCAAGCTGCGGCAGGCGATGCGCGTGCAGATCAAGCACATCCAGCGCGAACTGCGGATTACCACCGTCTATGTCACGCACGACCAGATCGAGGCGATGACGCTGGCCGACCGCATCGTCATCATGCAATCGGGCCTGATCCAGCAGATCGGCACCCCGGACGAGATCTACAACGATCCGGCCAACACGTTCGTTGCCAATTTCATCGGTTCGCCGCCGATGAACCTGATCGAGGGCGAAGTCGCCGGCGGTGTCTTCACCGCGCCCGGCGTCAAGGTGCCCGGCATGCCGGCGGCCGTCAGCGGCAAGGTGACGCTCGGTGTGCGGCCCGAGGATTGCCATGTCACCGAGAACGATATCAACCTGACCGGCGAGGTCTATGGCGTGGAGCCGACCGGCGATGTCACCTATCTGACCCTGCAGGCCGGCGAAAAGCTGTTTGAAATCAAGGCTGACCGCACCTACCGTGCGCCGCTTGGCGCGACCGAAAATGTACGGTTCGACGCCGACCGGATTTATCTGTTCGACGGGGAAACCGGCGAACGCCTGCGCTGAGGCCGATCATGACGTTCGACTACACATCGATGGGGTTTTATACGTTTGATGCGCTGTGCCGGCCGGTGACCGAGATCCCGCCCGGCGGCGACACCTACTTTGTCGATGAATTCACCATCGCCGTTTCCGGCGCGGCCGGGTCGGCCGCGATCGTCGCGGCCAAACACGGGCTTTCGGTGCAGGCGGTGGGCGGCGTCGGCGAGGACCTGATGGGCGATTGGGTGCTGCGCCGGCTGGCCGACTTCGAGGTCGACACGGCCAACATGCAGCGCTGCCCCGGTTACACGACCTCGTCGAGTGTCGTGACCACGCGGCCAGACGGGGCCCGGCCTGCGCTGCACAAGCGCGGGGCGACGGCCGGTTTTTTTGTCGATGACGCGCAGATCGACCGGGTGCTGGACACGGCGATCTTCCATGTCGGCGGCGTCGGGCTGATGGACCGGATGGACAAGGGCCGGACGGCCGACGTTCTGGCCGAAGCAAAAAAGCGCGGCTGCCGGACGACGCTTGATGTCTTCGCCTCGACGCCGGACGATCTGCCGCTGGTTCGGCCGCTGCTGGAGCACACCGATTTCTTCATGCCGTCCGAAGAGGAAGCCATGGCTTTGTCCGGGCTGACCGATTTCGAGGAGATTGCCCGGTTCCTGCTCGATCAGGGCACCGGGGCGGTGATCCTCACGCTTGGCGACAAGGGGGCGATGTATCGCGACCAGACGGGCGAAAAGATCGATCTGCCGGCGTTCAGGATCGATGTGGTGTGCACCTGCGGCTGCGGCGATTGCTTCAATGCAGGCTTTGCCACCGGGCTGCATCTCGGCCTGCCGATGGAGGACTGCCTGCGCATCGGACAGGCGGCATCGGCGCAGAACGCCATGGGTCTGGGTTCGCAAGCTGTCGTAACGTCACTTGCGGCGACGCGCACCTTCATGGAAAACACCCCGACCCGATGATAGGATGCCGATCGTGCCGACAGGAAGGACCGCGACATGCGTGAGGAGCCGGCCATACCCCGCCTGACACCCCTGCAATTGCCGTTGCGCGATGCGTTGCGCGGTGTGGCAACGCTTGCCGAAGTCACCGAGGACCTGCTCGAGCCGGCCGCCGCGCTGCTGCCCGGCGCGATCCGCGACGGGTTCCGCTCGGCGGTGCATGCCATCGAGGGCGCCGGCAAGCGTTTGATGACCGCGCCGATCACGCTGGACAGCGTGCGGACGGCGTCGGGCGTCCTGTCGCAGGGTGCCGGTGATCGCGACGCGCTTGCGACCTCTGCCATTGTGATCGCCTATGCGTGGGAGCATCTGCGCGATGCGGGCCATGAGCATCATCTGATGATCAGCGAGACCATGCTGGCGGGTCACATGGGGTCGGGCGCGGCGCTTGTCGGAGCCACCGCCACCGAACGTGCGGCCAGTTTGGTGGTCGATATTCGGGGATCGGCCGTGATCGGCCGGCCACCCGGCGTGCCGGCCATGGGCGGCGACGAAGATCGCGCGGCGATCGATGCCGGTCTTGTAACGATCATGGTGTGGCTTCTGGCGATCCGGGCCGAGACCATGGAAGAGGAGGAAAAACTGCTCGATCTCGCTTTCGCGCTGGTGACCGCGATGCAACACGAGACGCGCACGGCGATGGCCGACCCGGAAAAGCTGTCCGGGCACATGACATCCCTTGCGGCGCATCTGTAGGATTTGCCGATGACGGGCGACCCGACATGACGCTTCCCGCTTCGACCGATACCGACCAGCCGATCCGGAAGTCGGCGCAGCGCCTGCGCTGGTTCGTTCAGGCATTCGAGGAGCAGGTCGAACAGACCTCACGCGAGACCGGAACGCGGTACACGGTCGATCACGGGGGCCTGGCGATCGTCTTTGTCCAGTGGCTCAGGGACTTTCAGGCACAAAAGCCGGAGCGTGACGAGGACAAGCCGGCCTATGTGGGCTTTGCCGCCGGGCTGATGCTGCGCACGCTGATCGAGATGAAACCGGTGTCCGTTGCGGCGCTGCCCGATGACGCCGACACCACCAACCCGGCCTATTTCTGGCCCGAAGGCTATCTCTATGTCGTCTTCTGCCTCAATGTGCGCGGATTGGTGCTCGAAAGCGATTTTGACGGCGAACAGCATACGAGCGCGCTTTTGAACGAGACGCGCACTTGGTGGAGCTTCAAGGAGAATGTCGCCGAAGACCCGGCGTTGGCCATGGCCTTTCTCGACCTTTTTGCCGGAGACGAGCCGCAATGGTCGGTGCCGCAGCTTTTTCGCACGGGGCGCATTCGCGGCCTTGCAGACCGGTTCTACAAGCAGGAGACGCTGAAAGCCGTTGACTGATCGCCAGGCCCATATACCGGTTCGCCCCTCGGCGGTGCCGTCGCTCTGGATGGCCGCATCATGAGTTCGGTCGGCATCGTCATTGTCGCTGCCGGGCGCGGCCGCAGGCTGGGCGCCGAGACGCCCAAACAATATATCGAACTGGCCGGCGCCTGCTCTCTGCGGCGGGTGGCCGAGACGTTCCTGGGTTTGGAGCGGATCGGCTTCATCGTGCCGGTCATTCATCCCGGCGATGTGGATCTGTGCGCCGAAGCGCTGGCGGGCTTTGATGATCGGCGCCTGATGCCCGCTGTCGAGGGCGGCGAGACGCGCGCGCAATCGGTTCGGCGCGGCTTGGAAGCGCTGGAGCCGCATGGCCCCGACCTGGTGCTCATCCATGATGCGGCGCGCCCTTTCGTGCCGGTTTCGGTCGTTGAAGGCGTGATCGCGGCCCTCGGTTTCAGCGACGGCGCGCTGGCAGCGCTGCCGGTCGTCGATGCGCTGTGGCGGGAAGAGGGCGGCGAGGCGGCCGATGCGGTGGCGCGCACCGGCCTTTGGCGCGCGCAAACGCCGCAAGGGTTCGATTTTGCGAAGATCCTCGCCGCGCACCGCGCCCATGACGGCACGGGCGCGGATGATGTCGCCGTCGCGCGCGAAGCGGGCATTGCGGTGCGGCTGGTGCCGGGCTCCGAACAAAACTACAAGATCACCACCACCGACGATCTGCATCGCGCGCTGGCCGATGTTCATGACGTCGATGTCGGAAAGGCGGCGGCCCCCGATCGTGACGAGACCGTGATTGTGCTGCCGACGGGACGCTCGCAACTGTCATGAGCCGGGCAGGATCTGGGTGTGGCAATCGGACAGGTTTACGCGTGTGTGATCTAGTCAGCGCCCACCCAACTGGGCATGGCGTCGATCATTTTTGACAAAAGGCGGTCGAAGGCCGCTTTTTCCTCGTCGGTCAATGCCGCGCGCATGGCGTCCTGGCGTGCCATGAAAAGCGGGACCACCTGTTCGAGCAAATGCCGGCCCTTGGCCGTCAGCATCAATGGCTTGGCCCGCCGATCATCGGCGTCCACGGCCCGGTCGATCAGCCGCCGGTCCAGAAGTTCGGAGACGGCCCGGCTGATGGAGTTCTTGGGCAATCCGGTCGCAAGGCAGATGTCGCGCGCCACCAGGCCCGGTTTCCGGGACAGGCTGTAAAGGATGACGAACTGCGCGCGCGACATGTCGAAGCGTTCGGCAAGATCGCGGTAGAGTGGGCCGACGAAGAAGTTGGCCAGGAAATTCACACTCCATGCGGCGGCGAGCGGCGTTTCATTGAGCATTGTCAGCGTCAGCGCGCCGAACCGGTCGCGCATGGTCTGCGCCGAATCCGGTGCGGCCACGTCGCGTTTCCTCACAGCATTGCCCATGACGCCTCCATTAATAAGTTCCATATGGAACTTTACACTTGGTTCCATTTGGCACTAAGCTCGCATCCTTGATGCATCATGCGCAAGGGAGGATGTCATGATCAGGACTGGACTTTTGGCCGGCGTGCTCGCGCTCGGGATCGGCGCGACCACAGCCAATGCCACCGAATTGAAGATGCTCGGGGGATTTCCGGAAAGCTTCGTCTTCACCGAGCAGATCGCCAAACCGTTCATGGACCTTGTCGCCGAGCAAAGCGGCGGTGCAATGAGTGTCGAATTCACCGGCCCCGACGCGGTTCCGACGTTCGAGCAGTTCGAGCCGGTGCAGGCAGGGGTGTTCGATGTCCTGTTCACGCATCCGGCCTACCATGCCGGCACGACACCGCTCGGCCTTGCGATTGATGCGATCGGCGCCGACCCGACCGAGCGGCGCGAGGCCGGCATCATCGACTATATTGACCAGCACTATCGGGAACGCGGCATGAAGCTGGTCGCGGCGCCGGCCACCGGCTCGAAGGGGTTTCGCTACTTTCTCAAGGAGCCGGTCTCCGGTGAACCGGGGCTGGAGGGCCGCAAGATCCGGGGGACGGTCAGCTATCATCCGATGATCGAGGCGCTGGGCGGCTCGGGCGTGGTGATCCCGGGCGGCGAGGTCTATTCGGCGCTTCAGACGGGCGTCGTGGATGGCGCGGCATGGGGTCTGACCGGCGCCAGGGACTTCAAATGGTATGAGGTCGCCGACTACATGGCCGATCCGGTCTTCGGTCAGGTCGGCGTCATGATCTTCATGAACCTTGACGCCTGGAACGCTCTTTCCGACGATGAGCGGGCGGCGCTGGAACGGGCAGCGGTCGAACTGGAGCAGAACTCCATCGCCCGGTTCGATGAACTGGCCGCAGCGGAGAAGGGGGAGCTGCTTGAACTGGGGATGCAGATGACGGCGTTCTCCGACGCGGAAGCCGAACGCTTTGAAAGCCTGTGGTCGAACGGTGTGTGGAGCGTTGCCGAGGCCTCGGCTCCCGATGCCGTCGCAGGCTTGAGGGAGCTTGCGCGGTCGGCCGGTCTTTCGGACTGAACGCAATGGATCGGCTGGGCCGCTGGCACGACACCAGTTCGCGGCTGCTGTTCATCGTCGCGGGGCTGGCATTGTGCGCGGCGACGGGCCTGTACCTGTTCGAGGTTGCCGCGCGCTATCTTTTCGACGCCCCGACGACCTGGTCGGGAGAGGCGGTGCAATACAGCCTCGCCATCCTGATCTTCGGCGCCTTGCCGGAAGTGACGCGCCGGAGCGCGCATGTCGCGATCGATATCGTGCCTTCATCCCTGCCCAAACGGCTGTCGGGCCGGCTGGAGCGGTTCAATTGCATGATGGGTGCCGGCGCGTGCATGGTTGCCGCTGCCATCGCCGGCAACGAAGCGTTGCGGCAGTTTGATCGCGGTCTTCTGACCAACGCAGCACATCCGATCCCGCGATGGTGGATCACGGCGATGATTGCGCTGGGACTTGCGTCGGCGGCGCTCCATCTTCTGCGGCAGGGCGCCGGTCGCAGATGAGTTGGGTCGGTTTTCTCGGACTGGCGATCGGGTTGCTGCTTGTCCTTTTGTTTCTGGGCGTACGCGTCTTTGTCGGTTTTCTGGTGCTCAACATCGCGGGCGTTCTGTTGCTGCTCGGGCCGCGCGGCTTCGGCCTTTTCACCAATTCGCTGTTCGAGACGGCCACTTCGTCGACGCTGATGACCGTGGCCCTGTTCGTCCTGATGGGTGAGATCCTGTTTCGCTCAGGCACGGTCGGCGTCCTGTTCGACAGCGTGGACAGGCTCGTTGGCGGCCTGCGCGGCCGGCTCTATGCGGTGGTGATCGCGCTTTCGACGGTCTTTGGTGCGCTGTCGGGTTCTGCGGTCGCCGTTGCGGCGATGCTGGGCCGATCCGTCCTGCCGTCTATGCGGGCCCGGGGCTATGACACGCGGCTTTCGGCGGGCACCATTCTCGCCGGCGCGAGCCTTGCACCGATCATTCCGCCCAGCCTTGTCGCCATTCTTGTCGGCTCGCTGGCCGATGTCTCGATTGCCGGCCTGCTCGTGGCGGGGCTCTTGCCGGGCCTGTTGTTTGCCGGGCTCACGATGACCTATGTGATGGTGCGTATCGGCAAGACGGCGACGCGTGAACAGCCGGTCGCGCACGATGGTTCGGCGCTTTTCGCGGTCGTTCGCATGCTGCCGTTTCTGGTCGTCATTTTCGCTGTCATGGGCATGATCATTCTGGGGGTTGCCACGCCATCGGAATCGGCGGCAACAGGCGTTCTGGGCGCGATCGTCGTTGCGGCGATCTTCCGGCGGCTGACACTGAAGATGTTGGCCGAGGCCGTCCTGTCGGCGACGCAGACCGCCGCGATCATCCTGATCATCGTGGCATCGGCCAAACTGTTCAGCCAGCTTTTGTCGCTGGCCGGCGCGACGCGCGGCCTCGTCAGCACGATCGGGGCACTCGACCTGTCGCCGGACATGATGTTTCTGGTGATGATGCTGATCCCGTTCGTGCTTTGCATGTTCATCGACTGGCTGGCATTCATGCTGCTGGCGATCCCCATCTACCAGCCCATCGTCGATGCCATGGGCTACGATCCGATCTGGTTCTGGACCCTGTTCATGATCAACCTCACCGTCGGCTCCATGACGCCGCCGTTCGGCTACACGCTTTTTGCGCTCAAGGGCGCCAATGAGGATTTGTCGACGCGCGATGTCTTTGCCGCGGCCTGGCCGATTGTCGGTCTCTTCCTTGTCGGTATCGTCTGCCTCTGGGCGGCGCCCTGGCTGGTCACCGCCATTCCGGGCCTGTTGCGGTGAACTGGCGCGCCCACGACACGGCCGTGTCCCACTTCATCTTGTCGAGCGATGAGCCGGGGCTTCGGCTCCATCTGCGCATGCGGGGCGAGGGCGGCCCGCCCGTGCTGTTCGTGCATGGCGCGACCTATGCCAGCCGGCTCTATGACATTCCGCATCCGGGAGCCAGTTGGCTCGAAGCGACGGCGAGGGCGGGATTTTGTGCCTATGCGGTCGATGTGCGCGGTTTTGGCCGGTCGCATTCAAAGGCGATGACGGCGGCGACCAGGCCGTATGGCCGCTCACGCGAGGTCATCCGTGATATTGATGATGCCGTCCGCTGGATCTGCGACCGGCACGGCACAGAGAAGATCGTCCTTGCCGGCGGTTCCTGGGGCTCGATCGCGGCAGGGCTTTTCGCGTCGACCATCGGCCGCGGCCGTGTCGAGCGGCTGATGCTTTACGCGCCTATCTTCGCCGAGCGCAATGAGGGCTGGATCGGCCTTTTGGCCGACCCCGAAGACCAGACCCGTTTCAGCCCCCACTGGACGGGTTGCCGCCGCGTCGATGAGGCTGGCACCCGCGCCCGTTGGGATGCCGAAATCACGGCGCCCGACATTTCGGACTGGCGCGATGAGGCGGTGTTGCAGGCCCTGGTGCAATCCTCCCTGTCGGATGATCGTTCGTCCGGAGACGTCACGCCGCCTGCGTTCAGGGCGCCCAACGGGGCCTATGCCGATCTTTGGGAGGCGTTCAACGGCCGGCCGCTCTATGATCCGGCGATGCTTGACGCGCCGCTCTTGTTGCTGCGCGCCAGCAATGACCCGACATCGACGCGCAGCGATGCGATGGCGCTGCTCGAGCGTGCGGGCTCTTTGCGTAAGACCTATGCCGAAGTCGCCAACGGGTCGCATTTTGCCAGTGCCGAGCGGCGCGCTTCCGACCTTTTTGCCTTGTGCAACGGGTTTCTCCTGTCATGATCCGGCATGCCGGTGCGCCGATGCGCGCGGCGCGCCACGAACAAGGCATCGATCATGGACGCATTCCGCCATCGGATCGGCAGTGACTGCCGCACGGACCCTGCAAAGGCGCGGAATCAAGCGGCGTGGGCCAAGGATCTCTGGCCGCAGGGCCTGTTGGCGGCATGACGCGCGCGATCACGATCGAGCCGATCTCCAGATTGGCTTTTGCACCGTTCGGCGATGTGCTGGACAGCGAAGGTGAGCCTGACCGCATGATCAATCAAGGCCTTTGCGGCCGCTTTCATGACCGCGCGCGGCTCGATTTCGCCGATGGGCGGGCCGGCATCAGCCTGTTTCAGGCCGAGCCGCGATCTCTGCCGCTGATGCTCGAGATGGTCGAGCGCCATCCGCTGGGCAGTCAGGCTTTCGTGCCGATGAGCCTTGATCCGTTCCTCGTCACCGTCGCGCCGGACCAAGCCGGCCGGCCCGGACGGCCGCGCGCGTTCCAGACGGCGGTGGGGCAGGGGATCAATTTTCACCGGGGCACATGGCACGGCGTTTTGACGCCTCTGTCCGAGCCGGGGCTTTTTGCCGTCATCGACCGGATCGGCGAGGGCGCCAATCTGGAAGAACACTGGTTTGAAACGCCTTATGTGGTCGAACAGCCAGCGTGAATGGTAACCTTTGTGCGCTTGGCCGGCGGTCAGAAATCGACCTCGATGGCGATGCCCTTTTCGACCGCCAGATCGACCACCGTGGCGGCGACCGCAAGGTCTTGAAGCCCGACACCGGTGCCGTCGAACACGGTGATCTGGTCGTTTGATGTGCGGCCGGGATCGGTGCCGTTGATCACCGCGCCGATCTGGCCGACATCGCTGTGGCCAATGAGGCCCTCGGCCACCGCATGTTGCGCCTCGCCGATCGAAACCGATTGCGCGACCTCGTCGGTGTAGACGCTGGCGCGGGCCAGAAGCTGCGGTTCGACCTCCTTTTTGCCCTTGGTGTCGGTGCCCATACAGGCCAGATGGCAGCCGGGCGACGCCTGATCGGCCTTCAGGATCGCATCGAAGGACGAGGTGATCGAGATGATCACGTCGGCCTGGCGCATGCCGTCCAGTTCGACCGCCTCAAACGGCAAGCCGGCTTCGTCGGCGACCTTTTCGATGTTGGGCAGCATCTCGGGGTGGAAGTTCCAGCCGATCACCTTTTCGAAGGCGCGCTGCTCCAGCGCCGCGCGAAGCTGGAAGGTGGCCTGATGGCCGGCGCCGATCATGCCGATGACCCTGGCGTCCTTTCTTGCGAGGTGCTTGATCGACACTGATGAGGCGGCCGCCGTGCGCAGCGCGGTCAGAAGGTTGCCGCCGACCATCGCCGAGGCGCGGCCCGTATCTGGGTCGAACAGGAACACGGTCGACTGGTGGTTGATGATGCCATGGCGCTCAAGGTTCTGCGGCCAGTAGCCGCCGGCCTTCAGGCCCAGCGTCATGCCGGCCCGGTCGAACCCGCCCTTGAAGCCGTAAAGCGCATCGACATGGCCGATCGCCTCGCGCACCACCGGAAAATTGTAGGCATCGCCCGACGCCATGGCGGCAAAGACCTTTTCGACGGCATCGAATGCGGCCTGCCGTGTCATCAGGTCGGCGATCTCGCGTTCGGGGACGATCAGCATGGGGTTTCCTCATCATTGATTGGTGCGCCCGCGCCGGCGCCTCGGCGCGGTAGCCGGGGCGGCACGGGCGTGGCGCAGGTCGTGGTTCTGGCCGTTTCCCGCCCAGCCGGCGTCAGTAGGCCTTGCCGCGGGCCGAGACCGGCCACAGCGTTTCGACCTTGCCGTTG
Organism: Roseitalea sp.; assembly: GCA_017642895.1. Classification (GTDB taxonomy): domain Bacteria; phylum Pseudomonadota; class Alphaproteobacteria; order Rhizobiales; family Rhizobiaceae; genus Roseitalea. The sequence goes on from JAEPON010000004.1 coordinate 226,196, forward strand.
CGCACGCCGACATACCAGTCATGGACATTGGCGGTCGGATCGCAATGGCCGGGCACGAGATGCAGCTTTTCGCCGACCTTCAGAACGCCGTCCGGGTCGGCGATGACGCCGTGCTCGTCCGAGCATTTGACATATTCGACATCGGTGCGGCCGTGGATGACCGGCAGGCCGCTGTCGACCGACTGGGCCTTGAGGCCGGCGTCGCAGATCGCCTTGTCGGCTTTGGCGTGGCTCATCACCTGGGTGAGGATGAAGAAGGCGTTCTCCCATTCGCCCTGGTCGATCCGATTGCCGTCCTTGTCGAGGATGCGGCCATAATCGGCATCCATGAAGGCGTAGGAGCCGCATTGCAGCTCATTGTAGACGCCCGAATTGCTCTCGAAATAGTAAGAGCCCGTGCCGCCGCCCGAAACCAGTTCCGGCTCCAGTCCCACCGCTTTCAGCGCATCGACCGCCTCCTTGACCATGGCGATGGCGACATCGAGCTTGGCCTTGCGGTCGTCATAGCTGTCCATGTGCTGCATCGCGCCCTGATAGGCCTGGATGCCGGTGAATTTCAGGCTCGGGGCCGCGTCGATTGCCTTGGCGATGGCCACGACATTGTCCGCGCCGATCACGCCGCAGCGGCCGGCGCCCACGTCCATTTCGATGAAGCATTCGAGGGTCGTGCCGTGGCGCTGAGCGGCCTCCGACAGTTCGGCGACACTGGCGATGTCATCGACGCAGACGATGATCCGCGCGCCGAGCTTCGGCAACTGTGCCAGCCGGTCGATCTTTTTGGGGTCGCGCACCTGGTTGGAGACCAGCACGTCCTTGATGCCGCCGCGCGCGAAGACTTCGGCTTCGGAGACCTTCTGGCAGCACACGCCGACGGCGCCGCCGAGTTTTTCCTGCAGCTTGGCCACATCGACCGACTTGTGCATCTTGCCATGCACGCGATGGCGCATGCCATGCGCCCTGGCATAGTCGCCCATCTTTTTGATGTTTCGCTCCAGCGCATCGAGATCGAGCACAAGGCACGGCGTCTGGATATCGGCGGCGTCCATGCCGGGCAGGGCGGGAACGTCGAAGCCCACTTCGAGATCATCGAATTTGACAGGCGCGTTCATGACACTTTCTCCCTTCATTGGGTCCAGGGCAGCGTGTCGAGGTCGACATTGCCGCCGGTAATGATGATGCCGACCCGCTTGCCGGCGAACCGGTCGCGGTTCTTCAGGATGGTGGCGAGCGGTACCGCGGAACTGGGTTCCATGACGATCCGCACATGCTTCCAGGTGATTTTCATCGCGTCGATGATTTCCTGTTCCGATGCCGTCAGAATGTCCGAGACATGGTTGGAGACGAAGTGCCAAGTCAGCTCCTTGAGCGGCACTTTGAGGCCATCGGCCACCGTCACCGGCGCGTCGTCGGCGATGATGTGGCCGGCCTTGAAACTGCGACAGGCATCGTCGGCCTGTTCGGGTTCGGCGGCGATGATCTGCGTTTCGGGCGCCAGTGTCGACAGCGTGAGGCAGGTGCCCGAGATCATGCCGCCGCCGCCGATCGGCGCGACGACGATGTCGAGCCCGTCCGTCTGTTCCACGAACTCCTTCGAACAGGTGCCCTGGCCGGCGATGACACGCGGATCATTGTAGGGATGGACGAAATCGCCGCCGGTTTCGGCCTGTACGTCGGCGAAGGTCGCCTCGCGCGATGTGGTGGATGGCTCGCATTCGGTGATTTTGCCGCCATAACGGCGCACCGTGTCCTTCTTGGCCTGGGGCGCGGTGCGCGGCATCACCACATTGCAGGGGATGCCGCGCAGCATCGCCGCATAGCTCAGGCACGAGGCGTGATTGCCCGACGAATGGGTGGCGACGCCCTTTTGCGCCTGGTCGTCATCAAGGCCGAACACGGCATTGGTGGCGCCGCGCACCTTGAAGGCGCCGGGCTCCTGAAAGTTCTCGCATTTGAAGAACAGGTCCGCCCCGGTCAACTCGTTCAGATAATCCGACGTGCGTACCGGCGTGCGCCGGATGTGCGGCTTGATCCGCTCATGGGCGGCCAGCATGTCGTCATAGGACGGAGGCTGCATCTGCTCGTCTCCCATCAGGCGGCCGCCTTGTGCGCTGCGGCCGGGTTGGCGCGGTAATGGTCCTGGGCGGCGGCGACGCCCGAGCCCAATTCGATGTCAAGGCCAAGATCGGCCATGCACATTTCGGCGGTGGCGATGCCCGACAGGATCATCACGTCGGTCAGGCTGCCGAGATGCCCGATGCGGAACACTTTCCCCGCGACTTCGCCTAGGCCGACGCCGAAAGCGACGCCATAGGTCTGCGCGGCGTGGGCGACGATGTCGTTGGCGTTGAAGCCCTCGGGCGTGCGGATCGCCGACACAGTGTCCGAATGAACATCCGGCGAGACGGCGCAGAGTTCCAGTCCCCAGGCGGCGACGGCTGCGCGGACGCCCTCGGCGATCCGGTGATGGCGAGCGAAGACATTGTCCAGTCCCTCTGCCAGCAGCATGGCACAAGCCTGGTTGAGGCCGTTCAGCAGCCCCACGGCCGGCGTATAGGGATAGGCATTGTTGGCATAGCCCTTGGCCATGTCATGCACGTCAAAGAAGGTGCGCGGCAGCGTGGCTGTCCTCGTCGCGGTCATCGCCTTTTCGCTGAAGCCGACGATGGCGAGCCCGGGGGGCAGCATGAAGCCCTTCTGCGAACCGGTGACGGCGATATCGACGCCCCATTCGTCAAAGCGGAAATCCATCGAGGCGATCGAGCTGACGCCATCGACGAACAAAAGGGCAGGGTGGCCTGCATCATCGAGCGCCCGGCGGACGGCGGCAATGTCGGAGCGGACGCCTGTGGCGGTTTCGTTGTGGGTTGCCAGAACCGCCTTGATCGTCCGGTTCGTGTCGCGCTTGAGGATGTCGGCATAGCGGTCGGCGGGCAGGCCTTCGCCCCACGGCGTTTCGACGATCTCGACGGTCAGGCCGTGGCGCTGGCACATGTCGATCCAGCGATGGCTGAACATGCCGTTGCGCGCGGCCAGCACCGTGTCGCCGGGGGAGAGCGTGTTGGTCAGTGCCGTCTCCCAGCCGCCGGTGCCGGTGGACGGGAAGACGAAAATCTCGGCGCTTTCCGATTTGAGCACTTTTTGTACGCCGGCGCGGGCGGGATGCAGGATCTCGCCAAACAGCGGCGACCGGTGGTCGATCGTCGGCATGTCGCATGCCCTGCGCAGGCTTTCGGGGATGTTTGTGGGCCCTGGTATGAAAACCGGATTTTGAAAGCTCATCACGGCCTCCCTGAAACAGTTGCGTCAAATTACCGGATGCGCGGAGCGAAGGAAATTTTTTTGAAAAGATTTTTCATATTTGGTACAGGGAGAAATCGGCAGCATTGTCAATCGCTTATGTTTTTCATATGATGAAGTCGCAATTCACGCCATAGAGGAGGTAGGTCATGGGTTCGCCGGAAAGCGGCGCAGCGGCACCTTCACGCAGGGCCCGAGGCCGGCCGCGGGACTGGAACGACAAGACTGCCCAGAACACGATCAAGTCGCTCGACCGGGCGATGGAGGTGTTCGAGTTTCTCAGCGAGAATCAAGGCTTGTCACTGACGCAACTGGCGGCCGAGACCGGACAATCGCCAGCCACCGTCTACAGGGTTCTGATCACGCTCGAGGGCAGGGGGCTTGCCGAATTCGATCCCGGTGACCAGTCATGGCATGTGGGGGCACGGGCGTTCGTCATCGGCGCGCGCTTCCTGCGCCGCACGCAACTGGTCGACAGGGCGCGACCGATCCTGCGGCGCCTGATGGAGGCAACCGGCGAAACCGCCAATCTGGGCATCGTGCAGAACCGGTCCGTGCTGTTCGTCAGCCAGGTAGAGACCCATGCCAGCATCCGCGCTTTCTTTCCACCCGGGACGCTGTCGCCGCTTCACGCGTCGGGCATCGGCAAGGCGCTGCTCGCGGAATTGGCGCCCGACCGCCTCGATGCGGTGCTTGATGCGCGGCTGGACGGCTTCACCCCCAAAACGCTGTCGGCGCCCGACGATCTGCGCGCCGATCTCGTCCGGATACGAACGCGCGGCTATGCGTTCGATGATGAGGAGAAAAATCCCGGCATGCGGTGCATCGCAGCGCCCGTGTTCGACATTCATGGCGAAGCGGTCGCCGGTCTGTCCGTGTCCGGGCCGACGGCGCGGATCAGCACGGATGAAGTGGACAAGTTCGCCACACCGGTGATTGAGGCGGCGGCAGAACTGACGCGGGCGATCGGCGGGACCGGTCGGCCGCGCCACTGACCGAGCCGGCCCTCGGTTTCTCAGCGGATGCGAAGCGCCATGTGGCGGTTGACGTCCTTGTAGAGAAGATAGCGGAAGCGGCCCGGTCCACCCGCATAGCAGGCTTGGGGGCAAAAGGCGCGCAGCCACATATAGTCGCCCGCTTCGACCTCGACCCAATCCTGGTTGAGGCGATAGACCGCCTTGCCCTCCAGCACATAGAGCCCGTGCTCCATGACATGGGTCTCGGCAAAGGGAATGACCGCGCCGGGCTCGAAGGTGACGATGGTGACATGCATGTCGTGGCGCATGTCGGCGGGATCGACAAAGCGCGTCGTCGCCCATTTGCCGTCGGTGCCCGGCATCGGCGTCGGCGCGATATCGTCGTCATGGGTGACGATGACATCGGGCGCGGGCAGGTCGTCGACCGCCTCATAGGCCTTGCGAATCCAGTGGAACTTGAACAGCGCGTCGGCTTGGTTCTTCAGCGCCCACTGCGTTGAAGGCGGCAGGTAGACATAGCTGCCGGGCCTCAGAGCATGGGTCGTTCCCTCGATCGTGACGACGCCTTCGCCCTCGACGACGAAGAGGACACCTTCGGCTTCGGGATCGGTTTCCGGCTGATTTGACCCGCCGCCGGGTGCCACTTCCATGATGTATTGCGAAAACGTCTCGGCAAAGCCGGTCAACGGACGCGACAGCACCCACAGGCGCGTCTTGTCCCAAAAGGGCAGAAAGCTGGTGACGATGTCGCGCATCGTCCCCTTGGGAACGACCGCATAGGCCTCGGTGAACACAGCGCGGTCGGTCAGCAGTTGCGTTTGCGGTGGGTGGCCGCCCGATGGCGCGAAGTAGGTGGCGGTCATGACTGCTTCCCGATGCTGATCGATCGTTGGGGCCGGCCCGGCACAACGGCCCGGCATGGGGCAGGGCCGATGCGTCGAACGCGGATCACACCGTTCATGTTGGCTGGCGGGCGTTTCGTCAATCAAAAGAAGGTGAAACGCGATGTCACCGGCGCGCCGGCGATGCCTGCCGGCAGCCGATGCGACAAACGGGTGATTGCGATTGGGCTGGTAAGAACATATAGAGAACATATGGACATTTCGAACCTCAAGCGCAAGTTGGCGATCCTCGCCGATGCTGCCAAATATGACGCCTCTTGCGCGTCTTCGGGCACCGATCGCAGAACCAGCCGCGATGGCACGGCGCTTGGCTCGACCGAGGGGATGGGCATCTGTCATGCCTATGCGCCGGACGGCCGCTGTATCAGCCTGCTCAAGATCCTGATGACCAATTTCTGCGTTTACGACTGCGCATTCTGCGTCAATCGCGTGAGTTCGAATGTCCAGCGTGCACGCTTTTCGCCCGAGGAGGTCGTCTGGCTGACGACGGAGTTCTACCGCCGCAATTATATTGAGGGCCTGTTTCTGAGTTCCGGCATCATCCGTTCGCCCGATTACACGATGGAGCATATCGTGCGCATTGCGCGCCTTTTGCGCCACGATCACCGGTTCCGCGGCTATATTCACCTCAAGACCATTCCCGATGCCGCACCCGAACTGATCGAGGAGGCCGGGCTTCTGGCCGACCGTATCTCGATCAACGTCGAACTTCCGACAGACCGAAGCGTCCGGCGTTATGCGCCCGAAAAGGATGCCGCTGTGATCCGCAAGTCCATGGCGGGCGTGAAGCTGACACAGCAGGACTATGCCGACCCGACATTTCGCGGCCGCAAGCGTGGCCGTTTTGCGCCGGCGGGCCAGTCAACGCAGATGATTGTCGGCGCTGACGGGGCCAATGATCGCACCATATTGGGCACATCGGTTCGGCTCTACAGCGCCTATGCCCTCAGGCGGGTCTATTATTCGGCCTTCTCTCCGATCCCCGATTGCAGCGCCGCGCTTCCGCTGATCAAGCCGCCGCTGCAACGCGAACACCGCCTTTATCAGGCCGACTGGCTGTTGCGGTACTATGGTTTCGAACTGGACGAGATCGCGCCGGCGGACGATGCGGGCATGCTGGATCTGGAGATCGACCCGAAGCTGGCATGGGCATTGGCTCATCGCGGCCGGTTCCCGGTCGATATCAATCGCGCCGATCGTGCAACATTGCTGCGGGTGCCCGGTTTCGGCGCCAGGACCGTCGGCCGTATCATCGCCAGCCGGGCACATGGCACGTTGCGCTACGATGATCTGCGCCGGATGGGCGCGCGCCTCGGGCAGGCCCGTCCCTTTGTCGTCACACCGGACTGGCGGCCTTCGGCGCTGATCGATCGTGCGGATCTGCGTGCGCGGACGGCGGCAACCCCCCGGCAGATGGAGCTGTTTTGACATTTTGTGTGCGCTTGCCCCGGATCGGCACGTTCAATGCCTGGCGCGACGTCGCGCGGCAACTGGCCCGGGCGGGTGTGCCGGCTGGCGATGTCGACTGGGGCATTGCGGGCGAGCCGACGGGGCTGTTTGACGACGCGCTACCGGACGGGGCGGGCGCGCTGAGTGTTCCCGGTGCCTTTGTTGACCTTGCGGCTGCATTGATCCCCGAGCGGTCCGGCGAGGGCATGGCCATCGCCTATGCGTTGCTGCTGCGTCTGCAGGGCAGCCGGCGATTGCTGGGGAACCGCGCGGACCGGCTGGTTGCCCGTGCCTGGCAGATCGGAAAGACCACGCGCCGCGATATCCACAAGATGAAAGCGTTCGTCCGGTTTCGTGAATTGCCTTCGGAAACCGCCCGCCGCCGCTTTGCCGCCTGGTTCGAGCCCTGCCACCGCATCGAAGAACCGGCGGCGACGTTCTTTGCCGACCGGTTCGGTGACATGGACTGGCTGATCCAGACGCCCGAGATCACGATCCTGTTTGAAGAAGGCCGGCTGCGGCTCAGCGCCGAAAGGAACACGCGGCCCGCGATTGACGATGATATCGAGCAATTGTGGAAGACCTATTATGCGCACATCTTCAATCCGGCGCGGCTCAAGGTGAAGGCCATGCAGGCCGAGATGCCGAAAAAATACTGGCGAAACCTGCCCGAGGCCGTGCTGATTCCGGAGTTGATCGCCTCTGCGGATTTGCGGGCCACCGAAATGCGCCAAACCTTGCCGAGCCAGGCGCCGCCGCGCGCGGCGCGTATTCTGGACCGGCTGCATGCGCCGAACCAAAAACGGACGCCGCCGGCCGGGCGCCGTCGGTGAAAGCCCCGTGATCGGTGCAACTCAGCCTGCCGGACGCCGAGCCATTGTGCCTTGCGATTGCCGGGCTCGCGGTTCAGTCTCGAACACCGATTCGGGACAGGCGGCATTTTGCGTCCACCGGAGCCGGTCGTTGGGCGCGGGATCGGCAAAGCCCCGTGTTGCGGGAGGCGGTGACTGGTCGCAACCGGCCTGTTCACTTTGAGGCGGTTCATTTTATTGGCTGAAATCGCCTTGCACTGGCCGATATTTGCGGCGAAGCTGCCTGCGTTTGATTTTGTTGGAGCAACTGTTTGCAAATGCGGGCCGGAAACGAAGCGGACGGCCGACCGCCCATGATGCAAGAGTTCAATCCGATGGGGCGAAAGTGCGATCCGATGAGGCGAGAGCCATGACTTCGCTACAGCGCAGGCGTCGGCGCGGCGCCGCCACCGAGCCGACATGGAATGAGAGGCTGGTTTTTGCCCGGACGGAAGACGGGCTCGACCTTCAGGGGCTTCTCGCCACACCCAAAAGGGACCCCAGGGCCGATGATGTGCTGTGCCTGTGGGTTCACACCAGGCAGTTGCATTTTGCCGAAGCCGAATATGTGGCGATTGCCAGGCTGGTGGCTGCTGCCGGCATGCCGATGTTGACGGTCAACACACGCGGCCAAGGTTTCGGAACCTGGTTTCGCGTCGAAAACAAGCCGTTGTTGGCCGGCAGCGCGTGGGAATCCTTCACCGATTGCGTTTATGATCTTGACGCATGGATCGACGAAGCCGCCATACAGGGCTATCGCAAGATCCTGCTGGTCGGCCACGGGTTTGGCGGCGCCAAGGTGCTGCATTTCCAGGCGCAGCGCGCCCGGCCCGAGGTTGTGGGTCTGGTGCTTGCGTCTTCCGGCTCGGCCGTTCGGGACAAGATGTCCGAGGACAGTATCGATCTTGCGCGCCAGATGGCGCGAGAGGGCAGGGGGCGCGATCTGATGCCCTGGGGCACGGGCGGTGACAGCCTGACCAGCACGGTGAGCGCCGACTGGTATCTGGCCCGCGCCCAGATGTACAAGGAACTTTATGGCCATGGCGCGTTGCCGCCCGCTCTGGCGCGCATCCGATGTCCGCTGTTTGCCTGGTATGGCGCCGACGAGCCGAAGCCGCACCGCAATGTCGAGGCATTTATCGAACGGATGCGGCGAACGGCGACGCGGGCGCCCAGCTTTCAGGCGATGCTGCTCAAGGGCGTTGGATTTTTCTACACCGGATCGGAGCAGACCATCGCGCGGACGCTCATCAAGATCCACGACACCGTGGCGGGTCACAAGACCGCCGCCTGAGGACACCATGGCAGAACGACGACGACGCGGGCCGGCGCGATCCGGCGACAAACCGGTCACACGGGCGCTTGACCGCGGCCTGCGTATCCTGGAGGTGCTCGCCGACGAACCCGGGCTTCCGCTGGCCGACATTGCCAGCGAGACGGACCTGTCGCCGGCGACCGCCCTGCGCCTGCTCGATACGCTGCGGGCACGCGAGTTCGTCGCGCACAATGGCGCGGACGGAACCTATCGCATCGGCCTGAAAGCGTTCGAGGTCGGATCGCGTTTTCTGGCGCATACCCGGCTGCAGGAGACATGCCGGCCATTGCTGCAACGCCTGGCGGAAGACACGGGACAGACCGTCTCTCTGGCGATTCTCGAGCAGGCCGAAGCGGTCTATGTCGACAGCAGCGAAAGCAACCGGTCGATCCGGACGACCACGCGGGTCGGAACCCGCGCGCCGGCCCATGCGAGCGCGTCCGGCAAGGTGCTGTTGGCCTGGCTTTGGGAAGCGCGGGTCGAGGAGATCGTGGGCACGGGACCCTACCGGCCATTGACCCCCAACACGATCACCGATCGCGGTGTCCTCGTCGAAGAGTTGGGCGATGTGCGGCAAAACGGCATTGCGTTCGATCGGGAGGAGTTCGATCTGGGCATTTCGTGCCTTGCGGCGCCGGTGCGCGACCGGTCCGGCGATGTGGTGGCGGCCATCTCGCTGTCTTCGCTGAGCAGCCAGTTGGCCGGCCGCGAAGCGGCGTTTGCTTCGGCGTTGCAGCAGGCGGCGAGCGATGCGTCGTTGCGGCTGGGCTGGCGCGCCCCGGCGGGCGGCTCGGCGCATGCCGATGCGTCCTTGCCTTTGGTCGATTGATTTCATCTAGTGAAATCAATTTTTGTTTTTTGACACTTGAAGCCTTTTGGGCGTAATGATCGGGCGCGGCCATTTCGGGCCGCATCGAAAGGTCTTGCATGTCCGGCCGTGACGGGTCTGCCGACGAACCGGCGGAATTGTCCCCGAGTGTTCGCAACATTCTCACCCTTTTTACCCTGCCGCAGGCGGGGCTCTTCTTCGGAACCCGTATCTTTGCGTCCATCGCCGTCTGGATCGAGCGACTGACCACCGCATGGCTGGCATGGGAGTTGACACAGTCGACCGGCTGGCTCGGCACCATCGCCTTCCTCCGCCTGGCCCCGGCGCTCCTGGTCGGCCCGCTGGGCGGGGCGATGGCGGACCGGACGTCACCCCTGTTGATCATGCGCGCCTGCAAGGCGGCGATCATCGGGTGTAGCGCTCTCCTTTTGGGTCTGGTGCTGGCCGATCGTCTGACGATCCATGCCCTGGCGATCCTGGCGCTGCTGATCGGCCTGGTTCAGGCGTTCGGCAATCCGGCCAACAAGTCGATCGTCTGGCATCTGGTCCCCAAAGCCTATTTGCCCGTTGCGATCCCCGTGGGCTCGATCACGTTCAATCTTGCCGGTTTCATAGGCCCCGCCATCGCCGGCCTTCTGATCGCCACGCAGGGCATTGCCGCAGCCTATGGGGCCGCGCTGATGCTCCAATTGGCATTTTTTGCCGTTTTGCTCACCATCGGGCTGTCGAGCGCGGAGACCGACAGGGCGCGGCGGCGGGCCGCCGAAACGACCATTGCCGGTGATTTCATCGATGGGTTCCGTTACGCTTTGACGGATCGCACCATCGCCGCGATCCTGTCGATTCACCTCGTCTTCTCCCTGTCCGCGCGGCCGCTGATCGACCTGATGCCGGCGCTCGCCGCCATTGTTCATGATGGCGGTGCCGACATGGTCGGCCTGATGACGGCCGCCATGGGTGGCGGCGCCGTGATCGGCGGCATCTGGCTGGCCGCGCGCAGCCGCGTGGCGGGTCTGGCGCGCCTTTTGATCGGCTTCATGGCGGTGTTGATGGGATTTCTGATCGCGTTGCCCTGGGTGACGAGCCTCGCTGTGGGCCTCGTGCTGCTGGCGGCCATCGGTGTTTGCATGATCGTGCGTGCCGCCGGCACGCAAATGCTGCTGCAGTTCGCCGTCGAGGACGCGATGCGCGGCCGGGTGATGGGATTTTACAGTCTGATCCTGCGGGCTGGCAGCGCCACGGGCGCTTTGGTCATCGGCGTTGCCGCCGAGCGGCTTGGCCTTCAATGGGCCATCGCCGGTGCGGCCATACTGGGTGCATTTGTTTTGGCGCTGACGGCACACAGATTTCTCGGGGCCGCACAAAACGTTGGAAACAATGATAAAAAACTAAATGTTTCATCTAATGAAAATAATTTTTAACTGTTGACATATCTAAATCGACAGGTACCGTGGACGTGCTGAATAACGAGCATGTTGGGGAGGAGCCAATCATGACGTGGCACTATCTATCTCGTACGGTTTCGGCCGTTGCGATCACGGCCGCTTTGGCCGGCATGGCCCATGCCGACTACAGCCAGGCGCCCGGTCTGGAGGAACAGGTATCGTCCGGCAGCTTGCCGGCCCTGGAAGAACGGCTGCCGGCGACACCGCTGGTGGTGGAAGCCGTCGATGCGGTGGGCACCTATGGCGGGACATGGCGAACGGCGATGTCGAGCCGGACCGACAGTTGGTTCTACAGGACAGTCAATTACGACCATCTGGTGATGTGGAACCAGGATTGGACCGGTGTTGTGCCGAACGTCGCCGAAAGCGTTGAAGCGAACGAGGATGCGACCGTGTTCACGTTCACGCTGCGCGAGGGCCACAAATGGTCGGACGGCACGCCGTTCACAAGTGCCGACGCCGTTTTCGCCATGGAGATGCTGAAAGACACCAATCTGGGCATTCCGGCGCGGGCCTGGCGCAACGCTGCCGGCTGGGCGGATGTCGAGGCGATCGACGATCGCACATTCACCGTCACGTTCGGCGAGCCTTACGGCACGTTCCTTCAGGATGTCAGCCGCATCTCGTCATCGGAGATGGGCGGCGGCATGGTCAAGTTGCCCAAGCACTTCATGTCGCAGTTCCATCCCGACTACAACGAGAACGCCGAGCAGCTTGCGAGCGATGCCGGCTTTGACAGTTGGGCCGATCATTTCAACGCCAAATGGGCGGTGTCGCAATCGCCTGAAAAGCCGACGCTCTCGGCCTGGATCGTGACCGAGCCGTTCGGCGAGGGCAGCCAGGTGCGTGCCGTGCGCAACCCCTATTATTTCAAGGTCGACACGGACGGCAACCAGCTCCCCTACATCGACGAGGTTCTCTTCAATGTCTATCAGGACAATGAGGTGATGTTGCTTCAGGCGCTCGCCGGCGAGATGGATTTCCATGGCCGGCACATCAACACCGTCGTCAACCGCCCGGTGCTCGCCGATGTCGCCGAAGACATCGACATGGAGTTCCTCCGGCTGATCGCTTCGAGCGCCAATGAGGGGGCGATCTATTTCAACCAGACGTTCGACGGCCCGATGGCCGAGGCGCTGTCCAACCGCGATTTCCGCGCCGGCCTCAGCCATGCCCTTGATCGCGAGGCGATCTGCGACACTGTTTTCGTCGGTGCAGCCGTGCCGCGCCAGATCGCGGTCAGCCCTGAGTTCGATCCGCTCTACAATGAGCAACTGGCCAATCAGCATCTGGAGTTCGATGTCGATCTGGCCAATGAACTGCTGGACAAGGCCGGCTTTTCGGAGCGGGATGGCGACGGCTTCCGGCTGTTGTCCAATGGCGACCGCGTGCGCCTGATCGTGCAGGTGCGCACAGACAAGCAGGACATGATCGATATCGCCGATCTGGCCTCGCGCTACTGGAAAGAGGTCGGGGTCGACGTGCAGCTCGATGTCGTCGAGCGGTCGCTGTCCGACCAGCGCCGCGACGCCAACCAGCACATGTTGCTGATGGAGGACCACTCGTCGGGCCTTGCCGATGCCATTCTGGCCGCATCGCCATATCTGCCGGTCGATGATGATCAGGGCTTCGGCATTCCATGGTTTTACTGGTATGCGGGCATGGACAACGCCCAGGAGCCGCCCGAGCAGGTCAAGCGCCAGATCGCGCTTTACCGCGAGATGGGAACCAGGACCGAGCCGGCCGAGCAGTTCGAGGTGTTTGCCGAGATCTTGCAGATCACCGCGGACAATTTCTTTGCACTGGGCACCTGTTCGGAAGAAGTGCAATATTCGTTCAAGCTCGATCACATGCGCAATGTGCCGTCGGTGCAGCATGGCAGCTTTGCGTTCGCGCCGCCCGGACCGTACCACCCGGCGCATTTCTGGATCGATGAGAGCATGCGCTGAGTGCGTGCACCTCCCGGCCGGGTCCCGCCTTGCGCGGGGCCCGGTTCACTCTGGCCTGAGAACGACCATCGCACGGAGTTCGTCGCGTGCTGCAATATATTGTCCGCCGCATTTTGTTGATGATCCCGACGCTGCTGCTGATCAGCTTCGTGACCTTCGTCGTCGTCCAGTTGCCGCCCGGCGATTATCTGAACGCTTATGTCGCGGCCCTGACGCAGGAGGGCGGCGAGACGGTCGATCGCGAGCAGATCGAGATGCTGCGTCAGCGCTACGGGCTGGATGAGCCGTTTCTGGTCCAATACTGGTACTGGATCTCCAATATTGTTTTCGAGGGCGATTTCGGCCGTTCGTTCCAGTGGAACCAGCCGGTCAGCGATCTCTTGTGGGGCCGGATCGGGCTGACATTCGCCGTGTCGCTTGCATCGCTCTTGTTCGTCTACGTCGTGGCGTTTCCGATCGGCGTCTATTCGGCGATCCGCAAATATTCGCTCGGCGACTATGTGTTCACGTTTCTTGGCTTCATTGGCCTGGCGGTTCCGAACTTCCTTCTGGCGCTGGTGCTGATGGTTGTCTCGCTGCAGGTGTTCGGGGTCACGCCGGGCGGCCTGTTCAGCCCCGACTATGCCAGCGCGCCCTGGAGTTGGGGCAAGTTCGTCGATTTTCTGGCCCACCTATGGGTGCCGATGATCATCATCGGCACGGCATCGACCGCCGCCCTGATCCGCGTCATGCGGGCCAACCTGCTGGACGAGCTCAACAAGCCCTATGTCGAGACGGCGCGCGCCAAGGGCCAGTCCGAGGCCGTGCTGATCATGCGCTACCCCGTCCGCATCGCGCTGAACCCGTTCGTCAGCCGGTTGGGTTGGGAGCTTCCGGCGCTGGTCTCGGGCGCGGCGATCACATCGATCGTTCTCAACCTGCCAACGGCGGGTCCGGTGCTGCTGACCGCGCTTCAAAGCCAGGACATGTATCTGGCGGGCAGCTTCATCCTCATCCTGTCGACGCTGACCGTGATCGGCACGCTCGTTTCCGACATTCTTCTGGCGTGGCTCGATCCGCGCATCCGCTATTCGTGAGGCCGCACCATGAGCGCGATGACAGATCCTCCAACGGGTGCGGCGGCCTTGCCGGACGATGTCGTATCGATCGCCGATGCGCGGGGCGCCGAAGTTGCCGGCCAGTGGCGGCTGATGTGGTGGAAATTCCGGCAACACAAGCTGGCCATGGCGTCGGGCATCGTAGTGCTGTTGCTCTATCTGGTGGCGATCTTTGCCGAGTTTCTGGCGCCGGTTGACCCCAACGCCTTCAACCCGCGTTACACCTATGCGCCGCCGCAGGACCTGCGCATGAGCTTCGTCGATGAAAGCGGCGACCGCCACTGGGGCCTGCACGTCAACGGTTACCGATCCGAGATCGACCGCGAAACGTTCCGCAGGACTTTCGTGCTCGACGATGACGACCGAATTGCCGTGGGCTTTTTCGTGCGCAGCGACCCCTATCTGCTCGCCGGTTTCATACCGGCCAGCGTCAAGCTGGTCGGTCCGAAAGAGGCAGGCCAGCCCTTTTATGTACTGGGCGCCGACAGGCTCGGCCGGGACATGCTCAGCCGGGTGATCCATGGCGCGCGCGTGTCGCTGTCGATCGGCCTTGTCGGCGTGTTCCTGTCGCTGTTTCTGGGCGTCGTTCTGGGCGGCATATCGGGCTATTATGGCGGCTGGATCGACACGGTGATCCAGCGTCTGATCGAGTTTATCCGCTCCATCCCGACCATTCCGCTGTGGATGGGCCTTGCCGCCGCGATCCCGCTGACCCTCCACCCGCTGATGGTCTATCTGATCATCACGGCGATCGTCAGCCTTGTGGGCTGGACGGATCTCGGACGCGAGGTTCGCGGGCGATTCCTGTCGATCAAGGACGAGGATTTCGTCGCCGCGGCCCGGCTCGATGGCGCCAGCGAAGGGCGCATCATCCTGCGGCACATGACGCCGAGCTTTCTCAGCCACATCATCGCCACCGTGACGCTGGCGATCCCGACGATGATCCTGGCCGAAACGGCGTTGAGCTTCCTTGGCATCGGCCTGCGGCCGCCTGTCGTCTCGTGGGGCGTCCTGCTGCAGGAGGCGCAGAACGTCCGCAGCGTGGTGACGGCCCCGTGGCTGATGTGGCCTGGCGCCGCCGTTGTGATCGCGGTTTTGTCCTTCAACTTCCTGGGCGACGGGTTGCGCGATGCCGCTGATCCCTATGCGACGTGAGATGGATGCGATGAGCCAGACCGTTTCCGCTGCCCCCAACATCGTGCCCATGCGGGCGCCTGTCGACGCCGACACGGTGTTGACGGTGCGCCATCTGAAGACCGAGTTCACATTGCGCACGGGCGTGCTCAAAGCGGTCGATGATGTCAGCTTTGATCTTCGCCGCGGCAAGACGCTGTGCATCGTCGGCGAGAGCGGGTCTGGCAAGTCGGTTACCGCGCGCTCCATCCTGCGGATCGTCCCTGAGCCGGGAAAGATGACCGGCGGGGAGGTGATCCTGCACCGGCCGGACGGCGATGTGCGCATCCATGAACTCGATCCCAGATCGTCGGCGATCCGTGCCATTCGCGGCGCCGATATCTCCATGATCTTCCAGGAGCCGATGAGTTCGTTGTCGCCGGTTCACACGATCGGGTTTCAGATCGAGGAAAGCCTGATCCTGCACACCGATCTCGACAAATCGGCGCGCCGCAAGAGGATCATCGAACTGCTTGAGCGCGTCGAGATTCCCGATCCGGAGCAGACGATCGACCGCTATCCGTTCGAATATTCCGGCGGCATGCGCCAGCGGGCGATGATCGCCATGGCTTTGGCCTGCAATCCCAAGGTCCTGATTGCCGACGAGCCGACGACGGCGCTCGATGTCACCACCCAGGCCGAAATCCTCGATCTGATCCAAGAGTTGCAGGACGAGTTCGGCATGGCGGTGATGTTCATCACGCACGATATGGGCGTGGTCGCCGAAATCGCCGATGAGGTGGCCGTCATGCATCAGGGCCGGCACGTCGAAAGCGGCAGCGTCGAGGATATTTTCCACGCGCCGCGCGAGGACTACACCAAGATGCTCATAGGCTCGGCCGTCCGGCTGGAGCAGCCTTCGCCGATCAAGTTGCGGATGCAGGCCGAGCGTGAAAAGCAGCCCGAAGGCCAGCCAATCCTGTCCGTGCGTGCGATGAACAAGGTGTTCGGAGCGACCGGAACCGTGTTTGGCAGGAAGGGGCAGGGCGTGCATGCGGTCCGCGATGTCTCGAT
This sequence comes from Roseitalea sp., assembly GCA_017642895.1. Taxonomy (GTDB): domain Bacteria; phylum Pseudomonadota; class Alphaproteobacteria; order Rhizobiales; family Rhizobiaceae; genus Roseitalea. The sequence continues at coordinate 242,494 of JAEPON010000004.1, forward strand.
CGATCTGATGCAGGGGGAAACGCTCGGGATCGTTGGCGAATCCGGGTCGGGCAAGACAACGCTGGGGCGCTGCCTGATGCGGATGCACGAGCCGACGAGCGGTGAGGTCCTTTACCGCGGACGCGACGGCGAAGTTGACGTGATGAGCCTGGATCGGCGCAGCCTCAAGGATCTTTATGCCGACATGCGCATGATCTTCCAGGACCCCTATGCGTCGCTCAATCCACGCATGACGGTGCAGCAGATCATCGCCGAGCCTCTGCGCAACCGGCAGGGCCATGGCAATGCGGCGGCCATTCGCGATCGCGTGGCCGACCTTCTGGTGCGTGTCGGGCTCAAGCCCGAGCATATGGAGCGCTATCCGCATGCCTTTTCCGGCGGCCAGAGACAGCGCATCGGCATAGCCCGCGCGCTTGCGCCCAATCCGAAGATCATCGTCGCCGACGAGGCGACATCCGCGCTGGATGTGTCCCTGCGGTCGCAAATCCTCGACCTGCTGCTCGAGTTTCAGGAACAGCTCGATCTGAGCTTCATCTTCATCAGCCACGACATTTCGACAGTGCGCTATTTCTGCGATCGCGTCGCGGTCATGTATCGCGGCGAAATCGTCGAACTGGGCGCCGCGCGGGCGGTCTGCGACACGCCCAGCCATGCCTATACCAAAGCCCTGCTCAGCGCGGTGCCCCGGCCCGATCCGACCCAGCGCGGCATCCACAAGCGCCATCGCTACGTGGCAAGCGCCAGTGATGAAAGGGCGTCGCAATGAGCAAGTGGGCCTGGTCTCAGCCCGCCGACAACGGCGCCTTCTCTCTGGGCCTTGTGGGCGACACCAATGTTCAGGGCCGCGATGACCCGGCCAGCGCGTTCGTCAATGTGATGGACACGCTGCACGATATAGATGTGCTCATGGGCCATCTTGAATGCCCGTTATCCAAGCCCAGCGATGATCCGCTGTCGCCGGACATATCGTTCAAGGACCGTTGGCGGCATTCGGATCCGGCAATGGTTGAAGGGTTTGCCGCGGCCGGTTTCAGGGCGATGACGATCGCGTCCAATGTCGCCTATCCGCCTTCGGTCGTGGTCGAGACGACCCGCCATCTCGATCGGGCCGGCATTGCCCATGCCGGTGGCGGACGCGACATCGCCGAAGCGCGTGCGCCGGCTATCATCGAGCATGATGGCACGCGCATTGCGCTGCTGTCCTACACGTCGGTCTTCTGGCCGATCGAGCAGCCTGCGACCGAGCGCAGCGCAGGCGTCGCGACGATCAAGGCGCACACCGCCTATCAGCCCGGGCGTCGCGCGCTGGAAATGCCGGGTGCGGCGCCGGAGATCCACACATGGGCCGACCGCGATGAGCTCGCCGCCATGATCAATGATGTCCGACAGGCCAAAGCGCGGGCCGATATCGTCATTGTCGGCTGCCATTGGGGCGTGTCGAGCCAGGAGGCGTTCGTCGCCTATCAGCGCGAGATCGGGCACGCGGCCATCAAGGCGGGCGCAAGCCTCGTCTTCGGTGCCCATCCGCACAGGATTTCCGGCATCGAGATCTACAAGCAGGCCCCGATCTTCTATTCGCTTGGCAATTTCGCGTTCGACTGGGAAAAGATGGCCGACCGCAATCTGGATGGCCTGCTGGTCCGGTGCCTCGTCAGGGGCAGGGGGTTTGCCGGCATCGGGTTCGTGCCGGTTCGCCGCGATGCGAACAATGACATCGCCATTGTCGATCCGCGGTCGCCGGACGGACGGGCGATCGTCGACCGGATCGCCGAACTCTCGATCGGGTTGGGAAGCAGGCTTGAAACCCGCGAAGCCGAAGTGCTGCTTGATCTTGACGACAAGGCGGCGGCGGCATGAGCCGGCACGAAACCCATATCGTGCCGGCGGCCGATGCGCAGGTGACCGAGATCGCCATTTTCCACTGCGACATGAGCCGGTCGCTGGGATATCGCTGGAACCCCGTTCTCGTGCGGGTGCGTGCCGCCTGCGGTCAGACCGGCTGGGGCGAGGTGGGTCTTGCCTATGGCCATGGTGGCAGTGCCGCCATGGAGATGGTGAAGGACCTTGCTGAAACCTTCGTGCTCGGGCGGGACGCCCGGCATCCCGCCCGCATCTGGGACGAGGCCTATCGCCTTGGCTATTGGCTCAAGGGCGGCGGCCCGCTGGTCTATGGCGCCCTGTCCGGTCTCGACATTGCGCTATGGGACCTCAAGGGCCGGATGCTGGACGCACCGGTGCATGAGCTTCTGGGTGGCGCCTGTCATGACGGCCTGCGGACCTATGCCAATGGTTGGTTCAAGGGCTGTGCGACGCCGGAGGAGTTTGCCGCAGCAGCGCGGCGCCCCGTGAACGAGGGGTTCTCGGCAATCAAGTTCGACCCGTTCAAGATCGCCGCCGACGGGACCAAGGACCGGCCACGCCCGCAACTCGATCGGGCGCGACTGAAGCTTGCCGTCGCGCGCATGGCGGCGGTTCGGCAAGCGGTCGGTGACGATGTCGAGATCATGATCGATGTGCACGGCGCGCTCGGGCCGGCCTCGGCGGTCGCGGCCATCAACGCGTTCGCGCCCTATCGGCCGGCCTTCTTCGAGGAGGTCACCGACACCGCCTCTCCGGCGCAGATGCGCAAGGTTGCCGGCAAAACGAGCGTTCCGCTTGCCGCCGGCGAACGGCTCTATACCCGCTTCGGTTTCCAGCCCTTCGTCGATGAGGGTCTTTTGGACATTGTTCAGCCCGATGTCGGCCTCGCTGGCGGCATCACCGAAACAAAGAAGATCGGCGATTATGCCGAGACCCACGGTATCGGCATCCAGCCGCACAATTGCGCCGGGCCGCTGCTGACCGCGGCGACCGTTCAGGTCGCGCTGGCCATGGCCAATACGTGCTGGACCGAGATCTTTCCCTATCGCGACCGGCGTGCCTGTGCGCTCGTGACCGATCCGTTGGAAGAAACGATCGTCGATGGCCTTTTGCCGGTCCCGCGCGGTGCCGGCATCGGCGTCACGGTCGATGAAACCGAGGTGGAACGCCATGAATGTGCACGAGTCGGTTGACGTTGCACCGATGAAGGTTGCGCGCGTCACGCCCTATCTGTCCGACCGCTACCTGTTCGTCGAGGTCGAGACCGAGGACGGCCTTGTCGGTGTGGGTGAATGCGGCGCCTGGGGCCAGCTTGAGGCGGCCCGAACGGCAGTCGAAAAGTTCGGTGACTATCTGGTCGGCGAGGACGCCGGCACGATCGAACTGCACTGGAACCGGATGCAGCGGTTCGGCTGGTTTCGGGGTGCTGTCGTCGGTGCGGCGATCTCGGGCATCGACATCGCGCTTTGGGACATCAAGGGACAGGCGCTCGGACAACCGGTGTATGCCCTTCTGGGTGGGCCGGCGCGAACCAGGGCGCGGGCCTATTGCCACGTCAAGGCATCGAGCCAGGCCCAGATGGTGGAGAACTGCCTGCGCCGGAAGGAACAGGGCTTTACGGCAATCGGGCATCTGAACCCGTTTCTCGATGAGGACCGCACGATCGCCTATGGCAAAAGCCACGCCCGCAAGATCGGCGATGCGGTGGCCGTGATCGCCGATCTGCGTGACCGGCTGGGCAACGATGTTGATCTGTGTGTTGAAATCCACAGGCGGCTCACGTCCGCCGAGGCCATCACTTTCGCCCGCGAGATCGCGCCGTACCGCCCAATGTTCTATGAGGATCCGATTGCGCCGACGAGCGCGGACGCGATGGGCCGCGTCGCCGACAAGGTCGATATTCCGATCGCCACCGGCGAGCGCTTTTCGACGCTGAACGACTTCCAGATGCACCTGTCGCGCGGGGCGCTGAGCTATGCGCGCATATCGGTGTGTCTGTGCGGCGGCATCACCGGCGCGCGCAAGATCGCAGCCTTGTGCGAGGCGTTCGATGTCGGTGTCATCCCGCACAATCCGCTGTCGCCGGTTTCGCTGGCCGCCTGTCTGCAGCTCGACGCGGCGATCCCGAATTTCGTCATCCAGGAGTTTCCGACCGTGGGTCTCGAATTCGAATCGGCCGAGGAAGACGGCGATGCGGCTGGCCAGTGGCTGCGCGGAGAGCAACTGGTCGATGAGATCCCGGAGGTGCGCGAGGGGTATGTCGACATTCCCACCCGCCCGGGCATCGGCATCGCACTTTCGAAGCGCGGGCGGGCCGCACCGGCGATTGCGCGCGGGGTTCGCATGCGGGCGCACAAGGACGGCTTCGTCGTCGATCAGTGAGAAAGGCATGGCGGCGCGATTCCGGCGCCGCCGGTAGTGGAAAGGGAGAAACGCCATCTACAGCCGGACATACCAAAGGGCAGGCTGGACCATTCCCGCCATCGGCATGGGCTGCTGGGCCATCGGCGGCACGGTGCTGGCCGACGGCAAGCCGCGTGGCTGGCCGGGCGCCGATGATGCCACATCAAAGCGCGCGCTGGAAACCGCGCTCGATCTGGGTATCACGCTTTTCGACACCGCCGATGTCTATGGCGCCGGTCATTCCGAGCAGCTGATCGGCGAGACGTTCGGGGCGCGGCGCAAGGACGTTCTGATCGCGACCAAGTTCGGCAAGCCGTTTGACGAAAAGAGGCGCACCCGGTCCAAGTCCGGCATTGTCGACAGCGAAGCGGGCATTCGTGCGGCCTGCGAAGCGAGCCTGCGCCGCATGAAGACAGACTGGATCGATCTTTATCAGTTCCATGACGGCAAATATGACGCGGCGCGGATCGACGGCATCGTGGCGGTGCTCGAAAAGCTGGTCGAGGAGGGCAAGATTCGCGCCTTCGGCTGGTCGACCGACAATCCTGCCGCGGCGAGGGCCATCGCGCGATCGGCCAACTGCGTGGCCATACAGCAACGCTTGAACATCTATGATGAAACATCTGAACTGATTGCCTTTTGCGAAAGACACGGCCTGGCCGCGCTCAACCGCAATCCACTGGCGCAGGGCTTGCTGACGGGCAAATTCTCCAAAGCGTCGACGCTGGCCGAAGGCGATGTGCGCAGCAGATGGCGCCTTGCCGACGGGCCGGAGGCCGCGCGGCTCGACCTGTTCGGGGCCATCCGCGACTGGCTGACGGTCGGCGGACGGTCGCCCGCCGAAGGGGCGCTTTGCTGGCTGCTTGCGCGGTCTTCGGCCACGCTGCCGATACCGGGTTTCAAGAACGCCGATCAGGTCCGGCAGAATGTGCGCGCGCTCGATTTCGGGCCGCTGCCGGCTGACGCCATGAATGCAATCGCCGCGATCATGCGGTGCGGAGAGGCTGCATGAAGATCACCGACGTCAAATTCGATTTCTACGAATGGGAGCGGCCGACGCCGCTTTCCAACGGTCTGCACACTTACGCCAATTCGGGCAATACGGTGATCCGGGTCGAAACCGACGAGGGGGTCGTCGGCCATGCGATCGGTGGGACGCGGGAGAATGAGCAGGCAAGCCGCGAGATGATGCGCGACCTGATGATCGGCGAAAATCCGCTGATGACCGAGCGCATCTGGTCCAGGCTCTATTCGCCCAAGCGGCGCGGCCGGCGCGGCATGGAAACCCGGGCGCAATCCTCGCTCGATATCGCGCTGTGGGACATCAAGGCCAAGGTGGCCGGCCTGCCGCTGGCGACGATGATCGGCGGTTTCACCGAGCGCGTGAACATCTACATTGCCGGCGGATACTACGCCGAGGGTAAGGGCCTGAAAGAGCTTGCCGCCGAGATGGAAGCCTATGTCGGCTACGGCGCCAAGGCGGTGAAGATGAAGATCGGCGCCCTGCCGATGGCCGAAGATGCGGAGCGCGTGCGCGTGGTGCGCGAGGCGATCGGCCCGGACGTCAAGCTTTTGATGGACGCCAATTGCGCCTACCGCGCCTATGAGGCGATCCAGTTCGCGCGGATGGTCGAGCCTTACGACGTGTTCTGGTTCGAGGAGCCGGTTCAGCCCGACGATATTGACGGCTACGCCGCCATCGCCGCCCGCACCACGATCCCCATTGTCGGCGGCGAAAACGAATACACCAAATACGGCTTTCGCGACTTCATCCATGGCAGTGGCGCGCCGATCATCCAGGCCGACGGCACCAATTGCGGCGGCGTGACCGAGTTCATGAAGATCGCCGCCTACGCCGATGCGCATGGCCGCGACATGGCGCCCCATGGCGAACAGCAGATCCATATTCACCTTTTGAGCGCCATTCCGAACGGCCTGCTGCTGGAATTCTATCCGGTCGAGTACGATCCGATGCGCGCGCAGAAATATCAGACACCGTTGCTCCTGAACGATGACGGAACGGTCAGCGTGCCGACCGCGCCCGGTGCGGGCCTTGAGTGGAACACTAAGCAGATGGAGCGCTACAGGCTGTGAGCGCCGACCCCGCAACGAACGACGCGAAGCCACTGCCGCGCTTTCCCTATGGCGCGGTCTACTATCGCCGTTCCAATCCACCCGAGAAGGATTGGGCACGCGACTATGCGCAGGCGGCGCGCGACGGCTGGACCGTGTTTCGCCATTGGACGCTCTGGTCGGCGGTCAATCCGGCGCCCGGTGTCTGGGACTGGTCGCACTATGACCGGCAGCTCGATCTTGCCGCCGAAAACGGCCTGAAGACGATCGTTCAGGAAAAGCTCACCTCGGCGCCGATCTGGGCGTGGGAGAAATATCCCGAGGCGCGGCTGGTCCATCGCAACGGGCGGGCGGATGAGCCGCAAATGTCGGGCTCTTGCGCGGCGGGCGGATTTCCCGGCCTCAGCCTCAACCATGACGGTGCGCGCGCTCTGGCCGGCGAATTCCTGACCCGGCTCGGCGAGCGCTACCGCGATCATCCGGGGCTTGGCTGGTATGACATCGTCAACGAAGCCAAGTTTCCCCAGAACCAGTGGGGCGCGCAGGCCGATTACGATTTTTCCGAGCCGACGCAGGCGGCCTTCCGCGCGTGGCTGAAGGCCAGATATGGCGATCTGGAAGTGTTGGCCCAGGCATGGAACATGTTCGGCTATACGGACTGGTCGCAGGTGCGGGCGCCGATGACGACGGCCTTTTACCCCCAGACACTCGACTGGCTGCACTTCCGCGTCGACAACATTGTCCAACAGATGCAATGGCGCACCGACACGCTGCGCGCCGCCGACCCGGCAACGCCGATCACCAGCCACGGACAGGCGCAAGCGTTGCAGACACTGAGCCTTGCCGGCAGTCACGACTGGCGCTCCGCCGAAACGGTCGACAGCTACGGTTTCACCTTCGTCCAGTCGCGCCATGGCAATGCGCCTTGGATGCACTGCCATGCCGTCGATCTGGTCCGCGCCGCCTCGCGCGGCAAGCCGTTCTGGCATGCCGAGCATCTGGGCGGCCCGGTCTGGATGCGTGCGTTCCTTGACGGCCGCGACCGCGACGATGGCCGCCTGCGACACCCCGAAGACATTCGGGTTTCCAACCTGATCTCGATGGCCGGCGGGGCGCGCGGCATCATGTATCCGCGCATGCGGCCGCTGATGAACGGCCCATTGTTCAACACGCTGGGGCCCTATGGCCTGGACGGCCGGCCGACGCCGCGCTCGAAGATGACGGCCGAGATGGCGCACTGGGTCAAGCAAGTCGAACCGACCGGGCTCTGGGATGCGATGCCGGTCAAGGGCGATCTGGCAATCCTGTTCGTCGAGGAGTGCCAGCACCACGCGTTCGCCATGCACGGCAGCACCGATTTCTATGCCAAGAGCGCGCGCGGCGCCTATCGCGGCTTCTTCGAGGCCGGCTACCAGCCCGATTTTGCCGCCCTCGACCAGATGTCGGACTATGACTTCGTCTATCTGCCGTTTCCGGCCATGCTGCACAGCGAGACGGTCGCCGGGATACGCGCCTGGGTCGAAGCTGGCGGCACACTGATCAGCGAAGCCTTTCCGGGCTATTTCACTGATCTTGGCTGGACCAACCCGGACGAAAACGCGGCGCTTCTGGCGGACATGTTCGGTGTTGCACAGGTCCATGAGGAGTTCTTTGCCGACATTCTCGATGGCGCGTCCTTTGTCTGGGACGACGCAGAGGTGCCCGGCGGCATCTATCTTCAAGGCTATCAATCCGTCGGTGCGGACATGTTCGGCCGGTTCGATGACACGGCGGGACCCTATGCCGAGGGGCAGGACGCGCTGGCGGCGCATCGCTTCGGCAAGGGGCGCACGCTCCTGGCCGGAACCTATCCGGGCTATGGCCATCACGACACCGGTCGATCGCCTTTCTTTGCCAAGGCCGCGCGCTGGGCCGGACTGATCGAACCCGTGCTGCCAGGCTCGCCGGTGATTGCCCGTCTGTGCCAGGGCGCCGGGCGCCGCTTCCTCTGGCTGGTCAACCCGGATCGCCGCGACCATTCGGTTGCGCTGAACGTCGAGGCCGATCAGGCCCGAGCCATTCGCGGCCGGGCCGAACTGAACCAAGGGCGGCTGGCGGCAGCCGTGCCGGAGCGGGATGCCGTCATCGTCGCGCTGAATTGAACGGCTGATGCGCAGCAAAGGACAAGCAGATGAACATGGAGTTGTCGGCGTGACGAAGCGTTACAAGATTGCCGCCATCCCCGGTGACGGGATCGGCACCGAAGTGCTGCCGGTGGGCCAGCGCGCGGTGGATGCGGTGTCCGCGCGGCACGGCTTTGCCGTTGATTGGCGTGCATTTGACTGGTCGTGCGAAACCTACGCCGCGACCGGCCGGATGATGCCCGATGACGGCATCGACCAACTCGCGGCGTTCGACGCGATCTTTCTGGGCGCGGTGGGCTGGCCCACCGTCCCCGACCATGTGTCGTTGTGGGGCCTTCTCATTCCGCTGCGCCGGGCGTTCGACCAATATGCCAATGTGCGGCCCGTGCGCCTTTTGCGTGGCGTGACCTCGCCGCTTGCCGGCCGCGACGCAGACGATATCGACTTTGTCGTCGTGCGCGAGAATGTCGAGGGCGAATATTCCGAGATCGGCGGGCGCATCTTCGCCGGCACCGACCGGGAAACCGTCACCCAGGAGGCGGTGTTCACCCGCACGGGAACCGATCGCATCATGCGCTATGCGTTCGAACTGGCGCGCCAACGCCGCCGCCACGTGACCTCGGCGACCAAGTCGAACGGCATCATCCATTCCATGCCGTTCTGGGACGAGCGGTTCGCAGCCGTCGGTGCCGACTTTGCCGACGTGGAGACGGCGCAGTTCCATATCGACATCCTGACCGCGCATTTCGTGCTGCATCCCGATTGGTTCGACGTGGTCGTCGGCTCCAACCTGTTCGGCGACATCCTGTCGGACCTCGGCCCCGCCGTTGCGGGGTCCATCGGCATCGCGCCATCGGCCAACATCAATCCCGAAAGGGCGCATCCGTCCATGTTCGAGCCGGTGCACGGTTCCGCGCCGGACATTGCCGGGCAGGGGATCGCCAATCCCGTCGGGGCTGTCTGGGCCGGCGCGATGATGCTCGATCATCTTGGCGAGCGCGCGGCGCATGACGCGCTTGTCGCGGCGATCGAAACCGCGCTGGAACGGCCGGAAACACGCACGCGCGATCTGGGCGGCACCGCCGATACAGCAGCGTCCGCCGAGGCGATCCTCGCCGCCATCGAGGCGCAGACGTGATCATCGACCTTGTGATGATCGGCCTTGGCCTCGTCGCGCTGACGGTCGGGGCCGACTATCTTGTCCGCGCGGTGGTGACGGTCGCCGACCGTTTGAACGTTTCAACGCTTCTGGTCTCGCTGACCGTCGTCGCGCTCGGCACCTCGTTGCCCGAATTCTTCGTGGTCGTCGGATCGCTTTTCAAGGACGCGCCCGGTATCGGCATGGGCAACATCGTCGGCTCCAACATCGCAAATCTTCTGCTGGTGCTCGGCGTTGCAGCGGTCATCCGGCCGATCGCGACCAGTCACGCCATGTTGCGCCGCGACGGGTTGGCCATGCTGGCGGGGACGCTGGTCTTCGTGGCCGGCTCAAGCACGGGTGTGATCGGGCCGGCGACCGGTCTGGTCTTCGTCGGCCTGCTTGTGGCGTATTTCGCCCACTGCTTTTTCAAGGATGGCGGCGTTGATGCCGATGGCATCGAGGATGTGTTGCCGATGTCCAACGCGGTCCTCGCGCTGACCTTGCTGGCCGCGTTGGCGGCGCTCCTGATCGGCTCGGAGCTTCTGGTCAACGGCGCGTTGTCGCTGGCGCGCAGCCTTGGCGTGAGCGAAACGGCCATTGGTCTGACGCTGGTCGCGGTCGGCACGTCGCTGCCGGAACTGGCGACGACGCTGGCCGCTGCGCGCCGAAGGCAATTCGATGTCATCGTCGGCAATGTCCTGGGGTCCAACCTGTTCAATCTTTTGGGCGTTGTGGGCGTTGCCAGCCTCATCGCACCGATAGCGGTTCCGGTTGAAATTCTGGAACTGGATCTGTGGCTGATGGCGCTGGCCAGCCTCACGGCGCTGGTGCTCCTGCGCACCGGGTGGACGCTCGACCGGCGCGAGGCGACGGCGATGCTGGCGGTCTATGGCGTTTACGTCGTCTTCCAGTTCGCGCCGATGACCATGTTCTGAGGCGCCTTGGCGTCGGGCGCCGGGCCTTGCGCCCGTTCGATGGCGCTCGCTGTATCCTCCGGGGCAGGGCCGCGTTCACCGGTGTCAAAGGATGCGCAGTACCGTCGAGGTGCGGCGTACCGCATCGGCGACGTGGAACGCCACGCGGTGCGTGTTGATCGACAAATCCATCGGACTGGCTTCGTAAAAAACGGCGAAGGGTGTTTGCCGTTCCCGAGCATCCAGCCGAACGAACGAGCCCGATGGACTTTTCCAGCGGTTCCATGCCTTGAAATCGGCGCCGGGCAGGAAACGCAGACTGTTCTCCCAGGCAAGATCGATCAGAGTGGATTGCTTGCGCATCAAGCGGTCCTTCAAAGACAGCGCGTCCTGCCTGTCACCGGGTTCGATCGCGGCGATGAAGGCGAGATCGTGAGCACCGATGTTGAGTTCGAAGCATGTTCGGCGACCGCCGGGACGGCCGGGTTCCCAGCGCAGGCGGAACAAAGGCTCGCCGACGGCCCTTCCGGCGTGCAAACGGCCGTTTTCCGGGCGGCAAAGCGTTGTGACGAAATGCTCGTCCTGGGTTCGAGACAGGTGCCGTGCGACGTAGCCCGCAAAAACGGACGCGTTCTGGCGGATCGGCGATCCGGCTTCGTCGCCAATGTGTTGCGTTGCATGCTGCGCCGGCCGGCCTTCCGAACGGATGAAGCGCGGCAGGGATCGGAAAACCGCGCCAAGGTCGGCGTTGGCCGGTTCAGCATTGCGCGGCATTGCTTGACCGTCTCTGATATCGTCCGGGACCATCGGATATGTTCCTATTCAGCGGCTAAGGATTGTGGAACAGCGGGCAAACCGTCGTTTGATGCCAAAGGCCTGGCGCTGACCGCGCCATCGTGATTGTCGGCGGTGCCCGCGGTTGTGGTCTTTGCCCCATCGGCTTTTGCCGATGTCCTTTCTGCGCGGCGCTCCTTGCCCAGATAGGTGTGATAAAACACCGGCACGCCGATCAGCGTCAGGATCGACGCAAAACCCAGACCCGCCATGATCGTGACGGCCATGGATGCGAAGAAGATGTCCGAGACGAGCGGGATCATGCCGAGGATCGTCGTCGCCGCCGCCAGTGTGACAGGCCGCAGGCGGTTGATCGATGCGGTGACAATGGCTTCCGATTGCGGCAGTCCGTTCTCGGCCTTTTGAAGATCGATCTCCTCGACAAGCACGATCGCATTCTTGATCAGCATGCCGGACAGGCTGAGCAGGCCCAACAGCGCGGTGAAGCTGAACGGCAGACCGGACACAAGCAATCCGATCGCCACGCCGTTGACGGCCATCGGCACGATCGTCCAGATCACAGCCGGCTGGCGCAGCTTGCCGAACAGCAGGACCGTGATGAGCAGCATCACGCCAAACGAAAGCGGCATCTGGCGGCCGAGGCTGGCCTGGGCCTGCGTCGCGCTCTCATGTTCGCCACCCCATTCCATGCGGTAGCCCGGCGGCAGCGCGATGGCCTCGACAAGCGGGCGAACCTCGGCAAATGCCTGCGGAGGCAGCGTGCCGGGGATGGCGAACGCCTGCACGCTGACCGTCGGTTCCCGGTTCCGTCTTTCGATGACAGTGTCGCGCCCGATGACTTCAAAACCGTCGATGATCTGATCGAGCAGGGTGTATTTGCCGGCGCCCGGGGCGAAGACGAGCTGGTCGAGCAATTGGCCGTCGTCGGTCATCTCGTTGCGCGGCGTGCGCACGACAATCGGGATGAGGCGATCACGCTCCCGGAACGTGCCGGCCTGCAGGCCGTCGGTGGCCATCGCAATGGCCTGCGCCACGTCCGCCCGGTCGATGCCCAGAGCCTGGGCGCGTTCGCGCGCATAGACAGGCAGCGTCACCAGTTCGCGCTCACCCCAGTCGGTGCGTTCGGTCTGAAGGACCCGGCTTTCGCTTTCGAAGATGCGCTGCGCCTGATCGGCAAGTTCGCGCAGCACATCGGGGTCGGGACCCGAAAGCCGCACCTCGACATCGGCGCTGACCGGCGGGCCGTAGATGATCTGTTCAACACGCGTCTGCGCCCAAGGCGCGCTCTGGCCGGCGAACGCAGCCAGATCGTCGCGCAAGTCCGGGATCGCATCGAAACTGTCCGCGCGGATGACCAATTGGCCATGACTCGGTTCCGGCCGCGCGGGCTGATATGTCAGAAGGAAGCGCGTCAAGCTTTGCCCGATGGTCGTTGTCACCGAGACGACATCGTCGCGCTTGAGCAGCCACTCTTCGATCACCGCCAGATCGGCCGATGTCTGCCGGATCGACGTGCCCTGGGCGGCCTTGTAGTTGAGGTAGAAGAGCGGCGTGTTGGCCGGCCCGAAAAATTGCTGTTTGACCCCGCCAAAAGCGGCCAGTGATGCCACCGTCACGCCGATCAGCGCGATGATGACGAGCCAGCGCAACCGCAGCGCACCGCGCACGACCGATGCATAGCCGCGGAAGAACAGCGTGTCGTAGGGGTCTTCGCCCGCGCGCAGACCGCCGACCGGGAACACATAGCTTGCCAGCAGCGGCGTGACCGTGACCGCCAACAGCCAGGACAGGCTCAACGAGATGCTGATCACCGCAAACAGCGAGAACAGGAACTCGCCCGAACTGTCGGGGCTGAGGCCGATGCCGGCAAAGGCCATGATGCCGATGATGGTGGCCCCCAGAAGCGGCAATTGGGTTTTGCGGGCCACTTCGGCCGCGGCGTCGCTCGCCTTGCGGCCCCGGCGCATTTCCACCTGCATCCCCTCGGCGACGACGATCGCGTTGTCGACCAGCATGCCCATGGCGATGATCAGCGCGCCCAGGCTGATGCGCTCGGACTTGATGTCGAACAGCGCCATGAACAGGAAGGTCAGGCTGACGGTCAAAAGCAGTGTCACACCGACGACGAGAGCCGCGCGCCAGCCCATGAAAAGCGCCAGAACGCCGATGACAATGCCGATCGACATGGCCAGACTGGCCAACACTTCGATATTGGCGTCGGCGACGACACGGTGCTGTTCGTAGATGGGATCGATCGTCACGCCCACCGGCAAGAGCGCGGCAACCTCGGCCAGACGCGCTTCCACCCGCTCGCCGACCGTGACGATGTTGGCCGACGTCAGTCCGGCGATGCCGAGCGTAAAGGCTTCCACCCCGTTGTGACGCACGATGTGACCGGGCTGATCGACGCGGCTGCGCGAAACATCGGCGACGTCGAGCAGGTTGATCACTTCGCCTTCAAAGCCGAATGTCAGCGCGCCGATCTCGGTGACGCTGTCATCGCCGCGCGGCGGGTCGATGCGAACCCGGCTGGGACCATTGTCGGCCGAACCGGTGGAAACAACGCTGTTGGCGTTGGCCACGGCTCCAACAATCACCTCTGGCGGAACGCCCAGATTGATCAGCGCGCGGCTCGACGGCTCAACGAAGATCGTTTCCTCGGGAAGCCCGAGCAGTTCGGCGTCGGCGACGCCGGACACGGTGAGCATTTCGCGGCGCAGAAATGTGGCGATCTCCCAGATTTCGGCGTCGGAAAAGCCAGGCGCGGCGATGGCGTAATAAAGACCGTACACATCGCCGAAGGAATCGTTGACGACCGGCGTGAAAGCTCCCGGCGGCAGGGCATGGCCGGCATCGGCGATCCGGTCGCGCATGTCGTCCCAGATCTGCGGCAGATCCCCGCCATCGAACCGGTCCTTGATTTCCACCTCGATGACCGAGAGCCCGGGCGTGTTGCGCGAGGTGACGGTATCGACCTCGTCCATCTTCTGGATTTCGCTTTCGAGAACCTCGGAGACCTCGACGGCGACTTCGGATGCGGTTGCGCCGGGATAGGGCGTGATGACAAGGGCGGACTTGAGCGTGAAGACCGGGTCTTCGAGCTTTCCGACGGCGAAGTAACCCGCCGCCCCGCCAAACAGGCACATCAGGATCAACAGCCAGGTGTAGAGCGGCTTTTCAATGGCCAGTCGTGCGATTTGCATGGCTCAGCGCTCCTCGACCACAAGGCCGGTATAGCGCCGGACGGTCTGGCCCGTCCGCAGCAGGTGGCCGCCTGCGGCAACCACTTCGGCGCCTTCGGCGAGGCCCGAAACGCGGAAGCCGGTTCCTGTTTCCGAGCGAACCTCAACGGGTTGGCGGCGGACCGTCAGCCGGCCATTCTCAACCTCTTCGAGAATCATGACGGCGGTCCCGCGATCGGCATCGGACAAAAGCGCGGATGCCGGCAGCGTCATTCCGGACGTATCGGATGGCGTGGCGGCGGTCACGGTCACCGAGGCGCCGGGCACGAGGAACTCGCTCTGAACATCGGGAAAGGCGAGCGTGACGACATAGCTTTGGCCGATGCTTCCCGTCTCGGCGCGGAACTCGACGAAGCGCAAGGCGATCGGCCGGTCCTGATCGGGCAACGTTGTGGTGAAGCGCACATCTTCCGGATTGCCGACCTTGGCCAGCAAGCGCTCGGGCAGGTCGAACTCGATGCGAACCTCGGACATGTCGTGCAGGCGCAGGATCGGCTGCCCCGGTTCCACCAGCGTGAAGTTTGCCGTCAGCCGATCCGCGACCAGCGCGTCGAACGGTGCGACGAGTTTGGTGTCTTCAAGAGCATCTTGGGCGTCGCGCAACGCTATGTCGGAAAGATCGCGCGCGGTGCGAACATCCTCCAGCCGCGCCTGCGAGATTGTCGCGCTGTCGACAAGCGTTTGAGCGCGATCATGCTCGCGCCGGGCCTGGTCCAGTGTTGCTGTTGCCCGCTCGACAGCCCGCTCGAAAGGGGCGGGATCAAGCCGCGCCAGGAGCTTGCCGCGCATGATCCGGTCGCCCTCGATCGCATCCAGCAGATTGAGCGTTCCGCCCACTTCGAAAGAAAGATCGGCGCTTTCGCGCGCACGGACCTGGCCAAAGAACCGCCGGGTCTGCATCGCTTGCGCCGGTTGCGCTTTCACCACACGGACCGCCGGTGCCGTCTGGCCGATTGCGGGTTGCGCTGACGTTTCCATCCCGGCATCGGGCGTTGAGGCCCAAACCACGGCACCGGCGCCGAAAACGGCTGACAAAGCCAGCGTGATTGCCCATTGTTTCATCATCGAAGCATCCTAAATCAATTCCCTACCGAACGGTCGGGAGGGCAAGTAGAATGATCAATGAGGACGTCAATGGGAGCGGTGAGACAAATGCCAACGCCTCCTGACAGTTCCGGTCAGGACAATCGCCGCGCCGACATCATCGCAAAGGCAACGGAGTTGTTCGTTTCAAAGGGTTATGCGGCCACATCCATGAGCGCGCTGGCCGATGCGTGCGGCATTCAAAAGCCCAGCCTCTATCATCATTTTCGCGGCAAGCAGGCGCTGGTCCTTGCGTGTGTCATGGAGGGGTATGATGTGGCGATCGAGCGGCTGAGAAAGGTCGGCAACGATGCCAAGCTGACCCATGAAGAGCGGTTCCGGCAGGCGATGGCCGAGAACTACCGGACGATCGTCAGTTCGCCGGTCGGGCGCATGTCGCCGCTGATTGCCGAGGTATCGCTGCAGTTCCCGGATGTCGCCAGGACGTTTCATGACCGCTTCATCATGCAGCAGCATGAGATCATGAGCGCGATCATCGATGGCGGTGTGGCCGCCGGCGCTTTTGTCGATCTGGACCGGCTCGGCCTCAAGCATCTGATCTTTGGCCCGATCGTGACGCTGTCACTGTCGCGTGACATGTTCGCCAGCCTCGACACGCTTGAGACGCATTTTCCGGTGGAGCGCATCCGGGACAGCCATTGCGATCTTTTGCTGAAACTGATGCGGGCGGGTTCGGCTGCCGAAACCGCGCCTGACAGGGCCAAAGAGGTGTAAAAGCCTGTCTTTGAGGTTTTTGCGCATCCGGTTTTGACACCGGAGCCACTGCCGGTTGTCAACTGGCCGGGCCGCCCAGCGATTGTTTGGCGGTGAACGCGACAAGCTTTCGGACCGCATCCGATTCCTGCTGGATCAAGCCGGCATCGGTGCCGATCAACGTCACCACCGCCTGGGCCTGATCATGCCAGTCCAGGACCGGGGCGGCGATGGCGACGAGCCCCGGAATGAACCGGCTGTCGACACTGGCATAACCGTCGCGCCGCATCCTGTCTTTCAATCCGGCAAGACCGCGCGCGCTGGTGTCCAGATCCTGAAAGAGCCTGGGATTGCGTTTGGCCTGGCGCAGTTCGATGTCCAGCATCGGTTCGATCAGGCGTGGTGGTGCCCAGGCCAGAAAGGCGCGACCCGTTGCCGAATTGAGCAGGGGCATTGTTGTGCCAAGGCCCATCGAGGTGATGGTCGGCGAAGCGGTACGCTCCCACCTGACGACCGTGGCGCCCTGGTCGCCCCAGATCGACAAAAGACCGGTCAGGCCGGTCTCCGCACACAGTTCCGGCAGCGCCTCGGCCGTCCGGTTGACGAAATCGTAGCGGGCGATGGCCGCAAGACCGAGTTCGGCGGCGCCGGCGCCCAGATCATATTTGCCCGAGCGGCCGGCCTGTTCGACCAGGCCGGCATGGATGAACGAGGCCAGATAGCGATGTGCCTTGGAGAGCGGCATGTCGCAGTCGCGGGCGATCTCGGACAGCGATACGGCCTTGCCATAGCCGGCCATCGCCTTGAGCAGTCGCAAAGCCGCATCGAGCGACTGGATGCCGCCGGACGGCTCGGTTCCCTTGGTCTTGTCACGGGTGATTGTCATGGCTTTCCACAATGGCGCGAAGCGAGTCGGTCTTGGCGGCGATCATACCGGTCCCGGTTTGCACGAACAGCCCTCTGGTTTCGCTGCCAGATGCCATGAGTTGGCCGTCTGATCGCACCTCGTAGGCAAGCGCCACCGCCCGTTCATGCCAGCGTTCGACCACCAGATCGACCGTCAGATCGTCTCCGTTCCGGATCGGGCGGACGAACTTCGCCGACACATCCATCAGCCCGATGCCGACCGCATCGAGCTTCCGGCAGAGCACATCGTGACCGCCGAAAGCCCACAGCCAGTCGTGAAAGGCGCGATCGAGCCACGACAGGATGTTCGGATAGTAGGCGATGCCGGCAGGGTCGCAGTCGCCGAAGCTGACGCGGACGGAAAAGCGGTGGATGGGCTCTGTCATCATTTCATAATAAGAAATCTATTGCATGATATGCAAATCTATGTATCTTCCCGCTTCACGATTGTCGAGAGGGAAGGGAGGCTCATGAGCGGGTTGTCGAAGGTCGAGATTTTGGGCGGTGGGCCGGCCGGTCTTTACACGGCGATCCTGATGCGCCGGCTGATGCCGCATGTGCGGGTGCGCGTGACCGAGCAGAACCCGGTTGGGGCGACGTTCGGCTTTGGCGTCGTCTTCTCCGATCAGGCGCTCGACTTCCTGAAGGCCGACGACCCGGACATTCATGATCTGGTCACGCCGCATATGGAGCGGTGGCAGAACATGACGCTCAACCTGCCTGGCGAACGCGTCACCCTTGACGGCGTGGGCTTTTCGGCAATCGGGCGGCTTGAACTCAACGAGATTCTGCGCAAGCACGCCGAAGCGCTCGGTATCGAGATGCGCTTTTCGCATCATGTCGCCGCGCTTGACGAGTTGGACGCCGACCTGATCGTCGGCGCGGACGGGCTGAACTCGCTGGTGCGGCAGACGCTTGAAGCGGACTTCCAGCCGACGATCGAATATTTCGACAATCACTTCGCCTGGTTCGGGACCACCCGGCCGTTCGATACGCTGACCCAGAGCTTCGTGAAGACCGATCGTGGCGCGTTCAACGCGCATCACTACCGTTTTGCGCCCGATCGCAGCACGTTCATCGTCGAGTGCGACGCGCCGACCTTCGAGGCCCATGGCTTCGGTTCCATGGACGAAGACGAAAGCGCCGCGCTCTGCGGTGACATCTTCGCCGACGTGCTCGAGGGCGCGCCGCTGGTGACCAACAAGTCGATGTGGCGCCGGTTTCCGCGCCTTTGGTGCAAGAACTGGGTCGCCGGTCGGCATGCGCTGTTGGGCGATGCCGTGCACACGGCGCATTTTTCGATCGGCTCGGGCACGCGCCTTGCCATGGAGGATGCGATCGCACTGGTCCGGTCGCTGGCGTCGCATGGCGATGTCGACGAGGCGCTGGCCGTCTACCAGAAAGAGCGCCAGCCCATCGCGCGCAAGATCGTCGATGCGGCCAACACCTCGGCCACATGGTATGACGGTTTTGCCGGCAAGATGGACCTCGCGCCGCTCGATTTCGCCTTCGATTACATGACCCGGTCGGGCCGGGTCGACATGGACCGGCTGCGCACCATCGCGCCACAGTTCATGGCGCGCTATGAGGCCGAAAAGGCAGCGTCTCCGGACGTGATCGTCGATCCGGTGGGCGGCGAGACGCCCGGAGCCGCGGAGATCGGCTTCGACAAGGCCGCGCACGCCAATTGTTCGGTGATCCTGTGGGACAATCTGGACCGCAATCCGGACAAGCCCGCCCTGATCGGCCCGGGCGGCACGATGACCTATCGCCAACTGGCCGCAGAAGCTGCGCGCTGGGGCCATGCCTTTGCCGGTGCAGGCCTCGAGCGCGGCGACCGCATTCCGATGTTCCTCGATGATACGCCCGTCTATCCGGCCGCGTTCTTCGGCGCGGTGCGCGCCGGTTTCGTGCCGGTCCTGTTGAACATCCAGACACCGCCCGACGTGCTGAACTTCTTTCTCAAGGATACCGGCGCGCGGATTGCGGTCTGCGAGGCGGCGCTGGCCGACCGGTTTGCCGGCGATACGCTTGAAGGCACGGCGCTCGAAACGCTGGTCATCGCCAATGGCGCGGTCGGCGGTGACGGCCAGGTCGCGGCCGAGGCGTTTGTCGCCGGACAGCCCGAAACGCTCGATTGCGCCGACACAGGTCCGGACGACATGGCCTTCTGGATGTATTCGTCCGGCTCGACCGGCCGGCCCAAGGGCGTCGTGCATCTGCATCACGACATGGCCTATACGCACGCTTCGTTCGGCGACCATGTGCTGAAGCTGCGGGCCGACGACATCTGCTTTTCGGTGCCCAAGCTCTATTTCGCATACGGCTTCGGCAACGCGATCACCTTCCCGTTCTCGGTCGGCGCGACGACGCTTCTGATGCCCGGCCAGCCGCAGGCCGACCGCGTGCTCGACATGATTGAGGAATGGCGCCCCACCGTGCTGTTCGGACTGCCAACCCTCTACACCGCGCTGGCGCGGGCCGAGGCGCTGAACGAGCGCGACCTGTCATCGCTGCGGCAATCCATGTCGGCGGCCGAGGTTCTGTCCGAAGACGTCTACAATGCGTGGAAGGCGCGCACCGGCCACGGGCCGACCGAAGGGCTCGGTTCGACGGAGATGCTGCACATCTATCTGTCGAACGCGCTCGACGATCACCGATTGGGCGCGGCGGGCAAGCGCGTGCCGGGTTACGAGGTGCGCCTCGATACGGCGGACGGCAAGCCGACAGCGCCCGGCGAAGAGGGCGTGATGCTGGTGCGCGGCCATTCGTCGGCACCGTGCTATTGGCGCCGGCCCGACAAGACGCGCGACACGATGCGCGGCGACTGGCTCTATACGGGCGACCGCTTCATCGAAAAAGACGGATACTTCTATTTCCAGGGGCGCGCCGACGATCTGATCAAGGTGTCGGGCCAATGGGTCTGGCCGCTGGAAGTCGAGCGTTGCCTGAACGAGCATCCGGACGTGCATGAATGCGCGGTCCTGGCGCACGAACTGCCCGACCGGCGCATGACGCTGCGAGCCGTCGTGCGGCTCAGGGACGGTGCTGGCCCTGGCGATGCCCAGAGCGACCGGCTTCGCGACTACGTCAAGGCGCATCTGCAGCCGTACAAATATCCGCGCATCATCGATTACACCGACGAACTGCCGAAAACCGGCACGGGCAAGATCGACCGCCACGCGCTTCGCGAAGCGCGGTGAGAGGTGGGCCAGACATGCCGGCGGCAAGGGCGCGTTTGAACGCAACGTCCTGTCTCGGCGTCAAACAACAACGCAGTCTTCATTGGGAGGAATGACATGCATCTTGCAAGAAATGTGATGGCGGCGCTCGTGTCGCTGGGTCTGACGGGCGCGGCGGCCGCGCAGGTCAGTTCGATCTCGACACCGCCTCAGGGCTCGGTGTGGAACACGATGGGCTCGGTGATCGCCGGCCAGGTGCGTGAGAGCGCCGACATGGCGATGGTCGTGCAGCCCTATGGCGGCAACGCCCAGATGATGCAGTCGGTCAATGAGGGGCTCGCCGAGTTTTCGCTCAACGATGTCAATGACGTGATCACCGCCGTCCAGGGCGGCGGCGAGTATTCGGCCGCAATGCCCAATCTCCGTGTCATTGCGCGCATCAATCCATTTCCGGTCGGGCTCTATGTCAAGGAAAGCGCCGGAATAACGTCGGTCGCAGAGCTTGCGGGCAAGAGCGTTCCGTCCGGCTGGGACGCGTTTCCCATCGCGCGTTCGCACATCACCGCCATCCTGGCCGCCGGCGGCCTGACTTGGGACGATGTCCGGCAGGTGCCGGTTCCTGAACTGATCCGCGGATCGGACGACATGGCGTCCGGGCGCGTCGACAGCGCCTTTTTCGCCGTGGGCGGGCCGAAAGTCGCCGAAGTGGACGCGTCGGTGGGCGGCGTGCGGTTCCTGACGGTCGAGGCCAGTGACGAGACGCTGGCGAAGATCCAGGAGGTTCGCCCGGCCTTCTATTTCCTCGAAGTGGCGCCTGCGCCGCCGCGCGTCGGCGTCAAGGAGCCGATGATGTTTGTGACGTGGGACAATGTCATGGTTGCGGGCACGCACGTCACCGAAGAGCAGGTGACGACGCTCCTGACGGTGCTGTTTGACGAAGCCGAGGCTATCGGCAATGCCTATCCGCCGCTGCGCGCGCTCAATCTCGAGACCGCCTACAAGGACTATCCGGGGCTCGACTATCATCCCGCCGCAATCGCGTTCTTCGAGGACCGCGGCGTGACGCGGGCGCCAGCCGACTGATCATGTGATATGCCCGAGGGCGTTGATGCGCCCTCCGGCACGTTCTTGCGGGAAACCAGCATGGCGATCGAGGACACATCGCAAACGGCCGGCAATGTGGTGCCGGGCGGGCCGCGGCGGCTGACCGCCCTGACCGCCGTGCTCGGCGGCGCGCTGACGCTGGTGTCGCTTGGGCAAGCGGCCGATATCGGCTCGCGGCTGGGCTATTCCTACTATACCGAACAGTTCCTTGCCGTGGTGCTGGGGCTGAGCCTGGGTCTTGTCTTTTTCGGCGAGCGCGGCGCGCGCGGCAAGGCCGGCGCGTTGGCCCGGGCGCTCGATTTCGCTCTGGGCGCTGCAGGACTGGCGCTGTCGCTTTATGTGGCATGGGCCTATCCGTCGCTGGTCGGGCGGGCGATGATGCTGCCCTGGGACGCGCTGATAGCTGGCAGTGTGCTGTTCGTCCTCGTTCTTGAAGCGTTGCGGCGCTGCGTCGGCTGGGTGCTCGTCATCGTCGTCCTGGTGATCTGCGGCTACGGGTTGATCGGCCATCTGGTGCCCGGTGCCTTGCAGACACGCGAGGTCGCGCCGCCGCGCATGGCGGTCTATCTGGCATTCGATCCCAACGGCCTGCTCGGCCTGACGCTCAATGTCGCCGCAACGGTCGTTGTCGCCTTTGTCTTCTTTGGTCAGGTGCTGCTGCATTCGGGCGGCGCCAGCTTCTTCAACGACATCGCCACCGCGACGATGGGACGGCAGCGCGGCGGCGCGGCCAAGATTTCGATCGTCGCCTCTGGCCTGTTCGGTTCGATCTCCGGTGTCGTCGTCTCCAACATCGTTGCGACCGGCATCGTCACGATCCGCCTGATGATCGCATCGGGCTTCCGCCGTGTCAGCGCGGCGGCCGTAGAGGCCGTCGCGTCCACCGGCGGGCAGATCGCGCCGCCGGTGATGGGCGCAGTCGCCTTCCTGATGGCCGACATCTTGCAGAAGCCCTATTCGGAGATCGTCGTTGCCGCGATCGTTCCGGCGCTTCTTTATTACGTGTCGCTGTTCGCCCAGACCGACCTTCTGGCCGCCAAGCAGGACATCAAGCCGGTCGAGGCTGATCAGATCCCCAAGGCATCGAAAGTGATGTCGCGCGGTTGGATCTTCATCCTGCCGTTTGCCGCCATCATCATCGCGCTGTTCTGGTTCAACCAGCGGGCGGAAACCGCGGCCCTTTGGGGCGGTGCGACCGCGCTGCTTGTCGGCCTTTTCATTGGCTATGGCGATGAAAAGATGCGGCTGCGCCATCTTTGGGAGTGCGCCGTCGAGACCGGCACGGCGATCACCGACATCATCCTGATCTCGGCTGCGGCGGGCTTCATCATCGGCGTTCTCAACGTTACCGGTCTTGGCTTTGCCGTCACCCACGCACTGGTCGATCTGGGGCAGGGCAATCTGTTCGTCCTCTTGCTGATCTCGGCCATCGTCTGCCTGGTGCTCGGCATGGGCATGCCGACGGTCGGGGTCTATCTGCTGCTGGCCGTTCTGGTCGCGCCCTCGCTGGTTGAGTCAGGTGTCGAGCCGATCGCTGCGCATCTGTTCATTTTCTATCTGGGCATGATGTCGATGGTCACGCCGCCGGTCGGCATCGGCGCGTTCTTTGCCGCCTCGATCGCCAAGGCGCCACCCATGGCAACGGCGTTCGAATCCATGCGCTTCGGCTGGACCGCCTATATCGTGCCGTTCCTGTTCGTCTTCTCGCCGGCGCTGTTGCTGATCGGCCATCCGCTGGAGATCGCGATCGCGGTCTCGACGGCGATCCTGGGCGTTTATGCCATCTCGGCGGCGTTTGTCGGCTGGCTGCATGGTCCGGCGGGCGGCGCACGACGGATCGCGATCGCCATCGCCGGCGCCGCGCTGCTGCTGCCGCCCGGCATCGGGGGCGAGACGACGCTCTGGATCAATGGCGCCGGTCTGGCTGGTCTCGCGCTGCTTTGGAGCATCGGGCGCGGTGGCGCGCGGCGCGCCATGGCAGGGGAGATCGGGCAATGATAAGCGTCGATCACGGCCGACCGGCCAAGACCATGTTCACATGAAGGAAACACACATGTCTTATATCTTCGAACCGGCTCCGGTCCCCACGATCGCGGTGGCTGACAGCGACGATCTGGTGCCGGTGCGCCGCATCTTCTGCGTCGGCCGCAACTATGCCGCCCACGCGCGCGAAATGGGCCGTGATCCCGATCGCGAGCCGCCCTTTTTCTTCACCAAGCCGGCCGATGCGGTTGTCATGGATGGCGAGACCGTGGCCTATCCGCCGGAAACCGAAAACTTCCACTATGAGGCCGAACTGGTGGTCGTCATCGGTACCGGCGGACGCGACATCGCCGAGGCGCACGCCCTGTCCCATGTCTGGGGCTATGCGGTGGGCAATGATCTGACACGCCGGGATCTGCAACTGGCCGCGCGCGAGCTGGGCCGTCCCTGGGACATGGGCAAGGCGTTCGACCGCTCGGCGGTGATCGGGCCGGTCCATCCGGCGTCGAAGGTCGGCCATCCGGACAAGGGGTCCATCCGGCTGACGGTCAATGGCGAGACCCGGCAGGATGCCGACCTGTCGGAGCTGATCTGGTCGGTACCGGAGGTCGTCTCGATCCTGTCGCATTCCATCGCCCTGCAGCCAGGAGACCTGATCATGACCGGTACGCCGGCCGGCGTTGGCCCGCTCGTCGAAGGCGATGTGTGCGCCGTCGCCATCGAAGGGCTCGGCGAAATCACGACGACGATCGGGCCGCGCGGATAGACCGATGACGCTCAAACTGCACAATTATTTCCGCTCTTCCACATCCACGCGGCTGCGCGCGGCGCTGAACCTCAAGGGCCTGGACTATGCCTATGTCTCCTATGCGCTGCGCACGAAGGAGAACCGTTCGCCGGGCTTTCTGGCGCTCAATCCGCAAGGGCTTGTCCCCGCGCTTGAACTTGAAGACGGCATGGTTCTGACCCAGTCGCTGGCGATCATCGAATGGCTCGAGGAAACGCGGCCCGAGCCGGCGCTTCTGCCTTCCGACGCCAATGGGCGCGCACGGGTGCGCGCATTGTCCTACATGATCGCCTGCGAGGTGCATCCGCTCAACAATCTGCGCGTCCTCAACCATCTGGCCGACCGGTTCGGCGCCGACGAGGCCGGGCAGAAGGCCTGGTTCACCCATTGGGTGACGACCACGTTCGAGCCGCTGGAAGCCATGCTCGCCGGCGATGCCGCGACGGGCGCCTTCTGCCATGGCGAGACGCCCGGCTTGGCCGACATCTGCCTTTACGCGCAGGTCTGGAACAACAAGCGCTTTGCGATCGATACCGCCCAATGGCCGACGATTGCCGCCATTTTCGAGCGGCTCGACGCGATCGATGCTTTCCGCAATGCCGCGCCGCCCAGCCAGCCTGACGCGGCGTGACCGCAACCGACCAGGACCCGAACGGAGGAATGTCATGAGCCAGCCCGTAACGCACGAAACCGTCGAGCACGCGATGCAGCCCGAGGACACGCCGGAGCTGCGCGCGCTCTATCGCGGTTTCGAGGACAATCATCTGATCCCGCTCTGGACGCAGATCGGCGATTTGATGCCGATCCACCCCAAGCCGCGCGCCGTCGCCCATGTGTGGAAATGGTCGTCACTTCTGCCGCTCGCGGAAAAATCGGGAGAACTGGTGCCGGTCGGTCGCGGCGGCGAGCGCCGGGCGATCGGGCTCGCCAATCCGGGCCTTGGCGGCCATGCCTATGTCAGCCCCACAATGTGGGCCGCGATCCAGTATCTGGGTCCGCGCGAAACCGCGCCTGAACATCGTCATTCGCAGAACGCGTTCCGCTTCGTCGTCGAGGGTGAGGGGGTCTGGACCGTCGTCAATGGCGATCCGGTGCGCATGAGCCGGGGCGATCTCCTCCTGACGCCGGGCTGGTATTTCCACGGCCATCACAATGACACCGACAAGCCGATGGCCTGGATCGACGGGCTCGACATCCCGTTCTCGCAGCACAATGATGTCGGCTTTTTCGAGTTTGGCTCCGACCGGGTGACAGACTATGCGACGCCGCGCTTTTCGCGGGGCGAGCGGCTTTGGTGCCATCCGGGTCTGCGCCCGCTGTCGGGTCTGAAGGATACGGTCAGCACGCCAATCGGCGCCTATCGCTGGGAACATACCGACCGGGCGCTGACCGAGCAGTTGCTTCTCGAAGAAGAGGGCCAGCCCGCGACCGTCGGGCAGGGTCACGCGGCGGTGCGCTATGTCAATCCGACGACCGGCGGCGATGTGATGCCGACGATCCGCTGCGAGTTCCATCGTTTGCGCGAGGGCACGCAGACGCCCGCCCGCCGCGAGGTCGGCTCGACGGTCTTCCAGGTGTTCGATGGACGCGGGTCGGTCGTCATGGACGGCGTCGAGCACAGGCTGGACATCGGCGACATGTTCGTCATCCCCTCGTGGATCGAATGGTCGTTGCGGGCTGAAACCCAATTCGATCTGTTCCGTTTTTCCGATGCGCCGATCATGGAGCGCCTGCATTTTGCGCGGACCCATGTGGATGCCGGCGAGCAATGAGCGATACGCTTGACGAGGCGCGCGCGGCGCTGCGGCAAAGGCAGGGCGCGGGCGCGCGCTATGATGCGGACAATGCGCCGGCGCGCGAGCTTGACTGGGCACGGCGCGGGACGGCCTATTTCGCGCGGCTGCTGAACGGGTTGAGCGATGCGGACCTCGATGCGCCGTCGCGGTTGGATGGTCTCTCCCGGTGCCACATCGTTGCGCATGTGGGTTATCACGCCCGCACGCTTTCCCGGGTTGCGTCCTGGGCCCGCCATGGAGCCGGCCAACCCATGCCGCATCCGATGCCGGTCGATGCGGACGACACCGCCGCGCGCGCAACCCAACCGGCCCGCGCGCTGCGCAACCTCTTTGCCCATTCCGCTGTGCACCTGAACGTCGAGTGGCGTGATCTGGAAACCACGCACTGGGATGCTGTTGTCACGGACAACGAAGGGCATAGCCTTGCGGTGCGCGACACGCCATGGCTGCGCGCCCGCGCCGTCTGGCTACACGCCATCGATCTGGGCGCCGGGGGGCGGCTGGCCGACGCACCGACCGGTTTGGCCGCCCGATTGCCACAGAAGCGGACGGCGATGCTGATGAACCTTTGAGCCTGCCTTTGGCGGCCGCCGGTCGGCCCACAGTGCAGGCAAGATGTTGACAGAGGGCCCGCTTGAGCGTTCAAAGAGTCAACGTAGTTGACGATTTGGAGGTGATCGTGGCGACCGATAGTGTTGTGGACATGGATCGGCTGGTGGCGCTGCGACACGATCTGCACCGCCATCCCGAACTTGGCTTTGAGGAAACGAGAACGGCGGCGCGCGTCGCCGACCGCCTCGGTGAATTGGGCTGGAAAGTGACCACCGGGCTGGCCGGAACCGGCGTCGTGGGCACCTTGTCCAATGGCGATGGTCCCACCATCGGCGTCCGTGCCGACATGGATGCGCTGCCGATGACCGAGGCCAGCGGACGGGCCTGGTCGTCGCAAACCGACGGGCTGTTCCACGGGTGTGGGCATGACGGCCACACGACGATCCTGCTGGCGCTGGCCGAGCATCTGGCGGCGAGCCGCGCGTTCAGCGGCACGATCGTTCTCATCTTCCAGCCCGCCGAAGAGGGGCTCGGCGGCGGCCGCGTCATGGTCGAGGAAGGCCTGTTCGACCGGTTTGAGTGTGAAGCCGTCTATGGGTTTCACAACATGCCGCTGCTGCCGCTTGGCCGGGCCGTCGTCAAGGCGGGGCCGTCCATGGCCTCGCAGGATACGTTCAAGGTCACGTTCGAGGGCAAAGGCAGTCATGCGGCGATGCCGCATCTGGCGCGGGACGCGGTGCTGGCGACCGCCGAGGCCGCCTGTGCCCTGCAGGGCCTGATCGCGCGCGAGACCGATCCGCATGTTGGGGCCGTGCTGAGTGTCACCGAACTGCATGCCGGAACGACGCACAATGTCATTCCCGCCGATGGCTGGCTCGGCGGCACGGTGCGCACGCTCGATACGGCGGCGCGAGAAGCGCTGGAAGCGGGGATCGGGCGTGTCTGTTCGGGTGTGGCCAGTGCACGCAATGCGGAGGCGAAGATCGACTATCGGCGGGGCTTTCCGGTGCTCGTCAATGATGCCCATTGTGCCGGGATCATGCGTCAGGCCGTGGTGGAAGCGCTTGGTGGCGATGCGCTCGACGATGATTTCAAGCCGCTGCTGGCGGCCGAGGATTTTGCCTATATGCTCGAGGCCCGGCCCGGTGCCTATGTGCTGCTTGGGCAGCGCGACGAGGATCACACCGCGATGGTCCACAATCCGGGCTATGATTTCAACGACAGGCTGATCCCGATCGCGGTTCGGGTTCTTGCGGCTCTTGCCCGGCAATGAATGCTATAGCGGCGGGCGCCACACACGAATCGGGGGCCTGGATGAGCAGGATATCGCCGCATCCGCAGGATCTGGACGACAAAAGCTTGGAGGACATGCGCCGGCGCAATCTGGGCCGGCTGCTGGACGAGGTCCATGTCGGCTTCGACAGGCTTGCCTTGTCGTTTTTGCACGAGGCCGGCTATCCCGAAATGACCGCGGCGCACACCCATGTGTTGCGCACTATGCGCATGGAGGGCGACAGTATCACCGGTATGGCCGAGCGGGCGGGCATCTCCAAGCAGGCGATGAGCAAGCTTGTCGCCGCGTTCGAGAAGGACGGCCATGTCGAATGGCGGCCGATCGAGGGCGGCATCGCGCGCCAAGTGCACGCGACCGAAAAGGGGCGGCAATTGCTGGCCACGGGTCTGAGCGCGCTGCGCAAGGCCGAGGCGCAGTATTTTCATGCGCTGACGGAAGCCGAGCGCGAGACGCTGCGTGATCTTTTGCTTCGCGCGGCCACGTCCGCGGAAACCGGCAATGATCGTCCTGCCGCCTGGCGCCGGCGGCGGGCGTAAGAATTGTCAACATAGTTGACAGAATGAACGTGCCGGGCCATCCTCATGAGGCAAAGACAATTGCTGTCATGGGAGGTGTCGATGTCGACATTCACGAAATCGCTGGCCATCACAATGGCGCTGGGCGTGCTCGCCGCTCCGGCGCTCGCAGAGACCTACACATTCGGTTCGGGTGTGCCGGAACGGTCCTCGGCCAACCGCGCCGGCGTTCTGCCATTGCTTGAGAAGATCGAGACGGCCACCGATGGCGATATCGCGTTCAATCCCATTTTGGGCGGGCAGCTTGTCTCCGTTCCGGGCGCCTTGCAGGCAATCGCCGACGGTGTGGTCGACAGCGGTTTTTTCATCACTCAGTTCCACCCCGAGGAATTGCCCGCCGCCTCGCTGATGTCCGAAGTGACCGGGCTCGCGATCGATCCCTATGCGACGATGGGTGCGCTGAATGAAGCACTTTTTGTCACCTGCGAGCCGTGCCGTGAGGATCTGCGTCGCATCGGCGTCGTTCCGGTTCTCACCCAGTCGGCGACGCCACTGACGATGCAATGCACCAGCGAAGTCGAGACGATGGCGGACCTTGCCGGCCTGCGCGTGGCGACGATCGGCCGGCCGGAAATGCGCTGGGCGTCATCGATCGGCATGACGCCGGTACGCACACGGATTTCCGACATTTTGTCGGGCCTGCAACTGGGCGCAAGTGACTGCGCGTTGATCGGTACCGCCTGGATCCGGAGCTATGGCCTTGAAGACACGATCAAATCAGTGATCGAACTGCCACAGGGCATCATTTCCGGAGCCGTGCCGCTGGCCTTCAACGCCGATGTCTGGTCGTCTCTGGCGCAGGAGGATCGCGATGCCATCGTCGCGCTGATGCCGGGGACGCTCTGGGACTATGTCACCGACGCCTATGTGACGGCCGATGCCGACGTCAAACAGGCGCTGGAAGGCAAGGTCGCGTTCGCACCCGGCGACGATGCGCTGCGCGCGGCCTGGCAGGAATTCTATGCGGGTGAAGCCGATGCGCTCAAAGAGGTGGCCGAATCACGCGGCGTGGACAATTCGGGCGAGCTGATTGACGCGATCGTCGAGGTCTTCCGCGTCTGGCATGAGGACCTGTTGCCGCAATTCGAGGGCGATCGCGAGGCGTTCATCAAGATCGCCGAGGAGCGCATCTTCTCCAAATACGATTTCTGATCGGACGAACCGGCAATGCCACCGATCGGAATGGTGGGCGGAATGAGCTGGCACTCGACCGCCCACTATTATCGCCTGCTCAATGAAATCTCGGAAGGCCGATACGGTCCGCGCATGAATGCCGAAAGCATTCTGGTCACACTGCCATTCGCGCCGCTGGTGTGGGCAATGGAACGGGCCGACCGCCCCACCGTGGCAGGACGGATCGCCTTGGCGGCGGGGCGGGCCGAACGGGCCGGCGCTGGCGGCGTTCTGCTGACCGCGTTCACCGCCCATTTTGCCGCTCCGCAGGTCAGGGAGGCAATCTCCGTGCCGTTGATCGATGCCTTCGATGCACTTGCCGAAGCTGCCGTTGATCAAGGCGTCACCCGGCTGGGCGTGCTCGGAACACGGCACACGCTGGCCGACCCGCAGCTTGCCGTCCGGCTTCGGCAGGCCGGCATCTTGCCGGTGATGCCGATGCCCGGGATGGCGAACCGCATCGACACGCTCATTGCCGAAGAGCTGACAGCCGGAACCGTGTCCGAAGGCGCCGGCGAAACGCTGGATGCGGCTGTCGAAGCGATGGCGCGGAAGGGAGCGGAGGCGGTCGCGCTGGCCTGCACCGAATTGCCGCTTCTTCTGCCGCGCGCAGCGGCGCCCGTACCCCTGATCGACGGCGTCAGAACTCACGTTGTGCATGCCCTGAACACTCTGGAGAGGATGGAATGAAGGCCCAGTATTTCGAGCAGCACGGCGATGTCGATGCGCTGCACTATGGCGAGATCGACACTCCGGAGCCGCCGCCGGGCTGGGCCCTTTTGCGGGTCGGGGCTGCGTCGCTCAACTATCTCGATGTGTTCACCCTGCGCGGCATGCCCGGTATCAAGGTGCCATTTCCGATGATCACCGGTGGTGATTGCGCCGCCGAGATCGTCGCGATCAATGGCGACGGGGCCGGTTTCGCGCCGGGCCGGCGGGTGCTGGTCAATCCCGCCTTCATCGATGACAAGACCGGCCATTTCGAGATGCTCGGCGAGACGCGGCCGGGGGCGCTGGCGGACCATGTGACCGCGCGGATCGAACAGCTCATCCCGATTCCCGATAGCGTCAGCGACGCCGAGGCGGCATGTCTTCCGGTCGCCTATGGCACGGCATACCGGATGCTGGTCACGCGCGGCCGGATCAAGGCGGGCGAGACCATTCTCATTCTGGGCGCCAGTGGCGGCGTCGGCACGGCCTGCGTGCTGCTGGCCAAGATGTTCGGGCTCAGGGTGATCGCGGCGGCGGGGTCCGAGGACAAGTGCCGGCGCCTCCTCGATCTGGGCGCGGACGAGGTCTATGACTATTCCGATGAGCCGGTGGATGCCTATTCGCGCCGGACGACTGGCTCGCTGTTCCGCGGTGGCGGCTTCGACGTTGTCGTCAATTTCACCGGCGGGGAGACCTGGGCGCAATCCCTGCGCGCGGTCAAGCGCGGCGGACGTCTTCTGACGTGTGGCGCGACGGCCGGCTACGACCCGAAGACCGATCTGCGCTTCATCTTCACCGCCGAGATGGACATTCGCGGTTCGACCGGGTTCACCAGCGAAGACATTGCGGCGTGTCTCGATCTTGTTGCGGAAGGCCGGCTCAAGCCGGTGATCGACCGGGAACTGCCGCTGTCGCGCGCACATGAGGGCGTCGCCATGCTGCGCGACCGCAAGGTCTTCGGCAAGATCGTCGTGGTGCCCGACGCATGAGGGACTGGCCCGACTTTGTCGATGCCGGGTCGGTCGAACGTCTCGAGGCCGAACCGCTGGAACGCTGGCTGCGTGGCCGCACGGTTCCGGCCGTGGTGCTCAACATGGCGCGACAGCGTGGCGATGCGCGTGCGCACCGGTTCCTTGAGACACCGCAGGGTCCGGCCCTTGACCAGAGCTACACCGAATTCGCCGCACGCATGACGCGCTATGCGGCGGCCTTTGCCAGCGCCGATGACCGGCCCGTCATCGCCAGCCTGCTGCCCGGCCTGCCCGAGACGCTGCCGCTGGCCTGTGCGGCGATGTGGGCGGGTGTCTACCTGCCGATCAATCCGTTTCTGGAAGCGGGCGCCATCATCGGCATGCTGGAAAAGACCGACGCTGGCGTTCTGCTTGTTGAAGGCGCTTCGGGCGTTCAGGGAACAGCGGAAAAGCTGGATGCGATCCGGGCGGCGCTGCCGCATCTGCTGATCATCGTCTGCGGTGAGGATACGGGCGCGGACCGGCTTGAGGACTGGCTGACGGACAAGCCGGTCGAGGCGCCGCCTCAGCCCGAACCGGACGATATCGCCGCCTGTTTCCACACCGGCGGAACGACCGGCCTGCCGAAAATTGCCCGTTTGACCCATGCCAATCTCGCTTTCATGGCGTTCCTTGCCGGGTTCGGCGGCGGCATGCGCACCGGCGATGTCATTCCCTGCGGCATGCCGCTGTTCCATGTGGGCGGCCTGGTGTTTGGCGGCCTGGCGCCGTTCGCGGCCGGGGCCTGCGTCGTGCAGCTTGGTCGCGGCGGCTATCGCGACCGGGCGATGACACAGGCTTTGTGGACAATCGCGGAACGTGAAAACGCCGACATCCTGTTCGCGCCGCCGACCATCGCGCTCACAGCACTGGACACATTTGCGCCACCGGCCCCGCCCAGCGTGCGCCATTGGGTTTCGTCCGCAGCGCCGCTGCCCGCGGCGACGCATCGGCGCTTCACCGAAACGACGGGCATTGTCGTCAAGGAGGCATGGGGGCTGACCGAAGCGAGCTTGGTGCTGACCTTCACGCCGCCCCAGGGCGAAAGCCGACCCGGCTCGGTCGGGCTGCGGCTGCCCTATTGCGATCTCGCGGTCATCCGGTTCTCGGGCGGCAGGGCCGGGCCGGGTGAGACCGGCATTGTGATGGCGCGGTCGCCGGGCCTGTTCGCCGGCTATCTGGGCCAGGGGACGGACGGGCTGCAGACGGTGCCGGCGCTTGGCGAAGACCGCTGGCTCGACACGGGCGATGTCGGTTGGTTCGACGCGGACGGCTATCTGTACCTGACCGGCCGGGCCAAGGACATGATCCTGCGTGGCGGCCACAACATCGATCCGGTCACGATCGAGGAGGCGTTCGGCGCGCTCGAGGAGGTGTCCGCGGCAGCCGCCATCGGACGTCCCGACCGATGGGTGGGCGAATTGCCAGTGTGCTACGTCACGCTCAAGCCCGGCAGATGTGCCGATGCCGACGATCTTCTGGCGCGTGCTGTGCATGCGATCGATGAGCGGGCAGCGCATCCTAAGGCCGTCCATCTTCTCGATGCGATGCCGCTGACCGCGGTGGGGAAGATCGACAAGGTGGCGCTGCGGCGGCATGCGGCCGAATGCGCGGTGCGCGAGCTTTATCCGGAGGCGGAGATAAGGGCCCGGACCGATGGCGGCGGCCGTGTCGTCATCACGCTGTCGCCATGTCCGCAGGACGCGCATGAAACGCTTTCGGCGCTCGGTCTGGTGATGTCGAACCAAGAAGGGGAGGGCGCCGATGTCTGACCGGATCCACGCCATCGACCATGTCATGATCCATGTTCCGGCTAGCCAAACCGCCGGCGCAACCTTCGAGCGGCTCGGATTTGCCGTCACGCCGAAAAGCGGCATGCCGGGCCTTTCCAACCGTCTGATCTGCTTTGGTGATACGCCGCACGAAAACGGCATCTGCAACTATCTCGAACTGATGGCGCTGGAGGATGCGCAGACCGCGCCGCCGCCCATGCCGCGTCTTCTGGACGGGTACGGGCCCGCCTCGACGGTGATGGCTGTCGATGATGCGCAGGCGGTCACCGAACGGCTGCAGCAGGGCGGAATGGCGATCGGGCCGGTGCTCGACTTGCGGCGCGACTGGGCGCTGCCGGACGGAACGGTGATCACGCCGGCCTTTTCGGTGGCGATCCCCGATCTTGGCCAGGCGCCGGTCTACTGGAACTATTGCCGCCACAAGACCGCGCATCATTATGTCCGGCGCGAATTCGTCACCCATCCGAACACCGCGCTGGCGTTTGACGCGGTCTATGCGATCGTTGACGATCCGGACGCGGCCGCCGCGCACTATGCCCGGACGTGGCAGGCGCGGGTCGATGGCGACCGGTTGGTGCTCCCGGAGGGGCCGTCCATGCATCTGATGACGGCGCAAACGGCAAGGGCGACCCTGCCGGACGGTCTGGTGGAGACCGGTATGCCCGGCCTGAAAGGGTTGCGCGTGCGCGTGGACGATCTGGCAAAGGCCAGAGCGGTGATCGACAATGGCGGTGTTTCCACCATCGACATGCCCGACGGTTTTGCGGTGCGTGCCGCCGACGCGGAAGGTTGCGCGCTGGTGTTCGGGGAGCAAAATGCGGCGGATCGGTGAATGGAGCACGCGCGCTGTCCAGTGGCTCGCCATGCTCGCGCTGGCGGCAATGATGGCGCACCTTTGCGCCGACATTGCCATGCGCAATCTGGTGGGCCGGCCGCTCGACGGGACGCTTGAGGTCGTCGCCGAACTCTACATGCCGTTCGTTGCCTTCGGCGCGTTGGCCGCCACCCATCTGAGGGGCGAGGAAATCCGCGTCGACCTGATCGCCTATTTGGTGCCGGCTGCCTCGCTGCCATGGGTCGGCCGCGCCGGCCAGGTGCTCATGGTCGCGTCCGCCGGCGCGATGGCCTGGCTGACGGGTGGACACGCGGTCCGTGCGTTCGAGATCGGCGAGCGTATCGAAGCCGGCGGCGTCGTGATCGCCGCTTGGCCGGGCAAGGTCATGGTCGTTGTCGGTTTCACGCTTCTGGCCCTCGCCGCGCTGATGCGCCTGTTTGAAGGGACCGATGATGGGTCCGTTTGAAGTCGGCACGGCCGTGCTCGTTGCGGCGCTGACGCTGATCGTCCTTCAGGTGCCGGTCGGTCTGGCGCTTGGCATCGCCGCCTTCGGCGGCGCGCTGGCGCTGCTGCCCGTATCGGCGGCGATCAGCCTGATGAGCCGTGTGCCTTACGAATTCACCGCAAGCTGGGAGTTTGCGGCGGTTCCGCTGTTTCTGGCGATGGGCGCGGTGATCACCAAGTCCGGGCTGGCCGATGGTTTGATTTTGCTGGCCGAACGCGGCCTGCGGCGCTTGCCCGGTGGGCTGGCGATCGCGACCAACTTTGCCGGTGCGGGGTTCGGCGCGGCGTCCGGATCGAGCCTTGCGACGACCGTCGCGCTTGGGCGCATGGCGATCCCGCAAATGCTGCGCGCCGGCTATAATCCGGGCCTTGCGACGGCGACGACGGCGTGCGCGGGCACGCTGGCCGCGCTGATCCCGCCGTCCATTCCGCTGATCGTCTATGGCATCCTGGCTGAGGTTTCGGTCGCCAAGCTCTTCTTTGCCGGCATCGTGCCCGGCCTGCTGACGGCGTTCGCCTATGGCGCGATGATCTACATGCGCTGCCGGCTGAACCCTTCGCTGGCGCCACAGTCCGATGTCGTGGACGATGAAGGCACGATCGGCTGGAGTGTCGCCGCCTTTCCGGTCATCGCGATCGTCATCCTCGGCGGCATTTATGGCGGCGTGTTTTCACCCAGCGAAGCGGGGGCCGTGGGGGCGCTGGCAGCCATTGCCCTTGCCTTTTCGCAGCCCGGCTTTGGTTGGCGCGAACTGGCGGCCGCGCTCGCCGAAGCAGCGCGCCAGACCGCCGCGATCCTGTTCGTAGCCGCCGGCGCCTTCATGCTGACCCGCACCATGGCGCTGACCGGCCTGCCGGACGCGCTGGCCGACATTGTCGAGGTCTGGTCGGTTTCGCCGGTCCTTTTGATCCTGGCGTCCTCGGTGCTGTTCCTGCTTCTTGGGATGGTGCTCGATCCGTTCGGCGTGATGCTGTTGTCGGTCGCCGTGCTGCTGCCCGCTTTCGAGCGGCTTGGCTTCGATCTTATCTGGCTGGGCATCATCATCGTCAAATATATCGAGATCGGCCTGATCACGCCGCCGGTCGGTCTCAACGTCTTCGCCGCCAAGTCGGTCGCCCCGCCGGAGATCGACCTTGTCGTCATCTTCCGGGGCGTCGGTTGGTTCCTTCTGGCCGAAGCGGTGGTGATGGCGCTGCTGCTGTCGCTGCCGCAACTGACGCTCTGGCTCCCCAACACGCTTCTGTGAGGTAACATGACCATCGATGATCTGAAGGCCCTGATCGCGCAGGCCGAGTTCCACAAGTTCCTGAAGATGGACGTGCTCGACCTCGAGGCCGACGGCAAACTGTCGATCAAGCTGCCGTTCGATGAGAGCTATACGATCTTCCGCAAGGCGGGCGCCTATCATGGCGGCATCATCGCCAGCCTCGTCGACGTGGCGGGCGCCATGGCCTGCTCGGTCGTAAAGGGCTATCCCACGCCGACCGCCAATCTGCGGATCGACTATCTGAAGTCGCCGGCGCGCTGCGATCTTTATGCCGATGCCGAGGCGCGGCGTGTCGGCCGCGGCATTGGTGTCGCCGATGTGACCATTCGCGACGAGAACGGCACCGTCTATGCGCTTGGACGCGGCACGTTCAACACCGCCGACCCGCGCCCGGTCGGATAGTTCACCTGGCCGCGTGGCCTTGGCGCCACTAGCCGCTGGACGGATCGCATTGTTTGAGCGTGTCGCTGTTTTCAAGCGCAAACAGCAAAAGCGCATTCGGACCACTGAGTTCCATCTTGCGGCAGATGTTCTGCCTGTGCGTGTGGACGGTTCGCTGCGATATGCCGATCGCTTGGGCGATCTGGCGGCTCGTCAGCCCTTCCGCCAGAAGCCGCAACACCTCGTGTTCCTTGGGTGTCAGCAAATCGAGGCCAGAGGGGGGTGGCTCTGCGGTAAAGCGGAACCGGTCGAGCGCGTCCTCGCCCCGTCCCGCCGACGAACTCATCGCGAACTGGCCGGGTCTGACATTGAGTATGCCGACCAGTTCCATGCCCGCATCCTCTTTTGCCACGAAACCATGGCAGCCAAGCTCGCGCGCCCGGCTGACAAACTCGGCCGATGCGTGCATCGACAAGATGACGGTTCTGACATCAGAACCCAGACGGTTGAGTTCCACAACGACATCGAAACCCGATGTGCCCGACAGATTGATGTCGAGGACGAGGAAATCCGGCTTGAGCTGCATGACCTTCGCGATGCAGCCTTCGGCGTCGGCCGCTTCGGCGACCGTCTGGATCGATGCGCTTTCGCTGACGATCTGGCGAACGCCGGCGCGCACCAGCGGATGATCGTCGGCAACGATCAGCGTTGATGTCATGGATCGGCCTCCCCGGTTGGCATGTCGGCGGGAAACCGGATGCGGATGGTTGTCCCTTGGTCCGTCGCATCGGTTGACCAGCTTCCGCCAAGGATACGCACGCGGTGCGCCACAATGCTCGTGCCGATCCCGGTCCTGGCGTCGGCAACCTTCCAGCGTCCATTGTCGGATATTGTGAGCGTGACGTTGTCCGCTTCATCATTGATGGAGACAAGCGCCTTTGTGGCGTTCGCGTGCTTGACAATGTTGCTTGCCAGCTCCTGGACGATCCGGAAGACCTGCAGCGACTGGTTCTTCGTCAACCCGGTGACATCGCCTTCGCATGCAAGGGAGAAACTTGTCGAACTGTTGATCCCAAGTGACTTCAACAATTGCGCCAACGCCTGTTCCAACCCGAGATGATCGAGGGCAGGCGGGTGTATGTCGTGGGATACTTTGCGCAGGTCCGACAATGTGATGCGCAAATCGGATTCAAGCGCCGAAAGGGCCGAGCGCACGGGTCGCGCAAGCTTTTGCTTGTGCAGAATGCCGGCCAGCCCGTTGGCAATGAGCACGAAGCCCTGGCCGGCCGTGTCGTGAAGCTCCATCGATATGCGCGTGCGTTCCTTGTCGATGGCCGTCACCAGGCGCCGTGCGGCACGGTTTGACATTGTGGCAACCGATCGCAGCGCCTCTTGTTCGCGCATCGCGGCCATGCGCATCAGATAGGCGACGGCCAGCGTGAATAGCAGCGCTTCCAGGACCAGGGCCAATTCCGTGTGGTGGATGCCGATCCAACCATAGTCCCAGCCGGCAAATTCGCGCGTTGCGCCAATGAACATGGGCGGGATGATCGCGCCGACCAGCGG
The DNA here is from genome assembly GCA_017642895.1 of Roseitalea sp. Taxonomy (GTDB): domain Bacteria; phylum Pseudomonadota; class Alphaproteobacteria; order Rhizobiales; family Rhizobiaceae; genus Roseitalea. The sequence goes on from JAEPON010000004.1 coordinate 280,262, forward strand.
GACCATGATGATGGCCGCCCGGTCCTCGCCGGCAAAGGCACGCTTGATCAACAGGCCGCATATGACGACAACCATCACGATCCAGAGCGCGGTCAGCATGAAGGCGACAATCCAGCCTGGCACAATCACCAGCGAGGCAATGCAGGCGAGCGAGGCGAGCGGCCAAAATGCCAGGATTGGTTGGCCAGGAAAGCGCTTCTCCTGTCCGCCATGCAGGAAGGCATGAACGTATAGCGGCCCGAACAGGGTCGGTCCGGCAAGACCGTAGAACAAAGCGACATCGTAAAACGCCGGAAGTTCGCCCCACAGATGGGCCGGGCCGAAACCGCTGATGGCCAAATCAAGTGCCAGCATGCTGGAGACGACCAACGCATTGAAGCCGAAAGCCGGCTGCGCGGTCAGAAAGCCCAGCGCCAGGTTGTAGGCGATCATGATGCAGACGGCACCGTACAGGAACCGTTGAACAGCCTCTTTTTGCCGTTCGAACCGGGCAAACGCCTCACCGGCAAAGGCGTAGACCGGAACGGTGACCATCGCATCCTGATGTGCTTCAAGCACGATATCCATGCGCGCCTGCTCGGGGGAAAGCACAAAGCCCAGGCTGCTGCCGGCGCTTGGCCGCTCCGCCGCCGGTACGCGGTTGCCGCTGACCAACGTGTCCGTGGCGGTTCCTCCGGCGCAAACATACAGCACCGCCCGATCGACCACGGGGCCGAGGACGATTGCGGTCGGTGCGTCCGCCGGCGGATCATCTGCACGGATCGCGACAAATTGCGGCGCGTTGCGTGCGTAAAGGAAGAACTTGCCGTCTTCCAATGGCCTGCGCCGGTCCAGTGAGCCACAGGGATCGGCTGTCTCCGGAGCCGCGATTGCAAACGTCCGGGTCTCGATCCGCCCGTCCGTCACCGGCCAGTTCATTGCCGAATGACCGGCGATCGCCAGGAAGCACGCGCAAAGCGCCAAGCCCGCCAGCAGACAAAGAAAAAGGAACCTGTTGTTGTCCGGCATCGGTCCTTTCCCGAACCCTCGGACGGCGATGCTATCAGCAGTTCCACCGCGTACCCATACGCAGACCTGCCGACACGCTCTAAGCAACCGTGTCGATGGCATCGCGCGCCAAACTGCGAAAAAATGGCCCGGTGGGCGATGTCCGTCATCCCATGCAGGATTGGGCCTGCCGTGCGTGTTTCGGCGGCGCCAAGGGGATGCCAGCGGGAGAAGAGCGGTGTGGGGCCGAACCGGGAAGGGCAAACGGTGGCGATGGCGCGGTCGCGGCAGGCCGGGCCTGATCGGTGTACCGGCTGTTCTGCTGCTCGTTTCCGCATGCGGCACGATCACCGGACCCGGCGCGGGCGACGGCGCCCGGATGACAACCGCCTATGCCAGTTCGTCAACCGCCCCTGCCACTTCGGCAAGTGACCAGACACGGCAAGGCTGGTCGGCCGACCAGCAGCGCTTCTGGGCTCATGCTAGCGGCGGCTCCCGGCTCATTCCCCAGACATGGTGGCGGGCGCTTGAACAGGATACGGGCCGTGAGCCGTTCTTCGCTCCGGCGGCGATGGAACGCTATGGCTTCCTCAGGTCGGGCCAGGCCGGCGATCTCCCCATCGGATTTGCCGTGGACCGGCAATCCGACAGCGGTTTCGCCCTGACCGGCTTGAGATGGTATCGCGACCAGAAACGACGCGGCCGGAAGGTCGAGCCGTGGGTCGGTTTCAATTGCGCCGCGTGCCATACGGCGCGCCTGCACTATCGCGGCCAATCACAGATCGTGCTCGGCGCGCCGGCGATGATCGATTTCGAAGCCTTCATCCGGGGCCTCGATCGTGCCCTTCGCGCGACCGGCGACAATCCTGACAAATGGAACCGCTTCGCATCGCGCGTGCTCGGATCGCGCGATTCGGCCGACAACCGTTTGATGCTCGAAGCCGCGATCGACAGTGTACGGGAGCGGCTGCGGATTGTCGGCCGGCTGGATCGCGGGCCGTTGCACCACGGCCATGGGCGTACCGATGCGTTCGGGCACATCTTCAACACGCTCGCCTATACGGCCAACCGGCAGCCGCCGCTGCTCTCGGCGCTGGACGCTCCGGTGAACTATCCCCATCTTTGGAACGCCCACCGCCAGCGCTTTACGCAATGGAACGGCGCGGCGCGCAACGCCATCCTGCCGCGCCGCGACGGCAGGGCCACCGACTTTGGCGCCTGGGGCCGCAATGCCGGTTCGCTCATCGGCACGTTTGCCGAGGTCGTGCCCGACAGGCCGGGCCAAACCGGCATCGGTTTCCATTCGAGCCTCAACATCCAAAACATCAGGGAGTTCGAAGCGCAACTGACCGACCTCGAACCGCCGGCCTGGCCGTCCGCGTTCCCGCCCATCGATGCGGTTCTGGCGCGGCGCGGCGCGGCGCTCTATGAGGAACATTGCGCGGCCTGCCACCGGCCCCAGAGCGCAGCCATCCAGGATCAGCCCAACGAGATGGTCCTGCATTTCAACGAGATCGCGCCGCAGAACCGGACGGATATCTGGATGGCGTGCAACGCTTTTGCGCAGCAGGTCGCAACCGGGTCGATCGGCGGTCTGCGGGAGCATTTTTTCAAGGGGCGCCCATTGTCCGGCGTTGCGCCCGGCGCCTCGGTTCTCAAGGCGACGGTGATCGCGGTTCTCGCCGGGCGCTTTGAAAGCCTGTCAGGGGCGTTGCCCTCGATTGCCGGCACTGTTGGCTCGCAGGCGCGCCTGAGCATTGATATGGCACAAGCACAGTTGGCGGCAGGCTCCCGGCAGGAACGGGAGAATGCGTGCCTTGCATCGGACCATCCCTTCCTGGCCTACAAGGCGCGCCCGCTGGACGGCATATGGGCGACCGCGCCATACCTTCACAATGGGTCTGTGCCGACCCTTTACGACCTGCTTTTGCCGGCCGCCGACCGGCCGCAAGCATTTGTTGTCGGCAGCGGCGCGTTCGATGCTGACAAGATCGGCATCGACCAGACCGCGCGGGGCGGATCACACACCGTGTTCAGAACCCACGACGACGCCGGCCAGCCCATCCCGGGAAACAGCAACCATGGCCACGAATATGGTGTATATGCTTTGCACGAGGCGGACCGTATGGCGCTCATCGAATATGTGAAGGGGTTGTAGGTCTTGTTTGACGGCATGTGGCACGGCGCTGCGGTCGCCCGGAGCGGGTTCGGGGGTTGGCGCTGGTTCGACCGCGGCGGAAACCGGATTGCGCCAATCTGCCCTGGCATCTGGCAGGACCTGCCGCCCGGATCGCGGCTGTGACGGATCAACCAAGGAAAAACGCCTTCAGGGCCGCGACCGAATGGAGCGCTGCGCTCGGACGCTTCTCGGCGGCAAGGCCGTCCTTGACGATCATTCTGGTCGTCGCGCTGTCCGCGCTTGCGGTGTTCGGCGTATCGCGCAGCTCGTCCAATTTCGCCATTGCCGGCATGTATGCTTCGGACTCGCCGCGTTACCAGAATTACCTCGCATTCAAGTCCGTTTTTCCCCTCAACGAGCGGGATGTGGTCGCTATTGCGAAGACCGGAGGCGAACTGGACCGGCAGCGATTGCTGGCGCTGCGTGACATTCAGCTCGATCTGTCGCTTGACCCCAATGTGGAAGGGGTCCTGTCGATGTTTTCGATTTCCGGAACACGGGAAAGCCAGACGCGCGACAACGCCGTTCCCCACGTTCCCGACGAATTGCCCGAAGGGGAGGCGCTGTCGCAACTCATCGATGAGCTGATCGCACACCCGGTCTCTGGGACGCTGGCTGGCGAAACCGATGACGGACAATGGGCCGCCTTCCTGGTCACATTGACCGGCCAGGCCAACGCGCCCGCCAATCTTCCGGCGGCGATCGCGGGCATCGAGACGGCCTTTGCAAACGCGTCCGATGCCGGCCTTGACGTTCACCTTGTCGGCACGCCGATCATGGAGAACACGATCAAGCTGACCGGCCGCAGCGACCGGATGACATTCAATATTGCCGGTGTTCTGGTCGGGGTTTTGATATCGGCGCTCTATTTCCGGCGCCCCAAATATTTTCTGACGGTCTCCCTGGCGCCGTCCATCGCCGTGCTTTGGACATTTGGCGTGATCGGTCTTGTCGGCATGCCGATCACCCTGTTCATGAACAGCGGGCCGCCGCTGATCCTGGTGGTCGGCTTTGCCAACGCAACCCATCTTGTCTTCAGCATTCGCAGGAACCTGTTGAACGGCCAGTCCATTTCCGAGGCCGTTGACAGCACGGTCGGCCATGTTGTGCCGGCCTGTTTCCTGGCCGCGAGCACGACGGCGGTGGCTTTCCTGTCGCTGCTTGTGACAACGGCATCGGACGCGGTGCGCGATTTCGCCGTGATTGGCGTCATCGGGATGGCAACGATCTATGTTTCGGGCACGCTGCTGGTGCCCGCGGTTGCAAAACTGCTGTTCCGGCCTGCCGATTTCACCGACCCGAAAGGCAATCTGCGCGCCACCGATCCGTTCGGGCTGGACCCGGCCGCGACAGCCTTGTCGCGGTTCGTCATCGCGCGCAATCGCGCGGTCACGGTTCGGGGCCTTGTCCTGCTGGCCGTCATGGTCGCCCTTTACCTGCAACTGGGTTATCAGCACAGGATCAGCGACCAGCTGCCGCGCCAGTTGCGCGGCGAGATCGAGGCGGCCGTGACCGCCTCGGCGATCGCCAGTCCGACGCCCATCTATGCGGTCGTCTCCTATCCGCCGGACATCGGCGCGGCCAACGGCGATGTTTCGGCGCTGGCGCGGACGTTGGGCAATGCGCTCGGCGAGATCGCCGGCGGTGTGGGTGTGTGGTCGATCGATACGGTGCGCACTGCCGCCACGTCAGCGCAAGAGGGCGATGCGGGTTTTGCCGACGCGCTGGAAACCATGCCGGACAATTTCAAGTCATGGTTTGTGAACGAGGACGAGCGCGCCGTTCTGATCACCATTCAAACGGCCGATCTGGACGCGCGGCAACTGGCGGCGCTGACCGAGCAGATGGACCGCGTTCTGGATGAGTTCAGGGACCGCTTTCCCGGCTACGGCTTCGAGCTTTCGGGCCTGGCCGTTGCTTCGGCCGAGCATGCCTCGACAACGATACCGGCCATGCAGCGGGGCATGATGGTTGCCATCGTCATCGTCATCGTGATGATCGCGCTGGCCTTTCGGTCCGTCGAAATCGCCACCCTGTCCCTGCTTCCCAACCTGATGCCCATCGTTGCGGCCGGATCGGTTCTCTATCTTTTTGGCCTTGGTATCGACTATAGCGGTGTCATCGCGCTGACGGTTGCTTTCGGGATCGCGGTCGATGACTCGGTTCACTTCCTCGCCCGCTACCGGTTGGAACGCTCTTTGGGGAACAATCGAGAGCAATCGGTTGCACTGGCGGTTCGCCGCATCGCGCCTGTCATCACCTTGACCACCATCGTTCTCGTCGCCGGCATTCTGGTCACGCAGCTTGGCCAGATGCCGCAAACCCGGGTGTTCGGCGCGCTCTGTGGTGTTACCCTTGTTTTCGCATTGATCGCGGATCTGTTTTTCCTTCCGGCGTCTATTATGGCTTTCCACGGGTTGCGCCGGAAACGGGCCGGCGACGGCCGGCAGGAGTTTCAATGAAGGTCGTGCGGCGGTCCAATGGCAACGCAACTGTTCCGGCCGCCCAAGAACCGGCCGCCGAACGATCGGAATCCGGCTTGAAAAAGGGAGCGGGGCGCATGGAAAAATCAGGTTGGGCCAGACGCCTTGTCCGGCACGTGCTGCTTGTGCTGGCGATTGCCTTGCCCTGGGGCGGCAGCGCTTCGGCACAGGAATGGGTTTCCATTCTCGATCGATCCTGGAGCGCCGATGGCAAGGTTTTCGATCTCGAAACAGGAGAGCCGCAGTCGGTGCGGTGCCGTATCTCCTCGACCCGGCCATCGCCGCACCAGGTCACATTGTCCGGGCGTTGTGCCACGACACGCGGGCAGAGCCGTTTGCGCTTCGAGCTTTATTCGGCAACAAGCGGTGGCGGTGCCCGCGCTGTGGTCAACAGGCTCGGCGTCGAGGACGAGGTGACCTACAGCGCCGCCACCGGCAGCGACGTGCTGGTTCTGAGGTCGCGGGCGCCCTTCAAGATCGCATCGGGCACCTACATGTCCGAGATTGTCCTGACCGGGCAGGGCGGCGACCAGATCGATATCCGAGAAGTGGTCACCGCCGTTTCCGGAGGAAGCGGCAGGACCTTGCTGGACATCTCGCTTCGGTAGACTTGCATCCTTGCCTCAAAAGCGCACCCTGCCTTTCGCGCTGACGGTGTAGACCATGTCAGTGCCGAATTGCGCGGTGTAGCCGACCGGGTTGGGAATGCCGCCCTGCAGCCGGGTTGTGTCCAGCGCGCCGCCGGTCATGACGCCGATCGTCCCGCCCAACGTCAATTCGACCGCCTCGTTCGGCGACACAACCACGTTGGTTCCGAACACCCATGTATCGGTCTGCGATGTGAAACCCTGCGTTGCGCCCTGATCCCAAGTGAAGCTGGCGGCGACCGCGACCGTGTCGTTGAACTGGTGGGCTGCGCCGGCCGTCACGGTCCACGTATCCTTCCACAAGAGCGTCAGACCGCTGACCGCCGTGGCCTGATTGCAGACCGGAACACCGGTCGGGCAGAGCGCCATGCTCTGGACAACGCTCCAATCGGTCCATTTGACCGCGCCAAAGACCAGCCAGCCGGGCGCAACGCCGGACTGGGCGTTGAGCTCGACCGATTGCGGCATGGCCAGGTTGCCGGAAATCGGCAGCGATCCGGCGGCTGTGGTGAGCGTTCCGCCCATCGCGTAATCGACGGCCGAATTGTAGATCAGGCTGACCCGCAGCGCATATTCGGGTATGTCGAAGGCGGCGCCGATACGCCAGGCGACACCGTCATCGCTGACTTTCGCCGTCGCCAGACCGGCCGGAGCAGCCGCACGAACAAGCTCATAGTCGATGCTCTGGTACGACACGCCGCCGATAATATGCAGGCGGCCCTTGCCGGCATCGACGGCACCGCGGCACGTCACGCCTATATCGCGCGACGAAAAATGCTGTTCGATTGCCGAGACCGCATAAGTCCAGCCGGTGCCATAGGTGGCATGGCCGGCATAAGGCTCGTAAATGCTGGCCATGCAGGCTGCATGCTCTCCGAGCGCAACGTTGGCCCGCGCATGCGCCAGGGTCGTTGCATCGCCTTCGCGGACGTTGGCGCTCGGTCCGAACACACCATTGATGTTGGACAAGGTCCGTTGCGGCATGATGTGACGCACACCGGCTTCAGTGGCGAACCGTCCTTGGTCGAACAAAAGGCTCCAGTCGCGTTCGCCGGTGTCATAGCCCCCCGCCGCTGCGGTGCCGCCGCAGCACAAGGCCGCAAGCAGGATTGCCGACGCGTAGTTGTGCCTTGCGAGCATTGTCCCATCCCCCCTCTGCGCAATGCGGGCGCACGTTCGGCTTGATCGGTGATGGCTGTCAATCGACACTCTTGCCTAGTTGCAGGCCATGGGCACGCCGATCACGATGGCCTATGCAAGATGTTGCATTCCGCACATGCGGGGTCGCGACCAAGGGGAGGGACCGGGGCGCGAATGAGGAGTTTCGGCATAGGCGCGGCGGGCAATGCCCTGATTTCGCATGCCGGCCTGGCCGCGTGCCTGGCGCTGCTTGTGTCGCTTGCCGCCGTCTATGGCGTGATCTTCAACCTGCGCTTCAATGGCGATGTGACTGAAGTCCTGCGGGTGGATTCGCCGGGCCACAACGCACTTGAGCGTGTCGAAACGGAGTTTCATCCATTTTCCACCGATGAAGTCATCGTTGTGGAGGCCCACAATCTGGGTGATCCGGACAGCTATCAGGCGCTCGAGTTTTTCGTTAGCGAACTCAGCCTGGTGACGGGAGTGGATGCGGCGCTCAGCATATTCTCGCTTCCCGCTGGCCGGGGCGACGCGACCGAACCCTGGCTTGGGACACGGGACGCCTTGGCGCTGCCGCCGGGCGATCGTCTCAACCGCTTCCTCGACATGCAGCCATTCGCTTCCGACATGTTGTCGGCCGACCTGACGACAACGCTGATTGTCCTGATGATCGCGCAGGACGGCGTTGACGGCGGACGGACGGTGCTTTCGGACACGGGGCGCACGGAAATCGAGGCGGCCATCGCGGCCCACGCGCCGCACCTGATTGTCAGCTTTGGTGGCCTGGGCGAAGTCAACCGGACGATCGAAGCCTCGCTGCAAAAGGACCAGCAATTGCTGGCGACGGTTTCGACGCTGATCTGCGTCCTGCTTTCGCTTGCGATTTTCCGGTCCTGGCGCGGTGCGCTCATCTGCGCGGTCCCGCCGCTGACCGGCGCTCTTTGGTTCTTCGGGTTTGCCGCGGCAACCGGGCTGACGATTGATCCGATAACGACGATCATACCGACCTTGCTCATCGTTGTCGGCTTTGCGGATTCGGTACACCTCTATTTCAGCTTCCTGCGCGAGCACCAATCGGCCGGAGATGTGCGCGCGGCCCTCGGTACCGCCATCGAAAAGACCGGGCCGGCATGCTTCATGACAAGCATGACCACCGCGATCACGTGCCTTGGCATCGGCCTTGCCGGCAGCAACTCCCTGCAAAGCTTCGCCTCGGGCGGATTTGCGGGCCTGATCATTCAGTTCCTGGCGCTGATCGTGGTTTTCCCGCTTATGGCGTTGCTGCTTGCGCCGCGCGCGATCCCGAACCGTGGCGCGCGCAAGACCGGCTTCGGCTTCATCGCGCGCATGGCCACATCGCTTCTTGCCTTTTCGCGGCCGGTTCTGCTTTTGGGGCTTATCCTGTTCGCCGTTCTTGCCTATGCCCAGACGCATGTTGTGGCAGGCTTCAGCCTTTCCGAGCATTTGCGCGACGACACCACGCTGAAGCAGCTTGAAGCCAGATTGACCGAGAAGTCGCTGGGCAGCGCACAGATTTTCGTGGTTCTTGATGACCCGGATGGCGAGCGCGGCATCAGCGATGCCGATACGGTGGCCTTGCGCAAAGCGGCAGAGGCGATCTATCCGGCCGCTCGCGGCGAGGAGACCGGCAACCGGTTTCTGACCCCGGCGCAGCTTGAACGATTGCAGGAAGAGGATCATCCTCTCGCGCGGCGTTTCGTTTCCCATGACGGGATGACGTATCTGCTGCCCGTTGCCATCGACCCGGCCATGACGGCCGCCGAAATCACGTCCGGGGTCGATGCGATCGCGAACCGTCTGGAAGCGGCGGGTCTTGAACAACGCTTTGAGATCGCGGGTTTGCCCTTGCTGTCGGCCCGGCAAGTCCCCGATATGATCTCGGATTTGCGGCTCGGCTTTTACCTGGCACTCGTACTGGTTGTTGCCCTTCTGATCTACGGAACGGGGTCCGTTGGGCTGGGGCTCGTTTCGCTGATCCCCAATCTGATCCCGATTCTCGGCGTTGAATCCTATATGGCGGCGGCCGGGCAGCAACTGAACATGACCGCGTCTGTTGCGCTGACCGTTGCCTTCGGCATCGCCATCGACAACACAATTCACGTTCTCAACGCCTACCAGCGATCGCACGACCCCAAAGGCAGCGCCGCCCTGATGCGGGCTGTCGGTCAGACGGCACCGCCCATCGCGGCGACGACGGCATTGCTCGTCGCCGGGCTCATGGTGACGCAGATGTCCAGCTTGCCCACCGTTGCCGTGTTCGGTCAACTGGTCTGCGCTGCACTTGCGCTGGCCATGGTGTCGGCTCTCTTCATCCTGCCGGCCTTCGTCACCCTTGCCGAGAGGCGCAGATGGGCGCGATGATCCGGCACATGCTCGCAATCACGTCCGTGCTGCTGTCAACGCCGGCTGTGTTCGCCGCTTCGCTGGATGACTATGTCGGAGAATGGCGGGGAACCGGCACATTCGAGCGGCAGGGGTCTCAGGAACGCACCGGGCGGCTGCATTGCCGTTTGACAATAGCCCGACACGGCGAGACCGCTATTGTGGTCAGGGGCCGCTGTGCGGCGCCGGAAGGGTCGCGCGGCTTTCAGATCCGGATAGTCGAGACACCGGACGGCGCGCTTGGGGCCGAGAACGTGGCGCCGGCCAATGCGCGCCCGAAAACGTCTGTCGGCACGCTGGATGGCGGCGGAATCCGCCTGCGCGGCGACGATGGTGCATTCAGCACGCATTTTTTGCTCTCCGATCCGGCGTCCGGCGAGATGCGGATGCAGTCCGGCGCGAGCGGCGGGGGCAATTCGGAATCAGCCGATGTCGGGCTCAAGCGCGTGAACTGACAAAGGGGCCGAAATGTCCGGTCGGCCGGGTGATCATCACGCACTGGCATGTCCCGCCGCCATGCGCGTGGCCGCTCACCCGGGATCGAGCAACTGTGCCCGGTGGCTGACCGCGATTTCAAGCAGGCGGTTCGGACCGGTGACACCAAGCTTTTCGGCGATGTTTCGGCGGTGCGCCTGCACGGTCCGGTGGCTGATGTCGAGATCCCGCGCGATCTGCTTGCTGGTCTTGCCAAGCGACAGCAAGACGAGGATTTTTCGCTCGGCGGGCGTGACCACCGACAGGTCGAAACTGGCGGCGGGTGCGGCGGCGGTCGCCGGCGCGGCGCTGTGTCCTCCGACCGACTGGCTCATGAAGAAGCCGTTGGGCCATTCCCTGAGTGCCCGGATGATTTCCGTGGGTGCATCTTCCTTGGCGATGAAGCCGATTGCGCCCAGATCGTGCGCCCTTGAGGCGTAGCCGCTTTCAGCGTGCATCGAGACGATCAGGGCACGTGTGCGACAGCCCATCGCGCCGAGCCCTTCCAGTGCGCCAAAACCATCCAGACCGGGCATGGAAAGGTCGAACACCGCAAGGTCCGGATCGAGCATCTCGATCTGCGACAACGCGGCCCGGCCGTCTCCGGCTTCCGCAACGACCTTGAACCCGGGCTGCTGCTCGATGATCTGGCGCAGACCGGTGCGAAAAATCGGATGGTCGTCGGCCAAAAGGATGGTTATCGGGTCTGGTGCCTGTATCAATGCGCTTTTGCGTCCCCCGGCGCGATCGGTATCGTCAACTCGGCGACGGCCCCGCCGCAGTCGCCTGACCGCAATGTCCAAGTGCCCCCCAGGGTCTTGGCACGTTCGTCAATTGAAGCCAAACCCAGCCCCTGTGGCAAGCCTGACGTGTCGTCAAGACCGACGCCATTGTCGGCAATGCGAATGTGTAGCGCGTTCCCGTCATTGCGGATTTCGGCCTCGCACCGGGTCGCCGACGCGTGCTTGGCGATGTTGCTCGCCAGCTCCTGGAGCATGCGATAGACGTGCAGCTTGGCATCGGGAGCAAGGTCGGGCTCACCGCCCGACTGGGTGAGCCGAACCTCGATACCCTGGGCGTTTTCGAGTTCGACAAAGAGGGATTGGATGGCTTCAGACCAGCCCAGATGGGACAGGGTGGCCGGATGCAGGTCATGCGAGATCGTTCGCACGCGTTGTACGGTGCGACGCGACAGTTTGGCGGCTGCTTCCATGTCCCGGTGGGTCAGGTCGGAGGCAGAGCCGCGTTCGAGCAGGCCGGTGATCATGACAAGGTTGTGACCGATGGAATCGTGCAGTTCGGAGGCGACGCGGGCCCGTTCCCGTTCCTGAAGCCGGGCATAGCGGCGCGCGCTGTCCAGTTCGGTCTGCGCCAGTTCCGCCCTGGCGATCTCGGCATCACGCTGGTGCATGCGGATACGGCTGGCCAGGGCCAGCGAAAAGACGAGCGCCTCAAAAGCCAACGTGATTTCCAGCAGATGCGGCTGAATCACCCCGAACGGAATGGCCGTGATCGAACTGATCAACACCAGCACGCCGCCAGGCAGCATGACGCCGAGCAAGGGGACGATCAGGATGCGCGCGCTGTGATTGCCGCGAACCAGTTCGACAAGCGTGATCACCACGGCGGTGACAGGCATCAAAATGACACATAGCAGCAGCGCGGTCTGCGGCAGCCAGTAAGGTGTGATGATGCCGGTCACCAGCATGGCCGCCGCGACCCCCGCCAGTGCCGCGAGCACGAGGAGCGGCCGCGCTGGCACCGAACCGCCGGCGCTCACCTTCAAGAACTGTCTGATGAACAATGCGCCGAAGATCGTCGTTCCGGCGAGCCCCAGATTGAGCATCAGGTTCGAAACCGATCGCGGCCAAAGATACAAGGCGCCGACACCGGTCAGATAAAGATCGATGACAAGCAGCGAGACAATCGTGACCGCATTGAGTGCGAAAACCCCGTCGCGGGCGACCAGCGAGACCACCAGATTGTAGATCACGATTGCCGCGATGAAGCCGAGCGACAGCGTCCTGACCAGCCGGCGACGCTCAAAATCGGCGCGGAATGCCTGCGGGTCCCAGGCCTTCAACCCGAACCGGATGGTGGTGGGTTGAACGACGCGAAGAAAACGCTCGGTTTCCGGTGGCGCCTCTTCAGACAAAAGGAATGCGATGCGCGGCACGGGCAGTGCTTGCCCGGATGAGGCAATGCTGTCGCCGCCGCGTGAGATGATCCAATCGTCGGTTCCCGGCCGGCGCTCATAAAGCTCTGCTTCATCAACCATCTTGGTCAGGCTCAGAACCGCTCCCGGCCGCAGGGCCGGCAATGCCACCCACACCGGTCCACCCCCTACGCCCGCGCCAGCCGATCGCACCGGGGGGCCGGAAAATGCAAGGCGGCCGCAACAGACCTCGTCAATGGTCAACGCAGCGTCCGGCTGTTCGATGCGAAACTCGACATCCAGAACGGCCGTGCTGGCGTTTTGCGCGGCAACGGGATTGGCGCCTGCAACCATCATCAGTGCCGCCGCGATGCAAAAGATCGCGTGCCGCAGCGTACCCGAGCCGTGTTTGCCCTGCGCCGGTTGCCTCATTGCCGTGAATAGCTCCGATCGGCCGAGCAATCACAATAGTCATTTGTGCCTAGGGCGATAAGCGTTCCCGCCAATTGCCGGGTTTTCGGCCCGGGCATAGCGTTTTGCCAATCGAACAATCGGGGGTCGCACTTGTGCGCACGAACAACAGGCCTGCTTTGCGCGCTGCTGGCGGCCGGCGGATTGAGCGCCATGCCATCGTTCGCGCAATCGTGGGCCTGGGCCGTCTATCATGACGGTCAGGGCACGATCAGGGTCGCCAACATGGCCGATGTTGCGCCCTCATCGGGCTGGCGTCCCCTGCCGCCCTATACGCATCAGGGCTTGCGCCAGGCACGGCAGGCGGCGTGCCTTCTGGTCTTGGACGGCGATCTGACGACCAAGCGTTACAAGGCGCCGCAGATCGAACAAGGCGAGTGGCAGTGCTGAGCGCTGTTCCTGCGGCGCAGGAAACGCGAAGCCCGATCCCGGGCTCCCGCGTCGGGGTCGCGTCAACCGATCATGTCCCGGGCGGCCGATGTGGCCGCACCGAAGGTTTCAAAGCCGACCGGGCGGGATGATGACGGTGCCGGCCGCGCACAGGTCGCCCGCCCGGATCAGCCCATGGCCGAAAACATCGTCAAAACCCGGTTCGCCAAGATCTTCGGCGACCGCCGTCAGCCGGGATTTCGTCTGCTCATAGGTCACGAGATCGGGATTGTTGGTGCGCAACACGGCCAGCGCTGCGGTCACGAACGGCGTGGCAAAGGAGGTCCCGGTGCGGGTTCGGGCGCCGCGCACCGACGCCGCGGTCCAGACCTCGACACCGGGGGCGGCAAAATCGATATGCTCGCCGCGCCCGGCGCGCCGGTAGATGCGTTTGCCATTGTCGATCGCAGTGACGGCAAACACCTGATCATAGGCGGCCGGAAAGGCCGGTTCCGACCTTGGGCCGGCATTGCCGGCGGCAGCGACAAGCAGGATGCCGCGTTCGTTCAGGCTGCCAACCATGCCTTCCAGCAGCCTATTGGCCGACCCGGCCAGGCTCATATTGATGATCTGCGCACCGTTGCCGGCCAGTCTGTCCAGTGATCTGACAAGGGTGTAGACATCGCTGCGATCATCGCCGCGATTGCTGCGGTGGAAGGCGTCCACGGCGATGATTTCGGCGCCCGGAAGCAAGCCGGGAGAGCGTGTCTGCATCGATCCGACCAAAATGGCCGCAACCGCAGTGCCGTGCTGCCGGCTGGAGCTTGCCAGCGTCTCTTCCGCAGTGGTCAGCAGCGTCAACTGGCTGTCCTTGAGCGCCTCGTGGTCGGCATTGATACCGGTGTCGATCAAGCCGATGGTGACATCGGCGACGCAACGGGCGTTGGCCTTGGGATCCGGCCAGCCGATGAGATTGGGCGCGATGCACCACAGATCCGTGCACCTCGGGGCCTCTCCGGGGCGGTAGAAATGGTTGAAATCCGCCTGGCTGCCGGGCTGTACGGCCTCGACCGCGATCCTGGCGTCGTCAAGGTTCGTGCCGCTGGGCACTTCAAGGCGTGTGACGAACGCATCCAGCAGCCCGATTTCATCGCGTTGCAGCACGGTGTATCCCAGTGCTTCCAGCGCCGTCACGCTGGCGTCGGTCAAGCCGAGCGCGACGATCTCGGCCGGTGCGAAATCGGGCAGGGGAGGCGGCGGTGGCGCGGCGGGCCGTGACGGTGTGCGCCGCTGCTGCGAGCGACGCGGCTGTTGGGCGCGGCGCGGCTCGCGGAAAATGCGAAGCAGGTTGCGGCCGGCCGGACGGTTCGATGATCGCTGGCCGCCGCTGGACCATCCGCTACCGGACGATCCGCCGCTTGAGGCTCCGCCGTCATCACCATCGTCGCCATCATCTCCGTCATCTCCGTCGTCACCATCGTCCCCGTCATCATCGGCCAGGGCGATCCCCGGCGCGATGTCCGAAAGGGTTGGCATCACCGCCCACGCCGCCGCCAGACCCGCGATCAGCACCAGGCGCCGGATCGTTTTCCATGGCGCAAAGGCGGTGTCGGACTTGTCTTGAAGAGTGAACATGATCGGTTCCCCCACGAACAATGCTGCTTGCGGCGTGTTTCGGATGATGTGTAAACGGGCCTTTCGACATATTATTCCACAACGGCTGAAATTTGTCGGAGCATGGGATGCCGCATACATTCGGGCAGCAATTGATTGCGCTGCTTCCCAACTTGCGGCGCTTTGCTCTTTCATTGACGCGCTCGGCGGTGACTGCGGACGATCTGGTGCAGATTACCTGCGAAAAGGCGCTGGCGAACCACGAAAGCTATGCCGAGGGCACCCGGATGGATGCCTGGCTTTTCAGAATCATGAGGAATGCGTGGATCGATCAGCTCCGCAAGGAAAAGACCGCCGGTCCGAGCGTCGATGTCGATGCATTGCTCAACGTACCGGGAGACGATGGCGCGCGACAGACCGAAAGCGTGCTGATGCTCAAGGCGACGCGCGCGGCCATTGCCGAATTGCCCGACGAGCAGCGCGAGGTGCTCGTTCTGGTCTGTATCGAGGAGCTCAGCTACCAGGAGGCCTCCGACGTGCTTGCCATTCCCATCGGCACCGTGATGAGCCGTCTGGCACGCGCCCGAAAGAAACTTGCGAGCGTGATGGGAATAAACGGCGGCTAGCGACGTTGTTCCCGTAATCAAGGGCAAGCAGCATGGAAGAACAATTCAGCGATACCGACCTGATGGCCTATGCCGATGGGGAACTCGATGCCGATATGCGGGCCGAGATCGCCCGCGCCATCGAGCAGGATGAAGCGCTTGCGGCGCGCCTTGCCATGTTCACGCGAACACGGCAGTCGGCGTCAGAAGCGTTGGAACCCCTGCTGGAAGCACCGGTGCCGGACGCGCTCGCCAACAGCATTGCGCAAATGGTCGAGCGTCATGAGACGGCGGCGTCATCCGCCACAGAAAGGGCGGGGGATGGCGTGGACAATGTGGTGGCCTTTGATCGCCGACCGCAAAGGGCCAGGGCGCCGCGCTTCGATCTGGCTCTGGCGGCGTCGGTCGCATTGGTCGCCGGCGGCGTGATCGGCTATCTGGCATCGCAATGGGAGGGTGCTTCGGCACCATCGGGCATCGTCACCGCCGATCTGGACAATCCCGGACTTCCCGCTGCGCTGCGCACCGTGCCGTCCGGTGAGGAAACCAGTCTTTCGGGCGGGGACCGGTTCCGCGCCATTGCCTCGTTCCGCGATGAAGCAGGCCATGTCTGCCGGGAGTTCGAACTTGACGGTGCCGATGCGTCCACCCTTGTCTCGGTGGCCTGCCAGACAGGTGGGCAATGGCGCGTGCAGTTCACGGTGGCTGCTGCGGGCGCCGATGACGGCTATGCGCCGGCATCGTCTCTTGAAGCGCTCGATGCCTATCTTGCGGCCATCGGGGCGGGCGAACCGCTGTCCGCCGATGACGAGCGCGAAACGTTGAACCGGTTGCCCTGAGCCGGCGCCGGCATGCCGCAGTCCACTAGGCATTTTCAAGCTGCCCCGGAAGCGTTCCGGTCCGGAGCGCTGCGGCGTTGCGTCCAGGCCTCTCAGTCCATCTGATCGAAAAAATGCACAGCGCCGGGAATAGCCGCCCGGCCCGTCCGTTTTCCTGACGTGGTTTCGCACTGAAACCGAAATGCAGGAGACTGATATGGACAAGCCAATTGCCCTAAAACCGCATGCGTCTGTTGTGGCAGGCACCATGGCCGCGCTTTCGACCGCGCACTGGACTTTCACAACGCGCCGCGTCGACCGCAACGACGTTGCGGGACTGTCACGCGGTTTTGCGACCGCGCGGACCGGCGACCTGGTGCTGTGCGAGGTCACCGAGATCAATCAGCATCGCCGGCTGCAACTGACGACCAAGCGCTACAAGAAAAGCTATGTTGGCGATCTGTTCGTTGCCTGCATCGGCGATCGGTACGCGCCCGACCAGTATCAGGGGCGCGCCGAGATCACGGCTGGATGCGGCCACCTGCTGGCCGGCGGCGGCGTGGTCGGCACGGTCGAACATGCCCATGAGCGGATGGCGCCTCCGACGCAAGTGCGCCCGCTGGGCCTTCTGATCGATGCCGGGGGGCGCGCCATCAACATTTCCCGTTACGGTGTGAAACGGCAGCCGATCCCGTCCGACATTACGGTGATCGGCGTCTTCGGGGCATCGATGAATGCCGGCAAGACGACAGCCGCGGTGAGCCTCGCCCACGGTCTGTCTCGGGTCGGATACAATGTGGCCGGCGCCAAGATCACCGGCACCGGATCGTTCGGCGATTTCGTGGCCTTCGAGGATGCCGGGCTTGCCACGTTCGATTTCACCGATGCCGGCCTGGCATCGACTTACCGGGTGCCGCTGGCGCGTATCGAAGACGGATTTGAAACCCTTGTCGGCCACGCGGTGGCCGGCGGCGCGCAGATCGTCGTCGCCGAGATCGCCGATGGCGTGTTCCAGAAGGAAACCGCGGCCATCCTGCGGGACTCCCGCATCAAGGATCGCATGGACGGCATCCTTTTTGCGGCACCCGACGCGCTGGGTTCGGTCGGTGGCGTGACGGTGCTCGATGGCTATGGGCTGCGGCCCTTTGCCGTCTCCGGCATGGTCACGCGGTCGCCGCTCGCCGTGCGGGAGGCAATGGCCGAAACCGGCGTGCCGCACTTGACCCGCGAGCAATTGAGCGATCCGGCATCGATCACAGATCGGGTCCGCCCCTTACTGCGGAGCCCACACGCGGAGCGACGCGTGGCCGCGTGATCGCCCGTGCGCTGGTGACGGATGGGGCGCGGAAATTCGGACCCTGACGGAATAACCGGTCAGGCGATCCGTTATCCCACCAGACCCCGGAAACGGTCGGCCGATGAGGCGCCGACCGCATCCGACCAGGCGCATCGCGGCGGGCCGTCGCGCGGCCGCAAGACCACAAGACCAACCCCGAAGCCCCACCGAGAGGATGAAATCATGCAGTACTTCAATCGTCTTAAATCCGAAGTCGACCCCAGGCCCTTTCTCGACGAGATCGAGGACGTCAATGATGCCTGGGCGCAAGCGACCGGCCGCCAGGACAAGATCAAGGTCCAGCGCGAGGCGCTGGCAATCCCGCTGCGCGGCCTGCGCAAGTCCGCCATCGGCGACCGCAAGCGTCGCGACGTCCATGAAAGCCGCTGGACCACCGGCTCGGCCCGCTTCGTGCTGGCGCGCCGGTTTCTGGAAGACTTCGCGGTCGAACAGGACGCCATTCTGGGCCGCGCCAAGATCGTCTGCCTGCCGGCGGGCAAGCGCGTTTATCCGCACATCGATCGCGGTGAATATTATCGCGTGCGCAATCGCTATCACTTCGTCCTGAGATCGGCGGACGGTTCTTGGCTGAAGGCCGGTGACGAAGAGGTGCGCATGCGCGAGGGCGAATTGTGGTGGTTCGACAATGACCAGATGCACGAAGCCCACAATGATGGTGATCAGGACCGCATTCACATGATCTTCGACATGCTGCCCGGCCATCGCGCCGAGGAAGTGTTCGGCGTCGCTGCCTGAACCAGACAGAAGGACGACAGCCATGGCTTTTGCAACAGCGCATTCAACCATGCCCGACGAAGCGGAAATGGAGGTCGTGTTCCGGCCAGCCGGCGCGGCCGGGGGTCTTGCATGCTGGCTGGCCTTGCCCGGGCGCATGGCCGTCGATCAGGCGCCGCTGGTGGCGGTGCATGGCATACGCCGCAACGCACGCCAGCAGGCCGAACTGTTGGCCCGGCGCGCCAGCGCTCTGGGCCGCCCGGTGATCGCGCCCCTGTTCGACCGGGAGACGTGGCCGCGTTATCAGCAGGCGGTCCGGCGCGGCCGGGCCGACCTGGCGCTGATCGCCTTGATGAAGGCGCTCAAAAAGGAAGGTGTCCGGCAGACCACACGGTTCGAGCTGGCGGGCTTTTCCGGCGGAGCGCAGTTTGCCCACCGCTTTGCGATGATGCACCCTGAGATGGTCACGCGGCTGACGGTGGCCTCGGCGGGCTGGTACACATTTCCCGACGCGGCGCGCTTTCCATACGGCCTTTCTTGTCGCAACGCGCCGCCCGACCCTTGGTCGGCGGTGACGGACGACACGATCGGCCGCTTCCTGACGATCCCCGTCCAGGTTTGCGTGGGTGCGGACGACACACTTCGCGACGCCGGTCTGCGCAGCGGCGAGACGATCGATGCGCAGCAGGGCGCAAACCGGCTGATCCGGGGCATTCGCTGGACCAAGGCGTTGCGGCAGGCGACCCAGGCACGTGGCCTGCCGCCGCGCGCCTCTTTCATTGCCCTGTCCGCCTGCGGCCACGATTTCCGGCAGTGTGTCCTGCGGGGCGGGCTGGACCGGATCATTTTTCCGGACAATGACCGCAAAAGCCCCGTCATTGGCGGCTGCGGCCGGGATTGTTCGGCTTGCGATCGCCCCTGCAAAGCCGGGATGCGATTGTTGAGGCCGATGCCATGAGCGCGATGCCGAAACTGTTCGACGGCGGACGCAGCCGCGGGATCGTCGCGATCATCGCGCTGGCGCTCGGCCAGGCCGTTTCGACCGGCATTGCCGCCTTTGCCACGCGCGATGTCTTTGCCGCCTTTCGCGACAATGCGTCGGGCTTGCCAATCCTGGCGCTGACGCTGGTCGCCGGCTCCGGGCTGGCGATCGCTGCCATGCGCTATCGGGAACGCGTCATCGCCGAGCGCGTTGGCCAGGGCTATGTGGCTGCCTTGCGCGTCAGGCTGTTTCAGCATCTGGCGCAGGTGTCGGCGCGCGATATCGCGCATCGCCGCAGCGGCGCGCTGTCACTGCGGTTTGTCGGTGATCTGTCGGCCGTGCGCAACTGGGTGAGCCTGGGGCTCACACGGTTGATTTCATCGCTGATCGTGTTGCCCGTGGCGACAATCGCCCTGTTCCTGCTCAACCCGCATCTGGGGGTCGCCGCGGCGGTGCCTATTGCCACCGGCATGGCAGCCATGGCGCTGGCGGGTCCGCGCCTCGGCCCGGCCCACAAGAAGCTGCGCAGCCGCCGCGCCCGGCTTGCCGCTGACATGAGCGAGCGGGTTCCCCATGCGCCCGAACTGCGCCTTCTGGGCCGCGTCAAGACCGAAACCCGTCTGATCATCAAGCGCACCGAAAACCTGATCGATGCGGCTCTTGAGCGCGCGCGCGGCGCGGCGCTGTTGCGTGCCATTCCCGATGCCGTGTCCGGCGTTGCGGCGGCGATGGTCTTTGTCGCGGCGCTCGCCAGCGGTGCTGCCGCCGCCGAGGCGGCTGGCGCACTGGCCGCTGTCGGACTGATGATCCAGCCGCTGCGCGATCTGGCCGGGGTCTGGGACCGGCACCGCGCCTGGAAGGTGGCGCGCGACAAATGCGAAAAGCTGCTGTCGGTGCCCAAACTTGCCGGCGGCGACGATGGCGATGACGCCGAATTGGACAATGTGCCGCAAAGCCTTTCCTTCGACGGCGCGGGCGCGGGTTGCCTGTCCTCGGTCGATGTCGTGGCCGAGCCGGGCCGCAAGATCGCGATCGTTGGGCCGAACGGCGCCGGCAAATCGACGCTTTTGAGCCTTGCGGCCGGCCTTGAAAGCCCCGAAAGGGGCGAGGTTCTGCTCGGCGATCGCAGGACCGTCGAGCTTTCGACCTCCGAGCGACGGCGGCTGATCGCCTATGTCGGCACTCGTTCGCCCATCCTCGCCGGATCGTTGCGCCGTGCGCTGACCATGGGCGTCGATGGCGCGCTTGACGATGAGACCATTGCGCACTGTGCGGAACGGTTCGGGCTTGGCCCGGTGATCAAGCGGTTGGGCGGCCTATCGGGCAAGGTGTCCGAAGCAGGCCGCAACCTGTCGGCCGGCGAAATCCGGCGCGTTCTGCTGACCCGGGCGGCGTTGTCGGGCTCTAGCCTGTTGCTGCTCGACGAGCCAGACGATGCGCTTGATCAGGAGGGCCCGGCCCTTGTCGAACGGCTGGTGGACGAGACGCCGGCGACCACGCTGATGATCACGCACAACAGGGATCTCGCCGCGCGGATGGACGAAGTCTGGATCATCGATGATGGCGAACTGGTGGCCAAGGGGCCGCCGGACGCTGTCTTGCGCGCTTGCGGTGGCGCGAGCGCATCGGGGTGTGCGCGTGCCGTCTGAACACTGGGCTGGACCGCGGCCTGGTTGGTTTGCATCCATGCTGCGGTGTGACGGAGCACCGGCGTAACGTTTCGACCGTCGCCCGGGGCGGCCGATGGTGTTACCTGACCAGCCGTCGCGATACGCGCAGCGCGATATCGACAAACTGCTTGACGTGCACCGATTGGTCGTCAATGCGCGTGTTGACCGAAACGGCCGTCGTCGTTTCCGCATTCTCCAGTGTCACATAGCGGACGCCCTGACGCTCGGCAGCGCCCACGGAAGCGGGCACGATGGCGGCGCCGGCCTCGATCGACACGAGCGAAATCGCTGTCTGGACATCCATCGCAAAAAGCCGCGATTTGGGCTCTTGTCCTTCGGCGCGAAAAAGATCGAGGACGTGGTCCGCAAAGCTCGGGCGCGGTTTTTCCGGGTAGAGGATCATGGTTTCGTCCACCAGATCGCACAGGCGCACATTGGTGGCCTGTGCCAGCCGGTGGGTGTCGGGCAATGCCAGCACAAGCGGCTCCTTGACCAACTGTCGCGACACGATCTCGGCGTCATCCAGACGGGGCCGGGCAATCGCCACATCGATCTCGCGCTTGATCAGAGCGGAGCGCAGACCGGCATTGTTCATCGGAAAAAGGCCGAGCGCGACGCCCGGATAGTGACGGCGGTAGGATTTGAGGATGTTTGGCATCACGCCGTAGGTCGACGATCCGACAAAGCCGATCCGCAGCCGTCCTTCCGCGCCCTGGCCGATTCTGCGCGCTTCAAGCTGAGCTTCCTCAAGGCGGAACAGGATTTCCTGCGCCCGTTCGAGAAGCTTCTCTCCGGCCTGCGTCAGCGTGACCTGACTGCGGCCGCGATTGAACAAAAGCACGCCGAGATCGTCTTCGACCTGTTTGATCTGCCGGCTCAGCGGCGGCTGGGCCATGCCGAGCCGTTCGGCGGCACGGCCGAAATGCAGTTCTTCGGCGACCGCGACGAAACATTCCAGCCAGCGGATTTTCATCCGGCGTTTCCCTGTTGGGCCAGTGTCGTCTAGATGGCAGAACCGCGCCAGGCACCATCTGCCATGGAGAGGATATAACGCTCATCCACCTCTACGCCCAGACCCGGTCCGATTGGGCATTCAATGCGGAAATCGCGAAATGTCAGGCCGCTCGCGATCAGGTCGCGCGACAGGATCTTGGGGCCAAAGTGCTCTGTTCCCCAATGCAGGACGGGCAGGGTGGAGAACACGGCCAAATGCGCGGCCGCACCGATCCCGCTTTCGAGGAGACACCCGCCGTAGAGTTCCATTCCGTGCGCGGCGCCGACGCCGGCGGCACGCTTCATTTCCATCAAGCCGCCGCTTTTCACCAGTTTGAGCGACAGCACGGTGCCCGCGCCGCGACAGCCGGCCGCGGCGACCTCGCTGGTGGCAAACGCACCTTCATCGATCATGACGGGAACGCGGCTGCGCGCCGTCACTCGAACGAGGTTCTGGCGATCCCGCGCCACAATGGGCTGTTCGATCAGCGCGATCCCAAGCTCCTCAAGCGCGGGAATCCACCGATTGCACTGCGCGACCGTCCAGCCCTGATTGATGTCGACAATGATCTGGCAATCGGGCAGCGCCTCGACCAGCCTGGTCAGGCGGGATACATCCGCATGCGGCTCGGCCAAGCCGATCTTCACCTTGAAACGCCTGTGTTCGCGTGCGGCGAGTTTTCCGCGCGCCTCTTCGATTTCCTGATCGACATCTCCCGATGCCAGCGCCCAGATCACTTCGAAACCGTCGTGGATCCGCCCGCCGAGCAACTGGGCGGCCGGCAGGCCCAATGATTTGCCCACGGCGTCGTAAAGCGCGCTTTCGACGGCGGCCTTGGCGGCCGTGTTCCGCGTCGCCGCCTTGCTCATGGCAAGGGCGAGCGCCTCGAACCGGTTGGCCGGACGGCCGATCAGGACCGGTGCCAGATAGGTGTCGATGCACGCGCGGATGGATTCAGGGGATTCCTCGGCCCAGCGCGGTCCGCCCAGGGTCGATCCCTCCCCATAGCCAACGGCCCCATTGGCAAGGATCACCCGCACGACAATGATGGTCTTGTGATGGATTTCGGTGTTGGACAGCTTGTGCGCGCGGATTGTGGGTGCATTGACCGAAAGGGTTTCCACCCGGGCGATCCGCAGCGCTTTCTCGTTCAAGCTCGGACGGTCTGGAACCTTGACGGCCTTCACGACATTCATGATCGTGCTCCGGGTGGATGAGATGGGCTCGTCCGGGGAGGGCAGGACCGTCCCCGAACGGCTTGCGGTCAGCTCATGCCGCGGCCAGGCGGGCTTCGGTTGCGGTTCCAAGGACGAAGTCGAAACGCAGGACCAGATCGGTATCAGCCCCCGGCGGTGCCTTTTCAAACTTGCCGATCAGGCTTTCCTTGACGGCGAAGACGGTGTCATTGTCCAGCCATTCGCTGTCCGCGTCATAGACCTGGGTGATGAGCGGGCGATAACCGGCCTTCTGCAAGATGAAGTGCAGGTGACCCGGCCGGTTGGGATGATGACCCATGAAGTGCAGGAGTTCGCCGGCCGTTTCATCCTCCGGGATCGGGTAGGGCACCGGACGCAGGGCGATCAGGGCATAATGGCCGTTCTCGTCGGTTTCGAACCGGCCGCGGAGGTTGAAGTCCGGCTGGTCGGGGTCGTGGTTCTCGTAAAGGCCGTTGGGCGCATCTTCCCAAATGTCGAGCGTCGCACCGACAATGGGCTTGCCATCGACATCGCGAACATAGCCTTCGACATAGACGGTTTGCTGATCGTCGAACGCTTTCTGCACGGTCGAAGCGCCCTTCGGCAGAACCGGCGGGTTTTCGCGGTAAAAGGGTCCCAGGACGGTGGATTCGCTTTCATTGGAGGTGACCGGGTTCGAAATCATGTCGACCAGCACCTCCACACCCAATATGTCGCCCAAAAGGATGAATTCCTGCCGCTTTTCGTTGGTCAACTGGCCGGCGCGGGCAAGATAGTCGCACGCTGCGAGGAACTCGGCGTGGGTCAGGCCGACCTCCTTTACAAAGCCATGCAGGTGGGTGACGAGCGCGGTCATGATCTCGCGTTGGCGCTCGGTGATGTCCCCGAATTTGCCCAGCGAGCCGATGACTGCATCGGTGACATTGTCGATGGTGACGTTTCGCATTGCTTCTCCTCCTTCTTGTCCGCTTGAACGAGCCGCTGCTTGCGGCCGTCCGGCTTGATCGGTCGAGCGTAGGCATCGCGTGGCGTTCGACCAATGCATCCGCGGGTATCGTGCAATACCCGCCCGCGCGATCACCAGTGATTGCCTTCCAGCAGCCAGCCGGGCTCCAGCATTGGCGGCGTTTCCTCGTTCAGCCTGCCGAAACAGCCCTTGTGGAAGGTCAACGGCCGCCGATCGGGGTCCGTTTCCAGCGCGCTGACGCGGCCGACGATGATGACGTGGTCGCCCGCATCGACGGTCTGATCCACGTTGGCGGCAAACACCGCCGACGCGGTCCGCACGACGGGCAGGCCGTCGAGATCGCGCAGCGGGTCTCCGATATCGTCCCTGGGCCTGCCGGCGAAGTGCATCGCCAGGTCTTCATGGCCGGCGGCAAGCACAGAGACGGCAAAACGTTGTGCGGCCTGCATCAGCGGCAATATCCTGGCGGTCTTGGCGATCGACACGGCAATCAGCGGCGGGTCCAGCGAGATTGACATGAAAGCGTTGGCTGTCATGCCGTGATCGTGGTCGTCCATCCGCGTCGTGATGACCGTGACGCCTGTCGCAAAGGCCCCGCACGCGTTGCGAAACGTCATGGAATCGATGGTGCCGGGGTCCGACTTGGTTTGGCGTTGTGCGGTCACGATTTCTTCCTCCGGCGGTTCGTCAGCGTGTCAATCGATGGTTCCGGGCAGGCAGCCCCGTGCGGGCCAGCCATGCAGGCGGCGCGCTTCCTCACGGCGCCCGAGCGCGAACAGTTCGCGCAGCCGCGTGCTCGAGATCCGTTGTCCTGAGGCGCAATCCACCTTACCGATCAAACGGGTGTCGAAGTGGCGTGCCAGCGTTGCCACATCGCCGCCGCGCGCCCTGCCAAACCGGAAGTCGGCACCGACCCAGACCTGTTCGGGGTTCAGCCGGCCCAGTTCGGTCAGGAAGGCTTGCCTGGGTCTTGCCGCATAGGTCGCATCGAAACGGGCGATGATGATGTGGTCGATGCCGAAGTGTGAAATACGCCGTATTTTTTCATCGACGGGCGTCAACTGCACCATATCGGCGAACAGCGTCTTGGGCGGGGGGTCGAACGTGTAGACCACCGACGGCACACCCAGATGCCGCGACTGCCGCACGATTTCGGTCAAAAGGGCCTGATGTCCGCGATGCACGCCATCAAATGTGCCCACGGTCACGATGGAGGCGGACAATGCCAAACTGTCCTGGGCGTGGCATGTTGCGCGACCCAAAAAAGGTCCGTGGGCTTCCCGATCGGCAATCATTGACCCCGCCCTGACGGCTTTTTGTTGCTGCCGGGCAACTGGCCCGTGGGTTTGCCCGCATCCTGCCAGCCGAGCCGTGCGGATATCCGATCGGCCGATTGCACGGCGATGGCGCGGTAGGCGCGCGGTTGCAGCGCGTAACGGCTCAGCGGAACGGCGAGCGAAAAAGCCGCAACGCACACGCCCGCATGACTGCGGACCGGTGCGGCGCAGGTGGCAAGATCGGGATGCCATTCGGCGACGGCTTCGGCAAAACCGTCTTGCCGGATGTCGGTCAACTGGTCGCGCAGACGGGACCGCGCGGTCATGGTGGCATCGGTGAAGGCGGTCAGCTCCAGCGTTTCGAGAATGCGCAGCAGTTCCGCCGTCGGCAGATAGGCCAGAAGCAACTTGCCCGCGCCCACGGCCCAAAGCGGCGTTTCGGACGAAATGACATTGCGGCCGACGCCGACAGGGCGGTTGCCGCTCTGCGCGGACAGGGTCGCCAATTGCCGGCCGGCCAGCTTGACGACGTGGACCGTTTCGCCGTGATCGGCGACGGCACGGGCAACGATGGGGCGCGCGGCCTCGACCAGCCCGTCGGTGTTGGCCAGAACCTGCGCAAGAGCGGCAATCATCGGGCCCAGCCTGAACCGCCCGGGCGCCTGTTTCTGCAGAAGTCCGGTCTGGGCCAGCCCGTTCAGCAATTCATGGGCCGATGAGTTGGCGATTCCCAAGAGCGCCGCGATCTCTCCGGTTGCTCGCTCGGGTGCGGTGACTGTGAAATGCGCCAGCACCTGTCCAATTCTTTCTGGTGCTTTCATCACCGTCTCCAAATGCGTGAGCCCGCTCGGCATCGCCGAACAGCGCGATGCCCGCCATGGTTCGGTATTTTCGAATGAAGGTCACGGTATCGGCCGATACCTTTCGGAATTTCGGAGAGAGGGGCAGGTTCGTTTCATCCCGCCATCCGAGCGGGGCGTCACAATACGGCCCATGCCGCGCCGGGAGGAGAACCATGCACGCAACCACATCAGCGAACACGCCCTATACGGGAGCTGAATATCTCGACAGCCTCAAGGACACGCGCGAGGTCTACATTCATGGCGAGCGCGTGAAGGACGTGACCACCCATCCGGCGTTTCGCAATTCCACGCGCATGGTCGCGCGCTGGTATGATACGTTTCACGAGAAAGCCGACCAGATCGGCAGCGTCTGTGACAATGGCTCGAACGGGCTGACACACCCTTTCTTCCTGGGCTCGAAAACCAGCGACGATCTGGTCAAGTCCCGCGACGCCATAGCGGAGCTGCAGCGGGTTTCGTTCGGGTGGATGGGACGGTCGCCGGACTACAAGGCGTCCTTCCTGGGCACGCTGGGCGCAAATTCCGGCTTTTATGGCGAGTATGCGGACAATGCGAAAGCCTGGTACAACAAGACGCAGGAACGGCTGGACTATTGGAACCACGCGATCGTCAACCCGCCAATCGACCGCGACAAGGCCATCGAGGACGTGCGCGACGTGTTCATTCACGTCGAAAAGGAGACCGATGCCGGCCTGGTCGTGTCGGGCGCCAAGGTGGTGGCGACGGGTTCGGCGCTGACCCACTACAATTTCATTGCCCATTACGGCATCCCGATCAAGGACAAGTCGTTTGCCGTCCTGTTCACCGCACCGATGGACAGCCAGGGTGTCAAACTGATCTCGCGCACATCCTATGAGTTGAACGCGGCGGTCACCGGTTCGCCATTCGACTATCCGCTGTCTTCGCGACTGGATGAGAACGACTCGATTCTCGTTTTCGACAAGGTTCTCGTGCCGTGGGAAAACGTCTTCATCTATGGCGACGTTGAGAAGATCAACGCGTTCTTCCCGGCCTCGGGTTTCATTCCGCGCTTCACCCTGCACGGCTGCACACGGCTTTCGGTCAAGCTGGAGTTCATTGCGGGGCTTTTTGCCAAGGCCGTGGAGGCCACCGGCGCCAAGGATTTTCGCGGCGTGCAGACCGCCGTGGGAGAGGTCATCGCATGGGCCAACCTGTTCAAGGGCGTGACCGATGCGATGGTGATGAACCCGCTGCCCTGGGACGGCACCGACGGATACAATCTGCCCAACGTCTATTCAGGTCTCGCCTACCGGGTGTTCGCGCCCATGGCCTATGGGCGGATCAAGGAGCTGATCGAGCGGCATGTGGCATCGGGTTTGATCTACCTGCCTGGCTCGGCGCTCGACTTTGAAAGCCCTGCGGTGCGCCCCTATCTCGACCGTTTCGTGCGCGGCTCGAACGGCTATGCGGCCATCGACCGGGTCAAGCTTCTCAAGCTTTTGTGGGATGCGATCGGATCGGAGTTCGGCGGCCGGCACGAGCTTTATGAAACAAACTATGCGGGCAATTACGAAAACATCCGGATCGAAACGATGCTGACCGCGCAGGCAACCGGCCAGCTCGACGCGATGAAGTCCTTCGCCGAGGAATGCATGAGCGAATATGACCTTGATGGATGGACCGCGTCCGATCTGATCAACCCGTCGGATGTCAACGTGCTCAAAAAGGTCGCGGCGATGTGACCCGTCCCGGGCGGCGGCCTCGTCTCGGCTCGCCGCCCGATCTTTACCTTTAACGCCGGAAACCCGGACACAGTCATGCTGACCAAGCTGAAGCACATGCAATCGGCGTTGAACGGGACTAGGCATCTGCTGCGCCTTGGCCGGTTGTTTTCGGAAACCGTACAACTGCGCATCGATGGTGAGGAATATTATCTGGTCTTTGAAAAGGGCGCATTGGTTGACATTGCACAGGGGCCGAGCCGCAAGACGCCGTACCGCTTTGCCCTGGTCACCGATGCCGAAGCGCTGGAGCGCTTCTGGCAGCCAAGGCCCGATCCCGGATTTCACGATGTTTTCGGGCTTGTGAAGATCGGTCGCGGCCGGATCGAGGGCGATATCCTCGTGCTTGTCAAAAACCTGCGCTTCTTCAAGGCGTTCATGATGCTCGGCCGACAGGAAAAGGGTGTGCGATGAGCATCGAACCGATCGTCGGCCGTTATCTGACGGTCGCCGTCGAAGGCGAGGCGCAACGGGTTTATTTTGAAGAGGCGGGGCAGGGCCGGCCGGTCCTCTGCCTCCATACGGCCGGAGCAGATACACGCCAGTGGCGCCATCTGATGAACGATGCGGAGATCACGGCGCGCCATCGCCTGATCGCATTCGATATGCCGTGGCACGGAAAGTCGCTGCCGCCGGAAGGCTTCCACACCCGGGAATATCGCCTGACGACCGGGGTCTATATGGAAACCGTGCTCGCCGTCAGCGAAGCGCTCGGCCTTGAGCACCCCATTCTCGCCGGCTGCTCCATGGGAGGGCGAATCGCTCTCCAACTGGCCGCGATGCATGCCGATCGATTTTCCGGTTTCATTGCCATTGAAGCCAGCGATTTTCAGCCTGCCTGGTACGACATTGACTGGTTCGACCGTCCCGATGCCCATGGCGGAGAGATGGGCGCCGCGCTGGTTTCGGCGAACATTTCGCCATATGCGCCGGAAACCGAACGCTGGAACACGCTGTGGATGTTCATGGCCAGCGGCCCTGGCGTCTTTCGCGGTGACCTGAGCTTTTACACCGAAGATGACAGTTTGGTCGGACGGTTGGACCGGATCGACACAGGCAGGACGCCCGTGCATGTCATCGCCGGTGCCTACGATCTGACCTGCACGCCGGAGGATGCGCGCCGCACTGCCGATGCCATCGACGGCGCCACGCTGGCGATCATGGACGAACTGGGCCATTTCCCGATGAGCGAGCACCCGGACGGGTTCCGCCCGTTCTTCATCGATGCGCTTGACCGGATGACGCGGACCAGCGGTGTCGATTGACGGCCAGCCGCGATCAACCTGCTTCCATCTAAACATGAACCGCTCTAAGCCGCCGATTGCGCGTGTCGGCGAAGCGCATCCGTTTCATCGACACGCACCTTGCCGCTCGTCCGGTCCAGCACGACGCCGAAAAGATCCCGGGCCTGTTCGACGGTGTAATATCCCAGGGCGACATCAGCGGCCACGGCTTCGCTGGGCCGTTCAAAAGCGGGGCCATATCCTCCGCCGCCCGGTGTCTGCACGGCAACGCGATCCCCGGCGGTCAGCGGAATGTCCTGCGCTTTGGTGATGTGCGGTGGTTGAAAGACGTGCCCGCCGCGATTGACGTGAATGGTGCCGGGTGCGCCGTCGGAACCGCCCAGCGCGCCCTGTGGTCCGAAACGGCCGTGATCCATGACGAACGATGCCTGCGCGTTGCCGCGCAGCAGCTCCACCTCGTAATCGACGCCAAATCCACCGCGCGCCCGTCCCGCGCCACCCGATCCCTCCCTCAACGCATATCGGTGAAAAAGGACCGGGAAGACCTGTTCGCTGATCTCGATCGGCGGCGACTTGGATATACCGATTGTCGAACAGCCATTGGTCAGTCCGTCCCCGCCCGCATAGCCGCCATAGCCGCCGCCGCTGATCTGATACATCACATAGTCCCGGCCCACCGATGGATCATCACCGCCCAGCGCAAAGTTTCCGCTTGTTCCGGCCGGCGCGGCGGTCACCTTGTCCGGAATCGCCTTGACGAGTGCCGAGAAGACCGATTCGGCGATGCGTTGGGACACTTCCGCCGCGCAGCCCGACACGGGTCGGGGATAGCGCGCGTCAAGGAATGTGCCGAACGGGTCGGCGATTTCCATCGGCTCAAAGGCGCCCGCGCTCAACGGGATTTCCGGAAAAATGTGGCGCATGGCGAGATAAACCGCCGAGTGGGTTGTTGCCAGGACGCAATTCATGGGTCCGGCACATGGAGGGCTCGATCCGGCAAAGTCGAACACCAGCCGGCGGTCGGCGGTTCGTTCAACGGCCAGCGCGATCCGGAGCGGCTCATCGACGATGCCATCTGAATCGATGAAAGCTTCTCCCCGCCAGACACCTTCGGGAATGGTGGCGATTGCCGCACGCATCTGTTTTGCCGCGCGGGAGCGCACTTCGGCGATGGCCGCATGAACAACATCATCGCCATAGCGGTCGAACAGCGTATGCAAGCGCTCGGCGCCCACCTTCAACGCCGCATATTGCGCCTTGATGTCGCCGATGCGCTGTTCGGGGACACGAATGTTGGAAAAGATCACGGCCAGCAGCTCGGTGTCGAGCTCATCGCGCTTGAACAGCTTGATCGGCGGGAAACGCAAGCCTTCCTGTTCAACCGCCGTTGCGGACGCCGAAAACCCGCCGGGCACCGCCCCGCCTATATCGGGCCAATGGCCGACATTGGACAACCAGCAGGCGATTTTTCCTTTGCGGTAGAATGGCATCGCAAAGCGGACATCCATCAGATGCGTGCCGCCCAGATAAGGGTCGTTGACCGCGTATATGTCACCGTCTTCGGGCGGCAGGCAGCGGCCCTCGGCGATCATCTTAATGATCGTTGCCGTCGAGGCCTGCATCGTACCCACAAAAACCGGAAGGCCATGAATGCCCTGCGCGATCAGGGCGCCGTCGCGGGCGGCATAGATGCCGTCGGAACGATCGTCGGCTTCCGCGATGATCGGCGAGAAGGCGGCGCGCGAGAACGTCAGATCCATCTCGTCGCAGATCTGCTCGAGACCGGCCTGAATCACGGTCAAGGTGACCGGATCAATGGGGCTGACCTGCTTACTCATGACCAGCCTGACCGATCTCGATGACAATGTTCCCCAACCCGTCGCCAAATGCCCGGTCATCTGGCGTGACAACGGTCGTGGTGTCGAGTTGTTCAAATATTGCGGGACCGTCGACAACGGCGTCGAGCGGCAGTCTTGCTCGGTCATAAATCGGTGTGTCCATCCACCGACCGCCAAAATGCACCGGCCGCTGATCCAACAGCGCGCCCTCGACGCGGTCGGCATGATCGGCTGACAGGTTCAGCGCTGTGACGTCCGGTTTGGATCGCAGCCCGATCAAGGAGCTGTTCAGCGCGACAAGGTTGGCCTCCACATTGGGCAAGCGCACCTGGAAGCGGGCGAAGTAGGCGTCTTCAAACAGCTCTTGCAGCACCTGTCTGTCGATGCCCCCCGTCGGCAACGGCACGTTGATCAGGTGTGTTTGGCCGACAAACTGCATGTCCGCGCTGTGCTCCACGGTTACACCGCGCAATTCAACCGCCTCGGCCTCAAGCATGCGGCGACCCGTGTCCACATGCGTTTGCAACACCGCTTCAACATGGGCCTCATCCAGATTGGCCACCGGAAGATTGAGCCCGGTTACGAAATCATGCCTCAGATCGGCCACCGCGCATCCAAGAGCATTGGTCAGACCGGGCAGGGCAGGGACCAGCACACGCGGTATGGCCAGTTCGCGCGCGATCGCCGCGGCATGTAGCGGTCCGGCCCCGCCAAAAGCAAACAGCGTGAAATCGCGCGGGTCGTGGCCCTTGGCGACGGAAACCATGCGGATGGCCCCCGCCATCTTGAGGTTTGCCACATGCAGGATCGCCTCGGCCGCCGCTGCGGCATCAAGATCGAGCCCGTCTCCGACATCGCGCATGATTGCTGCCGCAACCGCATCAACATCGACTGCGTCATCGAACGCCGGCAGACGTTTGGAATTGAGCCGGCCGAGCAGCAGATTGGCATCTGAAATTGTGGGACGGTCGCCGCCGCGCCCATAAAAGATCGGCCCAGGGTCGGAACCGGCACTTTGCGGTCCGATGCGCAAGAGCCCGGCTTCGTCGATATGGGCGATCGAGCCGCCGCCTGCGCCCACCGTGTGAACGTCGACCATCGGCAGATGAATCGGCATGCCGTATTCAAGCGCGATCTCGTTGGAGACAAGCGGTTTGCTGCCACGCACCAATGCCACGTCGGTGGACGTGCCGCCCATGTCATAGGTGATGATGTTGCCAAGGCCGGCTTCGGATGCGGTGTAGGCGGCGGCGATGACGCCGGACGCCGGGCCGGACATCACCGTTTTGGCCGCTTCGCGGCTGACATGCGCGGACGATGTCGTGCCACCATTGCCCGCCATGACAAGGTAGTCGCGCGCATAACCTGATTGATGAAGTGCTACGCGCAAACGGTTGATATAGCGCTCCAGAACCGGCTCAACGGCTGCGTTTACCGAGGCGGTCACGCCCCGCTCGAACTCGCGTGGCTCGGAAAGCAACCGGTGGCCGGCGGTGATGTAATTGTTGGGCCAAACCGTCGCGGCCGCTTCAAGGGCGGCCTCTTCGTTCTTCGGATTTTTGTAGGAGTGCAGGAAATGGATGACCAAAGCCTCACAACCTGCCTCCTTCAACGTCTCGGCCGCGTCGATCACTTGATCGATGTCGACGGCATTGCGGATCGATCCGTCGGCCAGCGTGCGCTCGTCCACCTCAAGGCGCAGATTTCGCGGCACCAACGGCACATAGCTTCCAAACAGCCCGTAGGCCTGGGGCCGCGTGCGCCGGCCCAGCTCGATCACGTCCCGAAAACCGGCCGTGGTGATCATCCCGATCTTTGCGAGCCGACGCTGCAAAAGCGCGTTGGTCGTCGCCGTCGTTCCGTGGATGATCAGGTCGATTTCGTGAACCGGCACGCTGCCTTCAGCGAGTGCCTTGACCACGCCCATTGACGGGTCGGCTGCGGTGGTTGGCGTCTTCAGGACGCTGATGGCCCGGCGGTGCTGGTCCACAATCACAAGATCGGTGAACGTGCCGCCCACATCGACGCCAGCGATCACCCGCGCACCGTCTTTCGATTTCAAAGGGTCTGACACGGGGGTCCCAAACAGTGTTCGCGACGTCACTCAAGCGCCTCTCCGGCGCCGCAAAAAAGTTTGTACACGAATTAAATTGGTGATCAAGCATCGGCTTGACCCGACGGCTGTGGGTTGATATCACAAATGTTGTATATATTCACAATTGTGATAAGAGATTGGAGAGTTCCGACCATGCGCGCCGTCGTGCTTCACGCCCCCAAGGATGTCCGCGTGGAAGACCGGCCAAAGCCGATAGCGGGGCCGGGCGAAGTGCTGTTGCGGGTCGCTTCGGTCGGCGTGTGCGGATCGGATCTGCCACGCATGCTGATCAAGGGCGCGCACACAATGCCGCTGATAACCGGGCATGAATTCTCGGCGCATATCGAAGCGTTGGGCGATGGGGCCGAGGGCTGGGAGATCGGCGAGCTGGTGGCCATCGCGCCGCTTTTGCCCTGCAATGTCTGCGACCAGTGTCTGACCGGCAATTTCTCGCGCTGCCGGGATTATGACTATTTCGGTAGCCGCCGCGACGGGGCCTATGCCGAATTTGTCGCCGCGCCGGCGCAAAACCTGATCAAGGTGCCGCAGCACGTCGATCCGCGCGCCATCGCCATGACCGATCCCGCCTCGATTGCCCTGCATGCGGTGTGGAAGGCAGGCGGCACGACGGTCGGAAAGATCGGCGCCGTCGTCGGTTGCGGACCGATCGGACTTTTCGCGATCCAATGGCTCAAAATGATGGGCGCGTCGGAAGTTATCGCCATCGATGTGACGGAAGCCAAGCTGGCGCTGGCGCGCCGGGCCGGGGCGTCGGTTTGCGTGCTGAGCCAGGATGTCGATCAACTCAAGGCACGCGCCGATGTGGTGATCGAGGCGGTGGGCGTGGACGCGACGATCAACACGGCGATTTCGATCGCCGCGCCGGGTGGCCATGTCGCCTTCATCGGCATTCCGGTGCCCGATGTTGCGATCGGCAACGGGACCTATCAGGCGTTTCTGCGCCAGGAGATTTCCCTGCATGGCGCCTGGAACAGTTTCGGTGCACCTTTTCCGGGACCCCAATGGCTGACGACGATCGAAAAATTCGCGACCGGCGAACTGAAATGGGAGTTTTTGATCTCGCACGATCTCGATCTTGGCGAACTGCCCGATATCTTCCGCCGGTTCGACGCGGGCACGATCGATTTCTCAAAGGTCTTGTTTCGGCCCTGACAGGCCGTTGCGACGGGAGGACTTTGCCATAGCCGCAGTTTTGAGCCTCGATTTCGGGACCAATGGCGTCCGGGCCGGCGTGTTCGACCTGAATGCCGGCGCGCTTCTGGCGACGGGCGAGGGGCGCTACGCGACCCGGCACCTGCCGCCCAACCGCGCCGAGCAGGACCCCGACGACTGGTGGTCGGCCCTGTGCGCGATGATGCCGGACGTTCTGACGCGTGCCGGCAACCCGGACATCGCGGCGATCTGCGTTGCGACCTTCTCGTCCACCGTCGTCGTTTGCGACCGGTCCGGCCGGCCGCTTGCGCCGGCGATCCTCTGGATGGATGCGCGCGCCGCCGACGAGGCAAATGTCACCGAAACGGTCGATCATCCCGTGCTGGCCTATTCGGGCGGCTCGGACGCCGTGGAATGGCTGGTGCCCAAGGCCATGTGGCTGTCAAAACACCAGCCCGACCTCTGGGCGCGTGCCGACATCATCTGCGAGGCGCTCGACTTCATCAATTTCCGGCTGACCGGCCAATGGGTCGGCTCGGTGATGAATGCGACCTGCAAGTGGAACTATGACAGTCGCGCAAGGGCGTTCTGTCCCGATCTTTATGCGACGCTTGGCGTTGCGGAACTGGCGGACAAGCTTCCGCAAGAGATCCTGGACATCGGTGCGGTCATCGGCGAGATGACACCGCACGCCCGCGCCGCGCTGGGCCTCAAGGGCCGGCCGGTCGTGGTGCAGGGCGGGATCGATGCGCATATGGGCACCTTCGGCGCCGACACCGTCGCCCCGGGATCGATGCTGCTGATCGGCGGCACATCCAATGTCCATCTCACGCAGGTTCCCGACGATGGCCGCAAGATCACCGGCGTTTGGGGGCCTTACCCGAATGCGCTGACGCCCGGCCTGCGGATGATCGAAGGCGGTCAGGTGTCGGCCGGATCGATCCTGAACTGGCTGGCGCGCGACCTGTTCGAACTGGACGACAAGGGCTTCCACGCGCTGTGCGATACGGCCGCCGCCGTCGATTTCCGAAAGACCGGGCTCATGGCGCTCGATTACTGGATGGGCAACCGAACGCCCTATCGCGATGCGCGGCTTCGGGGCGCCATGCTCGGGTTCTCGCTCTGGCACGACCGGCCGACCATCTTTCGCGCCTGTGTCACCGCGATTTCGCTGGGGACCGCCAATGTCGTCTTCGACCTTGAGCGCCAGGGTGTCGCCATCGACCGGCTGGTCATGGCCGGCGGCATCATGCAGAACCCGCTATGGTTGGAAGCGACCATCGACGCGATCGGCAAGCCGGTGCATGTTGCCAAGAGCGACAATCTTTCGCTCTATGGCAACGCCGTGTCCGCCGCCGCCGGGCTCGGCATCCATGCGTCGATAGAAGAGGCTGCTGGCAGCCTGACAGCGCCCGCTGAAATCCGCCATCCAGACGACGAACGGCACGGCCATTATGTCGAGATGCTTGAAACCTATCGCGAAGTGACCGAAATGTTGACGCCGCTGATGCACAGGCTGTCAGCGGCGGGAGAGACCGCATGAGCAATGAGCAGGAGCGCTCCGCCAATCGCCTTCCGGTTGACGAGGCGCGCGACCAGTTGATGGTTCAGGTCGCGCGGATGGCCTATCAGCAGGACCTGACCCACACCGACATCGCCTCGCGCACCGGCCTGAACCGCTGGCAGGTCAGCCGGCTGTTGCAGGAAGCGCGCGACCTGGGCGTTGTGCGAATCGAGATCGTGCCGCGCAGCGACCGGTGCCCCAATCTGGAAACCGATCTGGTCAACAGCTTCGGTCTCGCCGATGCCGTGGTGCTGCCGGACAATGTCGATGGCGCCAGCGGCCGGGAGGGCCTTGCCAAGGCGGCGGGCCAGTATCTTGCCGCGCTCAAACCCCGACCGACGGAGTTCGGCGTGTCATGGGGCCGCACGATGGGCGCCGTCGCGCACTGGCTCCCGGACGGATGGGCCAGCGGGGTCGAGGTGGTGCAGGTCAACGGAACCGTCGCGCCGATCCCCGGTGATGACCATCAGAACGCCGTGGCGGAGACGTTCGCGCGCAAGGGCGATGGGCGTTTCGTCCCGCTGCCCGTGCCGGCCATCGTCGGCCAGGCCGAGACCCGCCAGGTGCTCGAACGCGACCGCATCGTCGCCGATGTCCTGCGCCGCGCCCGATCGGTCCAGGCGATCTGTTTTTCGCTCGGTGCGCTGAATGCCGATTCCGCGCTGCTGAACTCCGGCAATCTGCTGGAGCGCGAATACCAGGATCTGCGTGCCAAGGGCGCGGTCGGCGATATTCTCGGCCGTTTCATCGACAGGAAGGGCGAGATTGTCGATGCCGGAATCGACCAGCGCACGATCGGGCTGCCGCTGTCGGACTTGAAGACACGGGATCGCGCGATTTGCGTTGCGGCCGGATCTGATAAATATCTTGTGGTTGCCGGCGCTCTGCATGCGGGGCTGATCAGCGTGTTGATCACCGACGCGGCGACCGCCACATATGCATTGGAGCATGTTCATGACCGCTGATGCCGTCACTTTCGCCCATTCGCCGGCCAGCCCGGATCGGGCGCGGCCATCGACCGATCACAATCAGGCCCGCAATCCGGGCATCGCGCTTGCGCCGGAGATGTTCGAGAGCCACGCCGTCAACCGCTCGGCCGCCGAGCGCCGGGCCGCCAGCCTGACCGCGCGGCGCTCGGTCAAGAAGGCCAACCAGGCGGCCTGGCTGGTCAACGCCATTCGCTGCATCGATCTGACAACGCTTGCCGGCGACGACACGGAGGGCCGGGTGCACCGCCTGTGCGCCAAGGCGCGCCAGCCGCTTGCGCCGCGCATCGTGGAAGGGCTCGGCATCGCCGACATGGGCCTGACGACCGGCGCGGTTTGCGTCTATCCGACCATGGTGCCGCACGCGGTCGCCGCTCTCGAAGGCACCGACATTCCGGTTGCCTCGGTCGCCACCGGCTTTCCCGCCGGCCTGACGCCGCTCGCCATCCGGCTTGCCGAGATCCGCTATGCGGTCGAGGAGGGCGCCGACGAGATCGACATCGTCATCACCCGCGAACATGTGCTCAAGCGCCAATGGAGCGCCCTTTACGACGAGATCGCGCAAATGCGCGAGGCGTGCGGTCATTCGCACCTGAAAGCGATCCTCGCCACCGGCGAACTCGAAACCTACCGCAATGTCTACGCCGCCTCGATGGTCGCGATGCAGGCCGGCGCCGATTTCATCAAGACCTCGACCGGCAAGGAAGGCGTCAACGCGACGCTGCCGGTCAGCCTCGTCATGGTGCGGGCCTTGCGCGATTACGGAATGGAGACAGGCCACCGGGTCGGTTTCAAGCCGGCCGGCGGCATGAAGACCGCCAAGGACGCGCTGGCCTGGCAGATTCTGATGAAGGAGGAGTTGGGCAATGACTGGCTGCGGCCGGACCTCTTCCGCCTGGGCGCCTCGTCCATGCTGGCCGACATCGAACGCCAGCTCGAACATCATGTCACCGGGCGCTACGCCGCCAGCCACCGCCACGCCATCGCCTGAGGACGCAACCGATGAGTTCCATCGCAGACCTGATCGACACCATGGACTATGGCCCGGCGCCCGAGAGCGCCGATATCGTCGAGGACTGGCTGGCCGAGCACAAGGCCGGCTTCGGCCATTTCATCGATGGTGCCTTCACCAAGCCGGGCGAGACGTTCGCGGTGACCAATCCCGCAACGGGCGAGACGATTGCCGGGGTGACGCAGGGCACCGCCGCCGATATCGACGCGGCGGTCAAGGCCGCAGGTGCGGCCCAGTCCAAATGGGCGGCGCTGTCGGGCCATGAACGGGCGCGCTGGCTTTACGCGCTCGCACGCCGCATCCAGCAGCATGCACGGTTCCTCGCGGTTCTTGAAACGCTCGACAATGGCAAGCCGATCCGCGAGGCGCGCGATATCGACGTGCCGCTGGTGGCGCGCCATTTTTATCACCATGCCGGCTGGGCCGAACTTGCCGAGACCGAGTTTCCCGACGCCAGACCGGTCGGTGTCTGCGGCCAGATCATCCCGTGGAACTTCCCGCTTTTGATGCTGGCCTGGAAGATCGCGCCGGCGCTGGCCGCAGGCAACACCGTCGTCCTCAAGCCGGCCGAGTATACGCCGCTGACGGCGCTGGCCTTTGCGAAAATCTGCGACGAGGTCGGCCTTCCCAAGGGTGTCGTCAACATCGTCACCGGCGACGGCGCAACGGGCGCGGCCATCGTCGCCCATGACGGCATCGACAAGCTCGCCTTCACGGGTTCGACCGATGTCGGCCGGCTGATCCGCCGCGAGACGGCCGGCTCGGGCAAGAAGCTGACGCTGGAACTGGGCGGCAAGAGCCCGTTCATCGTTTTCGCCGATGCGGATCTCGATGCTGCCGTCGAAGGAGTGGTCGACGCGATCTGGTTCAACCAGGGCCAGGTCTGCTGCGCCGGTGCGCGCATCCTCGTTGCCGAAAGTGTCGCCGAACGGTTCGGTGCACTTCTGAAGCAGCGCATGGCGGCGCTGCGGGTCGGC
The DNA here is from genome assembly GCA_017642895.1 of Roseitalea sp. Taxonomy (GTDB): domain Bacteria; phylum Pseudomonadota; class Alphaproteobacteria; order Rhizobiales; family Rhizobiaceae; genus Roseitalea. The sequence continues at coordinate 319,258 of JAEPON010000004.1, forward strand.
GACCCGCTCGACAAGTCGACCGATGTCGGCGCGATCGTGCATCCGGTGCAACTGGCGCGGATCAAGGACCTGATGGCCAAGGGCGTCAGCGAGGGCGCGGACCTCTATCAGGGCGAAGCGCCCGACGGCTGCTTCTACCCGCCGACGCTGGCGACGGGCGTCGAGCCCGCATCGACGCTGGCGACCGAAGAGATTTTCGGGCCGGTGGCGACTTTGACAACCTTCCGCACACCGGCCGATGCGATCGCGCTCGCCAACAACACGCGCTATGGCCTCGCCGCGTCGATCTGGTCGGAGAATGTCAATCTATGCCTTGGCATCGCAGCCGACCTCAAGGCCGGTGTCGTCTGGATCAACTGCACCAATGTGTTCGATGCCGGCGCCGGTTTTGGCGGCTATCGCGAAAGCGGGTTCGGGCGCGAGGGCGGCCGCGAAGGCATGATGGAATATCTGTCGTTCCCCGCGCCCAAGGCCCCCAGGGCGGACGATGCGCCTTCGGCGATCCCCCCAGCGCCCGGGCTCGGCGGCGTCGTGGTCGGCATCGACCGGACGGCGAAGCTCTATGTCGGCGGCAAGCAGAAGCGGCCCGATGGCGGCTATTCCTATCCGGTCACCAACGCCAAGGGCGAGGCGCTGGGCCTTGCCGGCCACGGCAACCGCAAGGACATTCGCGATGCCGTCGAGGCGGCGCACAAGGCGGCAGGCTGGGGCGCGGCGACCGGCCACAACCGGGCGCAGGTGCTCTATTATCTGGCCGAAAACCTGGCCGCGCGCGCCGACGAGTTCACCGACAGGCTCAAGAGTTTCGGCCAGAGCACGGCGAAAGCCAAAACCGAGGTCGAGACCGCGATCCAGCGCTGCTTTTACTATGCCGCGCAGGCCGACAAGTTCGATGGCGCGGTGCACCAGACAAAGAGCGCCCATGTGACGCTTGCCATGCACGAGCCGCTCGGCGTGATGGGCATTGCCTGTCCGACGCCGTTCCCGCTGCTCGGCTTCCTCTCGCTTGTCCTGCCGGCGGTCGCCATGGGCAACCGGGTGGTCGCAATCCCCTCGCAAACCCACCCGCTGGCCGCGACCGACCTCTATCAGGTGCTGGAGACCTCCGATGTGCCCGGAGGGGTGATCAACATCGTCACCGGCGCGCGCGACGAACTGGTCACGACGCTCGCCGACCATGACGGCATCGACGGGCTCTGGTATGTCGGCTCGGAAGACGGCATTGCCAAGGTCGAAGAGCGCTCGGCGGGCAATCTCAAGCAGACATGGACCGAACAGGGCATGGCCCGCGACTGGACAAAACCGGAGGGATTTGGCCGCGCATTCCTGCACCGGGCAACCCAGGTCAAGAACATCTGGGTGCCCTACGGCGAATGATCATATTCGATTGCGACGGTGTCCTGGTGGACAGCGAGATCCTGTCCTGCGGCACCGACGCGGCGATGATGACCGAAGCCGGTTATCCGATCACGACCGAAACGCTGATCAGCCGCTTCATCGGCCGGCCCAAGCCGGACATCTGGGCGGCGGTGGCCGAAGAGCGCGGCGAGCCCTGGCCCGATGGCCTGTTCGAACGGGCGAACGCTCTGCTGATGGAGCGGATTTCGACGGAACTCGAGCCGGTCGACGGTGTCGCCGCCGCGCTTGCCGGCATCGTGGGCAAATGGGCCGTCGCCTCGTCCTCAAGCCGCAGGAAACTCGATCTGTCGCTGAAGCGCTGCGGGCTGTTTGATCATTTCGCCCCGCACATCTATTCGACCGAGCAGGTCGCGCGCGGCAAGCCGGCGCCGGACGTTTTCCTGTTTGCTGCGGCGCAATGCGGCGTGGCACCCGAACACTGTGTGGTCATCGAGGACAGCATCGCCGGCGTCACCGCGGCGCGGGCCGCCGGGATGGCCGTGATCGGCTTCACCGGTGGCCGGCACAGTTTTCCCGGCCACGCGGACGGTCTGACGAAGGCCGGCGCGGTTTCGGTGGTCACACATATGCGCGACCTGCCCGATCACATCAGAACGCTTCGTTCCTTCGCATCTGGCTGAGATAGCGTTTCATCCGCACCAGCCGCTGATTGTGCGGCGTGCCCAACTGCCGCGCCACCAGCGTCGACAGGATGTCGGCGGCGACCAGCGCGGCGATGCGCGATGTCGTCGGCGTGAAGATGTCGGTATTGTCCAGCGTCTCGACATTGATGACCACGTCGGAATAATCGAACAGCGCCGTCTGGGTCGAACCGGCGATCGAGATGACCTTGGCGCCCTGTTCGCGGGCCAGGCGGGCCAGTTCGACGATCGACAGCGTCTGGCCGGTGTTGGAAATCGCAACCGCCACCGAGCCGGGCTTCATCATCGAAGCGGCCATCAATTGCTGGTGGCTGTCCATGGTCGCGTTGCAGGGAATGCCGAACAGGGGAAACTTCTGCTGCAGGTCCTGGGCGACGATGGCCGAGGCCCCGAAGCCGAAAAACTCCAGATGCGTCGCCTTGAGGATCAGCGCGACGGCGGCATTCATCTGCTCCATATCGAGCGCATGGCGCGCCCAGTCGAGCGATGAGATCGTGTAGTCGAAGATCTTGGAGGCCACGGCCGCGGGTGTATCATCGTCGGTGATCGCCGAGTGCGTTGCCGGCGTGCCCAGGGCCAGGCTTTGTGCGAGGCGAATTTTCAGGTCCTGAAAGCCTTCGCAGCCGATGGCGGCGCAAAAGCGGATCACCGTTGGCTGGCTGACGTCAGCCAGTTCAGCCGTCTCGGCGACGGTCGCATTCAGGATTCGCTGGGGTGATTCGAGCAGGACATCGGCGACCTTGCGGTCAGATTTGCGAAGATTGGCGCGCAGCGTTCGGGTCACCTCAAGGATGTTCCGACCGCTCTGAACGTCTGGCTCTCGCAATTCCATCGTTCCGCTTCTCCTACAACGCGGCCGTTCCGAGCCGGTATTGAACGCCTGCACGGGCACCACACAAGTATAGACGGGATTCACTTGCGGCAAATGCATCGATCTTCGCACGCGGAACCGTGTTGAATGCGAACATGTCGAAATGGTGCGCGATCACGGCCGGAATACCGGCCCCGGCGGCCAGGTCGGCGGCCTCGGCCAGATGCAGATTGCCCGGCACGCCTTGCGCGGCCCGTTCCGCGTCGCGGCCATTGACCGGCAAAAGGGCCAGATCGGCCTTCAGCGCGGCGACCTCTTCGATCTGGCCCTCATAGGGGACAGTATCGCCGGAATGGAAGATCGTGACGTCACCCAGCGCAATCGCATAACCAAGGAACAGGTGCCGCCCGGCCGCATCGCGCTGCATGGTTTCGTGCGCGGCCCGCGTGGCGGTGATGCGCAGGCCGGCCACGGGCTCCCTCACATCGCCCGCATCGACACCGATCAAGCGGTTGGAGCCAATGCCGCTGCGCGCGATTGCCACCGTGTCGATGGCCGCCGGCACCAGCAGCAACGCGCCAGGATTTGCGGACATCAAAGCGGGCAGGGTGCCGGGGTCCAGATGGTCGGTATGGGCGTGCGTGGCAAGAACCAGATCGACATGGCCGACATCGTCCGGCGCGACCGGGGCAGGCATCATACGTGTGTGCGGAAAGGGTCGTCCGCGATACTTTATCGCAAGCGAATGCGACAGATAGGGATCGATCACCACACGCCGCCGCCCGCCGTCGATGACAAAGCCCGCCTGGCCGAGCCAATGGAGTTGCACATCATCGCCCGGAGGCTCGGCGAGCACGGTCGCAAGAGGGTCGGACAGGTCGGTTTCAGACAGTGGCATCCCGGGTCACCAGCACCTTAAGGAGGTTGGCGACCGCGCTTTCGGTCGCGCGCGCGACGCTTCCCTCGGTCAGGCCACCGATATGGCTGGTGGCGATGACCCGGGGGTGCGCGGCGAGCGTGCGGTCGCGCGGCGGCTCCTCTGCAAAAACATCGGTCGCATAGGTCTGGACCCTGCCGCCATCCAGCGCGGCGAGCAATGCTGTCTCGTCCACCAGGCCGGCCCGGGCGGTGTTCACCACGATGGCACCGTCAGGCATCGTCGTTGTTCGTTCAGCGTCCAGCAAGGGCGCGCCATCATCGGTCATCGGGCAATGAAACGTCACAATGTCCGCGTTGCCAAACAATTCGGCCAACGGGACGTAGCGCACCTTGCCGCCACAATCGCTCAAAACCGGCTGTGCCGGGTCATGGGCGAGCACCGTGGCGCCCATGGCCATGACCATCGTGCCGACACGGCGGCCGATGGCGCCCATGCCGACGATGCCCACCGTCGCGCCGTCGATTTCGCGGCCCCTGATCCGTGGCCAGCCACCATCACGCAGACCGTGCGCCGTCTCGGGAATATGCCGGCAGGCGGCCAGCATCAGCGCCAATGTCAGTTCGGCCACGCCGACGGCGTTGGCACCCATCGCGCGTTCCACGGCGATGCCCCGACGCCTGCATTCATCCAGCGGCAGATTGTCGACGCCGCTGCCATTGCGCGAAATCACGCGCAGGCGGTCCGCGGCGGCGAGAACGGCAGGACTGACCGGTTCAATACCGGCCAGCCAGCCGACGGATCCGGGCACAAGCTGAAGCAGTTCGGCCTCGTTCGGCATCTGGCCTGGTGTCGAAAAGACCAGTTCGAAACCGGCCTCACGCAGCGGTTCCAGCGCCGGAGGCGGTGTTCCGGTCAGCGAGCGGGGCGTGATCAGAACGCGGTCCATGGCTCACCGTGAAGCCGCCTTGACGGCGATGTCGGTGAGCTCTGCGATGCTGTCTTCATCCGGATCGATCCCGATGTCGAAAACCTCGGCGATCACCTGGGTCCAGCCATGGATGAAATAGGTCCAGCCATCGACGACCGTCAGATTGCGCGCTGCTTGCTGTTTGCGGGCCTGGTCAAGGAAGACGAGGTCACCGCGATAGTTCAGATCCCAGGCAACGCCCATTTCCGGAAAAACCGCAGCATCCGTCAGTGGCGATCCGGGCGCGTCCTTGCCGAGCCCGGTGGCGTTGATCACGAGCGATCCCGGTTTCAGTCCGTCCAGAACCGCATCATTGTCGGCCGGGGTGGGCGCCAGAACATATTCGACGGCCACATCGCTTTTGATCTGCGCGTGGATGCGCCGGATTTCATCGAGCCGCGGCGCCGACCGGTTCGACACGACGATGCGGGCCGGCACGTCGCCGCCGCGCGCGCTGCGCATCAGATGCCAGGTCAGTGCGATCGTCGAGCCGCCTGCACCCATCGAAAACAGTTCCGCTCCGGTGCGGCGCCAATAGCCGCTTCCGACAAACCCGTCGATCGACAGCCCGGACGAAATCGGGTCCTTGGCGTGACAGACCAGCTTGCCGTCGCGCTTGGAAATGCAACTGGTCTCCTTCATCAGCGCCGCCATGGGGTCGATCACATCGAACATGTCGCGGCAGGCATTGAAGAGGTCGATCTTGTGGGTGGTGACCAACGCGCCCAGCGAGTTGGGATCATCCCGGATGTAGGCGACGGCCGCACGATAGGCTTCCGCATCGGCGTGCGGGGCAAAGTCGATGCCGGCGATTTGCGCGTCCTTGAGACCGAAATGTTTGGCCCAGGCCGGAAACACCTTCATGATCGAGCTTTTGGCAGTGGTCACGCCAATGAAGTGGAGCGTGGGCTCGGCGCGCGGCGGATAGCTCATCGGCCCGTCTCACGCACGCGGTCGACCGCTGCTCTGGCCCTTCTTGCGATGGCCTTCCAGTCACCATTGCGCATGTCTTCCGGCTTGGCGATCCAGGTGCCGCCGACCGCGGATACGGCGGGCAGCGCCAGCCAGTCGGCCATCGTGTCGAGCGTCACGCCGCCGGTTGGAATGAAGGCCGGATCGAGATGAGCGAAGGGGGCGGCAATGTTTTTCAGCATGGACGGGCCGCCGGCCGCCGTCGCGGGAAAGAATTTCATCAGCCGGCATCCGCGCGCGGTCGCCAGCGAGACATCCGAAGGCGTCATGATGCCGGGCGCGAACGGCAGGCCTGCCGCGTCGGCGGCATCCAGAACAGCCGGATCATGGCCGGGCGCCAGGCCGAACGCCGCGCCGGCATCGACCGCATCGCTGACCGCACGGGCTGAAAGCACTGTCCCGGCGCCGACCAGCAGTTCGGGCCGGGTATCGCGAAGCCTTGCCATCACATCGGCCGCCACAGCCGTTCGGAACGTGATCTCGGCGACACCAAGGCCCCCTTCGAGCAGGGCGTCCGCCAACGGCTCGGCATGGGCCACATTCTCGATCGCTATAACCGGCACGACACCGATGGCCGCGATCTTGTCGAACGCGCCGTTCATCGAGTCGCTCCAGAATCGTCGCAGATGCGGGCGATCTCCTCAGGGGAGCGCGGCCGCCAGTCGGGATTGTCGATCTGCCGCCAGCCGCCTCTGCCATCGTCGGTGATCCTGACGCGCATGCCGCCTGACCGTTCGATGATCCCGTAATCCTGGCCGGAGTCGGCGGGATAGGCGAACATCATCACCAGATCGTTGTCACCGACATTGACCGAGCGGTGGATCCAGTAGGGCGGCACATAGCAGATGCTACCGGTTGTCACTTCGACGATCCTCACCTCGCCTTCAGGGCTTTCCATCAGCATCAGTCCACGCCCTGCCTGGCCCATGTAGATTTCGGGCCGGTCGGCGTTGGCATGAATGTGCCCGCGTGTCAGGAAGAACTCGTCGCCCACCTTGCCCGGCGCCATCCGCGCAACGCCGACAATCAGGTCGCTGACCTTCTCGCCGGGCGTATAGGAGGTCACTTCGTAGGCGACCTGGCCGCGGCGCTCCGACAGCAGCGCTTCGAACGCTTCTGCGTCCGCATACAACCCGGACAGATCGTCATAGGTTTTCTGGTAATGGCCATCGGCGCCCAGAAGCAGCCCTTGTGCGGCATCGACACGGCACAGATGCGGTTCAGCGAGTTCCAAAACGCTCTCCCAATCAATTTGGTAATATTGCTACATTGATGACGTTATTTCCGTCAAGACTATAGCCCAAATTTGTCTATATGATCAATTTTTGGGCGATCAACGCCGAGAATTCGTATTGACGCCGCGTATTTGTGTAGCTACGCTCCAAAATGTGAACGACCATAGAAGCTGACGTCGTCGGTTTGGCGGCGCGACCTCAGGGAGGAATTCAGGAATGAGGAAATCGATATTTGTCGCCGCAGCGACCGCTGCGACCATGCTGACCGGCGGCGCCGCATTCGCACAGGAAGAGTGCCGCGTGGGCATTGCCATGTACACGCTTGGCGCGCCCTACTTCGCCGCCCAGGAGGCGACCGCGCGCAAGACCGCTGAGGAAGCCGGTTGTACGGTCCGGTCTGCCGATGGTCAGAACGACATGATCAAGCAGATCGGCGACATCGAAGACATGGTGGCCGCCGGCATCAACGTCCTGATCGTCAATCCGCGTGACGCGCAGGGCCTTGTCCCGGCGGTCAACTCGGCCTCGGCGCAGGGTGTGCATGTGGTCGCGATCGACTCGACGCTCGATCCGTCAGCCGATTTCATCACCCAGATTCAATCGTCGAACCAGGCCAATGGTGAACTGGTCGGCGCGTGGTTGGCCGATCATCTTGAGGGCGAGCCCGCCAACATCGCGCTGTTGTCGGGGTCGCAGGGCAACCTTGTCGGCCGCGACCGTCGCCTGGGCGTGCTGCGCGGCCTGCTTGATGCGATGATCACCGACTATGGCAGTGCCGAGGTCAACATTCTCGGCCAGGGCTGGGGTGGCTGGGCAACCGATGGCGGCCTGACCGCGATGGAAGACCTGCTGACGGCCCACCCCAACATCAACGTCGTGCTCGGCGAGAACGATTCCATGGTGCTGGGCGCGCGCGCCGCGCTGCAAGCTGCCGGTCGTCTCGACGAGGTGGTCCTTGTCGCGGCCGCCGATGGCCAGAAGGAAGCGCTCGAACTGATCAAGACCGGCGACTATGGCGTGACCGGCCTCAACAACCCCAACGAGATCGCGCGCAGGGCCGTGGAGATCGGTCTGCAGGCGCTCAACGGCGAACTGCCCGAGGAGATGGCGAAGCTGACCTTCACCGAGCCGGCGGCGATCACCCAGGAGAATGTGGACGACTTCTACGATCCCGAGTCCCTGTTCTGATCCCTTTCCTCCCGGCGCCCGCCCGGCCCTCGTGCCGGGCGGGTGCTTGGTGCACAATGACCGGGCGAGGAACTCAAGATGGCGCTGGTCGAACTCGAAAACATCACAAAATCCTTTTCCGGCATCCATGCACTGTCGAGCGTGAACTTTGCGCTTGAGGCCGGCGAGGTGCATGCGCTGGTCGGCGAGAACGGTGCCGGAAAGTCCACGCTGATGCGCGTTCTGGGCGGCGAGATGCGGCCCGACCAGGGCACTGTGTCGATCAATGACGAACCCGTCCGCCTGACCGGGCCGATCGACGCGATCCGCCGCGGTATCTCCATCATTCACCAGGAAATGGCACTGGCGCCCGACCTGTCGGTGGCCGAGAACATCTTTCTGGGCGAACTGCCCGCACGCATCGGTTGGGGCGATCTGCGCCGGAAGGCGCGTGCCCTGATCAACCGGCTGGGTTTCGACATACCGCCGGGCGCGCTCGTTTCCGAACTCTCGGTCGCCCATCAGCAGGTCGTCGAGATCGCCAAGGCCCTGTCGCGCGACGCGCGGGTGATCGTCTTCGACGAACCGACGGCTGTCCTGTCGATGGGCGACGCGCAACGTCTGCTGGAGATCATCCGCAACCTGCGTTCGCAGGGTGTCGGCATCGTCTACATCTCGCACCGGCTGGACGAGATCTTCGATATCTCGGACCGCATTTCGGTGCTCAAGGACGGGCGCAATGTCGATCTGGTCAGGCCGGACGACACCACCGTGGACGGATTGATCGGGATGATGGTGGGACGGCCTTTGTCCCAGCTGTTCGGCGAAAAGCCCGACACCGAAATCGGCGATGTGGTCCTCAAGGTCAACGGCCTGGATTTGCCCAATGGCGTCGCCGGGGTTTCGCTCGAACTGCGCAAGGGCGAGGTGGTCGGTCTGGGCGGCCTTGTCGGCTCCGGCCGCACGGAGGTTGCGCGCGCGATCTTTGGCGCCGACCCGATCAAGGCCGGTGCGATCGAACTGCACGGCAAGCCCTATCGGCCGCGCTCGCCCAAGGATGCGGTCAGGCACGGCATCAACCTGGTGCCCGAGGACCGCAAGGGTCAAGGCATCGTACTCGACATGGCCATCGGCAAGAACATGACGATGGCCAACACCAGCGACGTTACCGCCTTCGGTTTCTTCAACGCACGGCGTGAACGCAAGATCGTTGACGGATTGATCCAGTCGCTGCGGGTGAAACTCGACCATCCCTCGGACCCGGTCAGCAGTCTTTCGGGCGGCAACCAGCAAAAGATTGTCTTGGCCAAGTGGTTTCACTCGAACGGCGACATCGTCATTCTCGATGAGCCGACCCGTGGCGTCGATGTCGGCGCCAAGACCGAAATCTATTCGTTGATCCATCGCATGGCCGCCGAGGGCAAGGCGGTGCTGATCATCTCGTCGGAACATGCCGAGCTGTTCGGTCTTTGCGACCGCGTGCTGGTGATGGGCGAAGGCCGGCTGAGGGGCGAACTCCTGCCGGACCGATACTCCGAGGAGAACCTGCTGACGCTGTCCATTGCCGGGCGTTCGCAGGAAGAACAGGAGGCAGCGGCATGACGGACAATATCGCGGATGGGGCCACGCACCGGGCGACGGACGCAAAGACGGTCTCCGAAGGGCGCACATCCTTCCGCCGGCTGTTCGCGCAGTTCGGCACTTTTGCCATTTTTGTGCTGCTGGTGCTGCTTGCCAGCACCCAGTCGGACGTTTTCCTGTCCGAGCGCAACATCATGAACGTGCTTCGGCAGATGTCGGGCATCGGCATCATGGCAATCGGCATGCTGTTCGTGGTTCTGACGCGCGGCATCGACCTTTCGGTTGGTTCGATCGCGGCGCTGGGCGCGGTCGCGTCGGCCCTGCTGATCCAGCAATATCCGTTGCTGGTGGCGATCGGCATGGTGGTGGCGCTTGGCGCCATGTGCGGTGCAATTTCCGGCTTCCTCGTCGCCTTCCTCCGGCTGCCGGCCTTCGTCATCACATTGGCGATGATGACGGCGGCACGCGGTTTCGCGCTCATACTGTCCAACGGCCAGCCGATCATGCCCGGAGCCGACGGTGCACCGCTCAGCGCGTTCGGCACCTCTTTTACCCTCGGTTTTCCGAACCCGGCGCTCCTGATGTTCGCGCTTTTTGCGGTTGCCTTTCTTGTGCTGAACTTTTCGCGCTTCGGGCGCGTCGTCAAAGCGATCGGTTCCAACGAGGAGGCGGTCCGCCTGTCGGGCATTTCCGTCTCCTGGCACGTGATGGCGGTCTATGTGATCTCCGGCGCGCTGGCGTCGATCGCCGGCATCTTGGTGACCGCGCGATCAGGTGTCGGCTCGGCGCAGGTGGGTGTTGCCGCCGAGCTTGACGTGATCGCCGCCGTGGTGATCGGTGGGGCGAGCCTGATGGGCGGGCGCGGCGGGGTCATCAACACCTTCATCGGCGTGATGATTCTGGGCGTGATCGGCAACATCATGAACCTTGCCGGCGTGCCGGGCTATCATCAGCAGGTCTATCTGGGCGTGATCATCGTCGCGGCCGTGGTGATGCAGCATGGAACGTCGTTCCTGCGCCGCTGATGCAAGGGGTCGCTGCATGCACGGTCGCGCTGGACATCGGCACGGGGTCGACCCGGGCCGCGGCCATGTCGGCCGACGGCACCGTTCTGAAGGTGGCCGCGCGCGAATATGAGCAGATCGTTCCGGCCTATGGCTGGTCCGAGCAGCGGCCCGAAGACTGGTGGAACGCAGCCAGGGCGGCGCTGTCGGACGTCACGGGCTGGGCCGGGGACAATCAGATTGCCATCGGCGCGGTCGCCGCCTGCGGCCAGATGCATGGCACAGTGCTGATCGACGATGACGGGCGGCTGACGCGCGATACGGTCCCGCTGTGGAACGACAAACGGACGCTCGACTATGTGCGGGCCTTCGAGGCGCGCGAGGATGTCGCGGCCTGGCTGCCGCGCACGGCGAACCCGCCAACGCCCGCCTGGCCGGCGTTCAAGCTGCAATGGCTTCGTGACAGCGATCCCGATGCCTGGGCGCGCACCGCCACGGTTTTCATGCCCAAGGACTATGTCAACATGCGCCTGACCGGCGAACGGGCGATGGACTGGACCGAGGCGGCCTGTTCGTTCCTGATGGATCCGCAAACGGGCGACTGGAACCGCGCGGTGCTCGATGAACTGGGGCTTGACGTCGGGCGCATGGCGCCCATCCGGCTGCCGACCGAAATTCTTGGCCATGTATCGGCGCAGGCAGCGGCCGAGACCGGTCTTGCGCTTGGCACGCCTGTTCTGGTCGGCGGCGGGGACTATCCGGTCGCGCTTCTGGGCTCGGGCGTCTGCCGGTCGGGCCTTGCGTCCGAGGTCGCCGGTACGTCGTCGATCATCACGCTGGTCGCCGAGCGTCCGATCCTCGATCCCGGGATCAGCAATGTCGGCACGCCCGAGGGAAACTGGGGCGGTTTCGTTCTGCTCGAAGCGGGCGGCGACGCGGCCCGATGGGCACGCCGGGCGTTTCACGACAATCAACTGGGCTACGCCGAGATCATCAACATGGCGGCCACCGCCGCGCCCGGATCGGACGCGCTCCTGTTCCTGCCCTATCTCGTCGGCGAACGTCTGGGCGCGCATCGCAACTCGCGGGCCCAGTTCTTTGGCCTGGCGGCAGGGCATGGCCTGCCGCAGATGCACCGCGCCGTGCTCGAGGGCGTCGGCTTTGCCGTCAACCGGCATCTCGCCGTGATGGAGCAGGCGACCGGCACGCGGCCCGACGTTCTGATCGCTTCGGGCGGCGGGGCCAGGGCCGACCTGTGGCTGCGGATCAAGGCGGCGATCTACGACCGACCGATCCTGATCCCGGAGGAGCCCGAATGCGGCCTGGTCGGCTGCGCGGCTCTTGCCGCGGTCGCGACCGGTGCGGCACGCGATCTGACCGAGGCATCGGCGCGCATGGTCCGTCACAGCCGACACGTGGCACCGGACCCGGCATGGGCCGAGCACTATGCGCGCATGCAGCCGCTCTTCAACGCGCTCTACGAGCAAAGCCAGCACCATTATGACACGCTCGACGCGCTCGCCGCGTCGCAACCGGAGGTCTGAATGACGCACGCATCCGCCGACACGCCCTATCTGGACCGCTTCCGCCTTGCGGGGCGTCGCGCTCTCGTCACGGGCGGCGGGCGCGGCATTGGCCTTGCCGTCTGTCAGGCCTTGGCCGAGGCCGGTGCATCGGTGATCCTGACCGACCGCGATGCGCTACTGGCGGACAAGGCCGCGGCGGGTTTGCGGGAGAAAAAGCTCGATGTCACAGCCCGGGGACTCGATGTCACCGATCAGGCGGCGGTGGACGTGCTTGCCGGAAAGGTCGGCGCGCTCGATGTCGTGGTCAACAATGCCGGCATCGCCCGTTCCAACATCCCCGCCGAAAAGATGAGCGATGATGAGTGGTCATCGGTCATCGATATCAATCTCAACGGTCTGTTCTGGTGCTGCCGATCGTTCGGCAAGCGGATGCTGGACAATGGCGGCGGCAGCATCGTCAATGTCGGGTCCATGTCGGGCTATATCGTCAACCGCCCGCAGGAGCAGGCGCAATACAACGCCTCCAAGGCGGCGGTGCACCAGCTCACCAGGTCGCTTGCGGCCGAATGGGCGCCGCGCGGCGTGCGGGTCAACGCCGTCGCCCCCACCTATATCGAGACCGAGATGAACGCCTATGTCTATGAAGACGAGAACCTGATGCGGCACTGGATCGGCGGCACGCCGCAGGGGCGCATGGGGCGAACCGACGAGGTGGCATCCGTGATCCTGTTTCTGGCGTCTGACGCCGCCAGTCTGATGACCGGTTCGATCGTGCTCGCCGACGGGGGTTACACATGTTGGTAGGGCAGGGCGCGGTGCGGATCACCGGCGCCCGGTTCCCGGGCCGCTACATTCAAGGTGCCGGGCTCATCGGTCGGTTGGGCGTCGAAGCCGCGCCGCTCGGCCAGAGTGCGTTCTGCCTGCTCGACCGGGGCCTTGCCGACCGGCTGGAACCGATGGTGCGCGACTCGGCCGGCGGCGAACTGGCGCTGACCAGCCGTGTCCATGGCGGCGAGTGTTCGGAAGCGGAGATCGACGCCGGTGTTCTGGCCGCCGATGGCGCCGGGATCGTGATCGGGGTCGGTGGCGGCAAGTGCCTCGATACGGCCAAGGCCGTCGCTCACAGGATCGGGGCGGCCAGCGTGATCGTGCCGACGATCGCCGCCTCTGACGCGCCCTGTTCGGCGCTCGCGGTCGTCTATCGCGAGGACGGCACGGTCGCATACGACATGTTCCTTCCGCGCAACCCGGATCTGGTGCTGGTCGATACATCGATCATCGCCCAGGCGCCGGCCCGTTTTCTTGCCGCCGGGATCGGCGACGCGCTCGCCACCTTTTATGAGGCCGAAAGCAGCCGGAAGGCTGATGCGCCCAATTGCTGGAACACGCACGGCGCCGCCATCGCGTTCGAGATCGCCCGTCTTTGCCGCGACGTGATCTTCGAGCACGGCGCCGCAGCGCTTGCCGATTGCGACCACGACCGTGCCAGCCCCGCATTGGAAAAGGTGGTCGAGGCCAACATCCTTTTGTCGGGCATCGGGTTTGAGTCCGGCGGCGTCGCCGGCGCGCACGCCATCCATCACGGGCTCTGCGAACTGGATGATGTGCACCACCATCTGCATGGCGAAAAGGTCGCGATCGGCGTGCTGGCGATGCTGCTGATCGCGGGCGACGAAGCCGGGTTCGCCCGCGTCCGCGCCTTTTGCGAGGCCGTCCGCCTGCCGACGACACTCGCCGGTGTCGGTATATCCGATGTGACCGACGAAAAGCTCGCCCGCGTCGCCGAGCGTGCCTGCCGGTCCGGCGACATCATGGACAATGAGCCAATGCGGGTGACGCCGGCCGATGTGGCCGGGGCCTTGCGCCAGCTAGTCTAGGAGGATGACGATGAGCGAAACAGCCCAGACATTCCGGCCGGATCTGCTGGCCGGCAAGCACGCGATCGTCGTGGGCGCGACCAGCGGTATCGGGCTGGCGATCGCGCGCGGCCTTGCCGCAACGGGCGCCAAGGTGACCGGCACCGGCAGTTCGGCTGAAAAGATTGCCGCCCTCGATGAGCCTGGCATCGATTTCGTTCAACTGGACGTTCGCGACCGTCCCGAAGTGGCCGCTTTTTGCGCCGGGCAGGAACAGGTCGATATCCTTGTCAACGCGGCAGGCGTGGCGCGTGGCGGCGAGGAATGGCAAGAGGACATTTTTCTCGACACGATCGAGGTGAACCTGAACGCCCAGATGCGTTTTGCATTCGCGCTGCGCGACCGGCTTGCCGCGTCCGGGGGCTCCGTCGTCAACATCGCGTCGATGCTGAGCTTTCTTGCCGATCCGGGCGTTCCCGCCTATTGCGCCTCCAAGACCGGCATTTTGGGCCTCACCCGGTCCTGTGCCCATGCCTGGGGGCGCGACGGCATTCGCGTCAACGCCATTGCGCCGGGATACCACCGCACCGACATGACCAAGCCGATCTGGTCACGACCGGAAGGCGAAGCGGCCATTTCAAGGCGCACCGCGCTGGGTCGCTGGGGCACGGCGCAAGACCTTGTTGGCGCCGTGATCTTTCTGTGTTCGCCCGCGGCCGCCTATGTCACCGGCATCTGCATGGAGGTCGATGGCGGCTTTGCGACGGGCAACCCGCTGGAATAGATATCGACGCACACCGGCACTTGTGCCCGCATCGCGGCCGGAGGGGCATGAACGGACGAAGCCGATCCCCCGTGGGGGAGGTCGGTTTCGTGACGCACCGGCATCGGCATGGCCAATCGGTTGGACTGTTTCAACTGATCTTCCAAAGCCTTCCTTGAGGCAGTTACCGGCCTTTGCCCGGCCGGGCAGGGGATCAAAACCGGCGCTTTGACGCCGATATGTCATCCTGTCCGGTTTCGTCGGCGATCTCCGGACGCGGCGCTTTTTCACCGGTCAAAAAGGAAGGCCCGCAGCGATAGCGCCGCGGGCCCTCGTGAGTTTGCGGATATCGCTGATTGCGATCAGGCGGGAATCGTGTTGCCGGCCGAGGTGATCGAACCGTCCTTTGCTTTGCGCTCCTCCCACCAAAGGCCGAGCTTTTGCAGCGCGGGCGCATCCGACACGCAATAGATCACGGCGTCTTCGCTGCCGCTGGCATTGACGTGCTCGTGCCATTTGTAGGACGGCACGCAGAAGACATCGCTTTCTTCCCATTTGAACTCTTCGCCTTCGATGATCGTCGATCCGCTGCCTTCGATGACGACATAAACGCTTGAGTTTGTATGGCGATGGGACAGCGTGTGTTCGCCCGGACGCAGCAATTGCATCGAGAAGTTTTGTGTCTTCTGGATCGGGCCACCATCCATCACATTGATATAATCGATGATCACGCCGTCATAGGGGTCGCCCGGCTCATCGCGGACCGCGTTCAGTGCTTTGCGGACGTCATTGTATTTCCAATGGAGCTGCGGCGAACTGGTGTTGTTGCCGATTGATGTCTGCGCAAAGCGCGGCCGCAGGCCGCCCATGCCGAAATGGCGTTGCGAATAGAGGTGTGAACGGGTTGCTGACTGCATCGGGCGTTGCACGCCGTTTTCGGTGTAGTGAAAGCCGAATTTGCCGGCATTAAAAAGCATGGTGACAGGAATATCGAGCATGTCGACCCAGACCATGGGTTCGGCGCCTTCATTGCCGTGATCGTGCCATGTACCCGACGGGGTCATGATCAGGTCTCCACGGTCCAGATAGGCTTTTTCGCCCTCGACGGTCGTGTATCCCTTGCCGTCGCTTTTCAGGAGCATGCGGCTGGCGGCCGGGCTGTGAATATGGGCCTCAAAGATCTCGCCGGGCATATAGACCGAGTAGGCCACATATTGTGTGTTGGTCGTGCTCGGCCGTGTCATGTCGAGACCGGGATTGTGCAGGACGATGCCGCGCCGTTCGGCCAGTTCGTGGGGAACAATGTGCCCTGCGTTGATGATGTGCGGCTCAAACTCTTTCCAGCGCCAGACATGCGGCAATTCCCGCACGCGCGGCTCTTTTGGCTCCATGTCGCCCTGAATGGTCCAGAAGCCGTAGGCGTTCAGGTCGCCAAGCGCCTTGTACAATTGCTCGCGCTGCGCATCGTCCGGCGCAACCTCCTGCATCATCTGTCCCTGGGTCAAAAATCCATCCTCCGCTGTTTCGATTTGTAATATGCGTATTATATAATACGAAAAAATAAGGTCAAGAAGAACCGCTTTGGCGTGCCAAGCCGGAGCCCGAAAATTTCCGCGTAGAGGAGGCACCGATGAATCTGATCCAGCCCATAGACGAGCAGCCACACTTCTTTGACGATTTTGCCAAGGGCCACGTCTATCGCTTCGGCGATGAACCCGTGACAGAGGATGCGATCATCGCCTTTGGCCGATCATTCGACATGCTGCCGTTCCACGTTGACGCCGAGGCAGCCAAGCGGAGCGTTTTTGGCGGCCTGGTGGCCAGCGGTTGGCACACGTCAGCTTTGATGATGCGGATGCTGGTGCGGCACTTTCTGTCGCCGGAAGGTGTGCTGGCTTCACCTGGCATCGACACGATCCGCTGGACCGCGTCGGTACGCCCCGATGACCGGCTTTCAATGAAGCTGACGATCGCCAAAGCTGAAAAATCGGCGAGTAAACCCGATCGCGGACGGGTCTTGTTTGACATCGAGATTCTCAATCAGGACCAGGCGATCGTGATGACGGCGACTGCCATCACAATTTATCGGACAGCACCCTCCAGCGGCCGATAGAAGCAGGCGGCTCTAGTTCAGCAGTGATGGCAGCCAAAGTGACAGCGGCGGATAGGCCACCACCACACCCAGCACCAGCAGTTCGCAGGCAAGAAACGGCATGGCGGCAAAGTAGATTTGCCTCAACGTAATTGAGCTGGGCGCCACGCCTTTCATCACAAACAAAAGCAGGCCAACAGGCGGCGTCAAAAAGCTGATCTCCATCGCCAGAAGATAGATGACGCCGAGCCAGACCAGATCTATGCCGATGCTGTTGGCGACCGGAATAAAGATCGGCACGGTGATCATCACCATGCTGACCTGATCGACGAAACAACCAAGCAGCAGCAACATCAGCAGCATCAGCAAAACGATGCTGATCTCGGACAGTTCTAGACCGCTGACGAGCCCAACCAGTTGGCTGCTGGCGCCAGAGAATGTCAGGATTTGACTGAACGTTGACGACGCCATGATGATGAAAAGGATCATCACGGAGTTGATGGCGCTATTCTTAGCCGCACGCCAGATGGCGTCCCATGTCAGCGAGCGGTAGAACGCCGCTGCACCGGCGGCGGCAATCGCCCCGAGCGCCGCCGATTCGGTGGGCGTGGCGATGCCGGCAAACAGCGACCCGACGACGACAATGACGATACCAGAGAGCGGTACCACATAGATAAGGAAGTCGCGCCAGCGCTCGAACAACGACATTTCGGCGCCCATGTCTTCGGGTGCCTTGTCTCCATCATGAATCGACCGGATGACGATGTAGGCAACAAATGAACAGGCCAGAAGTAGTGCGGGCAGGATGCCGGCAACCAGAAGCGCCGAGATCGAAATGCCGGCCACGCTTCCAAGAAGCACAGCCAATGCCGATGGCGGGATCAGCATGGCGATGCCACCGGTGGCCATGATCGGGCCGAGCGCCAGTGTGGGGTGATAGCCGCGCTGCAGCATGTCCGGCACCATGGCCCGCCCCAGTACGGCCGTGTTGGCGATGGTTGAGCCAGACAAGGTGGCAAACATGGTTCCGCTGGCCACCGACACGATCGGCAACCGGCCTGGAACGCGATGAATGATCCGGTCAATGGCGCTAATCGCGCGTTCGGCCAGTTTGGTTTGGAGCATGATCTCGCCCATCAAGATGAAGAGCGGGATGGGTGCCAATGTGATGTTGTTCAGTGAGCCGGCTGCATTGCGTACCATCTGCTCCAGACCATTGACGCCACCCAAAAAAATCCAGGCGCCGACTACGTTGATCGTCATGAAAGCAAAGGCAACGGGCAGACCGAGCGCCAGCAGCGCCAGAAGGCCGCCGGTCATCAAGAGCAATGCTGCTTGCCAGCCCATCAGAAATCCTCATAGTCGGGCGCACTAGGCCCGTCTGAGGACAGCAGCCGGCGAGCAAACTCGATGGCGCACAGGGCCAGACCAACCGGAACCACAGCAAGCAGCGCCCACTCCGGCATAGCGATGGCTTTAACGATGTTTGATCCCCGCTCGGCCGATTGCAGCGTCACTTGGACGCCGACGACCGTCAGAATCGTGCAGACGATGAGGCCGATGAGATTTGCCGCTCGGGCCAACATACGTGCAACGCGATCAGGTGTGGCGAGTATCACAAAGTCGATCGTGATGTGATTACCATGACGAAGGAGCCAGGGTGCGGCTGCAAACGTGCTGAACACCAGGCCGTACTCGATGACATCGGTCATCCACGGGATATTGGTACCGGCGAACTGACGTGTTGCGACATCAGCACCGATCCCGATCGCTGCGGCCAGAAGGAACAAGGCCGCAAACCCGCCAAGAATGCTCAAGGCCCAATCATACAGTCGAAGCCAAGTCATGTCGGAGCCAAGATGTTGAAGGGCGTGTGTGGATTCTTCGGCGAAACGGAGCCTGCGCTGCCACAAAGATCGATGGCGATCGATGTGGTGGCGCAGGTCACAAGGTCTGTCAGTCGGCTATGGTCACCAATTCCCGCAGGCGGGGGCCATGTTCAGGGGCAAGGCCTTCAATGTGTGCCCAGCCTGTTTCCTTGGCCTTGGCAAGCCATTGACCATCCGCAAATGTGATCGCCTCGATCCCCGCCTCATCTTGCCGCGCAAGTTCGGCCCGGGCATTGTCGGCATAGATCACGTTGCGCTCCTCAACCCAGGCCATTGCATCGGTCAGCACTTTCTTTTCGTCGTCGCTCAGGCCGTTCCACGTCTCAAGATTGACCAGGAAGTTGAAGTCGGTCTGGTAGAAGCCCGGATCGACCCGATGGGTGGTAAACTCGTCCCAGCCGAAGTCGAACAGGCCGAAGCTAGCCCAGCCATATCCGTCGATCGTGCCACGCTCGAGCGCAGTATAGACGTCACCGGGTGATGTCCGGACCACAGTGGCGCCGAGTTCCTCGAAAAACGGCCGATAAACCGGCGTAACACGAATGTTCATACCGGTGAGGTCCATCTCTTCGACGGGTTTGGTCAGGTAAAGATGAAACTCGATGCCTTCGCCCGCTATGCCCAGCAAATGGCTGTTCATCTTCTCGGCATGAAGGTCCTGAAGCATTGACCAAGCTTCGGTCTCGCGCAATTCGGCGACCGAATATTCAGACATGCGCAGCACTTCGACTTCGGGCATCTGCGCGGTGTAAAACGACCCTGGCACGTACGCGATATCAACCACGCCGCGTGATACCGCGCTGCCCACTTCAAAGGGTGGCATTGCGGATGGGCCGCCCAGATAGTTGATGCTCAGCGTGTCGCCACCCGTCTCTTCAACACGGTCGAGGAACTCTTGCAACGGTACAGCCGGCGTTGAGTTGATGTTGAAGACGCCGATGGCGCGCAATTGTGTTTCGGCGAACGCCGGAGATGTCCAGATGGCGGCGAGTGCCACCGTGGCCGCCGCCCAAATTCCAGTCTTTCTCATAGTCCATCCTCCCAGTGGATTTGTGTATTCGAAAAAAGCGCTTGTCCTACTCGGCTGCGATCTTGTGCGGCGTATCCGGTTCTTCCAATTGCGCGAGCAATTTGGCTTCGCGCTCGCGGATTTCGCTCAGATATCGTTCCTTGATGTGCTCGTAGCCGCGGATGTCCTCCGGCAAGGCGGCCAACTGCAAAACAAGGTCGCGCTTGGTCGGGCTGAGCGCGCCCATCGCCCGGTCCATCAACGCGATGTACCATCCAACCAGGCGCCGCTCCTCACGGCGGATGCCGGCATATCCAAATGGGTCAAAGACGCTGCCGCGCAGCACTTTCATGCGCGCCAGCTGCCGCAACATCGGCACGGCCCATTTCGTGTTGAAGCGAACCTTCTTTTTCATGCCGAACCAGCGCAGTAGCGGCGGCTGCAAGTTGAAGTAAACCTGCTCGGCGCCATCGAAGGCTTCTTTGACATTTTCGACGAAATCGGGCTGGCTCAATAGGCGGGCCACTTCATATTCGTCCTTGAACGCCATGAGCTTGTGGAGGTTTACGGCAACCTTGGCGGTGATCGAGTCGCCATCCACGGTTGCCGCCTCCCTGCCTGAGACACGGCGCAACACGTCGATGTATCGTTTTGCATAATCCCGGTTTTGATAGCTGACCAAGTCGTCGGTCAGATCGGCAATTCGCGCGGCTGTTGGGGTGCTCGTTTTTATGCCCTTTGTCAGTTCAGCGATTTCCGCGGTGCGTTCGGAAGACCGCTCTGTCCGGGCACGAACGGTCCGGTTGGCAAACAATGCAGGCGGGCGTTCTTGAAGCAGCCGGTCAAAGGCCTTGCGATCATGAACAGCCAGTCGGCCCGCGCGAAAGGCCAGCATGTTCTTTTCGATTTGCACACCGTTCAAACGGACAGCTTGTTCAATGGCGGCCGATGTGATCGGAATGAATCCAGCCTGATAGGCCGCGCCAACCGCAATCATGTTGGTCATCATGTAATCGCCAAACATTGCTTCGGCGACTTCGCGTGCGGGCACCTGAATGGTGCGTTCAGGATCGCATACAGTGCGCACGGCAGCGGCCATCGGGTCTGCCGGAACCCTTTTGCGCACATTGCGGATCATATCGCCGCTTGGCAGCAGCGAAGTATTGATGACGGTGGCCGTGTCGTTTGGCGAACAGCGCGCCAAATTCTTGGCATCACCTGCCGCCATCAGATCGAGCGCCAGATAAAGCCTCGCGCCCCCGGGGCTGATCACGTTCGAATGAAGGTTGGTCTCATCGTCGCGCGCAACGATCAAGCTAGACAGCACAGCCCCCCATTTTTGGGATGCGCCCGTCTGGTCATAGCTTAACGCGCGATTGCCATCGAGTGTTGCCGCGTGGGCAAGAATGGCATTGACGGTGATGACACCGGTGCCGCCAAGGCCAGGCGTGTAGATTGGAAATGGCTGATGAAGCGAGGGCAGTTCCGGCTCAGGAAATTCGTCTTCAATGTGTGGAGGCGCTGGCTTCTTGACCGCGCCGCCTTCTTTTGTACGAACCGTCACAAAGGAAGGGCATTCGCCCTCAAGGCAGCTCTGATCTTGATTGCAGGATGATTGATGAATGCGCGTCTTCTGGCCGAACGGAGTATCAATCTTCTGCAGCGACATGCAGTTGGCAACTTCACCGCAATGGCCGCAATTTTCGCAGACTTCTTCATTAACGACCGTGAATTCGCGGGGCTTGGGTTGAAGGCCGCGCTTCTGCCGGCGCCGGCGTTCGTTGGCGCACTGTCCGTCATAGACCAACACCGTCACACCCTTGGCCGCCTCCAAGCGCTTGAGTTCGGCTTCCATCTGAGGCGGTTCGCAAACTTTCGTGCCCGACGGCAGATCGCGACTGCGATAAGCTGTGCGATCCTTTGTCACCACAACCATGGCGCTGACGCCTTCGAGCCGCAGAAGCTGCAGCAGACGCGGAATTTCCGTCGCCGAAACAGGCGGCTGGCCGCCAGTGTTGGCGATGGCGCTGTTGTAGAGAATCTTGAACGTCATCGTCGCGCCGGCATTCACAGCGTAGCGAATGTTCAGGTAGGACGAGTGAAACAGGGAGCCGTCGCCGACGTTCTGGACGATGTGCTTTCGATCGGTGAATGGTTCCAGACCGATCCAGGGCAACCCTTCGCCACCATATTGCGTGACCGCCTCGATGCGCCGCTTGGGTTCATCCATCAGGGCCGCAAAAATGTGGCAGCCAGGCGATCCCCAAGCCTGTTGCCCATCGGCGAGCCGGGTCCCGATATTGTGTGGACAACCCGAGCAGAAATTGGGCTTTCGATGAGGCAGATGGGGCATCTGTCTGCTTTGTGCGGTCTTCAACCGGGTGATTGTTGCACCGCCCTCCGACGGCACATCTACCAGGCCGCGCGCGTGCAGTTGTCCGCTCAATATTTCGGTGACCTGATGCGGCTCCAGCCCACCCGCAACGGGAAACAGAACGTTTCCTTCCGCGTCCTTCTTTCCGAAAAGGCGGATTGGCTGGCCCAGATCGAGGATCGCCCGACCCACCTGACGTTCCAGAAAGTCGCGCTTTTCCTCAACGACGATGATCTCTTCGAGACCATCGGCGAACTCGCGCACGATCTCCTCGTCGATCGGGCACAAGAGCCCGACTTTCAGGAGGCGAATACCGGCAGCGTTGAGACGCGCGTCGTCGAAGCCAAGGTCCAGAAGCGCCTGCCTGACGTCGGCATAGGACTTGCCAGACGAAACGATGCCCAGCCTGTCCTGGTCCGACCGGACGGTGATTCGATCCAGCCCGTTCGCGCGTGCATAGGCACGCACCGCCGTGTGCCGCTCTTCATAAAGACGTTTTTCATGGGCGATGTTTTTGACTGGAAAGAAAGTGAAGTCCGTTGTCTTGGCAAACGGTTTTCCATCGATATCCACCTGCGGGATCGTGATTTCTTGATCACTGGCGGAAACGTCAATCGTCGCGCCGCCATCGCACAGGGGTGCCACCAGCTTGAGCGCCACCCAGCATCCCGAATAGCGCGACATGGCGACTGCGTGATGGCCGAACTCCAGAAACTCGGCCACCGAACTTGGATACAGGACCGGCACGCCCGAATGCTCAAACGAGAACTCCTGCTGGTAGGGGACGCTTGAACTCTTGGCCTCGTGGTCCTCGCCGCTCAAAATGACAACGGCGCCCTGCTTGCTGGTGCCGGCAAAATTGCCGTGCTTGATGGCATCGCCTGCGCGGTCGACGCCCGGCCCCTTGCCATACCAATAGGAAACCACGCCGTCATATTCGGAGGTCGGATGATCGTCGAGCATCTGCGTGCCCATGATCGAGGTTGCCGCCAGTTCCTCGTTTTGGGCGGGCAGATGGCGGATTTCGTATTTCTTGAGGGTCGAACTGACACCACGCAGCGCGACATCGATGCCGCCGAGTGGCGATCCGGGATAGCCGGTGACGAAACCACCGGTGCGCAGGCCCGCCCGGCCATCGCGCCGCTGCTGGTCAATCATCAAGCGGATCAGAGCTTGAATGCCGTTGAGAAAAACCCGACCATCTTCCAGTTCAAAGCGGTCATCAAGCGATGGTTCAGGCTGCGGCGAAGTCTGGATGCGTGTGTCCATCACAGCGTCTCCTGCTCGCCGGCACTGAGCAACCCATTGAGGGCGCCGGAGCCCGCTGTGACCATTTCAATGGCCGCTTCCAGCGCACCGCTTTGCGGTTCGTCCCTGAACTGGTCATTGGCGAGCGTGATTGCCGTCTGACCGAGATGTTGTGCGGTCAATCGTGCCGCCCATGACGGGCGTTGTGCCTTGCAGGCGGCAACCAATTGCGTGTGGGTTGCGCTGCGGCGCATCCACCAGCGGGGTGATTGCGTGAGATTGTAGAGCCTTTGGAAGCGCAAGCTTTTCGCATGCAGCCGTTCAATGCGCTCATAAAGTGAGGTGCCACAGAAGGCAACGAGTTGCATGTGGAACCGATGATGTTCGATCGCCCATCGATCAAACTCACCACACGTTTCTTCATCTGCGATGCGACCGAGACTTTCGTCAAGCAGATCAAAATGCGCTTCGTCCATATGTGGGATCGACAGCGCAACGGCCAATGATTCCAGCATGATGCGGGTGGCGTAGACATCTTCCAGTTCGCCAAGAGTGCACGTTGCCACCCGCATTCGGCGGTTTGGCTCGCCGATCAGAAGTCCCTCGGACTGGAGCGCACGCATAGCTTCGCGAACCGGCGTGCGGCTGATTCCCAGCTCTTTTGCAATCCGCGCCTGCGGCAAGACGCTGCCATCGGGATACTCCCCGCCAAGCACGCGATCACGCAGCAATTGCTCCACGTCCGTCACACGCTGGCGCTGCATGTCGTCCATCGTCATTGCCGTTCCTCCTCGCAACAGCGCCGACGTTTAAGACGCTTGTTGATTAAAAAGAGCATACATTTTGAATCAAAAATGTCGACATATTTTTTGAACCGTTTGGCGCATATGTACAAAGGTGCCGAAAAATTGTCCATTGGCGCAATGGAATGTCGTTGAAATTCAATGACCAGAAGAAGCTAATGTGCCCGCGGGATTATCTGGCGCTTCAAAGTGTCCACACTTTGGATGTCCTCGGGTGTGTCGTTTTACAGGGCAGCATCGCGGTTGGCCCCTCAAAGGCTGAATGCCGGTTGACAATGCACCAGTTATCTTACAATGATAAATGCATATTATATAACACGATAAGAAACGATATGGATGGGAGAACGATGGCTGACGCTGCAGGCAGTTGGATCAAGGTGGCGGTGGATGGCGGGGACATGGACGCCTACCTGGCGATGCCCGCCAATGGTGCCGGTCCCGGTATCGTGATGTTGCAGGAGATTTTTGGCGTTAACGAGGCCATGATCGCTAAGGCCGACATGTTTGCCGACGCTGGTTACACCGTTCTGGTTCCCGATGTGTTTTGGCGCATGCAACTGCGCGTCGATCTCGGCTACTCCGAAGATGATCGCGCCAAGGCGTTCGGTTACATGCAGAAGCTCGATTTCGCGAAGGCGATCGAGGACATCGTTTCGGCCTTCAAGGCGCTTGGCGACCATCCGGCGAGCATGGGGAAGCCAAGCTTTGTCGGATATTGCCTGGGCGGCAAGCTCGCCGTTCTGGCAGGCGCTGCGGCCGGTGATCCGGCCGCGGTCGTTTCCTTTTACGGCGTCAAGCTCGACGACAACATAGAGCAGATCAAGGCCATGGAATGCCCGGTCGTGCTGCATGTTGGTGACAATGATGCGCACATACCGATGGACGTCGTCGCGGTGCTCAAGGAGCATCTTGATCCCGTCGATCATGTCGATGTCTGGGTCTATCCCGGTGCCGAGCACGGATTTTTCAACAAGGTCCGCACGGATGTCTATGCGGAGGAGGCGTCGAAGACGGCGATGGAACGGACCCTTGCGGTCCTGCCAAAGCCTGTGTGATCGCGCGCCGCAGGCGGTTTCTGCGGCACATAACAATATTGGGAGGAAAACATGAGACGGCTTGTCACCGGCGCTCTGACGGGCGCCCTTGTAGCATTTGCCACCGCACAATCGATGGCGCAGACCGTGGCCATTGGCACACTGGAGCAGGGCTCCGTGTTTCACACGATGGGGTCGGTCATTTCGCGCGTCGCACGCGATACGGAGAGTCTCGGCATCGTCGTGCAGCCCAATGGCGGCACATTTGCCATGCTGAGCGCCACCAATCAGGGCCTTTCAGATTTTGCGATCGACGATGTCAACGACATCATCGCCGCGAGCCAGGGCGTGGACGAATATGAAGGCAATGCGCTCGAAAACCTGCGGATGGTCATCAATCTGCGTCCGCTGCCTATGGGGCTGATCGTCCGCAAGGATTCGGGCATTGACAGCATTGACGATTTGCGCGGAAAGCGTCTGCCTTCGGGCTGGAGCGCCTTTCCCATCGCAAAATCCCATATCGAAGCGGTCCTGGCCACCAACGACATGACGATGGACGATGTGGTTGGCGTTCCGACCACCGGCCTCATACGGGCCGCCGATGATTTTGTCGCAGGTCGGTTGGACGCCACCTATTTTGCGGTCGGTGCGCCCAAGGTTGCGGAAATGAACGCATCGGTGGGCGGCATCAAGTACCTTCCCGTTGCCGACACGCCCGAAGCCCTCGCCGCAGCGCAAGGCGTTCGCGCGGCCTTTTACATTTCGACGGTGCCGCCATTGGCCCATCTCGCCGGTATTGAAGCGCCGACACCGCTCGTCACATGGGACGTGGTCGTCGTCGCCAACAAGGATGTGCCGGACGAAACGGTCACAACGCTCGTACGGTCCATTCTTGAAAACAAGCCGGCGCTCGTCGAGGCCTATCCGCCCTTTGGCCCCCTCAATCCTGAAACCGCGGCCAAGCCCTATCCGGGATTGGAGTATCACAGCGGAGCAATTGCCTATTTCGAGCAAGCCGGTCTCTGGCCTGCACAGAACTAGTGTCAACCGCTCCCTCGCCATTTAAGGCCGAAGAAGGCGGGTCGGGCGATCGTCCCATCACCCGGCCGCGCTTCAGTTTGAGCGCCATCCTGGCTGCCGGCCTCTCGCTGGCGGCCGTGGTGTGGGCGGCAGACTTGCCCGCGCGCCTGGGCGCGGCGATCTACACCGAACAATATCTGGCGCTTGTGCTCGCCTTCTCCCTTTGCGTCATCTACCTGCGCGGGCTGATCCTGCACGAGGACCGGCGCAAGCGGATCATCGACGTCGGTTTTGCCATCATCTCGACCGGCGCAGCCCTTTATTTGGCCATCGGCTATCCCAGCCTGGTCATGCGGCAGGTCAACATGCCCTGGGATGCGGTTGCCATCAGCGCGATCCTGATCGTGGCGGTTTTGGAGGCCATCCGGCGCACGCTCGGCATGATGCTGGTCGGTGTCATTGTGGTCGTGATGTCGTTTGGTCTGTTCGGGCACCTGATTTCAGGGCCGCTGCAGACGCGTTATGTGCCGCCCGAACGGATACTGGTCTATCTCGGGATCGACTCAAACGGCATGCTGGGCATCACACTGGCCATTGCCGCGACCATCGTCATCGCCTTCATCCTGTTTGGCCAGTTGCTGCTCGCCATCGGTGCCGGCAACTTTTTCAACGATCTGGCGCTTGGTCTGATGGGCCGCAGGCGCGGCGGATCGGCCAAGATCGCGATTGTCGGTTCGGGGCTGTTCGGCACGATTTCGGGCGTGGTGGTCTCCAACATCGTGGCCACCGGTGTCATCACGATCAAGATCATGATCGATGGCGGCTACCGGCGCACCTCTGCGGCTGCGATAGAGGCAACGGCTTCGACAGGCGGCCAAATCCTGCCGCCGATCATGGGTGCCGTTGCCTTCCTGATGGCCGAGATCCTGCAAATTCCCTATTCGGAAGTGGTCGTCGCGGCCATCGTCCCGGCGCTTTTGTTCTATGTCGCGATTTTCGTGCAGGCCGACCTTGAGGCCGCCAAGAAGCGCATTGCGCCCTTGCCGCCCGAGATGATTCCGCCATTGGGCGAGACGCTCAAGAAGGGCTGGCCGTTTCTGATCCCGTTCGCCGTTGTCGTGTTGGGCCTGTTCAGTTTCAACCTGCGACCCGATACGGCCGCCTTCTATGGCGCCGTCAGCGCGTTGGTGATCGGCCTCTTTACGGGATATGGCACCAGCCGCCTGACGCTGCCGGTTGCCTGGCAGGCGCTGGTCCGCACGGGCGAAGCGGTTATCGATGTCGTTCTGATCGCGGCAGCCGCCGGTTTCCTGATCGGCATGCTGAATCTGACGGGGCTGGGCTTTGGTCTCAGCTACACGCTGGTTCAACTGGGTTCGTCCAGCATGTTCCTGCTGCTCCTGATTGCGGCCATCGTCTGCGTCATCCTGGGCATGGGGATGCCGACCGTTGGCGTCTACCTCGTCCTGGCCGTCATGGTCGCGCCGGCGCTCGTTGATGTCGGGATTGACCCGATCGCCGCGCATTTGTTCATCTTCTATCTCGGCATGATGTCGATGGTGACACCGCCGGTCGGCATCGCCGCCTTTTTCGCCGCCTCGATCGCCAGCGCAGACAAGATGCGCACCGCACTCGAGGCCATGCGGTTCGGCTGGGTGGCCTACGTCATACCCTTCCTGTTTGTCGTCACACCATCGCTGCTGCTGGAAGGGCCATGGTGGCGCATTGCGCTTGATGTGGGCGCTGCCATCATCGGTGTCTGGCTGATCTCGGCCGCCTTTGTCGGTTTCCTGCGCCACGATCTTGGACATGTGCAGCGGCTCATCATCGCCGCCATCGGCATCGCTCTGTTGTGGCCGGATCACATGATCATCGGGCAGGCGCCCTTGATCGATGCCGTGGCGCTGGCGGCGCTGGCGATCGTCTGGCGGTTGCAGCGGCCGGCGGTCGTTGCGCCGGCGCCGACAGCGGAATGAACCCAAAGCACGGAGAAGGCGATGCGACTAGTGCGTTATGACGACAACCGGCTCGGCGTCCTCAGGGGGCAGAAAATCCACGATGTGAACAACGTTTTGGATCGTATCCCGGCCTCAAAATGGCCGCATCCGCCCGGCGACGCGCTGATTGCCGCGCTGCCCGAACTGCGCGCCGACATTGAGGAGATGGCGGATCAGGCGCCGACCATTCCTCTTGGTGAGGTCACGCTGCTCTCGCCGGTCGCATCTCCGTCCAAGATTATTGCCGCGCCGGTCAATTACATGCTGCATCTGGAAGAAGCGCGTGGCGATGCGGCCATCAATTACGGCATGCCGGTCAAAACAATCGATGAATTGGGCCTGTTCCTGAAATCGCCCTCTTCGCTGGTCGGTGCCGGGGAGGGTGTCGAGCGCCATTTCCCCGACCGGCGGATCGATCATGAGATCGAGCTTGCGGTGATCATCGGCCGTGGCGGCTATCAGATACCGGCCGAGCGCGTTTTCGACCATGTTGCCGGATACTGCATCGGATTGGACATGAGCGTGCGCGGCACGGAAGACCGGTCCTGGCGCAAGTCGCTGAACAGTTTCACCGTGCTCGGCCCGGCACTGGTGACACCGGACGAGATCGATGATCCCGATGCGCTGTCCTTCCGGCTTGAGGTCAATGGTGAGCCGCGCCAGGCTTCCAATACGGAGCATCTGGTGTTCGACGTCGCCAAGCTGATCGCATATGCGGCGGCCACCTATACGCTCCATCCGGGCGACATCATCTTGACCGGGACGCCCGAAGGCGTGGGGCCCGTTGTGCCTGGCGACGTCATGCACTGCTTCATCGATCAATTGGGCACAATGGACGTGTCGGTGACAGAGCCGGCGGTCCATCATGCCGCGGTCGCCTGACAATGGGTCAAGCGACGATCACACACGCCGAGGTGTCGTTCCTCGCCCACACGCTCGACAAGCCGATGGGCGGTTCCGGGGTTTCGCAAGTCGATCTGATCCTGGCAGACATCGGCACCAGCGACGGCGCGCGGGGGGTTGGTTTCAGCTATGTGATTGCGGGCGGCGGGCGCTTTGTTGCCGAGCGGGCGGCGGCACTGGCCGACCGCTTTCTGCACGGTCAGCCGCTTGCACCGGCGCCGGCCCATTGGCGGGACATATCAAAAAGCTTCAACCGTACCGGTCCTGGCGTCAATCTGGTCGCGCTTGCGGCATTGGATCTGGCCTTGTGGGATCTGGATGCCAGACGGCGCGATGTGCCGCTTGCCACGGCTCTGGGCGGCGAGGCGCGATCCGTGCCGGTCTATGGCAGCGGCGGATTTGCACCCGCGATGGCGCCGGCTGCGGCGGCTGAACAGGCTGTGGCGCATGTCGAGGCCGGTTTCAAAGGCGTCAAGCCGCGGGTTGGCGGTGTACCGGCCGACGCGGCGATGATCCGGGCCGTGTGCGATGTGGTCGGTGACAAGGCCTGGGTGATGGCCGACATGAACGAGAAGGGCGATCCGTCGCGCGCGCAATGGTTCTGCCGGCTCGCCGCCGAGCACGGTCTTCGCTTTGTCGAGGAACCCCTGCCGGCGGGCGACATGACGGCCTATCGCCGGCTTTCGGCCAACGTGTCCGTGGCTCTGGCCACTGGCGAACATCATCAAGGCGTCGGCGCGTTCAGCGCGCTGCTGACAGACAATATCGCCGGCATTGTCCAACCCGATCTTGCCATGGTCGGAGGGCTGACACCGGCCTTGAAGATCGTCCATCTCGCCGAGGCATTGGGGGCGGAAGTCATGCCGCATTTCCTGCCGAGCCTTTTTGTGCATCTGGCTGCGGTGTCGCCGGCCGTGACAATGCTGGAGGACTTTCCATTGCTGGAGCCGCTTTTTGGCGAGCACGCCGCCGTGCGCGACGGGATGATCAAGCCCGACGCCAGCAAGGCCGGCCATGGCATCAGGCTTGCGCCTGCATTGTTGAAAAACGCCACGGTCCTCGCTTGAAATCCGCCATCGATTTGATCACGCTGTAGAAATGTGACAAGCCGGGCGGAGCAACGCCGAAAGCATGTCAAAGTGTCTGAAACAAAAGAGAAGCTCGGTATCCAGTCGGCCGAAGTCTCCGCGACAATCCTTGCGGCGCTGACCCGGATCGGGCGCCCTTGCCCGTTGCGGGATCTGGCCAGGGAAGCCGGTATGCCGTCGGCCAAGGTGCACCGCTATCTCGTCAGTCTTGTGCGGGCCGACCTCGTCTACCAGAACAAGCAGACCGGACACTATTCGATCGGCCAGCAGGCAATCCTGATGGGCTTGACCGGTCTGCGCTCGCTCAATGTCGTCAACCTGGCGTCCGAGTTCCTGGTCCGGCTAAGGGACCAGATCGGGGAAACAGCCGTTCTGGCGATCTGGACGGATGACGGTCCCATTGTCGTCCAGTTCGAGGAAAGCGAACGCCCCGTCTACATGAACGTCCGTGTCGGGTCGGTGCTGCCCTTGTCGCAAACGGCAATCGGCAAGGTGTTTGCCGCCTTCGTGCCGGAAAGCGTCGTTGAGCCGATGCTGGCCGGGCATCCCAAGCACCGGCTGGGCCGCGATGCTGCCAAGCGGTTTCGTGCCGAGTTGGAGAAGGTGCGCCGCGATCGCGTGGCATCGGTTGCCGGCACGCTCGTCGATGGCGTTTCTGCGATCGGCGCACCCGTCTTCGATCATCGCCACCGCATCGTCGCGGCCATTGGTGTCATTGCGCAGGACACCGGCCCGGGCGAACCGGATCTGGAGCAGCGCCGGCAGGTGTTGCACGATGTTGCCGAGGAGTTTTCGAGCCGCCTTGGCGATCAGGGACCGCTGTCGGATGACGTCGGTGGAGAAGGCTTTGAAACGGCAGGCGCTGCAGGCAGAAACGGTCGCTGAAGCCCCGTGCGCCTTTGCGGCAACGGCGGCGGACACGACTGTCTTCCCGGCCGGCAAGCCGGCCTTCCGCGCGGATCAAGAAAGAAATGCCTCCCGCCGTCCTTTGCTGCGCTTTGGGGCTGGCGACTGCACCGGCGCGCGCTTCCGGCCCGATGAGCGCCGTCGAGGCCGCGATGGCGCGGGCCCGATCCAAGCCAGACGAGGGTAGGGGTGAAGCGCTGCGCCCCCTTTCAGGATCAAGTCCCGCCATCCCTTTCGGGCTTGTCCTGCGTTCTTGCGTGATCGCCAGACTTCAGATTGTCCCGGTATGGGTGACCATGACGCCAGCGTGTCACCCGATCGCCATACGAACACAAGATCAGGGCCATACCGCCGACGACCAGCGGAAACGAGACGCCGAGCAGCACGATCGGCACCTGCCAAGCCTTGAAGAAGACGATCGAA